>NZ_JBVHVP010000001.1:0-792360 GCF_055564775.1 Streptomyces sp. NPDC028991 | reverse complement strand
CAGAATCGAACGAAAAGGGGGTTTAGGGGAAGGAACAACCTCCCCCTCCCACACCGGTCGGACGGCGTCGCGCGAAGGGCCGGAACGGGTCGGACGGCGTCGCGCGAAGGGCCGGAACGGGTCGGACGGCGTCGCGCGGAGAGCCGGAACGGGTCGGACGGCGCGCCGGTCAGCGGGGCTGTGCCCGCGCGCTCTCCAGGTAGTGCAGGACGGCCGCCACCCGACGGTCGACCTGGTCGGCCGGGGACAGGTCGAGCTTGGCGAAGATGCTGCGGATGTGCTTGTGCACCGCGCCGTCGGTGACGACCAGCCGTGCGGCGATGGCGCTGTTGCCGAGGCCCTCCGCCATCAGGGCGAGCACCTCCCGCTCCCGGGGACTGAGACGCTCCAGTCGGGTGTCCTGACGGGTCCGGGTGAACAGCTGGGCGACGACCTCCGGATCGATGGCGGTGCCTCCGGCCGCGACCCGGCGCAGCGCGTCCATGAACTCCTCGACCCGCCCGACGCGTTCCTTGAGCAGGTAGCCGAGGCCCCCCACCCCGCCGGTCAGCAGGTCGGTGGCGAAGGACTGCTCCACGTACGCGGACAGCACCAGCACGGCCATCGCGGGGCGCCGGCGCCGGGCCTCGACGGCCGCGCGGACGCCCTCGTCGGTGTGTGTGGGCGGCATGCGTACGTCCAGGATGGCCACGTCGGGCTCGTGCTCGCCGATGGCGTCGAGCACCGCCTCGGCGGTGTCCGCGGTGGCGACCACGTCCAGGCCCTCGGCCCGCAGCAGCAGGGCGAGTCCCTCGCGCAGCAACGGGTCGTCCTCGGCGATCACGATCCGCAGGGCGCGGTCCGTTTCACGTTCCACGGGGGAGGTCCACTTCCAGGATGGTCGGTCCGCCGGGCGGGCTGGCCAGGCGGAGAGTGCCGTCATGCGCCGCGACGCGGCGCCGGATACCGGTCAGCCCCGAACCCCCGCCCTCGTCGGCGCCGCCCCGTCCGTCGTCCTCGACCACCAGCCGCAACCGGTCGCCCCGTCCCCGCACCGTCACCGACGCCCGCCCCGCACCACTGTGCTTCGCGACGTTCGTCAACGCCTCCGCCACCACGAAGTACGCCGTCGCCTCCACCGACGCCGCGCACCGCTCGGGCACGTCCGCCGCCACCCCGCAGGGCACCCCGCAGTCCGCCGCCAGCCCCGACAGCGCCCCCGCCAGCCCCCGGTCCGCCAGTACGGGCGGCAGGATCCCGCGCGCCACCGCACGCAACTCCCCCAACGCCTGCTCCGCCGCCGACTGCGCCCGCTCCAGCAACTCGTCCGCACCCACCGGATCACGCGCCGCCATCCGCCGCGCGGCGCCCAGCAGCACCGTCACCGACACCAGCCGGTTCTGCGCGCCGTCGTGCAGCGACCGCTCGATACGCCGCAACTCCGCGGCATGCGCGTCCAGCGCCGCGGCCCGCGTCGCCGTCAACTCCGCCACCCGCAACGACAGATCCGTACCCGGACCCGCCACGAGCAGCGACCGCCCCGGACCGGCCTGAAGCCGTGCCATGCCCGGCCCCAGACCCAGCAGGATCGCCATCCAGCCCAGGCCCAGCAGCATCGCCGCGACGGCGTCCGGCCAGGACTCGGCGGTCCCGACGCCCACGGACGTGGTCGTCGCGTCGCTGGGCACGAGCCGCCACCACAGGGGAAAGGTGGTGTCCCGGACGGCGCAGACGGGCAGCAGGAGACCGGCCAGGCCCAGGAGGAGCCCCAGGGTGGCGTGCCGGACCAGCCAGCGCAGCTCGCGCCGGGTGGTGGGGTCGGCCAGGGCGAGCCGCAGCCGGGTGGGCGGCGGATCGGGGGCGATGATCTCGGGGCCCCAGCGGCCCAGCCGTCGCCGTTCCCTGCCGGCGAGGGTGTGCAGCGCCCGCGGCACGGCCGGGGCCATGAGGAGGCCGACGCCGACCAGACAGGCCAGGGCGGTGACGACGACCCCGCACAGGACGAGCAGGGCGAGGAGGGCCGTGCCGAGGCCGCCGGTGAGCTGCCGCACCGCGGCGAGCGCGGCGGAGACGGTACGGACCATGATGTCCCGCCGCCCGGTGAGCCGGTCGCCGGCCGAGCTGTCCCGCGGTGTCTCCATCCGCATTCCTCCGGTCAACGGCCTTACTGGGCAGGCGGGTCGGCTTCCGGCGTGGGCCAGGGATCACCCCAGTCCGCGTCGCGGGCGGCCTTGTACAGGTCTCCGTGGCGCTTGGTGACCGTCCGGCGGCGAAGCTGTTCGTCGGGCTCGCACAGGTCGAGCAGCACCTGGCCCTTGCGGATCTGCGGACGCCGGACCACCCGGGAGGGGGCGGGGTCGACCGGGAGCCGGGTGGCGGCGACGTAGCTGAACTTCTCGTCCTCGTAGGCGAGGGAACCGCCCTTGACCTGGCGGTGCAGGGAGGAACGGCTGACCCGCGCCGCGAAGTGGCACCAGTCCGTGCCGGGGACGATGGGGCAGGCGGCGCTGTGCGGGCAGGGGGCGGCGACCCGGAACCCGGCGGAGATCAGCCGGTCGCGGGCCTCGATGACCCGGGCGTACCCGTCCGGTGTGCCGGCCTCCACGATCACGACGGCCCGCGCGGCCAGGGCGGCGGCGTCGACGAGGGCGGAGCGGTCGGCGCCGGTCAGCTCGTTGAGCACGTAGGAGACGGTGACGAGATCAGTGCTCTCGACGGTGAGCGCCGATCCGATCCGGGAGCGCTGCCAGCGTACGTCGCCCAGGGCCGGGTGGGCCGCGGCGATCTCCCGGCCGAGGGCCAGCGCGGGCTCGGCCCAGTCGAGCACGGTCACCGGGCGAACGCCGCCCCAGGTGTCGCTGACGGCCCAGGTCGCCGCGCCGGTCCCACCGCCGACGTCGACATGGCTCCCGGGCACCCACCCGGGCACGGCGTCCGCGAACGCCGCCAGCGCGGACCGCACCGCCGCGAAGGTCGCGGGCATGCGGTAGGCGGCGTAGGCGACGACGTCCGCGCGGTCCCGCAGGATCGGGGCGTCGGTCGGGGTGGCCCCGCGATAGCTGGCGATCAGCCGCTCCACGGCCTGCGCGGCCTGCCGGGGCGGCAGCCCGTCGACCAGGTCGGCGAGGGCGGTACGCAGGGTGTCGGCGGGGGTGGCTGGGTCGTTCACCCGTCGATTCTACGGGGCGGGCGCTCGGTCACGGCCCCGACCGGCATCCGGACGCACCCCGCCACGCACACCCCCGCCGGCCCCGCGCAGGCCGCCCGCAGACACCCCGGCTCACTCTCCCGCACAGGCCGCCGCAGACACTCCTGCTCAATCCCCGCGCAGACCGCCGCAGACACTCCTGCGCGGTCTCTCGCACAGGCCGCCGCAGGCACTCCTGCGCAGTCTCCCGCGCAGGCCGCCGCAGGCACTCCTGCGCAGTCTCCCGCGCAGGCCGCCGCAGGCACCTCGGCTCAAATCTCCCGCACCGCCCGCGCCACCCGCGTCCCCAGCGCCGCCCGGGGCCCGTTGTCCGGGGTGCGGCGGCGCGGATGGACCGTGTTGGCGAGGAGGACCGCGAACGTGTCCGTCGCCCGGTCGAGGATCAGCATCGTGCCCGTGAACCCGGTGTGCCCGGCCGCCCCCCGCCCCGCCAGCTCGCCCATGAACCAGGGCTGGTCCAGCGCGAACCCGAGCCCCGGCTCGGTGAGCAGCAGCTCCACGAAGTCCGCCCCGAGGATGCGGGCCGGCCCGTACGAGCCCCCCGCCAGCAGCGCGCGGCAGAAGACGGCGAGGTCCCGCCCCGTCGAGAACAGCCCCGCGTGACCGGTCACCCCGCCGAGCGCCCACGCGTTCTCGTCGTGGACGACACCTCTCAGCATCCCCCGGTCCGCCTTGGCCCACGGCCTGCGCTGGTCCTCGGTCGCCGCCGCGCCCGGGCACGGCCCGAAGCGCGTCGCCGTCATGCCCAGCGGCCGGGTGATCCCGTCGTGGACGAGGACGTCGAGGCCGCGGCCGGTGACGCGTTCCAGGACGTGCTGGAGGAGCAGCATGTTCAGGTCCGAGTAGCAGTACGTGCCCGGCACCCCCACCGGCCGCTCCGCCCGCAGCCGCCGCAGTCGTGCCTCGTCGTCGGCGCAGTCGTACAACGGGAGCTCGGGCCGCAGCCCGGAGGTGTGCGTGAGCAGCTGCCGCACGGTGACGCGGTGCGCGGCGGCGGCCCGGAAGTCCGGCAGATAGGCGCCGACCTCCGCGTCGATGCCGAGCGTGCCCCGTTCGATCTGCTGCACGGCGGCGACCGCGGTGAACACCTTCGTCAGGGACGCCAGATCGAACGGCGTGCCGACGGTCATCGGCACCCTGGAGCGTTCGGGCAGTTCCACGCCCGCGTCGGCGCGCGAGTCGTAGGACGCGTACCGCACGGCCCACCCCGCGGCCTCCTCGACGGCGAGCACGGGGCCGCGGCCGACGGCCACGACGGCACCCGCCGCCCAGGGACGCTCACCGGCGGTGAGGCCGTGCACCTCCTCGACGACACGGCGGAGCTGCCCGGGGGCGAGCCCGGCCCGCTCCGGGGTGCCGCTGCGCAGTCTCGGAACGCTCAGCTGTCCTCTCCTTCCGATGGACGGCACATCCCCAGGAAGAAGGCGAGTGCCACCAGCGCCGCCACCAGCTGGACCACGGCCATCGGCAGGGCGGTGTCCTCCCCCGCGATCCCGACGAGCGGGGAGGCGACGGCGCCGATGAGGAACGAGGACGTGCCGAGCAGCGCGGAGGCGGAGCCGGCGGACTTCTCGACCCGCATCAGGGCGAGCGCCTGGGTGTTGGGCAGGCTGATGCCCATCGCGGACATCAGCACGAACAGCGCGCAGGCGACCGGCGCGAGGCCGACCTCGCCGAAGACGCCGAGGGACATCAGCAGCAGCGCGGTCGCGGCGGCGATGACGATGAGCAGCCCGAGACCCAGCACCCGGTCCAGCCGGACCCGTCCGACGAGGATCTTGCCGTTGATCTGTCCGACGACGACCAGGCCGATCGAGTTGACGCCGAACAGCAGGCTGAACGTCTGCGGGGAGGCGCCGTAGATCTCCTGGATGACGAACGGCGAGGCGGCGATGTAGGCGAACAGCGAGGCGAAGGCGAAGCCGCCCGCGAGCATGTAACCGGTGAAGGCGCGGTCGGCGAGCAGCCCGCGCATCGCGCGCAGGGTGCCGCCGACGCCGCCCGCGTGCCGCTCCTCCTCCGGCAGGGTCTCCGGCAGCTTGGCCCACACGACGACGCCCAGGACCACCCCCACCACCGTGAGCACGACGAACACACCCCGCCAGTCCGTCACCCGCAGGACCTGCCCGCCGATGAGCGGCGCGACGACCGGCGCGACTCCGGAGATCAGCATGAGGGTGGAGAAGAAGCGGGCCATGGCGACACCGTCGTACAGGTCGCGGACGACGGCGCGGGCGATGACGATGGCGGCGGCTCCGGCGAGGCCCTGCGCCAGCCGGAAGGCGACGAGGAGTTCGACGGTGGGCGCGAGGGCGCACAGTGCGGTGGCCACGACGTAGACGGCGAGGCCCGCCAGGAGCGGGCGGCGGCGGCCCCACTTGTCGCTCATCGGTCCGACCACGAGCTGCCCGAGCGCCATGCCGGCCAGGCACGCGGTGAGCGTGAGCTGGACGGTCGCGGCGGACGCGTGGAGGGAGCGGGTGACGTCCGGGAGCGACGGAAGGTACATGTCCATCGCCAGCGGCGGCGTCGCGGTGAGGCCGCCGAGGATGAGCGTGACGAGCAGGCCGGTGCGGCGGGTGGCGCGCAGCGAGCGGGCGGCCGGTCCCGTTTCCGGCCCGGCCGCTCGCTCGGTGATCGGTGTGGTGCCCGTGTCCGTAGCTGTTTTCGTGTCCATGTCCGGTGATGGGTGCGGTATGGACGGCCCGCGCTCGGGCATGTGCCCCTCCCTCTTCGACAGATCCGCCACCTATGCTCTCAGCTCGTACGGACTTGAACGAACAGACTCGAACGAATCTGAGCGAGGGTGGGGCAGCGTGTCAGCGGTGACCGGGCAGAGGGTGCGCTGGGGGATTCTGGCGACCGGCGGGATGGCGGCGACGTTCACGGCGGATCTGGTCGATCTGCCGGACGCGGAGGTCGTGGCGGTGGCGTCGCGGACCGAGGCGTCGGCGAAGGCGTTCGCGGAGCGGTTCGGGATACCGCGGGCGTACGGCGACTGGGAGACGCTGGCGCGGGACGAGGAGGTCGACGTGGTGTACGTCGCCACCCCGCACTCGGCGCACCGGGCGGCCGCCGGCCTGTGCCTGGAGGCGGGGCGGAACGTGCTGTGCGAGAAGCCGTTCACGCTGAACCTGCGCGAGGCGGAGGAACTGGTGGCGCTCGCCCGGCGGGGCGGCGGCTTCCTGATGGAAGCGATGTGGATGTACTGCAACCCGCTGGTGCGGCGGCTGAAGTCGCTGGTCGACGACGGCGCGATCGGCGAGGTGCGCAGCGTTCAGGCGGACTTCGGGCTGGCGGGGCCCTTCCCGCCCGCGCATCGCCTGCGCGACCCCGCGCAGGGCGGCGGCGCGCTGCTCGACCTGGGTGTGTACCCGGTGTCGTTCGCCCAGCTGCTGCTCGGTGAGCCGTCGGACATCGCGGCGCGAGCGGTGCTCTCCGACGAGGGCGTCGATCTCCAGACGGGTGCCCTGCTCTCCTACGAGAGCGGTGCTCTCGCTTCGGTGCACTGCTCCATCACCGGCGGTACGCCCAACTCCGCCTCGGTCACCGGCTCCAAGGGCCGCATCGACGTCCCGTACGGCTTCTTCTTCCCGGACCACTTCGTGCTGCACCGGGACGGCCAGGACCCGCAGGAGTTCCGGGCCGACCCGGCCGACGGCCCCCGGGCCAGCCTCAAGCACGAGGCCCGGGAGGTGATGCGCGCGCTGCGCGCGGGCGAGTCCGAGTCCCCGCTGGTCCCGCTCGACGGCACCCTGGCGGTGATGCGGACGCTCGACACGATCCGTGACCGCGTCGGCGTCCGCTACCCCGGCGAGGAGCGTGCGGTCACGCCGGCTTGAGCCCCTGCTCCCCCACCTCCGTCACGAAGGACCCGGCGGTCGTCAGCGGCGCGCCCTGCGTGGTCACGTGGGACACGGTCTTGAAGTCGGCGCGCGCCGACTCCCGGCCGAGTGACACGGTCACGTAGCCGCGCCGCCCGTTGAAGAACTTCAGGTGCGGGTTGGCGGCCATGAGGGTGTCCCAGTTGGACGGCTTCTCCGCGCCGTCGCGGCCGCTGGTGACGGAGGTGGTGACGATCTCCGTGCCCAGGGTCCGGGAGCCGGGGTCGTCGAAGTCGCGTTTGATGTCGAAGCCGTAGGAGACGTGCACGTCGCCGGTGAGGACCATGAGGTTCTCGACTCCGGCTGCCTGCGCGCCGGCCAGCACCCGCTCGCGCGAGGCCGGGTAGCCGTCCCAGGAGTCCATGGAGACCTTGGACGGCAGGGTGGTGGAGTTGAACCGCCGGGAGAAGGTGACCTGCTGGGGCACCACGTTCCACAGGGCGTCCGACCGGTGCCAGCCGTTGATCAGCCAGCGCTCCTGGGCGTCGCCGGTCAGGGTGCGGCTCGGGTCCTCGGACTCGGGCCCGGAGTACTGCCAGCCGTCGCCGTAGGCCTGGTTGGAGCGGTACTGGCGGGTGTCGAGCACGTCGAACTGGGCCAGCCGGCCCCAGTGCAGGCGGCGGTACAGCCTCAGGTCCGGACCGTCGGGCAGCTGGGGCCGGCGCAGCGGCATGTTCTCCCAGTACGCGCGGTAGGCGGCGGCCCGCCGGACGAGGAATTCCTCCGGCGGGACGCTGTTCTCCGGGGTCCCGTCGGCGTAGTTGTTCTCGGTCTCGTGGTCGTCCCAGGTGACGACGAAGGGGTGCGCGGCGTGCGCGGCCCGCAGGTCGGGGTCCGACTTGTAGAGGGCGTACCGCAGGCGGTAGTCGTCCAGGGTCACCGTCTCGCGGTTGAACAGCGAGGGGAGGGTGCCGGCCGGGTAGGCGCGCCGGCCGGCGACGTCGTTGACGGCGTACTCGTAGAGGTAGTCGCCGAGGTGGAAGACGACGTCCACGTCCTCCTGGGCCAGGTGCCGGTAGGCGGTGTAGTAACCCTCGTCGTACTTCTGGCAGGAGACCACGCCGAAGGTGAGGTCGGAGACCCGGCTGCGCTGCGCGGGCGCGGTACGGGTGCGCCCGGCCGGGCTGACCCAGCGGCCGGCGCGGAAGCGGTAGTAGTAGACGTGGCCGGGGGCGAGGTGGTCGACCTCGACGTGCACGGCGTGGTGGAACTCGGGGTGGGCGGTGGCCTTGCCCCGTCTGACCACGCGGCGGAACCGCTCGTCGAGGGCGAGTTCCCAGCCCACGTCGACGCGTTTGGCGGGCAGCCCGCTGTCGGCCTGGTACGGGACGGGGGCCAGGCGCGTCCACAGCAGGACGGAGTCGGACCGCGGGTCGCCGGAGGCGACGCCGAGCGTGAAGGGGTCGTCGGTGAGCTGTGCCGCGTCGAGCTCGGCGGCGCTCGCGGTGCCGACGGCCGGCAGGTTCACGGAGAAGGCGAGCGCGGCGGCGGCGCCGGTGACGGTCAGGAATCGACGGCGGCCCAGGTGGCGGGCGGCGGCGCGGAGTTCGGGCGCGTGCGAGGGCTGGGACTGGGCCTGGTGGTTCGCGGGTGTCATCCGTTCCTCCCCTTGCAGTGGTTGCAAGGGGCATTCGAAGGGCCGGGAACGACCCTTTCTTGGCGCGAACATGGCGAACCCATGTCGGGAGGGTGAGTTCCGCACGATCCGCCACGCGTACGCTGCCGACTCATGAACACCGTGAGAACCGCCGACAAGGAACAGGTCCGCGCACAGAAAGTGGCCGTCGTCACGGGCGCCGGCTCCGGTATCGGCCGGGCGGTCGCCGTCGAACTGCTGGCGGCCGGCTGGTCAGTGACCCTCGCCGGCCGGCGCGTCGAGACGCTCGAGGAGACGGCCGCACAGGCCCCCGCGGGCAGTGCGACGGCGTTCCCCGTGCGCGCCGACGTGTCACGCCCCGAGGACGTGGCGGCCCTGTTCGGCGCCGTACGCGACCGCTTCGGGCGGCTGGATCTGCTGTTCAACAACGCCGGGACGTTCGGCCCGGGCGGCGTGCCGGTCGAGGACCTGCCCTACGAGGCGTGGCGGCACGTGGTGGACACCAACCTCAACGGGGCGTTCCTGTGCGCGCAGGCGGCGTACCGGCAGATGAAGGAACAGGCCCCGCGGGGCGGCCGGATCATCAACAACGGCTCGATCTCGGCCCACACGCCGCGTCCGCACTCGGTGGCGTACACGGCGACCAAGCACGCGCTGACGGGCCTGACCAAGTCACTGTCGCTGGACGGCCGCCCGTACGGCATCGCGGTGGGGCAGATCGACATCGGCAACGCGGCGACCGACATGACGGCAGGTATGCAGACCGGCGCGCTCCAGGCCAACGGGGAGACGGCACCCGAGCCCGTGATGGACGTCGCCGACGTGGCGCGCACGGTGCGGCACATGGCGGAGCTGCCGTTGGAGGCGAACGTGCAGTTCGCGACGGTCATGGCGACGGCGATGCCGTACGTGGGCCGCGGCTGAGCCCACCGCGCGCACCACCGCTGTCTCACACAATCGGAATTTCGCAGTCCGCAGTATCGCGGCCGGTGAAGGGCATATGCTCAACTCGCCTTCACCAGAGCTTCACATTTGGAGCGTTGGCCTTCCGTAACGCTCCTGCCGTTCCGCAGGCCACACCGAGGGGGAGGCGGCAGCCGTCCCGCCGCACCGGCTGGGGGTGGATCCCGCGTGGGACCGCGGGATGCACACCGGTGGGCGGAACGGCTGCCGCGCAGACCACGCGGACGCGGGCTACACCTGCGCGGCTACACCTGCGCGGTTACGCCTGCGCGGTTACGCCTGCGCGGTCTCGAACCGCGCGATCCGCCCCTCCTCGTCCACGGTGAAGTCCCACCGCGTACGCATCTCGCCCCAGGTGTCGTTGCTGTAGCGGGCGATGAGGGCGCGACCGCCGTTCGACTCCTTGTCGACCTCCAGGTGGCCGTGGGAGGAGAAGATCTCCTGGTCGATCCACTGGCCGAGGTCCCGGTCGTTCCCGTCGTCGGCCATGGTGGCGTCCGGGGAGAGCAGGGAGAGGAAGGCCTCGCGGTCGTGGGCGTTGACGGCGGCGACGAAGGCGCGGACGGCCGGGTCGCTGAGTCGCGTGGTCTGAATCGTCATGGCGGCAGCGTCACACCGGCCCCGGGCCCCCGCCACCCGGCCCGCCAATCGGCCCACCACCCGAACGGCGCCCGCGACGGGCCCGAGCGGCGCGGTCGGGCGACGGTGGGGGGGTGAGCCGCCACCACCTGCGAGGGAGTCGACGTGAACTGTTATGACCGGCGTGATCTCGGGCTGCTGCTGCTCCGGCTGGGTACCGGCGGCGTCCTGGCCGCGCACGGCGCGCAGAAACTGCTCGGCTGGTTCGGCGGCGGCGGCATCGAGGGCACCGGCCAGGCCATGGAGGCCATGGGCTACACGCCGGGCCGGGCCAGCGCCACCGCGGCCGGGCTCGCGGAGGCGGGCGGCGGAACGCTGCTGGCGCTGGGTCTGGCCACCCCGGCCGCGGGCGCAGCGGCGGCCGGCGCGATGGCGGGCGCCGCGGCGGTGCACACCCCGAACGGCTTCTTCGCCCAGGCCGGCGGCTACGAGTACGCGGTGTCCCTCGGCCTGACCGCCGCCGGCCTCGCGGTCACGGGCCCCGGCCGCCTCTCGCTGGACCACGCCCTGGGGCACGCGGTCAACCGGAACTGGATGGTCCCGGCCGCCCTGGCGGCGACGGCCGCGGCCACGGCGGTGGTCGTGGGGGCGCGGAACAAGCGGGTACGCAAGGCGGCGGAGGGCGAACAGGAACCGCTGTTCGACTGACGCACCGTCCCGGCCGGACCGGCCTCCGTGGCAGGCTGCCCCGCATGAGCGACGACCGTAACGGCACGCCCCCCGGCCTCTGGGACACCATCGACGACCTGTGGAAGTGGCTGGAGGCCGACCAGCCCGTCGGCGGCGGGGAGGGCCTCCTGCTGCGCATGCTGAAGCTCTCCGAGGAGGTCGGCGAGGTGTCCGAGGCGGTGATCGGCGCGACCGGCCAGAACCCGCGCAAGGGCGTTACCCACACGTGGGACGACGTCGAGGCGGAGCTGTGCGACGTCGTGATCACGGCACTGGTGGCGCTGCGCACGCTGACGCCGGACGCGCGGGAGGTGTTCGCGCGGCATCTGGCGCGGGTGGCGGGGCGGTCGCTGGGCACCTGAGGCCTGCCCGTCCGGGGCACGGCGGCCGGGGACCGCCGTGCCCCAGGAGCGGGCCGGGTTCAGCCGGCGGCGCAGGAGACCGTCGGCCAGGTCCAGTTGCCGTTGGCCTGGATGGTGGCGCCCCAGTTGCCGCCGCTGCCGTTGGACTTGGCCGTCAGCGTCTGCGCGCTCGGGTAACTGGCGTCGATGTTCCAGGTGGACAGGACCTTCGCCGGGGACGGCACGTTCATCGTCACGGTCCAGTCACTCGCCCCGCTCACCGAGACGTCGAGGTTGTACCGGTCCCCCCACCGCTGGCCGGCGGACAGCGTGGCCGTGCACGCACCGCCACCGCCACCACCGCCCCCGCCGCCCCCGCCGCCTTCGGGGGCGACCGCGCGGCCGGTCTGCGGCGAGATCATGCCGGAGCAGAGGCCCTTGCCCGCCAAGGTCTGGGCGATGCGCGGGATGGCCGCGAGCGTGTTGGCCGACCAGTCGTGCATGAGGACGACCTGGCCGTTGCCCAGCCGGGAGACGGCCTGCACGATCGCGTCGGTGCCGGCGTTGTTCCAGTCCTGCGAGTCGACGTCCCAGATCACCTCGGTCAGCCCGTACTTGGCCGCGACCGACCGCAGCGTGGCGTTGGTCTCGCCGTACGGCGGGCGGAACAGCTTGGGCGTACCGCCACCGGCGCTCGCGATGGCCTGCTGGGTCCGGGAGATCTCCGAGTCCATCTGCGCCTGGCTGAGCTGGGTCATGTGGGGGTGGGTATAGCTGTGGTTGGCTACCCACATGCCGGCGTCGGCCTGGGCCCGGACCAGGGACGGGTTCTGGGCCGCGTACTGGCCCTGGTTGAACATGGTGGCCCGCAGCCCGCTCTGCTCGAGCGCGTTGAGCAGGGCCTGGGTGTTGCCGGAGGGGCCGTCGTCGAAGGTGAGTCCGACGTAGCCGTCGCAGGCGGCGGCCCGCGCCGGGGCGGCGTCGGCGGCCACGGTGCCCGCGGCGGCCAGCGCGGCGACGGCCACACCGGTGACGAGGGCACGCAGTGGCGGGCGTGGTCTGGTGCGCATGCGCATACGAGTTGCGCCTCCTCTCCTCGTGTCCGGTGCGGTCAGCCCGCGCTGCAGGAGACCGAGGGCCAGGTCCAGTTGCCGTTGGCCTGGATGGTGGCGCCCCAGTTGTTGCCGCCGCCGTTGGACTTGGCCGTCAGCGTCTGCGCGCTCGGGTAACTGGCGTCGACGTTCCAGGTGGACAGGACCTTCGCCGGGGACGGCACGTTCATCGTCACGGTCCAGTCACTGGCCCCGCTCACCGAGACGTCGAGGTTGTACCGGTCGCCCCACTTCTGCCCGGCGGACAGCGTCGCGGTGCAGCCACCGCCGCCACCGCCACCGCCACCGCCGCCGCCACCGCCGCCACCGCCGGTCCCGCCGACGGTGATGTTGGAGCTGCCGCTGCTCTGGTAGCCCTCGGTGGCCATGATCATGTAGTAGCTGAAGTTGCCCAGCGGCATTCCGGCACGCGACCAGGCGTCGAAGTGGTTGCCGGTGGTGATGGTGCCACCGGTCCGCTTGGACTGCCGCACGCTCCAGTACTGGTCGAAGGTGCGGGTGCCCTCGACGGAGGGCGCGTTGTAGCGGGTCGTCTTGTAGATGTCGTAGGTGCCGCCGTCGGTGGTCACGGTGCCCTTGTACTCACCCGTGGGCCGGTAGGTGCCCCAGTTGTCGACGATGTAGTACTCGACGAGCGGGTTCGACGTCCACCCGTAGAGGGTCAGGTACGCGTTGCCGGACGGATTGAACGTGCCCGAGTACTGCACCGTCCGGCGCCCGCCGTTGCTCCAGCCCTTGCCCGCGACGAAGTTGCCGGTGTTGCGCCACGAGGTGCTGTACTGGCCGCCGGACCCCATGTCCATGGAGACGGTGCCCTGGCTGTCGGTCCAGAACGAGTAGTAGTAGCCGTTGTTGGTGCCCTCCTGGTTGGTCGTGACGACCGTGCCGGCGTGGGCGGTGCCCGGCAGCATCAGCGCGGCCAGGGCGGCCAGCGCGAAGGCCCACGCACTCCTGACGAGCAGTGTGACGGGACCGCTTCTGCGGCGCCCCGGTTGGACGAGCACGTTCATGGCGGGTGCTTCCTCTCCGTGGGGGTTCCGTGGGGGTGTGACAACGGCGCCAGTGTTGAGCCGCACCCGTCGGCCGTCAACAGTTTCGGTAAAAATTTCGAAATCTTCGGCCCGCCATGCCGTTCACAAGTTGCCAGACAGGGCAGCTCAACCCAGCCACGCGGATTGAAGAGGCTATCCAGCAGCACGGCGCGCGACACCATGATCAGAAATCACAGTACGACTCACCGAATGTTTCGATGGCGTCGATGCCGTCTGGACAACGGCGGGCGGGATCACAGATTCCGGAGAGGCAGAACACCAACTCGCCGACGAGGTCGGCTTCCACGCCTGATACGCCGCCCACTACCGCGTCGACTGGGCCCGGACCAGACCGCTCGCAGTTGCGGCTCGCCCAGGAGCGGATCATGCCGGCGTTCGCCTGAGCCGGGAGCTTGTCGAACCACTCGTCCGAGTCGGACCACTCGTCCGAGGTGACCGCGCGACGAGCCGCAGGGAGGGGGTGACGCCGAGGTCAGGGCCCGAGGCCGATGAGGCGTACGGGCTGCCCCCTCCACGCTTCGGGTTCGGTGGTGGCGATCACCGCGCCGTTCGGCCGCTCGGCCGTCGGCTCGGCGGCGTACCGGGTGTGGGCCGGAGCCCAGGAGGCCTCACGGGCCACGGCGAGCACGGCGGACAGGCCCAGTTCCAGCACGGTGATTCCGGGTAACGCGGCAAGATGCTCCGCCGTGCCGGGCCGGATCCGGTCCGCCGCGACCAGGGCGCAGGCGGGGGCGTAGAGGAACCAGCCCGCCTCGGCCTGGGCGCGGTGGATCAGCCGGGAGGCGAGCACATTGCCCTTGCCGGCCGCGACCATCGCGGTGTCGTCCAGGACGATATGCAGGGGCTCGGTCGTCACCTGGCGCCCGCCTCACTCAGCCGCCGGTCGAGCTCCGCGTCGAGAGCCGCCTGCTCGCTCGCGCTCGGGTCGTAGCCGTTCCACTCCCGCAGGGCGACGCGGGTCTGTTCGGCCCTCTCCGCCCTCTCCTCGGGTGTGAGCAGCGTCTCGGCGAGGTGGGAGAGGTACCCCCGCAACGACATGCCTTCGGAGGAAGCTATCCGCGCGAGCCTATCCCGGGCCTCGGCGGGGATGCGGACATTGGCGTCGGACACGGTGCCTCCTCGGTCTGGGCAAGCCAGAGTATGGGTACGGGTACGTACCCGTCCACTGGCGGGGAGATCCACTCGGCAAGCCATCGCCGCGGCCGAGGTGCCGGGGACCTCTCACCTGCTTCGTGCCGGCGCGCGGCTGATCACCAACGGGCCGGAGGGGCCTGCGGTGGAGGCGGCGCGGGCCGGCCATCACTTGTGCCGGGCCCCTGTGCCCCGGCGTGCCGGTTCCCGCGCAGGCCGAGGACGGCCGCGCGGAGCACGCACGCGGTGAAGACGACGTTGACCCCCGCCGCCGACCAGACCCACCTGGCGACGTGGGGCGCACTCCAGCTGGGCGGCACCTCGCCTTCGGGATCCGAATAGACCCGGACCTGGTCTCCGACTCGCGCGCCACGACAGCCACCGGCCGGGCCCGCGAAGCGGGTGCCGTCACTCCCGCTCAGCTCACAGGTCGAGTTGACCCTGGTCTGCTCCCTCGACGTCACGACAGCGTCGATCCACTCGCCGCGCTGTTGCAGGGCCCGGTCCTGGATCAGCAACAGACCGAGGCCGAAGAGCCCTGCGGCGGAGAGGAGGAACACCAGCGCCAGGGCCATCCGCTGACCGGTGTGCACCGCGACCAACCACAACAGCCCGAGCGCCCCCGCAAGGCCGGGGAACACGAGCCAGCGGCCGACGACGCCGGAGAGCATGGCGCCGTCAAGAGCGGCCAGGACGGTCACGCACACGTAGAAGCGCGGTGCCGGGTACCGCCGTTCGAGCCTGTCGAGCCACTGGGGACCTGCCATCACCACCTACCACCGCGCGGGAACGACCGGCCAGGTCCTCTCCTCCGACACCCTCGCCCGGGCTTCCCGCAGTGCCCACGCGTAGTGCCGCACCCCCTTGCCCACCCCCCAGAGGCCGACGGCCGCGATCCCCGCGCCCGCACCGGCCACGCCCGCCTGGACGCAGGCACCGCCGTCGCCCTGGCCGAGGTCTCCCGTCAGGGCGACGAGCACCAGGACCACACCGGTCAGAAGCGGTGCGACGGGCGCCATCATCCACACGAGTGCCTTTCCGGACAGGAACACCAGGTACCGGCGCCCGTCCAGCGGAACGGTGTTCTTCCAGGGCTGCCCCGCCCGCATCAGGTCCCACGTGGAGGCGAGCGGCTGCGGAATGTTCCCCGGCGGGAGGGAGCGGGCCGGGGGCAGGCGATCGAGCTCCGACCACGCCTCCAGCAGCCTCTGCGCGGCACGGCCCCGCCGCACCACGCGTACGAACGCCGCGGCGGCCGCTCCCGCAGCCAGCAGCGGGACGACCACGAGCACGACGGCCACCAGCAGTTCCGTGCCATCGGGACGGTCGAGGCCGAGGTACCAACCGAGTCCCACCCACGCGAGGAGCCAGCCTCCCGCGATCACCGCCGTGGCCAGCCAGGCCCACAGCATGCTCCGCAGCGCCATACCGCGCCGGGCCAGGACGTCCGTCGCCGCGGCGCGGGCGGTCAGGAGGGCTGCCCGGTCGTACCAGATCAGTGTCCGCGGGTCCGGGGGGAGGTCCGGCGGGCTTCCCGGGTTCATGACGACGCACCGTCCTCGGCAGGTTCAGGGTCTTCGAGAAAGGTCGACTTTCCTGCGATGAGGGCCACGATGCTCGCCATCGCCAATACCTGTTCGGCGTCCAGGCAGGTACCCACGACCAGGAGTCCACGGCCGCCGCCGGGCGGGCAGGCCAGGCAGACGGCGAGTCCGAGCTTCGCCAGGGGGCGGGTCGCCCCCGCTCCGCCGCCCCAGCCCCCGTCCGTCTCGGCCTTCGCGGCCTCCGGGAAGAGTTCCGCCCTGTCTGCCGAGTGCAGCTCCGGCTGGGAGATGATTCCCATGCCGATCCCCATCTCGGTGGGGAAGGATTCGGTGTACACCTGCCGCCCCCGCAGTTCCTGCCCGAAATGCCGCGCGAGCACCTCACCGAGGTCCACGTCCTGGTTGGCCGCGGGCACCTCGACGACTCCGGCGCTGATCTGCCACACGGCCCTGCCGTACTCGCCTTCGGGCACCGCGACCACGCCGTGGGTGATCACGCCCTGACTCAGGAGGACCCGCCGCCAGGCCAGCAGCGCGTCGGTGTAGGCCTGGCGCAGACCGGTGGCCTTGTGCGGGTAGCTTCGATTGATCAGGTCGACGCAGCGCGCCCGTGCGGCCTCCTCGTCGTGACCGTCGGCGAGCAGGTCGAACCAGTCGGTCGGCGCGTACAGCAGGACGGAACCGAGCGGGTCCCGCAGGGCGGAGACGTCGAGGTGCGGTGAGACAGTCATGTCAGACCATTCTGAACGTGCGGTCGATGGGCTCGTGCGTCCGGGCCCGCCGGCCGGCCATGGCCGAGGTCACTTCTCATCCCTGAGGGGCGCGGGCGTCAGGGCTTCGGGCCACACGTCATCGCCCGATCCCTTCGTCTGGTCGCCCGGGACTACGTACTTCCCGAGGTCCCACATCAGCTGAGCCCCTCCGCCGGGTCCGAGGGCCGCGGTGTTGGCGCCCCAGTTGGCGCCGAACTGGGCGACTTTCAGTCCGAACTCGGCCCCTTCCATGACATGACCGGGCTGGGTGAGAACCCCCCGGAAGAAGCCGTAGGGCGAGGCTCCCGCCATCTTGCCCAGCTGACTGCCGAGACGGTACGCGCCGAACCCGAAGGTCAGCGCGGCGGCGTCCGCGAGCACTGTCGGGTCCGTGAGCGCGTCGACGAAGCTTCCCGACTCCCCGACCTTCTGCAGGTAGTGGGACCCGAGTGCGACGGCACCGAGGATCAATGCCGGTGCAGCCAGGAACTGCAGTCCGGGGACGAGGGAGAGCAGGCCGAGCACGGTGCTGGCGAAACCGGCGACGTTGCCGATGATCTCGAAGACCCAGGCGTACTCCTTGAGGAAGTCCTTGATGTCGTCGAGGATCGCTTCGCCCAGTTCGGCGGCCATCTTCGCGAAGTCCGCGATGGCCTCACCGATCTTGTCCCAGATGCCCGGCTCGTTGGGCGCGACGTCCATCGCGTGCTTGAGCCGGTCGGCGACCGCCCCGCCTTCCTCGATGTAACGATCCCGCAGTCGTTCGGCCCGGCCGCGTACCGCCTCCAGATCGGCGTTGGCCGTGTGGAGCGACTTCTCCTTGCCGCTGCGCTCGGCCTCCTGCCTCTCCCTCTTCTCCTTCTCCTCGTGCGTCTGGTCGCGCAGCCGCTCGGTGAAGCCGGGTTCGGGGGGCATGCGGTCCAGCTCGCGCTGGAGGCCGGCCGCCTTGTCCTTGGCGTCCTGCGCCTCGCTCTCCAGCTTCTCTGCGTAGGCCTGACGCCCGCGCATGTACTGTGCCCAGTCGTCCAAGGCCCGCCCGGCATCGGTGAACGAGTCGCGCGCGTCGTTGACCTTGGGCCGGAAGTCGTCGTGGAACTGCTCACGGAACGCCTCGGCGGCCTTGCCCTTCCACTCCCCACGTCCGGTGCCGTTGAGGACCTGGGCGATGTCGCGCAGCGTCTTTCCCGTCCGGACGACGATCTCCGCCACGCGCGCGGCGTCCATCTGGTTGCCAGGGCAGGGACAGAATCCGATCGCCGGGAAGCGGGCGTCGGCGGCGGGGTCCGGACGCAGCCAGCCCGGCTGCGAGTAGTCCGTCACCGCTTCCCGCCCTTCGCGGGCCGGGCCTTCTCCAGCTCCCGCGCGAACTCCTCGTCCGTCTCCTCGAAGGTCTTCTTGATCTGTCCCAGCGCCTTCGCCGCGGACTTGGAGAACTTCGACATCTGCTTGATCCCGTACGACCACTCGTCGCCGAAGTCGTCCATGCGCTTGGCGAGCTTGAAGACGCCCATCGCGGCGCCGTCGACCTCCTCCATCTCACGGCACGGCGCCGCCATCACCTCGTGGATGTCGCGGATGTCCTTCTGCGTCTGCTCCAGCATCTCGTAGTCGATGTACAGGTCGCCCATGAATCCCCCGCCACTGCTGTCACTGCTGCTTCACTCGCGCGAACCAACGCTATACAGCGGGAATATGAGGCGACCCGCCGGGGGCCCTTCAAGATCGTTCTTCTGACTGTCCGAACCCGGGCGCATCCAACTGATCAGCGATCAGCAACGGTCACAGCTGGGAACTCGCACTCGGCCCAGACGGTCTTGCCCGGGCCGTCGATGCGTGGATGCCAGTCCCAGCGGGTGGCGAGGCCGGCGACCAGGAGGAGGCCCCGGTCCGACTCCGACTCCCGGGGTGGGGGGCGGTGGCCCCCGGCCGGGGAGGCACGCGCTCGCCGCGAGTGTCGGTGACTTCGATGCGAGCGGTCGTGGTAGGGCCCAACCGGCCGACAGCCTGACCGCGATGGACGTCGAGTCGAAGCTCGACGGCCAGGCCCACACGACCTGGATGGACGTGGCTCTGACCTGAGGAAATAAGGAGCGGCAGACGAGTCGGGCTGTACGCCGGGTTCTGTTCCGGTGGGTCCTCGCGGGCCCGCCGGCGACGGCCATCCATCTAGGACCGGCGTTGCCGCCGGCCTCGTGCGGTCTACCCGCGGACTCGGGCGGGCAGCCCTCGAACGTCCGCGCAGAGACACCGGGGTGTCTCCTTTTGACCTTGCTCCGGGTGGGGTTTACCTAGCTGCCCAGGTCGCCCTGGGCACTGGTGGTCTCTTACACCACCGTTTCACCCTTACCGGAGACCGAAATCTCCGGCGGTCTGCTTTCTGTGGCACTGTCCCGCGGGTCACCCCGGGTGGCCGTTAGCCATCACCCTGCCCTGTGGAGCCCGGACGTTCCTCGGGAAGTCCCGTGAGGGACTCCACGCGGCCGCCCGCCCGGCTCGTCTGCCGTGTCGACCATGGTACCGGGCGTGCGCGCCGGCCCGGTCCGGTGGCCACCGTGGCCAGGACCGAGCCGGCCAGGATCAGGACGAAGGCGGCGATGACGCCGGGGGTCAGGGACTCGTCCAGGAAGAGCGCGCCGGCCGCGACCGCGATCGCCGGGTTGACGTACGTGATGACCGACGCGCGGGTCGGGCCGACCTCCTTGATCAGTTCCAGGAACGCGACGAAGGCGATCGCCGTGCAGATCACGCCCAGGCCGGTGAGCGCGGCGAACACCTCTCCGGAGGGCAGCTCGTCCGGGCGGCCCGCGATGGCGGCGGGGGCGTAGACCAGGGCCGCGAGGGTGAGGCAGGACGCCGTGAGGTGGAGGGACGGGACGTCCTTCAGGTGGCGGGCGGCGATCAGCGGGGCCGTGGCGTAGCCCACCACCGTCAGCAGCACCTCGGCGAGTGAGCGGGCGTCGCCGCCGGTCAGGTGCGGGACGGTGAGGACGCCGACGCCGGCCAGTCCGAGGCCCAGGCCGGTCACGCGGCGTATGCCGAGGTGTTCGGTGTCGCCGAAGAAGCGGGCCAGGGCGACTCCGACGATGGGGACGCCCGCGATCAGCAGGCCCGCGGTGGAGCTGGACAGGTGGCGTTCGGCGTCGGTCAGGGTCCACCAGGGGCCGATGATCTCGATGACGGCGAAGGCGAGGAGGGGTTTCCAGTGGGTCCCCACGGTGCGGAGCAGGCCCCCTTTGCGCAGGGCGAGGGGGAGCAGGATGGCGGCGCCCAGTGCGCAGCGCGTGAACACCACCCCTGACGGGGACACGGTGTCCACCGCCACCTTGATCATCAGGTAGGGGATGCCCCAGACCACTCCCATCAGGGAGAACAGAAGCCAGCCGCGTGCAGTCATGCGGCCGAGTCTCGGCCGGGTCAGGCGGTGCCGTCTTGAACGCTGTTGCGGTACGCCGCCGGGGTCACGCCCAGTACGCGGCGGAACCAGCGGGTCAGGTGGGCCTGGTCGGCGAAGCCCACCAGTGCCGCCGCCTCGGCGGGGCGCAGGCCCGCGTCCAGGAGCCCGCGCGCCCTGGCTACCCGGTGCTGGGCGAGCCAGGCGTACGGCGGTATCCCCATCGTCGTACGGAAGGCGCGCAGCAGTTGGTAGCGGGACAGGCCGAGGTCGGTGGCGAGGGCTGCCAGGGACGGCGGGGCCAGGAGCTCGTCGGCGAGGCGGTCGCGTACGACGCGGGCGATGCGGTCGGCGCCGGGAACGGTGTCGTCGGTCGCGCGGGCCACCGAGTGGCGGCGGGCCAGGGCCGTGAGCAGCCAGGGGAGGCGGGACTCGGTCTCCACGGGGTCGGGGCAGCGGGTCAGGTCGGTGTGGGCGGCGCGCAGGGCGGCGGCGAGTTCCGGGTCCTCCAGAACGGGCTGGCGGAAGTGTGGGAGGCGGGTGCCGCGGGTGCCGTCGGCGAGGAGGTCGGGGGCCGCGTACAGGGCGCGGTACGAGTAGCCGTCGGGGGCTGCCGGGCCGCCGGTGTGCACTTCGCCGGGTTCCAGGACGACGATCGATCCCGGGCCCGAGTGGATGTGCCCGCCCCGGTAGGCGATGACCTCCAGGCCGCCGACGGTGACGCCGACCGTGAACTCGTCGTGGGCGTGCGGAGCGTAGACGTGGCGGTCGAAGCGGGCGGTGAGGAGGTCGAGGGGCGGGCCGTCCGTCCCCAGCCGGGCCCTGGTCCACCTTGCCTGTTCGCGCACGTCCACCGCTTGCCACCCCCTGCCCCAACGGGATCAGAGGAAGTCGGCGGTGTCCAGTTCGAGGGCGAAGGGGGCGGGGAGGGTGAGGGGTTTGCCGAGGGGGCGGGTGCGGTGCTCGCGGTAGTCGTCCTGCTCCGGGTCGCTGAACAGTGTGATCGACGATGCCTCGCGGTCGACGAGCAGGTAGAGGGGGATGCCTCCCCGGGCGTAGCAGCGGCGCTTGGCCTCGCGGTCGGCCCGAGGCTTGGCGGACGTCACCTCGAGGACCAGCGCGACGCCTTCGCAGGGCATCCAGGGGTCCGCACCCCGGTAGAGCCGCAGTTCGGTCGGTGCGAAGGTGCCGTCCGGGATCGCGTGGTCCTTCGGGCAGGCGCCTCCGCTCTTCAGCCTCAGGCCCTTGTTCCCGGAGAAGTCCATGTCCGTCCGGGACCGCCTGATCACCTGCTTCATGATCAGATTGATGTAGTCCTCGTGATCCCCGTCCGGCGGCGGCGTCACAACGATCTCCCCCTCGATCAGCTCGGCCCGGAAGCCTTCCGGCGTGTCCAGGGCGAGGAACCCCTCCAGCAGGACCTCCGCCTGCGTCAGCGGCTCGTGGGCCATGGCAGTCATGTCACGCCCCTCCTTCGGTCGCTCGCCAGACTGGGACATCGGCTGATCACCTGTCCGAGAGATCGGGATCCGTTCCCTCGATCGTGGCACACGATCACGCCCCCCGTCGGAAGCCGGAGCCACGTCGCTTGACCCTGTCGCAACGTCAACGTTTCTACTGAGCTCATGCGGATCGGAGAACTCGCCGGCGCCGTCGGCGTCACCACGCGGACCGTGCGGCACTACCACCACCAGGGCCTGCTGCCCGAGCCGGAACGGCTGGCCAACGGCTATCGGACGTACACCCTGCGGCACGTCGTCGTGCTGGCCCGGATCCGGCGGCTGACGGAGCTGGGGCTCGGGCTGGCGGAGGTGCGGGACGTGCTCGCGGACGAGGCGGGGAAGGACCTGGCCGAGGTGCTGGAGGAGCTGGACGCGGACCTGGCGCGGCAGGAGGCGGCGATCCGGGAGCGCCGAGTGCGGCTGCGGGCGCTGCTGGCGGCGGAGGGCGGGCTGCCGGCCGAGGGGCCGGTCTCGCCGGAGCTGGCCGAGTTGTTCGCCGGGATGGGGGATGTCTCCGGCTCGCCCATGGCCGTCCGGGACCGGGAGATGCTGGCGCTCCTGGAGAGCACCGTGGCGCCGGAGGACCGGGAGCGGCTGCTGGCCGGGCTGCGCGGTGCCCTGGGCTCGCCGGAGGCGGTGGCGCGGGCCCATGCCGCCTACGCCCTGCTCGACGAGCTGGCGGACGCCGGCGCCGACGATCCGCGGGTTGCGGAGGCGGCCCGGGTGCTCGCCGACTGCCTGCCCGCTGAGCTGTTGCCCGAGGAGGACGTCGTACTGGACTCCGGTGGCGGTTTTCTGGGCGCCCTGTACGCCGATTTCGCGCCCGGCCAGGCGGAGGCGGTCCGGCTCGCCATGGAGATCGCGTCGAGGGGGCGGCGGTCGTGAGGGGCCCGTCCTTCGTCACGGTCCCGTACCTCCTGGTGCGGCACGAGCTGCGGCTGCTGGCGAGTCTGTGGCTGTGGGCGGCGCGGCGGACCGACGGGGCGGCGGCCGGCGGGTCGGCCTTCGGGTACTCGCGGGGGCAGGGCGCGATGATGTTCGGCTTCGGGTTCGTGTGCGTGATCGAGTCCGTGATGATGTCCGTGCTGCTGTGGGACTGGCCCACCGTGCATCACGTGGTGCTGGTGCTGGACGTGTACACCGTCCTCTTCGTCGTCGGGCTGCACGCCGCGTCCGTGGTCCGTCCGCACGTCCTGGATCCGGGCCGCGGCACGCTGCGGATACGCCGGGCCGTGCACGTCGACGTACGGATACCGCTGGAGCGGATCGCCTCCGTGCGCCGCGAGCTGCGGACCACGCACGAGCGGGTGGACGGTGAACTCGATCTCGCCATCGGTTCCCAGACCTCCGTGACGGTCCGTCTCGCCGAGCCCGTCACCCACGTCACCTTCTTCGGGCGGCGGCGCGAGGTGCGCGTCGTGCGCTGCCACGCCGACGACCCCGGCGGTCTCGTACGGGCCGTCGGCCAGGCGCGGGAGGGGTACGCCGTACCCTGACCTGGAGCCCGGGAGCTTGGAGCTCGGAGTGAAGGAGTACGTGTGCTTGTCCTGCTGCCGCCGTCCGAGGGGAAGGCCGCGTCCGGCCGGGGCGCCCCGCTGAAGCCGGAGTCGCTGTCCCTGCCGGGGCTGGCCCCCGCCCGGGAGACCGTCCTCGGCGAGCTGGTCGAGCTGTGCGCCGGTGACGAGGAGAAGGCACGCGAGGTGCTCGGGCTCAGCGAGGGACTGCGCGGCGAGGTCGCCAAGAACGCGGAGCTGCGGACGGCGGGGGCGCGTCCGGCCGGGGAGATCTACACCGGAGTGCTGTACGACGCCCTGGACCTGGCCTCGCTGGACCCGGCCGCCAAGAAGCGGGCCGCCCGTTCGCTGCTGGTGTTCTCCGGGCTGTGGGGTGCGGTGCGGATGACCGACCGGATTCCCTCCTACCGGTGCTCGATGGGCGTGAGGCTCCCCGCGCTCGGGGCGCTGGGCGCGTACTGGCGGGCGCCGATGGCCGAGGTGCTGCCCGAGGCGGCCGGGGACCGGCTGGTGCTGGACCTGCGCTCGTCGGCGTACGCGGCGGCGTGGAAGCCGAAGGGAGAGGTCGCCGGGCGGACGGCGACCGTACGGGTGCTGCACGCGCCGACCCGCAAGGTGGTCAGCCACTTCAACAAGGCGACCAAGGGACGGATCGTACGGAGCCTGCTGGCGTCCGGGACCGCGCCCGAGGGGCCCGCGGAGCTGGTGGAGGCGCTGCGGGACCTGGGGTACGCGGTGGAGGCGGCGGCGCCCGCGAAGGCGGGGAAGCCGTGGTCGCTGGACGTGCTGGTGGCGGAGATCCACTGACCCGACCGCCATCCAGACGTTGCGTAGTGCGCAACGGTGATTGCACATGCTGCGGGTCGACGGCACGATGAGGTCATGAGCTCATCGCCGCCCTCCTCCCCGCATGCCTCGACCCCGCCCGCCTCGGCGCCGTCGGTGCTGGACCTCGCGCCCGTGGTTCCCGTCGTGGTCGTCGACGATCTCGCCGACGCCGTGCCGCTCGCCCGCGCGCTCGTGGCCGGCGGGCTGCCCGCGATCGAGGTGACGCTGCGGACGCCGGTCGCGCTCGACGCGATCCGCGCGATCGCCGACGAGGTGCCGGGCGCCGTGGTCGGCGCGGGCACCGTCATCACGCCGGGCCAGGTGGGGGACGTCGTGGCGGCCGGGGCGCGGTTCCTGGTGAGCCCCGGGTGGACGGACGTGCTGCTCGCGGCGATGCGGGCGTCCGGGGTGCCGTTCCTGCCGGGGGTGTCGACCACCTCGGAGGTGGTGGCGCTGCTGGAGCGCGGGGTGCGGGAGATGAAGTTCTTCCCGGCCGAGGCCGCCGGCGGCACCGCCTACCTCAAGGCGCTCGCCGCTCCGCTGCCGCAGGCCCGCTTCTGCCCGACCGGCGGCATCGGGCCGGCCTCGGCGCCGGAGTACCTGGCGCTGCCCAACGTCGGCTGTGTCGGGGGCAGTTGGATGCTCCCGAAGGACGCGTTGACCGACCGCGACTGGGGGCGGGTGGAGGCGCTGGCCCGCGAGGCGGCGGCGCTCAGCGCAGGTGGGACGTGTCGTTGAACAGGCGGACGCTGGCGCCGCCGTCCGCGTAGTACGCCACCGCCGACAGCGACGCCGCCGACAGTTCCATGCGGAACAGCGACTCGGGCGGGGCTCCCAGGGCGAGCCGTACGAACGTCTTGATCGGCGTCACGTGGGAGACCAGCAGCACCGTGCGGCCCGCGTAGGCCGCGACCAGCTTGTCGCGTGCGGCGGCGACCCGCGCGCCGGTCGCCGCGAAGCTCTCGCCGCCGCCGGTCGGCTCCGCGTCCGGGGAGGACAGCCAGGCGCCCAGGTCGTCGGGGTACCGCTCGCGCGCCTCGCCGAAGGTCAGCCCCTCCCAGGCACCGAAGTCGGTCTCCCGCAGGCCCTCCTCGACCGTCACCTCCAGGCCGAGGCGGGCGGCGACGATGCCGGCGGTCTCGCGGGTACGGGCCAGGGGCGAGGCCACGACCGCCTGGATCGTGCCCCGCCGGGCCAGGCTCGCGGCGACCTTCTCGGCCTGCTCCCGGCCGACGGCCGACAGGGACGGGTCGCTGCCGCCGCTACCGGAGAACCGCTTCTGCGGGGTGAGGGGCGTCTCGCCGTGCCGGAGCAGGACGAAGGTGGCGGGGGCGCCCATGTCGGGGGGTCCCCAGCCGGGCGAGGCGACGGTCTTCGCGGCCCGCACGTCGGCGTCGGCCTCGGCGTCGGCGTCGGCCTCGGCGTCGGCGGAGGCGCGCGGGACACCGGCGATCTCAGCGTCCGTCCGGGCCGACTGAGCGATACGTTCGCCCACGGCGGCACCGTCACCGGACCCGGGGGCGTCTCGCTCCGCGTCCGCGTCCGTGGCCGCGTCGGCCTGGGCCCGGGCGTCACCCGCGTCCAGTTCCGCCGTCGACAGCGACGGCGACCACTGCTCGCCGCGCGCCCCCGCGTCCATCGCCTCGTTGGCCAGGCGGTCGGCGTGCTTGTTGCTCGCCCGGGGGATCCACTCGTACGTCACCCGCCCCGGCGGGAAGACGCGCGCCGCCTCGGCGGCAAGGGGCTTCATGTCCGGGTGCTTGATCTTCCAGCGGCCCGACATCTGCTCGACGACGAGCTTGGAGTCCATGCGGACGCGGACACTCGCGTCCGGGTCCAGCTCCCTCGCCGCGCGCAGGCCGGCCAGCAGGCCCCGGTACTCGGCCACGTTGTTCGTGACGACCCCGAGGTACTCGGCCGCCTCGGCGAGGGTCTCCCCCGTCGCCGCGTCCAGCACCACCGCCCCGTAACCCGCGGGTCCCGGGTTGCCCCGTGACCCGCCGTCGGCCTCGACGACGAACTCCCGTACCCCACCGGCGGCCGAAGCCGCCACCGAAGCTGCCACCGGTCCGGCCCCTACAGCCCGGAGTCGGCCGTGCGCACCAGGATGCGGCGGCAGTTCTCGCAGCGTACGACCGTGTCGGGCGCCGCCGAACGGATCTCGCTCAGCTCGGTGATGGCCAGTTCCTGGCGGCAGCCCTGACAGCTGCGCTGGTACAGCTTGGCCGCGCCGACGCCGCCCTGCTGCTCGCGCAGCTTGTCGTAGAGCTTCAGCAGGTCGTCGGGGACCGAGCCCGCGATGACCTCGCGCTCCTTGGTGACCGAGGCCGCCTCGCCGTCCAGTTCCTCGACGGCCGCGTCCCGGCGCCCGGCGGCGTCGTCGATCTTCCCCTGCACGGAGCCGACCCGCTCGGTCAGCTCGGCGACCCGCTCCTGCGCGGACTCACGGCGCTCCATCACCTCCAGGACGACGTCCTCGAGGTCGCCCTGCCGCTTGGCGAGGGAGGCGATCTCGCGCTGGAGGTTCTCCAGGTCCTTCGGGGAGGTGACGGCTCCCGAGTCCAGGCGCTGCTGGTCGCGGGTGGCGCGCTGACGCACCTGGTCCACGTCCTGCTCGGCCTTGGTCTGCTCGCGGGCGCAGTCGCTCTCCTCGGTCTGCGCGGCCACGAGCAGGTCGCGCAGCTGCGTGAGGTCCTTGGTCAGCGACTCGATCTCGGCGTGCTCGGGCAGGGACCTGCGCTTGTGCGCGAGCTGCTGGAGCCGCACGTCGAGGCCCTGGACGTCGAGGAGTCGGATCTGGTCGGCGGGCGCGGCTTTCAGTTGGGGGCTCCCATTGTGTCGGAGGTCGGGGTGGACGCCGCGTGGGCGGTCCAGGGGTCGGTGACCGTCTTGGATACGTGGACCCTGAGGTCCCAGCCGTGCCGGTCGGAAATCTCGTCGAGCTGGGCTGCGGCCAGCTCGCACCAGGGCCACTCGGTGGCCCAGTGCGCCGCGTCGAGCAGCGCGAGGGGACTGTGGGCGCGGGCCTCGGAAACCGGGTGGTGGCGGAGGTCCGCGGTCAGGAACGCGTCGACACCGGCCGCCCGTACGTGGTCGAAGAGGCCGTCGCCGGAGCCGCCGCTGACGGCGACCGTGCGGACGACGGCCTCCGGGTCGCCGGCGACGCGGATGCCCTGCGCGGTGGCGGGCAGCCGCTCGGCGGCTCGGGCGGCGAGCTCGCGGACGGTCAGCGGATGCTCCGGTTCGCACACCCGGCCCAGGCCGCGACGGCCCTCGGGGTCGGCCGGGTCCGGCACCAGGGGGCGCACGACGCGGAGGTCGAGGGCGCCCGCCAGCGCGTCGGAGACGCCCGGGTCGGCGGTGTCGGCGTTGGTGTGGGCGACGTGCAGCGCGATGTCGTTCTTGATGAGCGTGTGCACCACGCGGCCCTTGAAGGTGGAGGCCGCGACCGTCGTCGTCCCGCGCAGATACAGCGGGTGGTGGGTGACGAGCAGGTCGGCGCCCAGCCTCACCGCCTCGTCGACGATCTCCTGGACCGGGTCGACGGCGAACAGGACCCGGGACACCTCCTGGCCGGGCTCGCCCACGACGGTGCCGACCGCGTCCCAGGACTCGGCCCGCCCGGCGGGCCACAGGTTCTCCAGCGCGGCGATGACTTCTGACAGAGGGGGCACGGATGCAAGGCTACCTGGCTGTTCTGTGCCGTCGTACCCGCAGCGGACCTACCCGGCCGCTCCGCTCCGGCACAGCACACACACCACCCTCAGCTCAGGCGAATCGTTCCTGTGACACACGTACGTGTGATGGGTACGGCGGCCGGTCCCCCGCCCGTGCGTGCGAAAACTAGCTTCGTCGCCGGAGGTGACCGAACGATGACAGCCTGTGCGATCGAGCCTTCGGCGGGCCCCGGGAACGGCGGCCCGCCGCGGGCGGGCTGCAGCATCACCGCGGAGGGCGCCTATGCCGCGCGCCTCGCCCTGAGCGGAGACTCCTGGTACCCGGAGCGCTGGACCCTGGACGGCCCCGAGCCGTACGCGGTGCCGCTGCCCGGCAACCAGCCGGAGGAGCCCGGCACCGAGGTGCAGCCGATGGGCGACGGCCGGGTCCTGATCCACCGGGTCGCGGCCGGACGGCACGTCTTCGCGCTGCTGTACCCGACCGGGCCCGGCACCGGCGAGCTGTCGCTCGGTGCGGTCGAGTGCCCCGAGGACTCGGCCGCGCTGCGGCTGCTGCCGCCGGTCCCGGGCGGGGAGCGGGCGTACGCGCTCGCCGCCGGCCCGCGGGCGACGGTGCTGTGGCAGGTCGTGGGCGGCGCCTTCGGACCCGAGCGGGTCGCCGAGATCCCCGGCCGCTGCTCGGGCGGGGCCTGGCTGGACCGCACGGGCCGGATACTGGCCGTGGACCGGGAGACCGGCGGGCGCACCAAGGCGGTCGTGGTGGACCTGGAGCGGGACGGCGAGGTGTCGCCGCTGCTGCAGATCGCCGCGGAGAGCGACGACCGGATACTGCTGGCCGATCCGGACAGCGGGCTGGTACTGCTCCGCTCGGACGCGCCCTCGCCCGGACAGGGTCGGCTCGGCTGGGGAGTGCTGGGCAGCACGCTCCCGGTGCGCTTCCCGGAGTGCCTGCGGCTGCCGGACTGCGTCGTGACGCCGTTCGCGATCCAGCCCGGCCAGGCGCTGACGCCGGAGCGCTGCGCGGTGGCACTGCGCGTGGACGGCGCGTTCGGCAGCTGGGTCGGGGTGTGGCGGCCCGCCGAGCGGCGGGTGCGTCATCTTCCCGCGCCGGAGGGGTGGCTGGCAGGCGCCGGGCTGTGGACCGCGGACGGGGAGCTGCGCCTGCCGTGCTCGACACCGCGGTTGCCGTGTGGCGTGGCACGGCTGACCGCACCCGACGCGGGCGGCGGACGGGCGGCGGGCGCGCAGGATGCGGGCCAGGCGGGCGAGGCGGGCGAGGCGCAGGATGCGGAGGAATCCACTCCGGGCAAGCCCGCTGAATCCGGCGAAACGGACGCGCCGGCGCCTGCTCCGCAACGCCCCGTACCCCTCCAACAGGCCCCGCTGGGACGGCTTGTAACGAAGTAGTGCCGGTTGGCGTGGCCGCCTGGATTCGGGCCGAGGTGTGCCGGTTACACTCGCCCGGCTGTAGGAAAGATCATGTTGACGGGGTGAATTCCTTCCGATGAACGACGCCAGCACGACCCAGCCGATGCAGGCCGACGGTGCCGACGTTCGCGAGACCGAATCCGGCCACGGCCGGCACCGAGGACCGGTCTCCAGTCAGGACGGCGCGGCGACTCCACGGGGCCGCCACCGCAAGCCGGCCGGAGAGTCCGAGACGGCGGCCTGACGGTACGTCAAGTGGCGAGAGCCATGAAGTAAGAAGCAGGCGACCGACCGCGGCCCCGTTCGTCACTCCGGCGGACGGGGCCGTCGCCGTCATCCGTACCGGACGACGGTGTCGGCGAGGACCGGGGCGTCGTCCCTCTCCGCAGCGCTCACGGCCACCCGAACCGAGCCGCCGCCGGCCCGCACCGTCCCGCCACCGGCCGGCAGCGCGGACCGCCACATGCGCACCCGCAGGGTCTCCCCCGGGTACGCGACCCCGGCGAACCGCGTGCGGTACTCGCGCACCCGGGCCACGTCACCGCCGAGCAGCGTGTCGACGACCGACTTGAGTGTGCTGCCGTAGGTGCACAGCCCGTGCAGGACGGGCCGGTCGAAGCCGGCGCGCGCCGCGAACTCCGGGTCGGCGTGCAGGGGGTTCCAATCGCCGGAGAGCCGGTAGAGCAGGGCCTGGTCCTCGCGTACGGGCAGCTCCGCCACGTGGTCCGGCGGCTCGGCGGGCGGCGGTGCCGGACGCCCGGACGGCCCCCGCTCACCGCCCCAGCCGCCCTCCCCGCGGACGAAGATCTCGGCCTCGTCGGTCCACAGCGGGCCGTCCGCGTCGGTGGCCTCGGTGCGCAGGACCAGGACGGCCGCCGCACCCTTGTCGTACGCGGCGACGATGCCCGAGGCGGCCCTCGCACGGCCCCGTACCGGGACGGTCCGGTGCAGGCGCAGCCGCTGTCCGCCGTGCAGGACGTGGGCGAGGTCGACGTCGACGCCGGGCATGGACAGAGCGCCGATGACGCCCGGCGGGCCGCCGCCCGCGACCGTCGCGAAGCTCGGCAGGACGTGCAGCCGGGACTCCAGGGTGTAGCGCAGCTCGCGGGGATCGGTGGCGGGGCGGCCGGCGCCGATGCCGAGGTGGTACAGCTGGACGTCCTCGTGGTCCCAGGCGATCTCGCGGACGCGGGGAGCGGCGGCGAGCGCCTCGGCTGCGTGGATCGGCATGGCTCTCCCGGTGACGCCGTCACGGACAGCCACGACCGTACGGGACGCCGCCCACCCGTGACATTTGTCCCGCCGGACTCCGGACAACCGGATCTGCCGCCCGCCCGCGCCCGCTCCGTAGCGTCGCCCGTATGCCACCGAACGCACCCAGCACACCCAGCACACCCAGCACACCGACCACGATCACGGCCACCACCACACACCACCGCACCGCTCCCGCCGTCTCCCTCACCGGAGCGGTCAAGGCCTACGGCGACGTACGCGCCGTCGACGGCGTGGACCTGCGGATCGCGCGCGGCGAGACGGTCGCGCTGCTGGGACGCAACGGCGCGGGCAAGTCGACGGCGATCGCGCTGCTGCTCGGCCTGTGCACGCCCGACGAGGGCGCCGTGGAGCTGTTCGGCGGGCCGCCCGAGCGGGCCGTGCGGAACGGCCGGGTCGGGGCCATGCTCCAGGAGGCGCGGGCGGTCCCCCGGGTCACCGTGGGTGAGCTGGTCGCCTTCGTGGCCGGCCGCTATCCGGCGCCGATGCCCGTCGGGCAGGCCCTCGAGCTGGCCGGGATCGCGGGGCTGGCCGGGCGGCGCGTGGACCGGCTGTCCGGCGGGCAGACCCAGCGCGTGCGGTTCGCGGTCGCGCTGGCGGGCAACCCCGGCCTGCTGGTCCTGGACGAGCCCACGGCGGCCTTGGACGTGGAGGCCCGGCACACCTTCTGGGAGTCGATGCGGGCGTACGCGCGGCGCGGCAGCACGGTCCTGTTCTCCACGCACTATCTGGCGGAGGCCGAGGAGCACGCCGACCGGATCCTGGTCGTCGACCGGGGGCGGATCGTCGCGGACGGCACGGGCGACGAGCTGCGCCGGGCGGCGGGCGGCAGCCGCGTCTCCTTCGACCTGGCGGGCCGGTCCACGGCGGGCCTGACGCTGCTGCCCGGCGTGCGCGCGCTGGAGACACGGGGAGACCGCGCGCTGCTGCGCACCGAGGACTCCGACGCGACGGTCGTCGCCCTCGCGGAACTCGGCGCGATACGGGGACTGGAGGTCGCCCCGGCATCACTGGACGACGCGTTCCTCGCCCTGACGGCGGGCCCGGGGGCGCCGACCGGGGAGGAGGCGGCGCGATGAGGGGCGTGGCGCGGGGCGGGATGCGGGGCGGAACGCGGGGCGCGGTGCGGGGCGGGATGCGGGACTATCTGCGGCTGGAGACGCGCCGTACGCTGCGCGACCCCGGTTTCGTCGTGGGCGGCATCGCCATGCCCGTTCTGATGTACCTGCTTTTCACCAACCTCGGGGACGGCGACTCGGGCGGCTGGCGGACCGGCGCGATGGTCGGCATGGCCGCCTACGGCGCGGTCGGTTCGGCCCTCAACACCGGCGGCGGGGTCGCCGAGGACCGGGCGATCGGCTGGCTGCGGCAGCTCAGGGTGACTCCGATGCCCCCGCACCAGGTGGTGGTGGGCCGCGCCCTGACCGCTTCGGTCACCGTGCTCCCCGCCATCGCGGCCGTACTCGCCGCGGGCGGCCTGGTCAACGGCGTACGCCTGGACGCCTGGCAGTGGGCGGCGCTGGCGCTGCTGCTCTGGCTGGGGTCGGTGCCCTTCACGCTGCTCGGCCTGGGCAACGGCTACCGGCTGACCGGGCAGACCACGGGCGTGGCGAACATGGTGGCCAATCTGGGCCTGGCGGTCCTCGGGGGCCTGTGGTTTCCGCTCGCGCTGTTCCCGGAGTGGCTGCGCACGGTGTCGGCGTACACCCCGACGAACCGCTTCGCCCAGCTGGGCACGTCGATCGCCACGGGGCACGCGCCGCCCCCGGGTGCGATTCTCGTACTGTCGGCGTGGCTGCTGGCGTTCGGGGCGTATGCCGTCCTGTCCTACCGCCGCGGCGCGGGCGCCGACTGAGCGACGTGGACGGGAAACGAAGGTGGAAGGGAGCCGATGGCCATGACCCGGACCCGAGGGCGGCTGCGCGGGATCTCGTGCCGGCTGGACGCGTGGCACCTGACGCGGCACTCCGCACCGTCCGGGGCCGGCGGGCGACCGGAGCGGATCGGGCCGCCGCCCACCGGCTTCGCGCTGCTCCCCTGGCTGCTGCTGGGTCTGGGCAGCCTCGCGAACATCCTCCAGGGCCGGACCTCCAACCCCTGCATCGGCGGCCTGGGCCTGCTGGTCTTCAACTCGCTCTACATCTACGTGGCCATGCGCTCCTTCGACAAGGAGCGGCGCGAGTCCCCGTCCACCCGGGTGGCGCTCGTCGTCATGGCCCTGGTGACGTGCGGGCTGTCGCTGGCGTACGGGGGCAACTGGCTGCTGTTCTTCCCGCTGCTCGGCCTGGCCGCGGGCGCGGCGCTGCGCGGCCGGTGGCTGGGCCGGTGGGGCTGGTCGCTGGCGGCGCTGGCGGGTGCCGTGGCCGGTTTCAAGGACGGCTGGAACGGCCTGAACATCGCCTACGGCACCTTCCTGTCGACGATGGTGACGGCCGCGATCCTCGGCCTGTCCGACGCCGTACGGGAACTGCGCGCCGCCCGCGAGGAACTGGCCACCCGCGCGGTGGCGGAGGAGCGGCTGCGCTTCTCCCGCGACCTGCACGACCTGCTCGGGCACACCCTGTCGGTGATCGTGGTCAAGTCGGAGGCGGCCCGGCGCCTGGCTCCCCGCGACCTGGAGGCGGCGCTGACCCAGATCACCGACATCGAGTCGGTCGGCCGCCAGGCGCTGACCGAGGTCCGCGAGGCGGTCACCGGCTACCGCGAGGGCAGCCTCGGTACCGAGCTGGACCGGGCCCGCTCGGCGCTGGCGGCGGCCGGCGTGGAGCCGGTGGTCCGCCGCTCCGGCCCGCCGCTGCCGCCGCAGACCGAGGCGCTGCTGGGGTGGGTGGTGCGGGAGGCGGTCACCAACGTCGTACGGCACAGCGGGGCGAGCCGGTGCGAGATCGCGGTGTCCGGCGACGCGGACCGGGCCCGGCTGACGGTCACGGACGACGGCACGGGCGGTGACGGCTCCGCCCAGGGGCCGGGCACGGGTCTGACCGGCCTGACGGAACGCCTGGCCGCGGCCGGGGGCTCACTGACCGCGGGGGTGGCGGCCCGGGGCGGCTTCGCGGTGACGGCGGACCTGCCGGTGGCGGCGGTGGGGCCCGCGGCGGTGGGAGTGGTGGGCACACCGGCATAGCGAGCGAACCCGGGCCCGGCCCGCCCCCTAACCTGGCCCCGTGACCGACGAGACCCCCGGCGCCCGTCCCGTCCGCGTCCTCCTCGCCGAGGACCAGGGCATGATGCGCGGCGCGCTCGCGCTGCTGCTCGGGATGGAGGACGACATCGAGGTGGTCGCGCAGGTGGCGGCCGGGGACGAGATCGTCGCCGCCGCGCTCACGCACCACCCGGACGTCGCCCTCCTGGACATCGAACTGCCGGGCCGGAGCGGTCTGGACGCCGCCGCCGAGCTGTGTGAGCGGGTGCCCGGCTGCCGGGTGCTGATCCTCACCACCTTCGGCCGCCCCGGGTACCTCCGGCGGGCCATGGAGGCAGGCGCCGCCGGTTTCCTGGTGAAGGACGGCCCCGTGGAGGAGCTGGCCGGCGCAGTCCGCCGGGTGCTGGGCGGAGAGAAGGTCGTCGACCCCGCGCTCGCCGCCGCCGCGCTCAGCGCGGGCCCCAGCCCGCTCACCGCCCGTGAGTGCGACGTCCTCAGGACGTCGGCGGACGGGGCGACCGTCGCCGACATCGCCGCGGCCCTGCACCTCTCCGAGTCCACGGTCCGCAACTACCTCTCCGCCGCGATCGGCAAGACCGCCACCCGCAACCGCACGGAGGCGTTCCGCGAGGCCCGGCGGCAGGGGTGGCTCTGAGCCGGACGGCAGTCCGGCGGGAGCCCGCAGCAGGGGTGGCTCCGAGCCGGACGGCAGCCCGGCGGGAGCCCGCAGCAGGGGTGGCTCTGAGCCGGACGGCAGTCCGGCGGGAGCCGACGGGAGGGCGGTCCGGGCCGCGGCTATTCCCGCGCGCCGCGCTTCGCCCGCTCCCCCGCCGGCAGCCACACCCACATCAGCACCGCCCCCGCGACCAGCACGACCGTCGCCGTACGGAAGACCAGCGCGTACCCGTCCGTCAGTTCCCGGGGCCCGGCGTCCTCTCCCCCGGCGCGGGCCGCCGCGATCGTCGACATCACGGCGAGTCCCAGCGAACCCCCCATCGTCCGGGAGGTGTTGATCAGCCCCGAGACCAGTCCGGCGTCCCCGGCCGCCGGGCCGGAGATGGCCAGTGACGCCAGTGGGGTCGCCGCGAGTCCCGCGCCCAGCATCATCAGCACCCCCGGGATCATGATCGCGGTCACGTACCCGCCGTCCGCGGTCATCGTCGACTGCCAGCCGAAGCCGACCGCGGCGACGAGCGTGCCCAGCACGGCCACGTTCCGGGCCCCGATCACCGGCATCAACCGCGGTGCCGCCTTCGACCCGAGGACCACCGCCAGCGAGCTGGGCACGAGGGCGAGACCGGCCTCCAGCGAGGTGTAGCCCAGCACGTTCTGGGCGTACAGCGTCATGAAGAACCACATGGCGAACATCGACGAGCCGGACACCAGCATCGCCACGTTCGCCGACGCCACCGACCGCAGCCGCAGCAGCCCGAGCGGCATCAGCGGCGCCGCCGTCCGCGCCTCGACGAGGAGGAACAGCGCGAGCAGCGCGAGCCCGGCGAGCAGCGGCACCAACGAGGCCGCCGCCGTCCACCCCTCGGACTCGGTCTGCGAGATGCCGTAGGCCAGGGTGGCCAGGCCGGCGGTGACCAGGAGCGCGCCCGGCAGGTCGAGGCGCCGGCGCTCCCCCGCCCGGCTCTCGGTCAGCCACCGCACGGCACCGGCGAGCACGACCGCGCCCACCGGCACGTTGATCAGCAGCACCCAGCGCCAGGACAGCCCGTCCACCAGGACGCCGCCCACCAGGCCGCCCGCGGCGCCGCCGCCCGCGCCCACGGCGGTCCAGGTCGCGATCGCCCGGGCCCGCGCAGCGCCCTCGGGCACCGCCGCGGTGAGGATCGTCAGCGTCGAGGGGGCGAGCACCGCCGCTCCCAGGCCCTGCACGGCCCGCGCGGCCAGCAGCTGCCAGCTCTCCTGGGCGAGTCCGCCGCCCAGCGAGGCCAGCGTGAACAGCCCGAGGCCGACCAGGAACATCCGCTTGCGCCCGTACAGGTCGCCGGCCCGCCCGCCGAGCAGCATGAAGCCCGCGAAGGCGATGGCGTAGGCGTTGACCACCCACTGGAGCCCCTGCGCGCTCAGTCCGAGGTCGGCCCGCATCGACGGCAGGGCGACGTTGACGACGGACACGTCGAGCACGACCAGGAACTGTCCGGCACAGGCGAGCACCACGACCAGCCAGGTGGGCGGCGTGCGGCGCGGGGATATTCGGGCGGTGGCGGTACCGGCGGCTTCGAGCATGAGTGTCATGGTCTCAAGCCGGGAGCGCCCCTTGCATCGGTATTTGGTCCCCGGGCCGTCGTAGGTCTCCGGACGTAGCCGCCCGGCCAAGAGAAGGTCAAGAAATAGTTAGGGACTCGAAGCAACGGAATAGTTGCCCCGGCGCACGAGGTTCAGCCTGCACACAGCTCGATCACGCACCGCATTCGCCGACTACCGGCCCGGAGGCCTCACTCAATGTCCCACACGACGACCGACGAACCCGCGCGGAAGGCGAGCGGGGCCACCGTCCCGGTGCTCGCCTTCGCGGGCATCGTCGTCGCGGTGATGCAGACCCTGCTCGTCCCGGTCATCAAGGACCTGCCGCAACTCCTGGACACCACACCCGCCGACGCCACCTGGGTCCTGACCTCCACGCTCCTGTCCGGGGCCGTGGCCACGCCGATCATGGGCCGGCTCGGCGACCTGTTCGGCAAACGCCGCATGCTGATCGCCAGCCTGTCGGTGATGGTGGTGGGCGCGCTGGTCAGCGCGTTCACCGACGCCCTGGTCCCGATGATCGTCGGCCGTACCCTCCAGGGCTTCGCGATGGGCGCGATACCCCTCGGCATCGGCCTCATGCGCGACATGCTGCCCCGCGAGCGGCTCGGCTCCGCGATGGCGCTGATGAGCTCCTCGATCGGCGTCGGCGGCGGCCTGGCGCTGCCCGCGGCGGCCCTGGTCGCGCAGCACACCGACTGGCACGCCCTGTTCTACGGCGCCGCCGGCCTCGGCGTCCTCGCCATCGCCCTGACCCTGCTGGTCGTACCGGAGTCCCCGCTGCGCGCCAAGGGCTCCTTCGACCTGCCGGGCGCGCTCGGCCTGACGGCCGGCCTGGTCCTCTTCCTCCTGCCGATCACGAAGGGCGGCGACTGGGGCTGGTCGTCGCCCACCACGCTCGGCCTGTTCGCCGCCGCCGCCGTGGTGCTGCTCCTGTGGGGCCTGATGGAGCTGCGTGTCGCGGCCCCGCTGGTCGACCTGCGCACCACGGCCCGCCGCGAGGTCCTGCTCACCAACCTCGCCTCGATCATGGTCGGTGTCGCCTTCTACGTCGTGTCCCTGGTTCTGCCGCAGCTCCTCCAGCTGCCCTCCGAGACCGGTTACGGCCTCGGCCAGTCGATGGTCGTCGCGGGCCTGTGCGTGGCCCCGCTGGGCCTGACGATGATGTTCACGGCGCCGGTGTACGCCCGCCTGTCCGCCCGCTACGGCCCCCGCACCACCCTGATCATCGGTCTGCTGATCATCGCGGTCGGCTACGGCGGCGGCCTCGGCCTGATGAGCGCCGCCTGGCAGACCGTCGTCACCTCTGTACTGCTCGGGGCCGGCATCGGCCTCGCCTACTCCTCGCTGCCCGCGCTGATCGTCGGCGCGGTCCCGGCCTCGGAGACGGGCGCCGCCAACGGCCTGAACACCCTGATGCGGTCCATCGGTACGTCGGTGTCGAGCGCCGTCATCGGCATGGTGCTCGCCAATACCGCGAACGACGTGGGCGGGGTCGCCGTCCCCACCATGCACGGCTTCCGCGTCTCGTTCGTGATCGCGACCGCCGCGGTCGCCGTCGGCCTGGCGCTGGCCTTCTTCCTCCCCCGCCGCAGCCCGGCGACGACGACCACGCGGCTGCGGGCGAGCAGCGAGGAGGACGCGAACCTGGCCCGTGCCGAGCAGGCACTGGCCGCCGAGCCCGGTGCCGAGGCATCGGTTGGCGGCTTCCGCGGCCGGGTACTGGCCGCCGACGGCGCGCCCGTCGCCCGCGCCAAGGTCACGCTGATCGACCGGCACGGCCGGCAGGCGGGCGCCACCCTCTCCGCCGAGGACGGCGGCTACGCCCTCGCCGTCCCCGCCGGGGGCCCGTACGTGCTGGCCGCCCGCGCCACGGGCCACGGCCCGCTCGCCCACTCGGCGACCCACACGGGCGCCGACCGCCCGGTCGACCTGGACCTGGCCCTGCCGGGCGAGACGGTCTCCGCCTGACCCGTGCCGTCCGGCACCCGCACCCCCTGTCGCACCCCGCGTCGGGCGGTGCGGCAGCATGGGGCGCCCGCCCGCATCGCCGGTGCGCACGCCACCGGTGCACATCACCGCCGGTGCACGTCACCGCGGGTGCACGTCACCGCCGGTGCGCACACCGGCGCATGCCACCGCCGGCGCACGCGCCACCGGCACAAGCGCCACCGGCACACCCGCACCACCGAAAGGACCCCTCATGTCCGCGGCACCCACCCCCGGCACCCTGGCCGCCTTCGAGGCCGCGAAGGGGTTCATGCCCGTGCACGAGGGCCTCGCGCTGTACGCCGCTGCGGTGGAGGCCGGCGGGCTCGGGCTGCCGCTGCTGGAGGTCGGCACGTACTGCGGGCGCTCCACGGTCCTGCTCGCCGACGCGGCCCGCCGGGCCGGGGTGACCACGCTCACCGTCGACCACCACCGGGGCAGCGAGGAGCAGCAGCCGGGCTGGGAGTACCACGACCCGGAGACGGTCGACCCCGAACTCGGCGTGATGGACACCCTGCCCACCTTCCGCCGCACCCTCAACCGGGCCGGTCTGGAGGAGCACGTGGTGGCACTGGTCGGCCGCTCCCCCCAGGTGGCGGCGGTCTGGAACGCCCCCCTCGGCCTGGTCTTCGTCGACGGCGGCCACACCGACGAGCACGCGAACGCCGACTACGAGGGCTGGGCGCCGCACGTGGCCGAAGGCGGCCTCCTGGTCGTCCACGACGTCTTCCCGGAGCCGGCCGACGAGTTCACCGGACAGGCGCCGTACCGCGTCTACCTCAGGGCGCTCGCGTCCGGCGCGTTCACCGAGGTCTCCGCGACCGGCTCGCTGCGCGTCCTGCGGCGAACGGGCGCGGGGATCTGAGGGCGCGGTCTAGAGTCGCTGCGTGTCGTACACAGGCCCGGACTTCGATCCTCCCCAGCCCCGCCGTTCCCCGCTGCGCCGCCCGCTGACCGTGGCGATCGCCGCGCTCGTGCCCGGCGCGCTGCTCGGGTGGGGTGTGTACGCGGCGGTCGGCGGGCCGGACGACGACGGCGGCGCGAACCGCGCGGCCGGCGTGCGGACGTCTCCGGCGCCGTCCTCCGGCGGCTCCGCCTCCCCGTCCGCCGACGCCAAGGCGCCCACCGGCACCTCCCCTTCACCCACCGCGGAGAAGCCGTCCGCCTCCGCCTCGAAGTCCGCCTCCGCCTCGAAGTCCGCGCCCGCCGCGGCGTCCGGCCCGCTCGAGGGCAAGGTCGTCGTCATCGACCCGGGCCACAACCCGGGCAACTTCCAGCACGCCTCCGAGATCAACCGCAAGGTGAACGTCGGCACGCACTGGAAGGAGTGCGACACGACGGGCACCGCCACCAACGCGGGCTGGCCCGAGGCGAAGTTCACCCTGGACGTGGCCCACCGGCTGCGCACGCTGCTGGAGGAGCAAGGCGCCACGGTGGAGCTGACACAGGACGACGACCGTCCGTACGGGCCCTGCGTGGACGAACGGGCCCGGATCGGCAACGAGGCCCAGGCCGACGCCGCGATCTCGATCCACGCCGACGGGTCCGGGGCCGGCAACCGCGGCTTCCACGTCATCCTGCCGGGCTCGGTGCACGACGGCGCCGCCGACACCCGCGCCATCGTCGGCCCCTCCGCAGAGCTCGGCCAGCGCATCGCGGGCAACTTCGTCCGCGCCACGGGCAGCGCGCCCGCCAACTACGTCGGTGGCGGCACCGGTCTCGTCACGCGCACCGACCTGGGCGGTCTCAATCTGTCAACGGTTCCCAAGGTGTTCATCGAGTGCGGCAACATGCGCGATAGCAAGGACGCGGCGCTGCTGACCAGCGGTGCCTGGCGGCAGAAAGCGGCGCAAGGGATGTCTGAGGGAATCGTGAGTTTCCTGCGCGGGTAGCGACCGGCGCACGGATCCCTGCGGACAGCCCCGACCTGCGGACGATAGTGTCGTCCGTACGATGAGGGGCCACCCCCGCGCTTCACACCGGAACCTTTCGGCGACATCGTGACAGCGACGCCTCTACCGACGACGAGACGACCTACGAAGGACCTGAAGTGAATATCCGCTCCCTCACTCGAGGCGACGGCGTGGTGATCGGAGCAGCGGTGTTGCTGTTCATCGCGTCGTTCCTCGACATCTACTCGATCGATGGTGCTCCGGACAGCGCGGAAATCCCCAGCCTGTGGGGCAGTGGGCCGGTCTTGCTCGGTGTCGTCCTGGCGGGCGTCATCGGTGCCGCGCTCGTCATCGTGGCCCGCACCCTGCCGCAGCCCAAGAAGGTGGCCGGCCTCGACCTCGGCCAGTTCGGCGCCGCGTTCACGGTCTTCGCCGCGTGGTGCGCGCTCGGCAACATCTTCGACCCGGCGGGCGCGTTCGACAACGAAGGTGGCTTCACCGAGGGTTTCAGTGCCGGCATCGGCCTGATCCTCGCCCTCGTCGCCACGCTGATCATGGCCGCCGCGGCCATCGCCACCCCCCTGGTCCCCGCCCTCAAGGGCTCCCTGATCCCGGCCGCCCGTCCGGCCGCGCCGCAGCCTTACGGCGGCCAGCCGCAGGGTGGTTACGGCTACCCGGGCGCGCAGCAGCAGCCGTACGGCGGCCAGCCGGGGCAGCCGGGCCAGCCGGGGCAGTCCTTCGGCGGCCAGCCGCAGCCGGGCCAGCCGCAGCCGGGCCAGCCGCAGGCCCCGCAGCAGGCGCAGGCCCAGCCGGCCGGGGACTTCTCGCCGTTCTGGTTCGCCGTGCCGGTGCCGCGTCCGCTGTTCGCGGAGGACGGCTCCCCCGCGCCGATCGCCGAACTGGCACCGGGCACCTGGTACCTGGCCGTCGAGCAGCGCGGCGCCAACCTGGTCGCCCAGACGCAGGACGGCCGCCGCGGCGTACTGCAGGACACCTCGGGCATCCAGCGCGGCTGACCGCGCCCGCCCACCCGTCCACGTCAACGGCCCCTCGCTCGCCGGGATTTCCGGGGCGGGGGGCCGTCGTCGTGCGTACCGGCACAGGTTTCAAACAGACTTCCGGGGCCAGACGGAAGGCATGTCCCCTCGAACTCGCAGTGGCTCCACCTCCGCCGGGACGGCCGTCGCGGTGATCGCGGACATCATGGCCGTCATCCTCGGACTGTGGATCCTGATGTACCTGCTGGACGCGAACCGGGCCAACGACCTGGTGCGCTTCGTCCATGACGCGGCCAACTGGCTGGCCGGCTGGTCACGAGACCTGTTCACGTTCGACGAGGCGTGGGCCCGAGTGGTCGCCGGCTACGGACTGGCCGCGGTCGTCTACCTCTTCGTCGGCCACGCCATCGCCAACCGCCTCGGCCGTCGCTGACCGATCAGACGCAGCAGTCCGGGTCGAGGCCCCTCGGCAGGCGGTCACCGGAGAAGACCTGGCAGGTGGCCTCGTGGCCGCCGAGTGCGGCGACGGCGAGGAGCAGGGAGCCGGCCGTCCAGGTGGTGAGTTCCCGCGGCCAGATCGCGTCGTCCTCGAAGACGTAGCCCGTCCAGTAGAGGCCGCTGTCCGGGTCGCGCAGGTGCTGGATCGACTGGAGGATCTCCAGGGCGTGGTCGGACTCGCCCACCGCCCACAGCGCGAGCGCGAGTTCGGCCGACTCGCCGCCCGTCACCCACGGGTTGGGCACGACGCAGCGCACACCGAGGTCCGGGACCACGAAGCGGTCCCAGCTCTCCACGATGCGGGACTTGGCCTCCGTGCCGGTCAGCGCGCCGCCCAGCACCGGGTAGTACCAGTCCATCGAGTAGCGGCCCTTGTCCAGGAACCGCTCCGGGTGGCGGCGGATGGCGTGCCGCAGCGCGCCCGTCGCCAACTCCCAGTCCGGCTGCGGCTCTTCGCGCTGCTCGGCGATGGCGAGGGCGCAGCGCAGCGCGTGGTGGATGGACGAACTGCCGGTCAGCAGGGCATCCGTGGTGTCCGTGCCGTCGTCGTCCCGCCGCCAGCCGATCTGCCCGCCGGGCTGCTGGAGGCGCAGCACGAACTCGACGGCCGCGTGGACGACGGGCCACATCCGGTCCAGGAACGTGTCGTCGCCGGTGGAGAGGTGGTGGTGCCAGACGCCCACGGCCACGTAGGCGACGAAGTTGGTCTCCCGGCCGCGGTCGGTGACGTCGCCGAAGTCGCCGTCGGCGTAGGCGGCGTACCAGGAGCCGTCCTGGTTCTGATGCCGGGCCAGCCACTCGTACGCCCGCTCGGCGGCCTCGTGCTCGCCGGCCGCGTCCAGGGCCATCGCCGCCTCGACGTGGTCCCACGGGTCGAGGTGGTGCCCGCGGAACCACGGGATGGCACCGTCCTCCCGCTGTGCGGCGAGGATGCCGCGGACGGTGATGGCGGCCTCGGCCTCGGTGAGGACGCCGGGCAGGACGAGGTGCTCGGTGCGGGGCGCGCGAGGGCTGCGGGGCGACGTCACGCGGCGTCCACCGGCGGCAGGTGCGGCTTGGTCGCGTAGGCGACGAAGCTCTTGCCGATCAGCGGGTTCAGCGCCTGCTCGGCGACTCTCGTCGCCAGCGGCTTCTTCATGATGTCCCAGACCAGCAGCTTGTGGTACGCCCGCACCGGCAGCGCCTTGTCGTTGTCGACGCCGAACGCGCACTTCAGCCACCAGTACGGCGAGTGCAGCGCGTGCGCGTGGTGGGTGCCGTAGGGCTTGAGGCCCGCCTCGCGGATGCGGGTGAGGAGCTGGTCCGCCTTGTAGATGCGGATGTGGCCGCCCTCGACCTCGTGGTAGGCGTCGGAGAGCGTCCAGCAGACCTTCTCGGGGCCGTAGCGCGGCACGGTGACGGCGATGCGCCCGCCGGGCCTGAGGACGCGGACCATCTCGGCGAGGACGCCCTTGTCGTCGTGGATGTGCTCCATCACCTCGGAGATGATGACGACGTCGAAGGACTCGTCCGGGAAGGGCAGCGCGAGCGCGTCGCCCTCCATGGCGGTGGCGGTGGCGCCGGCCGGGGCCTCGCCGGCCTCCTTCATCGCCGCGAACCACGTGGCGACCTCGCGGATCTCCTCGGCGTTCCGGTCCAGCGCGACGACCCGGGCGCCGCGCCGGTAGCACTCGAACGCGTGCCGGCCGGCGCCGCAGCCGAGATCCAGTACGCGGTCGCCCGGGGCGAGCGGGAACCTGGAGAAGTCGACGGTCAGCACGTGGCCCTGCTTTCGGGGTAGACGCCGGTGTCACTGGTCGGGGCCGTCGGGGTCGCGGGGACGGTCCTCGGGGTGGTCGCGGAGGGGCCGATGGCCTCGCGGTAGCGGGCGGCCGTGCCCTCGGCGGCGCGGGCCCAGGTGAAGTGCCGCAGCACCCGCTCGCGTCCGGCCGCGCCGAGCCGGGCACGGAGTTCGCGGTCGCCGAGCAGCCTGTTCAGTCCGGCCGCCAGCGCGCCCGCGTCACCCGGCGGCACCGCCAGGCAGGTCTCCCCGTCGCGTCCGGCGACCTCCGGGACGGCCCCGCCGGTCGTGGCGAGCAGTGCCGTGCCGGTCGCCATGGCCTCGGCGGCCGGCAGTGAGAACCCCTCGTACAGCGACGGCACGCACGCGACCTCGGCCGAACGCACCAGGTCCACCAGTTCGGTGTCCGAGATGCCCTTGACGAAGTCGACGGCGCCTTCGAGGCCGTACCGCTCGATCGCCTGGGCGACGGGCCCCTCGGCGGGCCGCTTGCCGACGACGATGAGGTGGGCCCGGGGGTGCTCGACGCGTGCCTTCGCCAGCGCCTCGACGAGGAAGACCAGCCCCTTGAGCGGCACGTCCGCGCTGGACGTGGTCACGATCCGGCCGGGCACCCGCGGCACCGACGGATCGGGCGAGAACAGGTCGGTGTCGGCGCCGATGTGCACGACGTGGACGCGGTCGTCCCGTACGCCGAGGTGGTCGATGATCTCCTGGCGGGAGGTGCCGGAGACGGTGAGCACGGAGGGCAGGCGGCGCGCGACGCGCTTCTGCATGCGGGTGAAGGCGTACCAACGGCGCACGGAGTACCGCCGCTTGCGGCTCTCCGCGGCGTCGAGTTCCAGTTGCCGGTCGACGGTGATGGGGTGGTGGATGGTGGTGACGAGAGGGGCGCCCACGTCACCGAGCAACCCGTAGCCGAGGGTCTGGTTGTCGTGTACGACGTCGAAGTCGCCACGGCGGGCACGCAGATGGCGGCGGGCGCGCAGCGAGAACGTCAGGGGTTCCGGGAAGCCGCCGGTCCACATCGTGCCGACCTCGAGCGCGTCGATCCAGTCGCGGTACTCGCCCCGCTTCGGGGTGCGGAAGGGGTCGGGCTGGCGGTAGAGGTCGAGGCTGGGCAGCTCGGTGAGGGTCAGCCGCTCGTCGTGATCCTCGTCGAGGACGTCGAGCACGGGATACGGCTGGGCGCCGATGACCTCGACCCGGTGGCCGAGGCGGGCCAGTTCGCGCGAGAGGTGGCGGACGTAGACGCCCTGACCGCCGCAGAACGGGTTTCCCTTGTAGGTGAGGAGTGCGATGCGGAGCGGTCGCAAGCCGTCGGCGGCGGGCTCCGGACGGGGACCCGTCTGACTGGCCTCAGCGGTCACTCCGGGCCCCCTTCTCACTGCGCTGTCCCGCGACACTACGCCGGGACGTTAATCTAGAACAAGTTTCAGACTTGATCGTTCGGAGGCTCCGAATCTACCGGCAGGTAGGGGCACTGTGACGAGTGGATCAGGTGATTCACGCCACGGCGCGGCAGGCTGTCGCGCCGGACTCGGGGGAGAAGGTGACCAAGGTGGACAACCCGGCAGCGAACGCCTCCGGCCCGTCGCCCCGCGCCGCCGCGCCGCCCCTCACCGAGCGGCAGCGGGAACGCCGCCGCCGCATCCTGCACGCGACCGCCCGGCTGGCCTGCCGGGGCGGCTTCGAGGCGGTGCAGATGCGCGAGGTCGCGGAGTCGTCGCAGGTCGCCCTGGGCACGCTGTACCGCTACTTCCCGTCCAAGGTCCATCTGCTGGTCGCGACCATGCACGACCAGCTGGAACGGCTGCACGGCACCCTGCGCAGGAGTCCCCCGACCGGTGAGACGGCCGCGGACCGGGTGGCGCAGACCCTGATGCGGGCCTTCGGCGCGCTGCAGCGCGAACCCCGGCTGGCCGAGGCGATGGCCCGCGCCCTGACCTTCGCCGACCGCAGCGTCTCTCCGGAGGTCGACCAGGTCTCCCGGCAGACCACGGCGATCATCCTGGACGCGATGGGCGGCCTCGACAACCCCACTCCCGAGCAGCTCTCCGCGGTCCGCGTCATCGAGCACACCTGGCTCTCGACCCTGATCACCTGGCTCTCCGGCCGCGCCTCCCTCGCACAGGTGCGGGTGGACATCGAGACGGTGTGCCGGCTGATCGACCTGACGGAGGCCGGGGCGCACGGGCAGGCGCCCCGGTCCGGCCCCGTTGCCTCCGGGTAAAGTGGCGGCGTCGTCATCACACCCGTACGGGGGGAAGCCGGTGCAATTCCGGCGCTGACCCGCAACCGTGAGCCGTCCGCACAGACCCTTCGGGGACTTGCCCGACGGTGAGCCGGACTGCCCCGCACGGACGTGACCGGCTCACGTGCCCGGCACCCGCCGGCGCACGGGCACCGTCGAGGCATACGGGGCCGAGCCGCCCGGGGGTGCCCGTGCTGCCCGACTCCGCGCAGGGAAAGGCACCCGCCGAATCATGAACGTCCGCCGTCGCAGCAGCGCCGCGGCCCTCGCCGCCATAGCCGTGATCGGCGCCGCCGCCGCGCCCGCGGCCGCCGCCGATCCGTCGTCCTCCCCGTCCGCGCCCGCGCCCGAGCCCTCCGGGCTGTACGGCACCGCCGACCCCCAGTACGACGGGGTCTGGCGCCAGTCCCTCGCCCTGCTCGCGCAGAAGACGGCCGGTGTGACCCCGTCGTCGCGGGCCGTGGACTGGCTCACCGGGCAGCAGTGCGACAACGGCGCCTTCGCCCCCTTCCGCGCCGACCCGGCCAAGGCGTGCGACGCCAAGACCATGGTCGACACCAACAACACGGCCGCCGCGATCCAGGCACTGTGGGCGGTCGGCGGACGGGGCGACGTCGTCGACGACGCCCTCGTCTGGCTGAAGTCCGTACAGAACGAGGACGGCGGCTGGGGCTACACCCCGGGCGGCCCCAGCGACGCCAACTCCACCGCCGTCGTCATCGGCGCCCTGACCGCCACGGAGAGCGAGCCCGAGAAGGTCGAGAAGGACGGCAAGTCCCCGTACGACGCCCTGCTGGCCTTCGCCCTCCCCTGCGCCAAGGACAAGGGATCGGGCGCCTTCGCCTTCCAGCCCGACGAGGACGGCAAGCTGCTCGCCAACGCGGACGCGACGGCGGCCGGCGTGCTCGGCGCGCTCGGCAAGGGCCTGGTCGCCGAGGCCGGCGAGAAGACCGACGACGCCACGTGCACCGACGCGAAGCAGCCGGGCCGCGAGCAGGCCGCCGCCAACGGCGCCGCCTATCTCGCCGACGCCGTCGCCGAGGACGGCCACCTGGAGTCCGCCCTCGGCGGCTCCGCCGACCAGCCCGACTACGGCAACACCGCCGACGCGGTCGTCGCACTCGCCGCACAGGGCGGCGCGGACAAGGCCGCCAAGCCGCTGGCCTGGCTGAAGAAGAACGCCGCCGAGTGGGCCGAGCAGAGCGGCCCGGCGGCCTACGCCCAGCTGATCTTCGCAGCGCACGCCACGGGCACCGACCCGCGGGCCTTCGGCGGCACCGACCTGGTGGCGGAGCTCGGCGCGACCGGGCCCAGCCCGCAGGGGGGCGAGGCGAGGGACACCGCCACCACGAGCGACCAGGCCGACGAGAAGGACGGGAAGAAGGACGGGAAGGATGACGAATCCGGCTTCGGCGTCTGGTGGTTCGTCGGTGTCTGCCTGGTCTTCGGCATCGGCATCGGCTTCCTGCTGAGCGGCCGCAACAAGAAGCGGCAGCCGTGACCCGCCGCGTCGTCCTCCTCTTCCTGGCCGCGTTCCTGCTCATCGCAGGCGCGGGCCAGGCGCAGGCCGCCGGTTACCGCTACTGGTCCTTCTGGGACCGCGACGGCGGGAACTGGGTCTACGCCACCCAGGGCCCGTCCCTGGTCCGCCCCTCCGACGGCGATGTCCAGGGCTTCCGCTTCGCGGTGAGCGAGAACTCGGGCGACGCGGCCAAGCCGCGCGGCGCCGCGGACTTCGCGTCGATCTGCGCGAAGACGCCGGCCGAGGACGGCAGCAAGCGCGTCGCCCTGGTCCTCGACTTCGGTACGGCGTCCGACGCGCCGTCCGGCGAGACCCCGCCGGCCCCGCGCACGGCCTGCGCCCGGGTCGCCCCCGACGCGACGACGGCCGACGCCCTGGCCGCCGTGGCGGACCCGCTGCGCTACAACACCAACGCCCTGCTGTGCGGCATCGCGGGCTACCCGAAGACGGGGTGCGGGGAGCAGGTCGCGCGGAAGGAGGTTCCGACGACGCCCGGCACGGCCCCGGCCCCGGCCCCGGCCCGGAAGGACACGACGGACGACGACGGCCCCTCGGCCGGCCTCTACGCGGGCATCGCCATCGTGGCGGCCCTGGCCGGAGCGGCGGCCTGGCAGGCGAGGCGGCGCGGGAATGCCACCGACTGACCCCGCGGGCAGCCGTGCCGCACAGGCCCAGCCCGCGGGCAGCCGTGCCACTGGGGCGGCGCGGGTGGGCGCGGGTGCCTCCCCCTCCGGGGAAGGCACCCGGCAAGCGCCGGCAAGCGCCCCCGCCCCCCGCCACCGCCCCGGATCCCTGCACCCGGGGGCGTGGTGGCTCTGGGCGCTGGCCCTGGGCACCGCCGCCACCCGGACCACCAACCCCCTCCTCCTCGCCCTCCTCGTCGCCGTCTCCGCCTACGTCGTCATCTCGCGCCGCTCGCACGCCCCCTGGTCCCGCTCCTACGGCGCCTTCGTCAAACTCGCCCTCGCCGTCATCGTCATCCGTCTCCTGTTCACCACGGTCCTCGGCTCCCCCATCCCTGGCACCCACACCCTCTTCACCCTCCCCGAAGTGCCCCTCCCGGACTGGGCGCAGGGCATCCGCCTGGGCGGCCGGGTCACCGCCGAGGGCCTCGCCTTCGCCCTGTACGACGCGATGAAGCTGGCCACCCTCCTCATCTGCGTGGGCGCCGCGAACGCCCTCGCCAATCCCTCCCGCCTCCTCAAGTCCCTCCCCGGCGCCCTCTACGAGATGGGCGTGGCGGTCGTCGTCGCCCTCACCTTCGCCCCGAACCTCATCGCGGACGTCCAGCGCCTGCGCGCCGCCCGACGCCTGCGCGGCCGCCCCGACAAGGGCGTACGGGGCCTGCTCCAGGTCGGGCTCCCGGTGCTGGAGGGCGCCCTGGAGCGTTCCGTCGCCCTCGCCGCCGCGATGGACGCCCGCGGCTACGGCCGTACCGCGCAGGTCCCGGCCGCCGTCCGCCGTACCACCGCGGCGCTCACCCTGGGCGGCCTGCTCGGCGTCTGCGCGGGGACGTACGGGCTGCTGACCGCGGCGGGGGGCACGTACGGCATCCCCGTGCTCCTGGCCGGCGTCGCCGCCGCCCTCGCCGGACTGTGGCTCGGCGGTCGCCGGACGGTGCGCACCCGCTACCGCCCCGACCGGTGGGACGCCCGCGCCTGGCTGGTCTCCGCCTCCGGCGCGGCGGTCGCGGCGCTGCTGTTCCTCGCCGCCGCCCGCCACCCGGCGGCGCTGCAACCGGGCGTCGTCCCGCTGGCCGCCCCGACCCTCCCGCTGTGGCCGGCGGCGGCCGTACTGATCGGCCTGCTCCCGGTGTTCGTCACCCCCGTCCCCGTATCCGCCAAGGAGTCGTCGTGATCCGCTTCGAGGACGTATCGGTCACCTACGACGGTGCGGCCGAACCCACCGTCCGGGGCATCGACTTCGAGGTCCCCGAAGGCGAGCTCGTGCTGCTGGCCGGCCCCTCCGGCGTCGGGAAGTCCACCGTCCTCGGCGCGGTCGGCGGCCTCGTGCCGCACTTCACCGGCGGGACGCTCAGCGGCCGGGTCACCGTGGCCGGCCGTGACACCCGCACCCACAAGCCGCGCGAACTCGCCGACGTCGTCGGCACGGTCGGCCAGGACCCGCTCTCCCACTTCGTGACGGACACCGTCGAGGACGAACTCGCCTACGGCATGGAGTCCCTGGGCCTCGCCCCGGACGTGATGCGCCGCCGCGTCGAGGAGACCCTGGACCTGCTGGGTCTGACCGACCTCCGCTCCCGCCCCATCGCCACGCTCTCCGGCGGCCAGCAGCAGCGCGTCGCCATCGGCTCGGTCCTCACCCCGCACCCCGAGGTGCTGGTCCTGGACGAGCCGACCTCCGCCCTCGACCCCGCCGCGGCCGAGGAGGTGCTGGCCGTCCTCCAGCGCCTCGTGCACGACCTCGGGAGGACGGTCCTGATGGCCGAGCACCGCCTGGAGCGGGTCATCCAGTACGCCGACCAGGTCGTCCTGCTCCCCGCCCCGGGCGCTGCTCCGCTCGTCGGCCCCCCGGCGGACGTGATGGCCGTGTCGCCGGTGTATCCGCCGGTGGTGGGCCTGGGCAGGCTGGCGGGCTGGTCCCCGCTGCCGCTGACGATTCGGGACGCCCGCCGCCGCGCGGCCCCGCTCCGGGACCGGCTGGCCGGCCGGGAGATCCCGGACCACACGCCACCGGCCGCCTCGCTGCCGGCGCCCCCGGCGCTCCGGCCCACCGCCTCCCGCCGGCGGCGGCGCGCAAAGGCACCGGAGACGGCCGCCGCTCCCGCCCCGTACGCCGCCGAGGTCCGCTCTCTCGCCGTCCGCCGCGACCGGATCCAGGCCCTGCGCGACGTCGGCCTCACCGTCTCCCCCGGCGAGACGATCGCCCTCATGGGCCGCAACGGCGCCGGGAAGTCCACCCTCCTGTCCGCCCTCGTCGGCCTCGTCGCGCCGTCCGCCGGTTCGGTGCGGGCGGTGGACGCCGTACCGCACCGCACGGCCCCCCGCGACCTCGTACGCCGCGTCGGCCTGGTCCCGCAGGAACCGCGCGACCTGCTGTACGCCGACACGGTCGCCGCCGAGTGCGCGGCCGCCGACCGGGACGCGGACGCGGCCCCCGGCACCTGCCGCGCCCTCCTCACCGAACTGCTCCCGGGCGTCACCGACGACATCCACCCCCGCGACCTCTCCGAGGGCCAGCGCCTCACGCTCGCCCTGTCCGTCGTCCTGACGGCCCGGCCTCCCCTGCTCCTCCTGGACGAGCCGACGCGCGGCCTGGACTACGCGGCGAAGGCCCGGCTGGCCGGCATCCTGCGCGGCCTGGCCGCCGAGGGCCACGCGATCGTGCTGGCCACGCACGACGTGGAGCTGGCGGCCGAGCTGGCCCACCGGGTGGTGCTGCTCGCGGAGGGCGAGGTGATCGCCGACGGTCCGGCGGCGGACGTGGTGGTGGCCTCGCCGTCCTTCGCGCCGCAGGTCGCCAAGGTGCTGGCGCCGCGGAAGTGGCTGACGGTCGCCCAGGTGCGGGAGGCCCTGGCATGACCGCCGGTCCCGCCTCTCCCCGTGGCCGCGACCGCCAGGCCCGCGCCGTCCGCCTCGGCCCCCGGTCGGTCGCCGCCCTCGTGCTGGTCAGCGCGGTCGGTGTGGCGGGCTTCGGCTGGCCCTTCCTGACCCCGCCGGACGCCTCGCTGAACGCGCACGCGCAGGACGCGCCGTGGCTGTTCGCGGGTCTGCTGGTGCTGCTGGTGGCCGTGGTGGCGGCGACGATCTCGGAGTCGGGTCTCGGCCCCAAGGCGGTGGCGATGCTCGGTGTCCTGGCGGCGGTGGGCGCGGCGCTGCGTCCCATCGGTGCGGGCACGGCCGGCCTGGAGCCGATGTTCTTCCTCATGGTGCTGAGCGGCAGGGTCCTCGGCCCCGGCTTCGGCTTCGTCCTCGGCTCGGTCACGATGTTCGCGTCCGCGCTGCTCACGGGCGGGGTGGGCCCCTGGATGCCGTTCCAGATGCTGTCCATGGGCTGGTTCGCGATGGGTGCGGGTCTGCTGCCCTTCCCCGACCGGCTGCGGGGCCGGGCGGAGCTGCTCCTGCTGGCCGCGTACGGCTTCCTGGCGGCCTTCGCCTACGGCACGGTGATGAACCTCGCGGGCTGGACCTTCATGAACACGCTCGCCTCGGACATCGCCTTCGACCCGGACGCGTCGATCCCCGACAACCTGGCCCGCTTCCTCGCCTTCTGCCTGGCCACATCCCTCGGCTGGGACGGCGGCCGGGCCGCCGTGACGGTCGTACTGACCCTCGCGCTCGGCACCCCGGTCCTGAAGGCGCTGCGCCGTGCCACCCGCCGGGCGGCCTTCGAGACCCCGGTCACGTTCGAGGAGGCCGACGAGGTGAGCCGCCCCACGTGACGGTGCTCACCTACGAAGCGGCTTCGTAGCCGGCGGACCGCGCGTGCGGCCCTTGCCCCGGCCGCGCCCTCCTCCGCCTACGACCGTCACCGGCGAAAGGGACGATTGCGGGCGAGTGGCCGGCCTGTTTCTCTGAACCAGTCGCCAGGCGCCGACGCCCCCTCGGGCGGCGGCGCCGACGCACGCCCCCGGCCGCACACCACGTGGACCGGCCGGCGTGCGCCGACGCCCCCGTCCCCGAAGAAAGGCCCCCCGTTGACCGCCGCCTCCCTCCTCCGCAGCGTCGCCACCCCGAAGAAGGCCCTCGCCGGTGCCGCCGTGGCCGCGGCCACCTGCGGCACGCTGATCGCCGCCGCGCCCGCCCAGGCCGCGACGCCGGCCTCCTCGGCCCAGGCGACCGCGAAGAAGATGATCGGCGACCCGGCCGAGTACCGGTGCTTCGCGAAGATCGTCGACCACGAGAGCGACTGGAACGTCAACGCCACCAACTCCTCCAGCGGCGCCTACGGCCTGGTCCAGGCCCTGCCGGGCTCGAAGATGGCCTCGGCCGGCTCCGACTGGAAGACCAACGCGGCCACCCAGATCGAGTGGGGTCTGGACTACATGAAGGAGCGCTACGGCGGCGCCTGCGACGCCTGGAGCTTCTGGCAGGCCAACGGCTGGTACTGACCCGGCCACCACCCCACTCCCCCCTACCGAAGGCGGCGGCACCCTGATCCCCGGAGCCGCCGCCTTCGTGTGCCGGCCACGCACGTGTCCAGCCCGACGCAGCCCGACGTTCACCTTCCGCGCTTTCACCGGCTCGAGCACCGGCCGCTTCAGTGTGGGGAGCGGCGCGGCCCGCCGATGAGCGGGCGGTGTTCCGGGGGGCGTCAGCCCTGGCTGCCGGGCCCCGTCCGAAACCGGCGGCGGTACTCGGTCGGTGTCGTGTCGAGTCTGCGGCGGAACGCCCTGACCAGGGTGTCGACGGTGCCGAATCCGCATGCGGAGGCGACCCGTTCCAGGGTGGCGTCGGTGGATTCGAGCTGGTGGCGCGCCACCTCGACGCGGGCCGACTCGATGTAGGCGTGCGGGGTGGTGCCGAGTTCGGTCTTGAAGATCCGGGTGAGCTGCCGGTCGCTGACGTGGGCGCAGGCGGCGAGGTCGGCGACGGTGAGGGGTTCGGCGATGTTGCGCATGACGTGGTGGCGGAGATCCTCGATGCGCCGGGTCGGGGAGACCTGTTCCAGGGGGACGCTGAACTGACTCTGCCCGCTCGGCCGCTTCAGGTACATCACGAGTTGCCGGGCGACACGCAGCGCCACGGCCTCGCCGAGGTCGTCGGCGATGAGGGCGAGTGAGAGGTCGAGGCAGGCGCTGATCCCGGCGCCGGTCCAGACATCGCCTTCACGGATGAAGATCGGGTCGGCGTCGACCTCGACGGCCGGGTGCTCGGCGGCGAGTTGTCGCGCGGTGGACCAGTGGGTGGTGGCTCGCTTGCCGTCGAGGAGTCCGGCGGCGGCGAGGATGTGCGCTCCGACGCAGACGGACGTGACCCGCCGGGTCCGGCGGGCGAGTCGCCTCACCCGCTCCACCACCGCGGGGTCGGTGAGCGGGTGCACACGGCGCTGGTCGTCCACCTCGACGGCCCCGGGCACGATCAGGGTGTCGATGCTCCGCACGGACAGTTCGTCGAAGGTGGTGTCGGGCAGGACGCGGACCCCGGCGCCGGTGGTGACCGGTTCCATGGTCTCGGCGGCGAGGACCACGTCGTAGCCCGCCGCCTCGTCCGTCTCCCGCCGGGCGAGGGAGAACACCTCCGGTGGTCCGGTGACGTCGAGCAGGTCGACGTCCTCGAAGAGGACTATGACGATCAGTCGTCTGACGGTGTCCAAGAAGCCCAACCCCCAAGCTCGGCGACAGCCATGTCGGTTTCTGCATGTTAGACGACATTGCCGACACGGGTCGGTGGGCCATAGCGTCGTAGGCGCAGGTCACCGCACCGGTGAACTGCCTCCCCCTCCACGCGAATCCAGGCGGTCTCCCATGCCCAGAACGACGCTGCGCCGGCTCAACGGCCTCGACGACACCCCCGCGAAGCTCAGCACGTCCACCCTGATCCTCGTCGACTACCAGAACACCTACACGACCGGTGTCATGGAACTGGACGGCTGGCAGGCCGCGCTCGACGCCGCCGCCCAACTGCTGGCGCGGGCCCGCCAGGAGGGCACGAAGGTGATCCACGTCGTCAACGACGGCGGCGAGGGCACCCCGTACGACATCCGCGCCGAGATCGGCGCCATCCACCCGAGCGTCGCACCGGTCGACGGCGAGCCCGTCGTCGTCAAGAAGGCGCCGAACGCCTTCGTCGGTACGGACCTCGACCAGCACGTCGACGCCGCGGGCAACGGCGACCTCGTCATCGCCGGGTTCATGACGCACATGTGCGTGGCCTTCACCGCCCAGGGCGCCTTCCTGCGCGGCAACCGCCCCACCGTCGTGGCCGACGCCAGCGCCACCCGCGCGCTGCCGGTCGCGGGCCTCGAACTGGACGCCCACCAGGTGCACTACAGCGCCCTCGCCACCATCGCCGACCTGTACGGCGTCGTCGTCCCGTCCCAGAAGGAGATCTCCTGATGAAGCTGCTCCGCCCCGCCGTCGCGCTCGGCGCCGCCGCCGTCCTCTCGGTCACCGCCACCGCGTGCGGCGGAAGTCCGCAGGCCGCCACCTCCGACGAGAAGCCGCCGGCCTCCGCCCCCACCACCGCGGAGAAGAACGTCGCGAAGGACACGACCACCCTGCGGCAGCTCAACGGCCTGGACGAGACCCCGGCCACGCTCTCCGACGCGACACTCATCCTCGTCGACTACCAGAACACCTACACCGAGGGCGTAATGGAGCTCGACGGCTGGAAGCCCGCGGTGGACAACGCCGAAGCCCTGCTGAAGCGGGCCCGCGAGGCGGGTACGCCGGTCATCCACATCGTCGACAAGGGCTACGGCCTCAAGTCGAAGGCGGGCCAGATCGTCCCGGCGCTCAAGCCGGCCAAGGGCGAGCCCGTCGTGGAGAAGAGCGTCCCGAACGCCTTCCACGGCACCGACCTCGCCGAGCAGGTCAAGAAGGCCGGGAACAAGAACGTCATCGTCGCCGGGTTCATGACCAACATGTGCACCCTGTTCACCGCCCAGGGCGCGTTCCTCAACGGCAACGCGCCGACCGTGGTCGCCGACGCCTCCGCGACCCGGCCGCTGCCCCTGAAGGGCGACCCGGACGGCGTTCCCGCACAGCAGGTCCACGAGGCCGCTCTCGCCACGGTCCAGGACCTCTACGGGGTCGTGGTCCCGTCGCAGAAGTCCCTGACTTCCTGACCCACGGGCCCCCCGGCCCCCCTTCACACCCCCCTTCACACCCCTCACCCCACCTGAGATCCCCCCACCCCGAACTCCCCCCACGCTGTTCCCCCCCCACATCGCCATAAGGCACTTTCACGCACCGAAGAAAGCAGAAAGACGGGGCATGGCAACACGTAGAGGATTTCTGGGTACCGCGTCGGCCGTCGGGGCGGCGACTCTCTTCACCGGCCAGTCGGCCTCCACCGCCTCGGCGGCCACCGCGGGCATCACCGCGACCGACGAGAAGGCGGCACGCGACGCGATACGCGCCGTCAACACGAAGATGCGCGCGAACTACGCGACCCTCAAGAGCGAACTGACGACGCAGCTCAGTCCCGTCATCGTCGTCTCGAACAACGCGGTCGGCGGACGCTTCACCCTCGTCGACGGCGGCAAGCAGGTCGAGACCGTCGACCCGGTCCCGGAGTACTTCGAACTGGCCAAGTCGATCGCCCACGTCCCCCTGGGCCTCTTCTCGGTACTCGCCGCCTACCTCGGCGATCAGGTCCCCAACATCCCCAACGCGGACCGCATCGACCCGCACGACCTCGACATGGTCGTCACCAAGGCACCGGGCGACCAGGGCTGGATCGCCCCGCTGAACGCCTTCAAGACCACGCTCCAGACGGCGCACACCAAGCTCGGCACCGCCAACCTCCCCCTCGACCTGGAGAACTCCTGCGACAAGATCCTGAGCGAGGCGGTCAAGTTCATCGACGCCTCCGTCGCGGCCCAGTCGTTCGACATGGTGTCGTTCAACCGCTTCGCCGCCACCGTCTACCCGTCCATCCGCGTCAACATGACCTTCGCGGCCACCGCGCAGATCACCGGCATCGAGGGTCTGATGAAGCGGTGGCGGGCGCTGATCGGTGAACAGGCGTGGAGCAACCTGTACGTCACGGTCCTGTCGATCTGGACCACGGCCGAGCTGAACCAGGCGTCCATCATCATCCGACGCACCATGAACCAGGCGAAGGTGGACACCCACCTCATCGACCTGCCGACCGTGGAGACCCCCTCGGACCCGATCTTCGTGGCCCTGGACAACCTGGCCCGCATCGTCCAGGACAACGTCGCCGCCGAGATGGTCTTCAACACCGACCTCAAGGTCGCCGACGCCCTCAAGGGCAAGGAGGACCTGCTCTCCGACGAGATCCTCCAGCAGATCGGCGGCACGGCCCCCACCGCCAGGACCGCTTCCCTCGGCACGACGGCGGCGGCGGCCGGCGCCTGCCCGGTCACCGGGCACACCGCGACGGTGTGACCACCGGGCGTCCCCCGCTCCCGGGGCGGGGGACGCCCCTCCGGACCGCCGTGCCCGAGTGATCCGGCCGGATACCGGTCAACGTTTCTGTTCGAATTATCGTCTTCGCACGTGCCCCCGCCGTGCACCCCGATGACGCCGAACGGAAACCCCGACCGTGGTCCCTGCCGCACTGACGACCGTCCCCCGTCCCGAGCGGCGCCGGGAGAGACGCCCGGGCGATGCCCTGCGTGCCTTCGGGCGCCGGCATCGCGTGCCCCTGCTCGCCACGCTGCCCACCATCCCGCTGTACGCGGTGTGGTGGGTGTTTCTCGCCACCGGCGGGGGCGATCTGGCCGCGCAGGAGGCTTGGGCCGACTTCGTCTCGCGGCACGGCGCCTCGGCCTACGGGCTGTTCTGGTACGGCGGGGCGCACACCGCCAACTACAGCGTGCTCTCGCCGTATCTGATGGCCCTGCTCGGCGTGCGCGCGGTCACCGCGGTGTCCGGGCTGGCCGCCGCCTGGCTGGCGGCCGTGTTGATCACGCGGGCCGGTGTGCGCAAGCCGCTGTGGCCCGCCCTGCTCGCTTCCCTCGCCCTGTGGTGCAACGTCGCCTCGGGGCGTACGACCTTCGCGCTCGGGATCGCCTTCGGGCTGGCCGCCTGTGTGGTGCTGGTCCGGGAGCGGCGGCTGGTCCTCGCCGCCGGGTACGCGGTGCTGGCCACCATGGCGTCGCCGGTGGCCGGGTTGTACCTGGCCGTCGTGGGGGCCGCGTTCGTGCTCGTCCGGGACCGGGGACGCGCCCTCGTGCTCCTCATACCGCCCGCCGCGGTCGTCGGGCTGACCACGCTGCTGTTCCCCTTCACCGGGGAGCAGCCGATGCCCGCGGCCCGAATATGGCCGCCGGTCGTGCTCGGCCTCGCCGTCACCGCGCTGGCCCCGCGCACCTGGCGGGTCGCCCGGTGGAGCGGCGCCGTGTACGCGGCCGGCACCGTGCTGACGTATCTCGTCGCCTCCCCCGTCGGCACGAACGTCGAGCGGTTCGCGGAGTACTTCGCGCCCCCCGCGCTGCTCGCGGCCCTGCTCGGCACGGGCCGGACGCGGCGGATCGCGCGCAGTCTGCTGATCGTCGCCCTCGTCTTCTCCGTCGGGTGGATGGGGAAGAAGACCGCCGACGACCTGAAGGAGTACACCGTGGTGCCCGCCTGGGCCGCCGAGACGGACGGCGTCGTCCGGGCGCTGGACGGTCTCGGGGCCGATCGCACGCGGGTGGAGGTCGTGCCGGCCCGCGACCACCGCGAGGCCGCCGCACTCGCTCCGCACGTCAACATGGCCCGCGGCTGGAACCGGCAGCTCGACGTGGAACGCGCCCGCCTCTTCTACGACGGCACCTTCTCCGCGGCCACCTACCGGGACTGGCTGGACCACTGGGCGGTCGGCTTCGTGGTGCTTCCGCTCGGCAAGCCGGACGGTCCCGCCGAGGCCGAGGCGGCGCTCGTCCGGGACCCCGGCCTGCGGCCCGACTGGCTGGAGCCCGTCTGGCAGGACGAGCACTGGCGGGTGTACCGGGTACGGGACGCCGTACCGCTCGTCTCCGAGCCCGGCACCGTCGTGACGTCCACCAGCGCCGGTCTGGTGCTCCGCGTGGACCGCCCCGGCCAGGTGACGGTGCGGGTCGCCTGGTCGCCGTGGCTGCGCACCGACGGCGGGTGCCTCGCCCAGGACGGCGAGTTCGCCCGCCTGACCGTCAAGGCGCCGGGCGAGTACCGGCTCAGCTCCCGGTACGGTCCTTCGCCGGCGCCGGAGGGTCGCTGCTGAGCCCCTCGGCGGACGGAGCGGTGTCCTTGGCCGGGGGCGGGGCGGGGGCGGGGATGGCGTTCGCGGTGGGGGCGGGCTCCTTGGCCGCGGCGGGCTCCTTGGCCGCAGCAGGCTCCCTCGCCGCAGCAAGCTCCTTCGCCGCGATGGACTCCTTCGCCGCGGTCGCCGCGGTCGCCGCGGCCATCCGGGCCCTCGGGCCCTGGAACAGGTACGTCAGGCCGAAACCCGCCACGACCACGGCCGCGCCGCCCACCGCGTCCAGGATCCAGTGGTTGCCCGTCGCCACGATCGCCGCGAGGGTGAAGAGGGGGTGCAGCAGGCCGAGTGCCTTCATCCACGTCTTCGGGGCGATGATCGCGATCGCCAGTCCGCACCACAGCGACCAGCCGAAGTGCAGCGACGGCATCGCCGCGTACTGGTTGGTGAGGTGCGTCAGCGTGCCGTAGTCCGGCTTGGAGAAGTCCTGCACGCCGTGCACCGTGTCGATGATGCCGAGCCCCGGCATCAGGCGCGGCGGTGCCAGCGGGTAGAGCCAGAAGCCGACCAGGGCCAGCAGCGTGGCGAAGCCGAGGGACGCGCGGGCCCAGCGGTAGTCGACCGGGCGGCGCCAGTACAGCACGCCGAGGACGGCCAGCGGGACGACGAAGTGGAACGACGTGTAGTAGAAGTCGAAGAAGTCGCGGAGCCAGCCGACCTTGACGACGGCGTGGTTGATCGCGTGCTCGATGTCGAGGTACAGGAAGCGCTCGATGTCGAGGATCTGTTGGCCGTGCTCCTCCGCGCGGGCGCGGCCCGCCGAGTTGCTGCCGCCGGTCGCCGCGAGACGGACCTGCGAGTAGGCGGCGTAGGTGACCCGGATGAGGAGAAGCTCCAGGAGCAGGTTGGGCCGGGTGAGGACCCGGCGCAGGAACGGCAGCAGGGGGACGTGCTTGAAGCGGGCCGGGACCGGGGGCGCGTAGCTCGTCGGGACCGGCGCGTCGAAGTACGGCGACGTGCGGGACAGGAACGGCACGGCGACGGCGGCGGCCAGTGCCGCGAGGAGTACGACGTTGTCCCGCAGGGGGTACAGGGCCGCCATGTTCGGCAGGATCATCTTCGCGGGCAGCGTCATCACCAGGACGACGGCGACCGGCCACACGTACCGGTCGGAGGCCCTCTTGCCGACCCGGCCCACGACCGCGGGCAGCACCCACAGCAGCTGGTGCTGCCAGGTGGCCGGCGACACCACGACCGCCGCGCAGCCGGTGATGGCGACCGCGAGCAGCAGCTGGCCGTCGCGTGCGTAGCGCACGGCGCGGCGCAGGGCGAGGACGGCGACGGCCGCCCCGAGGAGGAGGAAGAGGGCGATCTCCAGCGGGCCGGAGAGGCCGAGCCGCAGCAGGGCGCCGTGCAGTGACTGGTTGGCGAGGTCGTCGGCCTCGCCGCCGAGGCCCACGCCGGCCATGTGGTGGACCCAGTAGGTGTAGGAGTCCTGCGCCATGGCCGCCCAGGCGACGGCGGTGCAGGCGAGGAACGTGACGCCGGTGGACAGGGCGGCGCGTCTGCGGTCGGTGAACCACAGGAGGGGGACGAAGAGGAGGACGGTCGGCTGGAAGGCGGCGGCGACGCCGATCAGCGCGCCGCCGATCCGGTCGCCGTGTTCGCCGCGTACGGCGAAGCAGCCCAGCAGGACGAGAAGCACCGGGATGATGCTGGTCTGGCCGAGCCACAGCGCGTTGCGCACCGGCAGCGACACCATCAGCAGGCTGACGGCCACCGGTGCCGCCAGCAGCGCCGTGCGGCGGCCCACCGGCTGCGGCAGGGCGCGGGCGGCGACCAGGCCGAGGGCCACGACGAGCAGCAGCGAGCCGAAGGTCCAGCCCCAGCCGAGGGCCTGTTCGGCGGCGCGGGTGAAGGGCTTGAGGACCAGGCCGACGAAGGGGGTGCCGGTGAACTGTGTCGAGTCGTAGAGGGACCCCTCCACGTGCAGGACCCCGTGCTCCCCCACCCAGGTCTCCAGGTCCGTCAGCCGTTCCCCGCTCGGGGTGCCGAGGACCGCGGCCAGCTGCCGTACGGCGAGGACGGCGGCGACCAGCCACAGGCCGAGGCGCGCGACCCGCAGCCGTGCTCTGGTCGCATCGACGGCCGGGGCTCCGAAAGCCTCCGCCGGTCGCCCACTGTGCTCCGCATTCGCCACGCCTCGTCGGCCTCCCGCCCCGTTCGTACCGCGCCCGTGTACGCGATGTGTTGTCCTTGCGAACCCTATGAGGCTCGCACCACCCCCGGGGGGAGACGCAGGCAACCCCCGTTCAACCTGACCGCCGCCCGCTTTTCGTCCCGCATTCTCCGGCGGTCCGACCGTACGGCGGTCCGGCCGTACGACCGTCCGGCGGTCCGACCGTCCGGCCGTTTGTTCGGACGACGATAGTGCGGGCGCCGTTCGGTCGCCTCTCGTGGAATCTCGCGGAAGCGAGAAGGATCACAGGCCGGGGAGGCGGCGAGCGCTCCGTGGTCTGCGGACGTCCCTGCGTGCACGCCTTTTTGGTGCACTGTGCAACGAAAAGCATACCGGGCGTAAACGGCGCATCACCGCCTATGGTCGCTTTTCAGCCCGTGGCCGAGTGCCGCGGGTTCTTTCCGGCCCGGCGACAGTGCCGCCGTGCGGGTCGTGGCGTCCCTGCTCCCGTCGAAAGGTAGGCGAGCGAAGCTTTGTCGGCTGCCCCCGTCGCCGCTCACCCGTCCCGCACGACCCCCTCGTCCACGCCGGGTGCCACCGCCGCCCCCATCGTCACCGACCCGGCGCTCGTCAGGCGCGCCGTGAAGGCGGCGGCGCTCGGCAACGCGATGGAGTGGTTCGACTTCGGCGTCTACAGCTACATCGCCGTGACGCTCGGCAAGGTCTTCTTCCCGTCGGGCAACCCGACCGCGCAGTTGTTGTCGACCTTCGGCGCGTTCGCGGCGGCGTTCCTGGTCCGCCCGCTCGGCGGCATGGTCTTCGGGCCGCTGGGCGACCGGGTCGGGCGGCAGAAGGTCCTCGCCCTCACGATGATCATGATGGCGGCGGGTACGTTCGCCATCGGGCTGATCCCCTCGTACGCCACGATCGGCGTCTGGGCGCCGGTGCTGCTGCTGGTCGCGCGGCTGGTGCAGGGGTTCTCCACCGGGGGTGAGTACGCGGGCGCGTCCACCTTCATCGCCGAGTACGCGCCGGACAAGCGGCGCGGGTTCCTGGGGAGCTGGCTGGAGTTCGGCACGCTGGCCGGGTACATCGGCGGTGCGGGGCTGGTGACGCTGATGACGGCGCTGCTGTCCGACGGCGATCTGACGTCGTGGGGGTGGAGGATCCCGTTCCTCGTCGCCGGGCCGATGGGCATCGTCGGGCTGTACCTGCGGATGCGGCTGGAGGAGACGCCGGCGTTCGCGGCCGAGCTCGACAAGGCGGAGGCCACGCGGCCGAAGGTGCCGCTGCGGGACATGGTCACCGGGCAGTGGAGGGCGCTGCTGCTGTGCGTCGGCCTGGTACTGGTCTTCAACGTCACCGACTACATGCTGCTCTCGTACATGCCGAGCTACCTGACGAGCGAGCTGAGGTACGACGAGACGCACGGCCTGCTCGTGGTGCTGGCCGTGATGGCGCTGATGATGGTCGTCCAGCCGTTCGCCGGCGCGCTGACCGACCGGGTCGGGCGGCGGCCCGTGATCGCGGCGGGCTGCGCGGGGTTCCTGCTGCTGTCGGTACCGGCGCTGCTGCTGATCCGCGAGGGCAGCCTGCTGGCCGTGGGGCTGGGCATGGCCGCGCTGGGGCTGCTGCTGGTCTGCTTCACCGCGTCGATGCCGTCCGCGCTTCCGGCGCTGTTCCCGACGCGGGTGCGGTACGGGTCGCTGTCGATCGGCTTCAACGTGTCCGTGTCCCTGTTCGGCGGGACGACGCCGCTGGTGGTGACGGCGCTGATCGGGGCGACGGGCGACATGATGATGCCCGCGTACTACATGATGGCCGCGGCTGTTGTCGGCGGTGTGGCGGTGTGGTTCATGTCGGAGTCGGCCGGACGCCCGCTGCCGGGCTCGGCACCGGCGGTCGACGGCCGCTACTAGGGCCTGTGCCGGTTACCCCCGGGGGCGGCGGCACGGGTGGGCGCCGGGGCCCTTCTCCGAGGGCGACACCCCGGCGGCCCGGGCCTCGCGTCCCACCCCGCCCAACCGGCACCGGCACCGGCACCGGCACTGGTACTGGTACTGGTACTGGTACCCAGCAGAAGGCCGCCCGACCGAAACACGCCCACGGAAACGGCCTGCCGCACCCCGCCCCCCGACTATCTTCGTTAGCGCACCTACTTAGAAAAGCTAACGACGCACACGGGAGGCCCCGGCATGAGCGACTCGCGGCTCTGGGACGACGTCGACGCCTACTTCACCACACACCTCGCACCGAACGACGAGCCCTTGGAGGCCGCCCTCAGGGACAGCGACGCCGCCCGGCTGCCGCAGGTGAACGTCACCCCCAACCAGGGCAAGCTTCTCCAGCTCCTCGCCCAGATCCAGGGCGCCCGCACCATCCTGGAGATCGGCACCCTCGGCGGTTACAGCACCATCTGGCTGGCCCGCGCGCTGCCCGCGGAAGGCCGCCTGGTCACGCTCGAGTACAGCGACCGGCACGCCGAGGTCGCCACCCGCAACATCGCCCGCGCCGGCCTCGACGCCCTCGTCGACGTACGCGTGGGTCCCGCCCTGGAGACGCTGCCGAAGCTCGCCGACGAGAATCCCCCGCCCTTCGACCTGGTCTTCATCGACGCCGACAAGGGCAACAACCCCCACTACCTGGAGTGGGCCATGAGACTCACCAGCACCGGCAGCCTGATCGTCGTCGACAACGTGGTCCGCGGCGGCCGCGTGGCCGACGCCGACGACACCGCCGACGACGTACGCGGCACCCGCGCCGCCATCGAGCTGATCGGCAGCCACCCGCGGCTCAGCGGTACGGCCGTCCAGACGGTCGGCAGCAAGGGCTACGACGGGTTCGCACTGGCCCGGGTGCTGGCCTGAGGCCCGGCCCTGCGTGACGACGAGCGCGCCGCCTCACACCTCGTGGTAGAAGCCGACGTTGACACTGCGGGGCTCCGCACGGTCCTGGACCACTATCTCGCCGCTGCCGCCCCTCGGCAGCGGCACCGTGCCGCCGTAGGCCAGGGGCTGCGCAAGGCCGCCGACGGTGAGCCGGACCTCGCAGGAGGGGTCCGGCTGCGAGCCACGCAGCCAGGTCAGCCGCCATGTGCCGTCGGTACCGCACCGGAACTCCAGTTGGACCCGGGAGACGAACAGCCAGTCGTCCGGCGTCGGCAGCCGGCACACGGACTTGTCCCGGCCGACCCGCAGCACCGCATCGGGCTCGCTGGGCGCGTCGGCCATCTGCATGCCGGCCGTGGCGCCCGCGTCCGCCGCGGTGACGGCGGCCATGGTGAGTTCGAGCACGTGCGCTCCTTCGCAGACCTGAAGACATCCGTACGTCCGTCATTGGCTTGTCGACACGTCACGTCCGTCATTGGCTTGTCGACGCCGCATGATAGATCGGCCGGTGGCGTGGTGTCCGGCACAATGGGGTCATGACCGAGCGAAAGCCACCCGGCGTCGACTTCGAGTCCTGGGTCGACAAACAGATCCGTGATGCGGACGCGCGCGGCGAGTTCGCACAGCTGCCCGGCGCGGGCAGACCCCTCCCGAGCGAATTGGACAGCACCTACGACGAACTGTGGTGGGTCAAGCGGAAGATGGCCCGCGAGGGCTTCTCCGTGCTGCCGCCCACGCTGGCCCTGCGCAAGGAGGCGGAGGACGCCCTGGAGGCGGCGGCGAAGGCCCCGTCGGAGCGGGTGGTCCGCCGCATCGTCGAGGAGATCAACGTCAAGATCCGCGACGTCATGTTCAAGCCACCGCCCGGCCCCCCGCTGGGTCTGAAGCCCTACGACGTCGAAGAGGTCGTACGGCAGTGGCGGGAGCGCCGGGCGGAGCGGTGACGCCCGTCGTTCACAGGCGCATCAGGCGGTCCGCCAGCTCGCGGTAGTCCCGCAGGGCGAGGCGGAGTTGTTCGGTGTCGGTGCTCGTCGCGCGCTCGTCCCCGCCGGTGTCCTGCCAGGACGTGCGCAGCGTGCGGCGGCGGTGGGTCACCGCGTCCGTGAAGCGGGCGGTGATCTCCTCCAGGACGCGGTCGGCCTCCTCCACGGAGGCGCGGGGCGCGTCGACGAAGTCGGCCACCGCGTGCTGCAGCCGCTGCCCGAGCCTGTCGCACTCCTCGTGCGGGAGGAGCGTGGTGCCGTGGGCGTCCGGGGCGGTGGTGCTCCGGGGCCGCGGATCGGGTGTGGTGTCGGCGGGTGTGCCGGGAACAGGGTCCTTGGCGCCCGCGCGGTCGGTGCCGAGCGCTGCCCCGCCGCGGGCGTCGGGTGTCTGCCTGTCCCGCTCGACGGGGCTGCCGCCGGGCTGCCGGGTCACATCGGACATGAGCCTCAACTCTCCTTCGGCTGGCGCTTGCTGAGCGACCAGGAGTGGCGGGGGCGGGCGGACGCGGGCGCGGGACCGTCGCCGTCCGCTCCGACGCGGTGCCGGCCCGCGTCGTGGCGGCCGGGCCGTACCAGGTCCTCGAACAGCGCGCGGGCGCCGACCATGGCCTCGCGCATCTCCTCCGTACCCGCGCCGCTGTCCTGGGCCCCGTCGACGCGCGCGTGCGTCACGCGGTGCACGCGCCGGTAGCCGTCGACGTGGTGGGCGTGGTGCACGGACAGCGCCGCGAGCTGCTCCTCGTACTGTCCGCCGTCCGGGAAGCCCCGGGCACCGGCCACCTCCGCGAGCAGCCGGTCCGCCTCGCCGACCGCCTCGCGCGGGGAGTCGACGAAACGCTCCTGGGCGGCGGTCCAGCGCGCCTCGAAACGCTCGCGCTCGGCCGGGTCCAGCGGCCTCTCGTGCAGCGACCCGTGCCGTTCCACGCGCTCGGCGAGTTCGCGCTCGGCGGCCTTGGTGTCACCGTCGTGCCGGGCCACGGCCCGGTCGTATTCGGGCCCGAAGCGCCGCTTCAGGCTTCCGCCGTGCTGGGGGCCCCGCGCGCGCAGGGCCAGTACGGCCGCGACAGCGAGCACGGCCGCCACGATCACGATCAAAGCGATGATCACGCCTGTGGACATGAGTGCCTTCCGGGTTCTCGGCCCTACCGGCTCTCCGAGCGGGCCGGTTCGCCGTTCGGGTTGCCCCGGAGTCCCTCCTCAAACGGCGCACGGCGCGCGCGGACGGCACATCGGTGCGAAAATACGCTTGCGTACGGGGCCGGTCCCGTCCCGACAATGCCGCTCATGACCTGGACCATCGCCCCGGAACCGTACGACTCCCCCGTCGCCGCCGCCCTCTGGCGCGCGTACTACACGGAGGTCAGCGACCGCTACTACCTGCTGCACGCGGGGCGGCCCACCGACCCCGCCGAGCTGGAGCGGGAGATCGCCGCACACTCCGGCGCCGACCTCGTGCCACCCCGGGGGCGGTTGCTGGTCGCGCGGTACGGCGGTGAACCGGCCGGCACGGCGGGCGTGCGGCTGCTGGACGACGGCAACGCCGAGCTGACCCGGGTGTTCCTGTACCGGGGGATGCGCGGCCGGGGTGGCGCCGCGCTGCTCGTACGGGCGGCCGAGGACGCGGCACGGGCGCTCGGCGCCTCGCGGATGGTCCTCGACACGCGCGGCGACCTCGTCGAGGCCCGCGCCCTGTACGCCCGGCTCGGCTACACGGAGACCGAGGCCTACAAGGAGGACCCGTACGCCGAACACTGGTTCGTGAAACCGCTTCCGCTGGCTGTCTGACCGGGGGCCTGATCCGGGTGGCGGCCGGGCCTGATCGAGGTGGTGGCTTGGTGCCGGCCGGGATGGCCGGGCTCAGTGGGCTCGCGCCGGTGTGCGCTCGTCGTGCGGGCGCTCCCGCTCCGAGCCGCACAGCTCGCCGGTGAGCTCCTTCACGAGCTGCGTCAGGTCGGTCGGACGGCCCGGGCCCCACCAGTCGCCGAGCAGCTCGGCCAGGGAGTCCTCGCGGGCCCGCGCCAGCCGCTCGGCGGCCTCACGGCCCCGGTCGGTGAGGACCAGGTCGGGGCCCTCGCGAACGGCGAGGTGCCGTTCCTCCACCTCGCGGGCGGCGGCCATGACGGCGGCCAGCGGGACGGGGCTGCGCTCGGCGAGCAGGGCGGGTTCGACCCGGCCGTACTTCCTGACCCGCAGCAGCACCCAGCTCGACGCGGGCAGCAGGTCGTAACCCGCCCGGGCGGTGATCCTCCGGTAGACCTCCCGGCGCCCCTCGCGGGTGCCGAGCACCGACAGCGCACGGCACACCTCGTCGTGCGAGGACCGCTCCACCGGGTTGCTGGCCAGGGTCTGTGTGCCGTCCGGTGCCCTGACCGAGCCGCGCAGCCGGTCCTCCTTCAGGAACCAGGCCAGCACGAACCCGAGGAGGGCGACCGGGGCCGCGAAGAGGAAGACGTCGGTGATGGCGGAGGCGTAGGCGTGCAGGGCGTCCGGACGCAGTGCGGGCGGCAGGGCGCCGATGCCGCGCGGGTCGGCCTTCAGGGTGTCCACGGAGACGCCGGGCGGGAGTTCGGCGCCCCGGAAGGCGTCCGCGAGCTTGTCGCCGAGGCGGCCCGCGAAAACCGTGCCGAAGACGGCGACGCCGAAGGACGCGCCGATGGAGCGGAAGAAGGTCGCGCCGGAGGTGGCGACACCCAGGTCCTCGTACGCCACGGCGTTCTGCACGATGAGGACGAGAACCTGCATCACCAGCCCGAGGCCCAGCCCGAAGACGAAGAAGTAGGCGCTCATCTCGGCGGTCGCGCTGTTCTCGTCGAGCTGGTGCAGCAGGAGCAGGCCGATGGTCGTGACGGCGGTGCCCGCGACGGGGAACACCTTCCAGCGGCCGGTGCGGCTGACGATCTGCCCGGAGACGGTCGAGGACAGCAGCAGGCCGAACACCATCGGCAGCATGTGCACACCGGACATGGTCGGGCTGACACCCCGGACGACCTGGAGGAACGTCGGCAGGTAGGTCATCGCGCCGAACATCGCGAAGCCGACGACGAAGCTGATGACGGCGGAGAGCGTGAAGGTGCGGACGCGGAAGAGCTTGAGGGGGAGGACGGGCTCGGCGGCCCTGCGCTCCACGGCCACGAAGAGAGCGGCCAGGACGACGCCCAGTACCGCCAGACCGATGATCTGCGGCGAACCCCAGGCCCAGGTCGTGCCGCCCAGCGAGGCCACCAGCACCAGGCAGGTGGCGACGGAGGCGATGAGGAGGGTGCCGAGGTAGTCGATGACGTGCCGGGTGGAGCGGCGCGGGATGTGCAGGACCGCCGCGATCACGACGAGCGCGACGATGCCCACGGGCAGGTTGATGTAGAAGACCCAGCGCCAGCTCAGATGCTCGGTGAAGACCCCGCCGAGCAGCGGTCCGAGCACGCTGGTCGCGCCGAAGACCGCGCCGAACAGGCCCTGGTATCGGCCGCGTTCACGGGGCGGGACCAGGTCACCGACGATCGCCATCGACAGCACCATCAGCCCGCCGCCGCCCAGCCCCTGGAGGGCGCGGAAGGCGATCAGCTCGGACATGCTCTGCGCCACGCCGCACAGCGCTGAGCCGACCAGGAAGATCACGATCGCCGTCTGGAACAGCTTCTTGCGCCCGTACTGGTCGCCGAGCTTGCCCCACAGCGGGGTGGCGGCGGTCGCGGCCAGCAGGTACGCGGTGACCACCCAGGACAGGTGCTCCAGGCCGCCCAGGTCGCTGACGATGGTGGGCAGCGCCGTGGACACGATGGTCTGGTCGAGGGCGGCGAGCAGCATGCCGAGGAGCAGGGCTCCGATCGAGACGAGAACGCCGCTGGAGACCTGCTCCTGCGCCTGCGCCTGCCCCTCCCCCTCTCCCTCTTCCTGCCCCTGCCCCTGCCCCTGCCCCGGGGGCCGTGCCGGATCCGTCGCTGCGCGTGCATCTCCCGCCATGAAGACCTCCCACGGACGTCTCGCCTTCCATCCAGGTCGGTGTGACCAGTTATGGGCGGTTCAGTCCTTTGGGAAGCCCGCATTCCGGGGGCGTACGCGCGGGAGTGTGGAGAAGATCTGCATAATCTCTGGAGTTCGCGAGGGGAGTCGCGAGGGGAGGGACGAACGCGTGGAACAGCACAAAGAGCCACCGCAGCACCCGCGGGAGCGGGCCGCGGAACACTCGTGCCCGGAGTGCGGCACGCCCAGGGAGGCGGACAACACCCCCTCCTGCGCCTGCGGGTCACGGGCGTCCGACGCCCTGCGCGACGCGCGTACGGCCCAGGCGGCAGCGGCGGAGGACTTCGACCCGTTGCGGATACGGCCGTACGTCGAGCTGGACGGCGGCGCCGGGGAGCCCCCGTCGCCGCTCACACCGCCGACGCCCCCGGCACCCCCCGCCGGGACGGCGCCCATGCCCACCACGCCCGCACCCACGCCCGGGACACCGGCGCCCCCACCCGCGCCTGCCATCCCCGGGGCCGGGTCCACGTCCACGCCCGCGTCCGGGTCCGGGTCCGGGTCCGGGGCAGATCCTGACGCCACCATGACGCTGCGCGCCGTCGGCGCCGAGCCGCCCGGCGCGGCCATGGAGGCGACCGCCACGCTGCCCACCCCCCTGGCACCCTCGGCCGACGCGCCCAGCGCGCACGACCTGCGCCTGTTCGAGACCTCGGCCACCACGCCCGGCGCCCCCTCCGCTTCCGCTTCCGCTTCCGTGGAGTCCGGTGCGGACGGTGCCGGTGGGCGTCCGCCGCGCAAACGGCGCCGGAGCGTGCTGCTGAGTGCCGCGGGGGCGGTCGTGGTCGTGGTGGGCGCGGCCGGGTACGCGAGCGGCTTGTTCTCCTACGAGACGCCCTCACGGGACGGGGCGCTGCCCGACGAGGTACGGGCGAGTGTGCCGGACCCGTCGACCAGCGAGGCCTCCGCGCCACCCGAGCCGAGCGCGCCGTCGACCCCCGCGACCTCCGCGTCGCCGTCCCCGTCCGCCTCCGCGTCCCCCAGCGCCGGCCCGTCGCCCTCGCCGTCCCCGTCGGCGTCGAGCGCCTCGCCCACGCCGACCCGGTCGGCGGAGCCGACACAGAGCGCGACGACCACGCCGCCCGACGACCCCACGCAGGAGTCCGAGGACGACGACCGCGCCCCCGACGGAGGCACCACCCTGCACCGCGGCGACCGGGGACCCGAGGTCGTCGAGCTCCAGCAGCGTCTGACCCAGCTGTATCTCTACACCGGCGACATCAACGGCAACTACAACCGCCAGGTCGAGGAATCGGTCCGCACCTATCAGTGGGCCCGCGGCATCCGCGACGACGAACTCGGCGTCTACGGGCAGGACACCCGACACCGACTGGAGTCGGAGACGCGCGAGCCGTAAACAGAGGAGCCGCAGACGCACGAGCCGCAGACGCACCGACGGCAGACACGCGAGCCGCAGTGGCGCGAGCCGCAGACGGCGTTCACGGACGCGCCCGCCAGGGCGTCACGGCATCGCCCCGTTCCCCGCCCGCCGTCAGTCGATCAGCCGATGCGCAGCCGCAGCGTTCCGCCCGCCCCGGCCTCCACACGTACCCGCGTCAGGTCCTCCACGACCACGTCGGGCCCGTGGGCGGCAGCCCGCGGGCCCACGCCCACGACCTGCATTCCCGCCGCGCGGGCGGCCGTGATGCCGGCGCCGGAGTCCTCGAAGGCGATGCAGTCGCCGGGGGCGATGCCCAGCTCGGCGGCGCCCTTGAGGAAGCCCTCGGGGTCGGGCTTGCTGGCGCCGACCGACTCGGCGGTGATCCGGACGTCCGGCTGGGCGAGCCCGGCGGCGGCCATCCGCGCGGTGGACAGGGGCACGTCGGCCGAGGTCACCAGGGCGTGCGGCACTCCGTACAGCGAGGCGAGGAACTCCGGCGCCCCGGGAATCGCGACGACACCCTCGGTGTCGGCGGTCTCCTCGGCGAGCATGCGGGCGTTGTCGGCGTGGTTCTGCTCCATGGGCCGGTCCGGCAGCAGCAGCGCCATCGAGGCGTAGCCCTGCCGTCCGTGGACGACCTTCATGACCTCGTCCCCGTCCAGGCCGTGCCGGTCGGCCCAGCGCCGCCAGACGCGCTCGACCGCGGCGTCCGAGTTGACGAGGGTGCCGTCCATGTCCAGCAGCAGGGCACGGGCGGTGAGAACGGTGGTGGCGGTGGCCGTCATCGGCAGACTCCAAGGCGCGGGGAGGAAACAAGGCGGCCCCGCCCGCCGGTCAGGGAAAACGGGCGGGAGCCACTTTGTTCACCCACGGTACAAAACGCGACGGGCATCGCGCCACCGCCCCGCCCGAACGTTCACGAACCGTTCGCTTCGCACGGCACCGGCTCCGGGTACGCACAGCACCGGGATCCGCGCCGCACCTGGATGCGCACGGCACCGCGACCCGCGCCACGCCGGGATCCGCGCCACGCCTGGATCCGCACGGCACCGCGGCCCGCGCCACGCCGGGACCCGCGCGGCCGGCACTCAGCCGGCGATCGCCTCCCAGAGGCTCCACACCCCGAGGCCCAGCATGAGCAGCGCCGCGACCTTCGTGATCAGCGCCAGCGGCACCCGCTTCATCAGGGCCTTTCCGCCGACGATGCCGAGCCCGGCCACCGCCCACAGGGCGAGCACCGCGCCGAGGCCGACGGAGAGCGGGTCGTCGTAGCGGGCGGCGAGGTTCGCGGTCATGATCTGCGTGAGGTCGCCGAACTCGGCGACCAGAATGAGCATGAAGCCCGCCCCGGAGACCTTCCAGAAGGACTGGTCCTCCGGCTTGCGGATCTCCTCGTCCCCGTCGTCCTTCTTCATGAGCAGCACGGCGGCGCCGCCCAGGAACAGCACACCGGTCAGCGCGTGCACGATCTGCTGCGGCAGCAGGGTCAGCACGCTGCCGGCCGCGACCGCGAGCACGACGTGCAGCGCGAAGGCGGCCGCCACGCCGGCGAAGACGTACGAGGCCCGGTAGCGGGTGCCGAGGACGAGGCCGGCGAGCGCGGTCTTGTCCGGCAGTTCGGCGAGGAAGACGACGCCGAAGACGACTGCCGTCACGGTCAGGCTGATCAAGGGATCCTCTATCGGTCGGGGCCGCCCCGCCGAGAGTGCTGGTCCTGCGCTGCGGACACCTCGGCACGGCAGCACACGGTCGCCCCCGCCGTACGGCACGGGCGTGCACTGCTTGCCGAAGGTCTCGCTGGCCGGCCCCGTGTACGAGGCCTGCCTCCGGGCGCCGGCTCAGACGAGCTGAGCAGTATGTCGACGGTCCGGCGAAGAGCTACTCCCCTTCTGCGCCGTCCATAGTACGCGAACCCTCGGACGGCACCGAGAGGCGGAAGTCCCACGCGGCCCGAGGGCCCGGGAGGCGAAAGTCCCACGCGCCCCGTGACCGAAAGTCCCGTCGCGCTTGTAGACGCGTCATGCGCACGTCACTAACTTCTTACCGACCGCACACCTGTGCGCCATGCGGCGTCGCGAGCATTCCCCTGCCCGCGTCCCAACGCCCCCACAATCCAAGGGAGTTCGCATGCCGAAGTTCTACGCGCGTCGACGGCTCGGTTTCATCGCCGCGTTCACCGGACTCATAGCCTCCGCCGGGCTCCTCAACGGCCCGGCCGCCTCCGCCGCCCTCCCCACCCCGGTCAGCGCCGCCACCGCCCGCTCCTACCTCGCCTCCCTCACGGTGAGGACCGAGAACCGCACCGGCTACGACCGCGACCTCTTCCCGCACTGGATCACGCAGTCCGGCACCTGCAACACCCGCGAGACCGTCCTCAAGCGCGACGGCTCGGGCGTCGTCACGGACTCCTCCTGCGCCGCCACCAGGGGCAGCTGGTACTCCCCCTACGACGGCGCCACCTGGTCCGCCGCCTCCGACGTCGACATCGACCACCTCATCCCGCTCGCCGAGGCATGGGACTCCGGCGCCGGCTCCTGGAGCACCTCCCGGCGCCAGGCCTTCGCCAACGACCTCACCCGCCCCCAGCTCCTCGCGGTCACCGACAACGTCAACCAGTCCAAGGGCGACCAGGACCCGGCCACCTGGATGCCCTCGCGCAGCGCCTACCGCTGCACGTACGTCCGCGCCTGGGTACAGGTGAAGTACTACTACGACCTCTCGGTCGACTCCGCCGAGAAGTCGGCGCTGCAGAACCACCTCGCGAACTGCTGACACCCCGCCCGCGGCCCGGTCACCGCGCGTCCGGCGCGGAACCTCCCCGCCGGTCTCCGTCGTTCCGTACCGTACGGGGCGACGGAGGAGGGGATCACCATGGCCGGACTGCGCCTGGGACCACTGTTGAGATACACCGACGGCTCGAGCGCGACCGTCTGGGTCGAGACGAACCGGCCCTGCACCGCCGAGGTGCGCTGCGCCGACGGCGCCCGGGGCACGACCCGCACCTTCCAGATCGCGGGCCACCACTACGCCCTGGTGACGGTGAGCGGCCTGACACCCGGCACGGCGACGGAGTACGAGGTCCTCCTCGACGGCGCACGGGTGTGGCCGCCGCCCGACTCGCGCTTCCCGCCCTCGGTGATCGCCACGTCACCGGCGGACGAGGACACGCGGATCGCCTTCGGCTCCTGCCGCTGGGCCTCGCCGCCGGCCGGCGAGAAGGACCCGGTCGGCCCGGACGCGCTGGACACCCTCGCCACCCGCATCGCGGCGGACCCGGAGGGCGCCCGGCCCGACGTGCTGCTCCTGCTCGGCGACCAGGTGTACGCCGACGAGATCTCCGACGCCACGCGCCGCTGGATCGCCGGCCGCCGCGAGCTGGCCGAGCCCCCGGGCGACCAGATCGCGGACTACGAGGAGTACACCCACCTCTACGACGAGTCGTGGAGCGACCCCCAGGTCCGCTGGCTGCTGTCCACCGTGCCCAGCTGCATGATCTTCGACGACCACGACGTCATCGACGACTGGAACACCTCCGCCGCCTGGCTCGCCGACATGCGGGCCACGGACTGGTGGCGCGAGCGGCTGCTGAGCGGGCTGATGTCCTACTGGGTGTACCAGCACCTGGGCAACCTCTCCCCGGACGAGCTGGCCGCCGACCCCCTCTACGCGGCCGTACGCGACACCCCCGACGGCACCGACGTGCTCCGCGACTTCGCCGCGCGGGCCGACGCCGACCCGGCCACCGTCCGCTGGAGCTACCGGCGCGACTTCGGCCGCGTACGGCTGGTCATGGTCGACTCCCGCGCGGCCCGCGTCCTGGAGGAGGAGCACCGCACGATGCTCGACCCGGTCGAGGCCGCGTGGCTGCGCGAGCAGGTCCTCGAAGACCGGGATGCCTACGACCACCTGCTGATCGGCACCTCCCTGCCCTGGCTGCTGCCCCACCTCGTGCACGACGTGGAGGCGTGGAGCGCCGCGATGTGCGTCGGCGAACGGGGCGCGCGCTGGGCACGGACCGGGGAGCGGATCAGGCGCGGGGCCGACCTGGAGCACTGGTCGGCCTTCCCGGCCTCCTTCGACTCCCTCGCTGACCTGATCGCCGAGGCCGGTACGGGGCCCGGGGCGCCCGCGACGGTGAGCGTGCTGTCGGGCGACGTCCACCATGCCTACGTGGCCGAGCCGTCCTGGCCGGGCCGCGCGCCCGACTCCGTGGTGGCCCAGCTGACCTGCTCGCCCGTCCACAACTCCGTGCCGCTCTCCATCCGCCTCGGCTTCCGCTTCGGCTGGAGTGCCCCGGCGCGGGCCCTCGGGCGGCGTATCGCCCGGCACGGACGCTGTGCGCCGCCGGCGGTCGGCTGGCGCAAGACCGGTGGGCCCTGGTTCGGCAACCAGCTCATGACGCTGACCCTGCGGGGGCGATCTGCCCGGCTGCGTCTGGAGCAGGCGCGGACGGAGCGCGACGGAACGACCATCCTGCGGGAGGTCACGGACCGGAAGCTGGCGTAGGCAGGGACGGGGGGGCGGGACGAGGGGCGGGACGGGGCGAGGTCGGGCGGTACGGGGTAGGGCGGTACGGGGCAGGGCGGTACGAGGCGGGGCGGGTCCGGGTGTGAATCGAGTCATGCCGACAGGCTCCGCCGCCAGAGTGGGAGCGCTCCCACCTGCGGCGGCGGCCGAGACGGAGGCGTGACCACACGCGAATCCATGGCCAGATGTTGAACTTGCAAGTACTCATTAGGCTCACCTAACGTAGGCGGCCCCACTCGGTTTCGTCCCCCACCGGCCCCGACGGGCCGACCCGACCGAAGGAGCACCCCCACATGTCCGGACGCCTCGACAGCGCCCAGCCCTACGCCATCGGCCTGTTCCGCATAGTCGTCGGCCTGCTCTTCGCCTGCCATGGCGCCGCCTCCCTGTTCGGCGTCCTCGGCGGCACGACGGGGAGCGGCGGCACGGTCGAGACCGGCACCTGGCCGGGCTGGTACGCGGCCGTGATCCAGTTGGTCGGCGGCGGCCTCGTCATGCTCGGCCTCGGCACCCGCGCCGCCGCGGTCATCTCCTCGGGCTCCATGGCCTACGCCTACTTCAAGGTGCACCAGCCGGGCGCCCTGTGGCCGATGGAGAACGGCGGCGAGGCCTCCGCCATGTTCTGCTGGGCCTTCCTGCTGCTCGCCTTCACCGGCTCCGGCGCCTTCGGCCTGGACCGGTTCTTCACCCGGCGCACGTCCGAGCGGGAGAAGGCCGCCGCGGAGCAGCAGACCCCGGTCGCGGCCTGATCCCAACCGGAGCGGTGCCTTCCCGAACGGGGGGGCGCCGCTGCTCCTGCACAGGAGCACCGCTGCCACTTCCCACCGCGACACTCGCGGGCGTGAACGCCCACTCCCGGGTGAACGCTCCGTGTGGAACGCACGAGGCCCCTGTGAACCGTGTGTCACACCCCGGGCGTACGCTGGATGGCTGTCATCGGCCGCTCCTGCCGTCCCCGCGTCTCGCGGCATGGCCCGGCCCACGGGGGAGTAACGGGGAGTTGTGGTGGTCGAGAGTTTCGGGAGTATCGGTTCGCTGGTCAGCAGCCCATGGATCTATGCGCTGGTGGCCGTCTCGGTGGCCCTCGACATCTTCCTGCCGGTGCTGCCGAGCGGTGTCCTGGTGATCGCGGCGGCCACGGCGGCGGCCGCGGGCTCGGGCGCGGCGGCCGCCGGGCGGGTTCCGAACGACGTCCCCGACATCCTGGTCCTGACGCTGTGCGCGGCGACCGCCTCGGTCCTCGGTGACCTCGCGGTCTACCGCCTCGCATGGCGCGGCGGGCCGCGCCTGGACCGTGCGATCGCCCGCTCCCGCCGGCTGACCACGGCGCAGGAACGTCTCGGCGGGGCCCTCGCCCGAGGCGGCGGCGCCCTCGTCGTACTGGCCCGCTTCGCCCCCGCCGGCCGCTCGGTCGTCTCGCTCGTGGCCGGCGCCGCCCACCGCCGGATCCGCGAGTTCCTGCCCTGGTCGGCCCTCGCCGGACTCGCCTGGGCGGCCTACAGCGTCTCCCTCGGCTACTTCGGCGGCCAGTGGCTGGGCGGGACCTGGCTGGCGGCAGGGGTGTCGCTGGCGGCGCTGTTCGGCGCCGGGGCGGGGGCCGCGTACCTGATGCGCCGCCAGCCCCGGGCGACGGAGTCCTCGTGACACGGAGCCGCAGACCGGCCGAAGGCGCCGGCACACGCGGGCTTCGTCGCAGGCGGGGCTGCTTCGGGTTCAGGTAGGCGCGGGCGCGGAACGTCGCGCGGCGGTACGTGCACGGTCACGGCCTGCGCGGTCAGGACCACGGGGCTTCACGGGGTCACGGGGGTCACTGAGTCACGGAGCTTCACGGGGTCACGGGGGTCACTGGCGTCACGGAGCTTCACGGGGTCACTGGCGTCACGAAGCTCCACGGGGTCACTGACGTCACGAAGCTTCACGAGGGTCACTGGCATCACGGATGTCACAGCGTCGGGCGTCACGGGGCGTCACGGGCATCCAGGCGTCACCTCACGGTGGCGTCACGCCACGGTGGCGTCACGTCACGGTAGCGGTGTCACGACGCCCGCCGCGTCCCTCCCCTTACCTCGAGGCCGGCCAGCAGTTCGGCCGTGGCTCCCGCGACGGCCTCCACGGCCTGCTCGAAGACCTCACGGTTGTGCGCGGCCGGCGCACGGAACCCGGATACCTTGCGCACGTACTGCAGGGCGGCGGCCCTGATCTCGTCCTCGGTGGCCAACTCGGCCAGCACGGGCGGACGCAGTGTCTTGATGCTGCGGCACATGACGTCAGTCTCCTCTTTCCAGGTCCACCCGCCAGTCGTTCGATCTGATCCAGTGGCCCTTCGGATACTCGAAGTCGGCCTGCCCGAGCAGGGTGAACCCGGCCCCGCGGCAGACCGCGTTGGAGGCGGCGTGGTCGACGCTCGGGAAGGCGTGCAGCCAGCGGTGCGTCCCGTCGGCCCGGGCCGCCTCCCGCACGGCACGGGCCGCCCGCACGGCCAGCCGCCGCCCCTGGAACTCCGGCAGCACCGCCCACCCGGTCTCCCAGACCTCCGCACCCTGCCAGGTCCGCCGCCAGTACCCGATCGAGCCGACGGTGGCTGCGCCGTCCGTCAGGACGACCCGGTACATCCGCCCCGACCGCAGCTCCGCGTACCGCCGATTCCGGGCCGCGAGCTGCTCGTCGGTCTCCGGACCGCCCAGGTGCGCGGTCATCTCTGGGCTGTTGGTCCTGTGCAGCAGCCACAGGTCCGCCTCCGCCCAGGGGACCAGGCACACCCGCTCCCCGCCTTCTCCGGCCCGCTCGTCCACGCCGTCCATGCTCTTCACGGTAGGGCAGGGGTCTGACAGTCGGTCCCGGCGGCGACGGCCACCCTTTCGCGTGAACCACCGAAGGGAACGCGCGCCTCAAAATCGAACAGGCGTATCATTGGCGTGTGGCTACGACCTATGATTTTCCCAGTGATCTCCTCGCCGGTCAGGAGGAACTGCATCAGGTCCGGGCCGAGCTGTCGGCCCTGCTGAAAAGGCTTCCCTGGTCCGTCGAACCCCTCGACGGATTCAGCGATGACAACGGCTGGCGCAAGGTCGAGCGCCCGGCCTCCCCCGGCTGGTCGGCGGACGAGCAGGCCGAGGTGGAGAAGCTGCGGCGGCGCGAGCGTGAACTCGCCGTGTTCGTCAGCACCCATCGCTACTGGTCGGAAATCACCGGCCCCGACCAGGTGAACGCCCGCTCCGAGCTGAAACGCGCTCACGAGGACCCCGACCGGACGAACCCACCCGGCGACGCCTGACGGCAGGCCCAGGCCCAGGCCCAGGCGGCAGGCGGCAGGCGGCAGGCGGCCAGGGCATTGCCCCGCCGGGCGGTGCCCGTGGCTGCCTGCCCGGCGGCCGGCCGCAGTCGTACCCCGGCCGCGCGGTCCGCGCACGCACGCGAAAGGCCCCCGGAAGAATCTCCGGAGGCCTTCGCACCGACGACAACGGCGCCGGTCCTGGTGGGCGCGGACGGTTTCGAACCGCCGACATCCTGCTTGTAAGGCAGGCGCTCTACCCCTGAGCTACGCACCCAGGACGAGTGGACAGCCTACATGGCCCGGGGCGCTGCCCGGCAACGTGTTGACGGCGGTGCCGACTCGGCCGGGGGTTAACCCCACCCCCGATCCGGTAGTGGCCCGGATCGAGGCGCGGGCCCGTGCTCCGTACGGTCTAAGAGCCTCGCCGACAAGGGCCTCTCCCGCTCGGGAAGTGCCTGGCGCGGCACCTCGCAGCCCGTCCCAGGGGGAGATCGCCATGGCCGCCCGCACCGTTTCCGCTCGCACGTTCGCCGCCGTCGGCGCCGTCGCCGTTCTCGTGGCGGGACTCGGCGCCTGTTCCTCCGCCGGGGACGACAAGGACCCCGACCACCGGACCTTCGCTTTCCAGGGCGAGACCCTGACCATCGACGCCGACGACTCCGGACTGGAGATAGTCGCCGCGGACGGCAATCCCTCCGGCAAGGTCGAGGTGACCCGGTGGTTCCAGGGCTCCGTCGTCCTCGGCTCCGACCCGGAGGTGAGCTGGAGCATGGACGGCGACCGGCTGAAGCTGCGGACGGACTGCTCCGGCGTGGTCGCCGACTGCGCCACCAAGCACCGCGTGGAGGTGCCGCGTGGCGTCGCCGTCAAGGTGAGGACCGACGACGGCAGCGTGCGAGCGCGGGGGTTCCGGGATGCGCTGGAGATCCGCACGGCGGACGGGTCCGTCCGCGTCGGCGACTCCACCGGGCCGCTGGAACTCCACAGCGACGACGGGTCGCTGCGCGCGGAGGTGTCGTCGCGCCGGGTGAAGGCGTCCACCGAGGACGGCTCGGTCGACCTCGACCTCGGTACCGTTCCGGACCTGGTGGAGGCCCGCAGCGACGACGGCTCCGTGAGCGTCGCCCTGCCCCGGGAGACGTACAAGGTGTCCGCCGAGAGCGACGACGGATCGGTCGACGTCTCCGTGCCCCGGGACGACGCCAGCTCCCACGTCGTGAACGCGCGGACCCAGGACGGCAAAGTCACGGTCCGAACCGCGAACTGACCGGCCCGTGTGTTCGTCCCTTACGGGTGGGAGAATGAACCCGGGCAGGACGGACGACACGGGAGAGGGATGTGACGGCGACACCATCGCAGCCGTACTCGCCGATGGTGGCGCGCGCGCAGCGCCTGCCGGGCCGCTCCCGCCGCCGTGGCCCCGGGCCGGTCGGTGACACGCTCACCCTCCTGGGCCTGCCGATCCTCGCCGTGCTCGCGTTGCCCGCGGCGTTCGCCGGGGGCGGCACCCGGCGCTGGTTCGGCGGGCGGGCCGAGAGCCAGCGGGCGGAGGCACAGACCGCCAAGGACGACGCGGCGGCCGCCTTCTACGAACTGGACACCGCCCAACGGGATCTGCGGATCTCGATAGAGACGATCGCGGCCGTCGACGCCTCCCCCGCCGCCCGGCGCGCGGTCGCCGACTTCGAGGCGCTCGGCCGGCGCATCGACGAGGTCAGCCACCAGTACATCAGCGCCGTCGACGCCCACGACCTGGACCGGGACGACCTGGAGGCGTCGGCCGCCTCTCATGCCCGCGGCGAACTGACCGCCGCCAAGAACGAGCTGAGCCGGGTCAAGCAGGAACTGGACCGCTTCGCCGACGGCCTCGGACCCCTGCTCGGCAAGGCCGAGACCCAGCTGGCCCGGCTGGCGCCCACCGTCGAACGGGCCCGGCAGGCCCTGCTCGCCGCCTCCAACGCCCTGGACGCCGCGCGGGGAGCCGGGCTGCGGGCGGACGACCTCGCCGCCCGGCTCGCCGCCCTCGGCCCGGAGCTGACCCGGCTGAACCAGGGCGCGGGCCAGCACGGCGTGCCCCAGACCCTCGAACGGGCCGAGCGGGTCACCCGAGAGGCCGAGTCGGTCCGCGCCGAGGCCGAGCGGCTGCCCGAACGCGCTGCCGAGATCGGCCACCGGCTGGTCTCCCTGCGCACCCGCGCCCAGGCCCTCACCACCCGCACCGAACAGGTCGAACCGGTGCTGAGCGAGCTGCGGCGGCGATTCACCTCCGCCTGCTGGCAGGACCTCCAGCAGGTGCCGGACCAGGCCGCGGAGTCGGTCCGGCAGGCCGAGCGGAAACTGGCCGAGGCCCAGACCGCCCGCGACGAACAGCGCTGGCCCGACGCCACCGCCCTGCTGTCGACGGTGCGGGCACTGCTGAACTCGACCGACGAGGCCGTCTCGGCCGCCGGCGACCGGCTGCGGCAGTTGAACGCCGTGCAGAAGGACCCCCAGCAGGAGATCGAGCGCACCCGCTTCGCGATCCGTGACGCCCAGCGCCTGGCCATGGCGGGCCGCCACACCCCCGACCCGCAGCACGCGCGCCCGCTGGACGACGCCGTGGCCCGGCTGGAACGGGCGATCACCACACTGGAGGGCCGCCACCCCGACTACTGGCACTTCCTGACGGAGACCGAAGCGGTCCGGCGGACGGTGGCCGGCGTGGTCACCCGGATCCGTGAGGAGCGCGGGGCCGGTCACTGACCGCCCGGCGGCTGCCGGTGGCCGTGGCGTCCGATCCGACCGGTTCCCCGACGGAGGCCTGCTGCCTGGCTGGGCCGGTTAACCTGTGCGCATGCCTCGCTACGAGTACCGCTGCCGGAGCTGCGGCGACACCTTCGAACTCAGCCGTCCCATGGCCGAGTCCTCCGCTCCCGCCGCCTGCCCGGCGGGCCACGACGACACCGTGAAACTGCTGTCGACGGTCGCGGTCGGCGGCTCGGCCTCCGCATCCGCCCCGGCGCCCTCATCGGGTGGCGGAGGCGGCTGCTGCGGCGGGGGCTGCTGCGGCTGACCTTGCCGGGCCGGAACGCACGCCCCGTACGGAACGCACGACCCGAGACAGGACGCACCGCCGCGTCCGGGACGCACGACCCGGTGCCGATGCGCCGGGACTCCCGGCCCCGGTCGGCTTCCTTCAGCTCCCCAGGTAGCGCAACACCGCCAGCACCCTGCGTGAATAGCCCTCACCCCCGGTCAGTTCCAGCTTGTCGAAGATGGCGTTGGCGTGCTTCTCCACCGCGCTCTGCGAGATGTGCAGCCGCCGCGCGATCGCCGCGTTGGTGTGTCCCTGCGCCATCTCGGCCAGCACGTCCCGCTCCCGTACGGTGAGCCGGGCGAGCAGGTCGGTGTGGGTCGTGCGGCAGAGCAGCTGACGGACGACCTCCGGATCGAAGGCGGCCCGTCCGGCGGCCACCCGCTCCAGCGCGTCCAGGAACTCGTCGATCTGGACCACCCGGTCCTTGAGCAGATAACCCACCCCTTCCGTCTCACCGGTCAGCAGTTCCGTCGCGTACCGCTTCTCGACGTACTGCGAGAGCACCAGCACCCCGACCGCCGGCCAGCGCTCGCGTATCTCCAGGGCCGCGCGCAGGCCCTCGTCCGTGTGCGTGGGCGGCATCCTGACATCGGCGACGACCACGTCCGGCGGATCCTCGGCGACCGCTTTCAGCAGCAGCTCGGCATTGCCGACGGCCGCGAGCACCTCGTGGTCCTCCTCCGTCAGCAGCCTCACCAGCCCCTCCCGCAGCAAAGTCGAGTCCTCGGCGAGGATCACCCGCATGGCAGCTCCGCGGCCACGAGGGTGGGTCCCCCCGGCGGACTGACCACCCTGAGGCTGCCGTCGAGGGCGGCGACGCGTCGGGCCAGCCCGAACAGTCCGCTGCCGGCGGCGTTCGCCCCGCCGCAGCCGTCGTCCTGGACGCTCACGTACATCCGTTCCTCCTCCGCTCTGACGGCGACCCTTATGCGAGTCGGCGCCGCGTGCTTGACCGCGTTCGTGACCGCCTCGCAGACGACGAAGTACGCGACGGTCGCCACGGCCTGCCCGGGCTCCTCGGCCAGGTCGTACTCCACCCCCACCGGCACGGACGCCCGCTCGGCGACCGTCTCCAGCGCCGCGCGCAGCCCCGCCTCGTCCAGCGTGGTCGGATAGATCCGCCAGGCCACCTCGCGCAGCTCGTCCAGAGCCCGGCGGCTCTCGTCGTGGGCCTGGCCCAGCAGCCGGTCCCGGCGATCGGCGTCCTGGTTGCGACGGGCACGGCCGAGCAGCATGCCGAGGGCGACGAGACGCTGCTGCACGCCGTCGTGCAGGTCACGCTCGATGCGGCGCCGTTCGTCGTTCACCGCGTCGACGACGGCGGCGCGGCTGGCGGACAGCTCCGCGATCCGCCGCTCCAGCTCCTCCTGGTGGCGGGGGCCGAGGAAGTGACGCGCGAGCTGCCCCTCCAGTCCGACCACACCGAATATTCCCTGCACGGCGAGGAACACGAGGAAGAAGCCGCCGAGACTGCCGAGGACGAACGAACCGGGGTTGCGTATGCCGTCCAGCAGGAGCCAGCCGTATATCCCGAAGGTGCCGTACCCGATGCCGATCGCGGCGGTCAGCATCACCACCCCGCCCAGGGCGCCCAGGGCCCAGTGGCAGGCCACGTACCGCAGCGCACGCACGTCCTCGTACGCGGGCGTGACACGGAGGTCCAGCCACATCGCCAGCCGCGCCCGTTCCCCCCGCGTCAGTATCCGCGCGCCGGCGAGGACCGGGCGCAGTACGGCACGTCGGCCGGTCGGCCACGCCGCCACCGGCAGCAGTGCCACACCGGCCGACAGGGCGAAGAGCAGCTCGACGGCGGCCGCGGCGGTACCCATGATGAGGCCCACCCCGCACCGTGCTACGCGTCGCGCCGTATTTCGCATGATCGCGAGGCTAGCCGGGCGCGACGACGGCGCACACTGCGGAAAACCGCAATTCCCGCCTGCGGTAGACCGCAGGCGATCCTGCGGTCTTCCTCAGGGTCCCTTCAGCTGCGATTTTCTAGCGTGGTCGTCATGACAGCCATCGCAGCGCAGTCGGCCGCGGACAGCGGTGCGGCACCGCAGTGGATCAACGACCTCATGGACGCGCTCGGCGCACCGGGCGCCGGCCTCGCCATCGCTCTGGAGAACCTCTTCCCTCCCCTGCCGAGCGAGGTGATCCTGCCGCTCGCCGGGTTCGCGGCGAGTTCCGGCCGGATGAACGTGATCGCCGTCCTGCTGTGGACGACGGCGGGTTCGGTGATCGGCGCGCTCGCCCTGTACGGGGTGGGTGCTCTGCTCGGCCGCGACCGCACGGTGGCGATAGCGGGGAAGCTGCCGCTGGTGAAGGTGTCCGACATAGAGAAGACGGAGGCCTGGTTCCTGAAGCACGGGACCAAGGCGGTGTTCTTCGGCCGGATGATCCCGATCTTCCGCAGCCTGATCTCCGTGCCGGCGGGTGTGGAGCGGATGCGACTGCCCGTCTTCCTCGCCCTGACCACGCTGGGCAGCGCGATCTGGAACACGGTGTTCGTCCTCGCGGGCTACGCGCTGGGGGACAACTGGTCCGAGGTGTCGGGCATCGCCTCCACGTACTCGAAGGTGATCCTCGCGATCGCCGCGCTGGCGTTGCTGGTCTTCATCGGCATGCGCCTGTTGCGGCCGGGGGCGGGCCACCGCAGGCGGGTCCGCGGCAGCGATCGCGGGCAGGCGATACGGCCGCCGGCCGATGACGGCGACCGTCCCGGCACCGGGGGCGGTGCCGGGGTCCCGGAGGGCGGGGTCAGCGAGCCGGGCTCGACTCGCGCAGGAACTCCCGCAGGATCCGCTCACCGGCCAGCACGCCGCGCTCGGGCAAGGCGCTGATCGCGGGAGCCGTCCAGCCGGAGTCGGCCAGCTCTCCGTGGCCGGGGCGCCATCCCCGGTCGGCGGCGAGCAGCAGATCCGCGTCGAGGAGGGAGTCGCCGGCGGCGAGGGTGAGCTCGGCGCCGGTACGGCGGGCGACCTCGTGGACCGCGGCGCTCTTGGTGAGCGGCTTGGGAACGGCGTAGAGCTTCCGGCCCTGGAGGGAAACGGTCCAGCCGCGGTTCTCGGCCCACACCGCGAGTTCCTTCACCCAGTCCTCGGGCAGGAGTTCACGCTCGACGACGAGGTAGGCGAAGAGATCCTCGGCGACCCGGTGCTTGCGCACCCACAGCGGGTCGGCGGTGTTCATCAGGTGGTCGCGGACCTCGGACAGCGAGGCGCACTCGTCGGTCAGCCGTGCGGTCACCCGCGCGTGCCAGTCGGGATCGGAGACGCCGTCCACGAGCAGGTGACCGCCGTTGGCGCAGATCGCGTACTTCGACGGGGGCCCGGGGAGGTTGATGCGCTGGTATTGCTTGCGGGTCCGGGTCGTGGTCGGCACGAAGACCGCCGTGTCACCGAGGTCGGTCAGCAGCTGGGCCGCCGTCTCGGTCATGTAGGAGAGGGGTTTGCTCTCGTAGACCTCCACGCACAGCAGCCGGGGTGCCCGCAGGTCGGGCATGGTCAGCCCGAGTGCGGCGGCCGAGTAGATGAGCGTGCGATCGAGGTCGCTGGCGACGAGTACCGGCATCAGAGCGCCACCGCCTTGCCGTCGGCGCCGGTCGCGCCCCGCGTGTACTTGGGGTGGATCAGTCCGACACAGGTGTAGGGCAGGTCGGCGACCTCCTCGACGGGTACGCCCCGCTGTTCGGCCAGCAGGCGTACGTGGTCGAGGTCGGCGCCCGCGCCGGCCCGGGCCAGCACCTTCCACGGCACGCGGCGCAGCATCACGCGGGTGGTCTCGCCGACGCCGGGCTTGATCAGGTTCACGTCGTGGATGCCGTACTCCTCGCTGATGCGCTCGACGGCGGCCCAGCCCTCCCAGGTGGGGGTGCGGTCGGCGGAGAGGAGTTCCTTGGCCTGGGCGTCGACCGTGTCCGCGACGTCCGGGAAGCGGGCCGAGACGGCGTCGAGGAAGTCCGGCGACAGGTCGGCGCCGGCGAGTTCGCGGTAGAACTTCGCGCCGTGGAAGTCGTTCGGGCCGACCAGATCGGCGCGGAGCACGGTGCGGGATATCAGGCCGGAGACGGTGGAGTTGAGGCAGGCGGAGGGGATGAGGAAGTCGTCACGGGTGCCGTAGGTGCGCACGCAGGAGCCGGGATCGGCCAGTACGGCGATCTCCGGGTCGAATCCGGTGACGCCGTCGGAGACCTCGAAGTCGCGCAGGGCGGCGGCGAGTTCGCGGGTGATGGCGCCCTTGCCGGTCCAGCCGTCCACGAAGACGACGTCGGCGGGGTCGTGGCGGTCGGCCAGCCAGCGCAGGGCGTTGGCGTCGATGCCGCGGCCCCGGACGATCGACACGGCGTAGTGAGGGAGGTCGAGACCATGGCGGAACTGCGCCCAGCGGCGCATCAGGATCCCGACGGGGGTGCCGGCGCGGGCGAGGGAGACCAGGACGGGGCGTGGCGAACGCTCCGCGAGCACGATCTCGGTGACGGCCCCGACGGCGCGGGCCAGCCGGGTCGCGGACGTCTCCAGCGCCGCGTGGAAAAGCTCCCGGTACTGCTCGCTGGGCTGGTATTCCACGGGCAGCGACTCCGCGTAGTGCGCGCCGCCGCTCTGGATCGCCTCCTCGCGCTCCTCGGTCGGTGCCTCCAGCGTCACGTCCGACAGGTCCTGGAGCAGCCAGCCGACCTCGTCGGGCGCGTACGAGGAGAAGTCGGGGCCGCGCAGGGGCTCGGGCAGCATGGGGGGCCTTTCGGAGGCGTGCGGGGCTTGCGGGGCGTACGACGGGACGACCGCGAGCAGGACGTGCGGGACGTGGGCGGCGAGCCGGGCCGGCAGTCCGTCGGGCGCGTGCAGCGCGGGGGTGTCGGCGGCCGAGTCGACGACGGCGACGACGGCGTCGAAGCCGGCGCCCGCGACGTTGTAGGCGTAGCGCTCGCCGGGGCCGTCGGCCGGGTCGTCGTGCGCGGGGAACACCAGGCGGGTGCGTATCGCGTAGCCGGGGTCGTCGACGGCGAGGACGGGAGAGCGGGTGGTGGTGGAGTAGCGCACGTCGGCGTCGGCGGTCTGCTCCAGCGCGTGGGCCAGCCGCAGCGGGGCGTACATGAGCTCCTCGAAGCCGAGGACGAGCACGCGGCGGGCAGCTGCGGGCAGCGCCTCGGCGATCCGCCGGGCCATGCCGGGCAGGGCCGCCTCCAGCCGGTCCCGCTGGGCTGCCGTGAACCCGTGACGTCCGCCGTCCGGTACTCCTGCCGGCCAGCGCAGGTCGACGCGTGCGACGGAGCCGGACGGGTGGGCCGGGTCCGGCTCGGCGGCACGCGTCTCGTACCGGGCGACCAGTTCCTGCCCCTTCTCCAGTACGCCCTCCGGCAGCCGGACCGTGCCCGAGGCCGCTGTCACCAGGTCCACGCGGGCGCCTATCTCCCGGGCGAACTCGTCCAGCCGGCCGGCGTCGGCCGGCGAGCGCATGTCGACGAGGGCCACCACGACGTACCGCTTGCGCGGGTAGCGCTCGTGCAGGGCGCGGACGGTGTTGAGCACCGTGTTGCCGGTGGAGAACTCGTCGTCGACGAGGACCAGCGGCCCGTCGCCGGCCAGCAGCGCCGGGTCCTCGGGCAGCAGCAGGTGGGAGGTCGCGTGCGAGTGGGACTCCTCGAAGCCGCCCGCCCGGGGGACGCCGTTGACCGGACGGCGGGTGGAGTGCAGGTACGGGGCGGGGCCCAGGCCGTCGGCGACCGAGTGGCCGAGGCCGGTGGCGGTCTCCGCGTAGCCGAGGACGACCGCGCGTTCGGCCGCTTCGGCGCCGAGCAGGTCGCGGACGCGTCGGCCGAGGGCGACGCCGTGGCCGTACACCACGGAGGGCGACTGCGGGACGTGTTTGCCGAGCACGTTGGAGACGAGCAGGTGCGCCCGCTTGGGGTTGCGGCGCAGGGCGAGTCCCAGCAGGCCGGTCAGCGTGTCGTCACCGGCGAGTTCGACGCCGAGCCGCTCGGCGACCCAGCTGCCGGACCAGACTTCGGCGTGCCCCTCGGCGTGCGCCCTCTCGGTCATGTACTCGTGCCTCCCGTGGTCCACCGCGGCGTGACCCCTTGCGTCGGTCATGGATTCCTTGCGTTCAGTCGGACAGGCCGGCGGCGAGCAGTTCCACGAAGCCGATGTCCTCGTTCGCCACCCCGAAGACCTCCGCGCGCAGCAGCGTGCGCTCGGCCCAGGCGCGGTGGGGCTTCACCTCGTTCATCTTGTTCGTGTAGGAGGACCTCAGTACACCCCCGCCGCCGCGTTCGGGCCGCAGGATGTCCTGGGCGTCGCTGAACTCCTCGTGGCTGACCACGGACAGCGCGTGCACGGGGAGCACGTGCGAGGGGTGGATGCAGGTCTTGCCCAGCAGGCCGTTGGCGCGGTCCAGGGAGATTTCCCGCAGCAGACCGTCCATCGCGTGTGCGATCAGCTTCTGTCGCAGTTCGACGGCCTGTACCTCCAGGAAGGGGCTCTGCCGCAGTTGCGGTTTGAACATCCTCTCCTGGACGCGGAAGTACTCCCATACCGGCCCGGTCACCGTGAAACCGGTGCCGTCGGCCCGGGCGAGCATGTTGACCACGTCGGCGATCACGGAGGCGACGATCTGCACGTCGTACGCCGTCATGTCGGGGCCCCTGCGCAGCCCGTAGGAGGAGCAGAAGTCGGTCACGCCGAGACGCAGGGCGAGCACGCGGTCGCGGTACTTGTCGACGGCGCGGAAGATGCCCTCCAGCGTCTGCACCCGGGTCTCCCGGTACAGCAGGTCCGGTGATTCGAGCACCGGCATGGCGAAGAGCCGGTGGCCGGTGGCCGCCTCGGCGGCGGAGAGCGCCTCGAGGAAGGGCATGCCGCGTTCCTCGGTGAACTTCGGCAGCACGAACCCGGACAGCAGCCGCACGGCGGGGCCGAGGCGCCGTACGAGGTCGGGTATCTGCTCGGGAGTGCGGACGCGGACGAAGAGCAGGGGGATGTCGGCGTCGGGAGTGCGCGCCAGGTCGGTGAGCTGGCGGACGAGGTTCTCCTCGCCGACCGGTACGTCGGCGTCGTCGATCGAGTCCTCCAGGCACAGCACCATCGACACCACACCGCACGCGCTCTGTTTGAGGACGTCCTCGGCGAGTCTGGGCCGGGTGGCCGGACTGTAGAGCGTGGCGCCCAGGGCCGCGGAGAGCAGCCGGGCCGGGGAGTCCGCCGTGAAGGTGCAGGGCTCCTGATGGAAGAGACGCTTCCGTACATCAGGGGCAATCTGTCCGAAATGACGCATTAAAACTCCCCCGCGATGTCTGGGCGACCTGTGAGCTGTCCAAAGGTGGCCGGTAATAGTACGTACGTGTCCATGTCGGAGGTTCCCACCCGGCATGAATTCCAGGTAACCCGGGCATGTCGGCGGCGGCGACCCGGAGCGAGCGGACACGACCCGAGTACCCGCCCCCGCGTTGTCGTGACCAGGACCGAGAGGGCAGGATGACGGCATGACGCACGCGATGCTGAAGGGGTCGAACGTCCCGCTGCAAGCCACCACGGTACGCGCCGTGCTGCGCTGGGCCCCCGGGCAGGGGGTCCCCGACATCGACGCCTCCGCTCTGCTGCTGGGGCCGGACGACCGCGTGCGTTCCGACGAGGATTTCGTCTTCTACAACCAGCCCCGGCACCCTTCGGGTCAGGTCTGGCGGCTCGGCAAGAAGCGGGTCGCCGACGGGCTGACCGACACGATCCAGACAGATCTCTCCGGGGTCGAGCCGTCCGTCGGCCGCATCCTGCTGGTCGCTTCGGCGGACGGCACCGCCTTCGACCGGGTCCGGTCCCTGCGCATCCTGCTGCACGACGCCACGGCCGCCGACGCGGAGCCACTGGCGTACTTCGACGTCAAGCCGGAGACCGGCCAGGAGACGGCACTGATCTGCGGTGAGCTCTACCGGCGCGGGGAGGGCTGGAAGTTCCGGGCGCTGGGCGAGGGCTACTCGAACGGGCTGAAGGGTCTGGCGACCGACTTCGGCATCTCGGTGGACGAGTCGGAGGGGACGGACGGCCCCGCGTCGGCCCCCCGGCCCGGAGCCGCCACCCACAGCCCCGCCCAGGCCGCCCCCGACCAGCCGACGCCCGCTCAGTCGACGCCGGCCCCGCCGGCGGTCGACCCCGAGCAGCCGACGACCGTCCAGCCCCTCCCGGACGTCTCGCGCCCGCTGCCCCCGGAGCAGCCCGCCGGAGTACCGGCACAGCCCTCGTACGGCTACCCGCAGCAGCCGCCGACGGCCCAGCCGGCCTACGGCTACCCGCAGCCGGCCGGACACCCCGGGTACGGGTACCCACAGGCGCCCGCCGCGGCCGGCGTCACCGGCGCGCAGTCCGGCTACGGCTATCCGCCACCGGTCACCGGGGCACCCGACCCGGACTTCCGGCTGCCGCCGCAGGGGCCGCAGTTCGTCGGGCGGTAGCCGCCTCGGCGGTACATGCGGTGGCACGAGCGGCGCCTCGGCGCACGAGCGGCGCCAGGGCGGGCGGTGCGGTCAGGATCGCAGCGGTACGGGCGGGGCGTCGGCGCTCCGCCTTTGCCCGGCGTCAGCGCTCCGCCTTGCTCTTGTGCCCTCGGCCCCACTGCAGGCCCCACCCGTACAGCCGGTCCAGCTCCCCCTGGAAGCCGTACACGAACTTCACCTCGCGGCGGACGAAGATCTCGCCCTTGATGTTCTCGATCATCACCACGGCGCAGGAGCGGGCCTGCGGATGGCGCTCGTCGAGGCCTATCTCGATGCGGGGGCCGTTGCTCGGGTAGAGCGTGACGATGGCGTGCGTCCGGTCGAAGGCCGGGGTCTGGTCGTAGATGTAGGCGAAGAGCAGGAGGCGTTTTATGGCGTCCTTGTGGTCGAGGTTGACGTAGATCGTCTCGCCGGAGGCCGAGCCGAACCGGTCGTCGCCGCTGAGCTTGACGTACGGCGGGCCGTTGACGTCGCCCAGGAAGCCGCCCAGCGGCTGGACGACCCCGCGGGTGCCGTCCTGGAGCTCGTAGAGGCAGCCGAGGTCGAGGTCGACGTTGACCATGCTCTGGCTGTGGCCGACGACCTCGGGCGGCTTGAGCGCCTTCAACGGGTGCCGCAGCAGGCTCTCGCGCTGTGAGCCCATGAGGTCCGAGGTCCGCATCCGCCAGGAGAGGTTGACGCGCAGGTTGCCGGTCGCCGCGCCCTGTTTGGTCAGGGAGACCTGGCTGTGCCGTTTGGTCAGCTGAATGGAGTTGGTCGCCGCGCTGCCCGAGTCGAACTCGCTCTCGCGACCGCGCCACAGACCGTTCAAGAAGCCCATTCCCGCCCCCACCTTCGCTCGAACCACCGGCCGCGGACCGCCGACGGGGCGGCCCCGAGGAGTCGTCCTCGTCGGCCGCCCCGCACAGAGCGTTCCTCACCCGGGCCGTGTTCACACCGAAGGAGCAGGCGCACCGGGGGCGAACCCGGCCCGGGGACAGAAGGGTTTCACACCCCGGAGGAGACCTCCGCCTTCTCCTTGCCGCCGTCTCCCCCGGCCTCGGCGAGCCGCTTGTTGCGGCGCACGGAGGACCAGAAGGAGGCGCCGATCAGGAACACTCCGACGAGGCCGGTGATGAACTCGTTGATCTGGTACTGGATGGTGACCAGGAGGATGACGGCGAGGGCGCCGATGGCGTAGTGCGCGCCGTGCTCCAGGTAGACGTAGTCGTCGAGGGTGCCCTGGCGGACCAGGTACACAGTCAGGGACCGGACGTACATGGCGCCGATGCCGAGGCCGAGGGCCATCAGGACGATGTCGTTGGTGATGGCGAAGGCGCCGATGACGCCGTCGAAGGAGAAGGACGCGTCCAGGACCTCGAGGTAGAGGAACATGAAGAACGCCGCCTTGCCGGCCAGTGCGATCGCCGACTTGGGCTTGCCGGTGCGTTCGGCCGCTTCCTCTGCCTCGTGCTCGCGCTCCTCCTCTTCCTCGAGTTTGTCCTCGAAGTAGCCGGAGAGACCGCCGACGATCATGTAGGTGATCAGGCCGGCGATGCCGGACAGCAGGACCGTCTCCGCCTTGTCGGCATGGGTGCCGCCGTGCTGGTGGGCGTGGGCGCCGAAGGTGATCGCGGAGATCAGCAGCACGATCAGGGCGATGCAGACCGACAGCATGTCGACCTTGCCGAGCTTGGACAGCGGGCGCTCCAGCCAGCCGAGCCACTTGATGTCCCGGTCCTCGAAGATGAAGTCGAGGAAGATCATCAGGAGGAACATGCCACCGAAGGCGGCGATCGACGGATGGGCGTCCGTCACCAGCTCCTGGTAGCGGTCCTTGTCGGTGAGCGCGAGGTCGACGGCCTCGATCGGCCCGAGCGACGCGCTGACCGCCACGATCACGACCGGGAAGACCAGGCGCATGCCGAAGACGGCGATCAGGATGCCGATGGTGAGGAAGATCTTCTGCCAGAAGGCATTCATCTTCTTCAGGATCCCGGCGTTGACCACCGCGTTGTCGAAGGACAGCGAGATCTCCAGGATGGACAGGATCGCCACGATGCCGAAGGCGGCCCACCCCCCGTAGAAGATCGCGGCCACCAGGCCGAGCGCGGTGACCGCGAACGACCACCCGAAGGTTTTCAGAACCACTGGCTACCCAATCGTATGTGTACGGGGCTCCCCCGCGCCGTACGCGGCTTTACGAAACGTTGACTCCGAAGTCTAGAGCGATGCCTCGGAGCCCCGACGCGTACCCCTGCCCCACGGCACGGAACTTCCACTCGCCCTGATAGCGGTAGAGCTCACCGAAGATCATCGCGGTCTCCGTGGAGGCGTCCTCGCTGAGGTCGTAGCGGGCGAGTTCCTGGCCGTCGGCCTGGTTGACGACGCGGATGAAGGCGTTGCTGACCTGGCCGAAGGTCTGGCCGCGCTCGTCGGCCAGGTGGATCGAGACCGGGAAGACGATCTTGTCACACTGGGCCGGCACCGCGGAGAGGTCGATCAGCACCGACTCGTCGTCACCGTCGCCCTCACCCGTGAGATTGTCGCCGGTGTGCTCGACGGATCCGTCCGGGCTCTTGAGCTGGTTGTAGAAGACGAACCACTCGTCGCCGAGCACCCGGCCGCTGCCGCACACGAGTGCGCTGGCATCGAGGTCGAAGGGTGCTCCGGTGGTGGAACGCGCGTCCCAGCCCAGTCCGACCAGTACCTGCGTGAGGTTCGGTGCGGCCTTGGACAGGGAGACGTTGCCTCCCTTGGCAAGCGTGACGCCCATGGTGATCCCTCCCCGGGTGACGGTTCTTCGGTTTCCTGCGCGTCCGGCGCCGCACGTAAACCGTGCGGCGCCGGACGGTCGAGGCCGTGGCCTCGGACGTATCGGTGACTCAGACGTTCACGCCGAAGTCCTGGGCGATACCGCGCAGGCCTGACGCGTAGCCCTGGCCGATGGCGCGGAACTTCCACTCCGCACCGTGCCGGTACAGCTCGCCGAAGACCATGGCGGTCTCCGTGGAGGCGTCCTCGCTCAGGTCGTAGCGAGCGATCTCGGCGCCGCCGGCCTGGTTGACGACGCGGATGAACGCGTTGCGTACCTGGCCGAAGGACTGCTGGCGGTTCTCGGCGTCGTAGATCGAGACCGGGAAGGTGATCTTCTCGACGTCGGCGGGGACGTTGGCGAGGTCGATCTTGATCTGCTCGTCGTCGCCCTCGCCCTCACCGGTGAGGTTGTCGCCGGTGTGCTCGACCGATCCGTCCGGGCTCTTCAGGTTGTTGAAGAAGATGAAGTGCGCGTCACTGGCGACCTTGCCGCCGCTGTTGAGCAGCAGCGCGCTGGCGTCGAGGTCGAAGTCGGTGCCGGTCGTGGTGCGGATGTCCCACCCCAGACCGACGATGACCGCGGTCAGGCCGGGGGCCTCCTTGGTCAGCGAGACATTGCCGCCCTTGCTGAGGCTGACTCCCACGAGTCCTCCATTGGTGTCCTGGGGCGGGGAGCCCCGTGGTGCGTGGATATCGGATCAACGATTCGATCCTAGTGACGGGTTCCCGCCCGCCGCAGGCCCTGGGGCCGACGAATCACGCGGTGTCGGCTCGCCGGGCGCGTCGATCACAGGGTGTCGAGCGCCTTCACGTACTCGGCCAGGTCACGGGCGTCCGGCAGGCCGTTGACGACGGTCCAGCGCACGACGCCCTCCTGGTCGATGATGAAGGTGCCGCGGACGGCGCAGCCCTTGTCCTCGTCGAAGACGCCGTACGCGCGCGAGACGTTGCCGTGCGGCCAGAAGTCGGACAGCAGCGGGTACTCCAGACCCTCCTGCTCGGCGAAGACGCGCAGGGTGTGGATGGAGTCGTTGGAGACGGCGAGCACCTGGGTGTCGCGGTCGGAGAACTGCGGCAGGTTGTCGCGCACCTCGCACAGCTCGCCGGTGCACACGCCGGTGAAGGCGAACGGGTAGAAGAGCAGCACGACGTTCTTCCGGCCGCGGAAGTCGGACAGCCGGACGGTCGCACCGTGGTTGTCCTTGAGTTCGAAGTCGGGGGCCTTGTCGCCGACCTGGAGCGTCATGTCCTGTTCGTCCCTTCGTAGGGTGGTTCGCTGGAACCACCCTACGCAGGGATCATCGCGGGTCCGCGGACGGGCCGACGGCGGTCGGCCCGTACGGGGTCCGGGTGTGGTGCGGAGCCTGGGCGGCTACCGCTTGGACTTGGCGGCCTTGGGCGTAGCCAGCCGGCTGCCGCTCCAGTCCTTTCCGACGCTGACGCTCTTGGACGCCGTCAGTCCGGCCGTCGTCGCGGCTTCCGAAATGTCGCTGGCCTCGACGTACCCCGAACGGCCGGTCTTCGGCGTGAGGAGCAGGATCGCCCCGCCCTCTTCGATGTACGTGGTGGCATCCACCAGCGCATCCGTCAGGTCGCCGTCGTCGTCACGGAACCACAGCACGACGGCATCGGCCACGTCCTCGTAGTCCTCGTCCACCAGCTCGCCCTCGACGGCGCCCTCAATGGCCTCGCGGAGCTCCTGGTCGACATCGTCGTCGTAGCCGATCTCCTGGACCACCTGCCCGGGCTGGAACCCCAGCCTGACGGCAGGGTTCGTCCGCTCCTCCGCGTGGTCCGCGGTCGCGCTCACGGGTTGCCTCCTGATCATGTCTTGGTGAATATCTCAGCCACGCGCGTGCGCGAAGCATTGGCCGTAGTCCACACGGGCGGGACGGATCGCGCAAGTACCCGGCGACTGGGACCGCCGAAACGGTGACGATCCCGGCCGTGTCGCCGCAACTCCAGCCATGCCGTCCAGACCGAACGTGACGTACACCACACCTATCTGCCCCGTTTGCGTATTTGGGAACCATGTGTGGGTACGAGACTCGAATGAACGTGCCCCCGATCCCCATGGGGGGACCGGTTACCCCACGGTACAGATGACGTTTGCCCCCGCGAGGTACACGATGGTGATTCGGCGGGGAATCGGCGCGACACCCGGCAAAGTTGCCCTCTGACAGCGAAGGAACAGCGTGGCTTCCGCATCCGATCGCAGTGATCGCAATCCGATCATCATTGGCGGCCTTCCGAGTCAGGTTCCTGACTTCGATCCCGAGGAAACCCAGGAGTGGCTCGACTCCCTCGACGCCGCCGTCGACGAGCGCGGCCGCGAGCGGGCCCGCTATCTGATGCTGCGACTGATCGAGCGGGCCCGCGAGAAGCGCGTGGCCGTGCCCGAGATGCGCAGCACGGACTACGTCAACACGATCCCGACCAAGAGCGAGCCGTTCTTCCCGGGCAACGAGGAGATCGAGCGCAAGATCCTCAACGCCACCCGCTGGAACGCCGCGGTGATGGTCTCGCGCGCCCAGCGCCCCGGCATCGGCGTCGGCGGCCACATCGCGACGTTCGCCTCCTCGGCGTCCCTGTACGACGTGGGCTTCAACCACTTCTTCCGGGGCAAGGACGAGGGCGACGGCGGCGACCAGGTCTTCTTCCAGGGACACGCCTCGCCGGGCATCTACGCGCGCGCGTACCTGCTGGACCGGCTCAGCGAGGAGCACCTGGACGGCTTCCGGCAGGAGAAGTCCAAGGCGCCGAACGCGCTGTCGTCGTACCCGCATCCGCGGTCGATGCCGGACTTCTGGGAGTTCCCGACCGTCTCGATGGGCCTCGGCCCGATCGGCGCGATCTACCAGGCGCGGATGAACCGCTACATGCACGCGCGCGGGATCGCGGACACGTCGAAGTCGCACGTGTGGGCCTACCTCGGCGACGGCGAGATGGACGAGCCGGAGTCGCTGGGCCAGCTGTCCATCGCGGCCCGCGAGGGCCTGGACAACCTCACCTTCGTCGTCAACTGCAACCTGCAGCGCCTCGACGGCCCGGTGCGCGGCAACGGGAAGATCATCCAGGAGCTGGAGTCGGTCTTCCGGGGCGCCGGCTGGAACGTCATCAAGCTGGTGTGGGACCGCACCTGGGACCCGCTGCTCGCCCAGGACCGCGACGGCGTGCTGGTCAACCGCATGAACACGACCCCGGACGGCCAGTTCCAGACGTACGCCACCGAGTCCGGCGCCTACATCCGCGACCACTTCTTCGGCGACGACCACCGGCTGCGCGCCATGGTCGAGAACATGACCGACGACCAGATCCTGCACCTGGGGCGCGGCGGTCACGACCACCGGAAGATCTACGCGGCGTACAAGGCGGCCCTGGAGCACAAGGGCCAGCCGACGGTGATCCTCGCCAAGACGATCAAGGGCTGGACGCTGGGCCCGAACTTCGAGGGCCGCAACGCCACGCACCAGATGAAGAAGCTGACGGTCGACGACCTCAAGCGCTTCCGCGACCGGCTGCATCTGCCGATCTCCGACAAGGAGCTGGAGTCCGGCCCGCCGCCGTACTACCACCCCGGCCGGGACACCGAGGAGATGCAGTACATGCACGACCGCCGCCTCGGCCTCGGCGGCTACGTCCCGACCCGGGTCGTACGCTCGAAACCCCTCGCGCTGCCGGACGACAAGACGTACGCGACCGTGAAGAAGGGGTCGGGCCAGCAGTCCATCGCCACGACGATGGCCTTCGTGCGGCTGCTCAAAGACCTCATGCGGGACAAGGAGATCGGCAAGCGGTTCGTACTGATCGCGCCGGACGAGTACCGCACGTTCGGCATGGACTCCTTCTTCCCGAGTGCGAAGATCTACAACCCGCTCGGGCAGCAGTACGAGTCCGTGGACCGGGACCTGCTGCTCGCCTACAAGGAGGCGCCGACCGGGCAGATGCTGCACGACGGCATCTCGGAGGCCGGCTGCACGGCCTCGCTGATCGCGGCCGGGTCGGCGTACGCCACACACGGCGAGCCGCTGATCCCGGTCTACGTCTTCTACTCGATGTTCGGTTTCCAGCGCACCGGCGACCAGTTCTGGCAGATGGGCGACCAGCTGGCGCGCGGTTTCGTACTGGGCGCGACCGCGGGCCGTACGACGCTGACCGGTGAGGGCCTCCAGCACGCCGACGGCCACTCGCAGCTGCTGGCCTCGACGAACCCGGCCTGTGTGGCGTACGACCCGGCCTTCGGCTTCGAGATCGCGCACATCGTCGAGGACGGTCTGCGCCGGATGTACGGCGGGGACGAGCGGCACCCGCACGGCGAGGACGTCTTCTACTACCTCACCGTCTACAACGAGCCGATCCAGCACCCGGCCGAGCCCGAGAACGTGGACGTCGAGGGCATCCTCAAGGGCGTCCACCGCTTCAGCGAGGGCACGGGCGGCTCGATCCCGGCGCAGATCATGGCGTCCGGAGTCGCCGTGCCGTGGGCCGTCGAGGCGCAGCGGATCCTCGCCGAGGAGTGGAACGTGCGCGCCGACGTCTGGTCGGCGACCTCCTGGAACGAGCTGCGGCGCGAGGCGGTGGCGTGCGAGGAGCACAACCTGCTGCATCCCGAGGAGGAGCAGCGGGTGCCGTACGTGACGCGGAAGCTGGCCGGCGCGCAGGGGCCGTTCGTGGCGGTGTCCGACTGGATGCGGTCGGTTCCGGACCAGATCGCGCGGTGGGTGCCGGGGACGTACCAGTCGCTGGGCGCGGACGGGTTCGGCTTCGCGGACACCCGCGGCGCGGCACGGCGCTTCTTCCACATCGACGCGCAGTCGATCGTGGTGGGCGTGCTGAGCGAGCTGGCGCGGGAGGGGAAGGTCGACCGGTCGGTGCTGAAGCAGGCGATCGACCGGTACCGGCTGCTCGATGTGACGGCGGCGGATCCGGGGGTCGCGGGCGGCGACGCCTAGCACGTCGGCGGCGCTCGGGGAGGCGGCGGGCTTCGGAGTCCGCCGCCTCTCGGCCATCCGGGCGGGGGCCTACGATGCGGGCATGAGCACCGACGCGGACACAGGGCGGCCCACGGCACAGGAACGCTGGGAGCGGCACACACAGCGGCCTCTGCTGGCGCTGGCCCTGCTGTTCGCCGTCGCCTACGCCACGCCGATCGTCGATGGCTCGTCGAGCCCGGCCGTGACGCGGGCGTGCCTGGTGACCGAGTGGGTGGTGTGGGGGGCGTTCACGGTCGACTACCTGGTGCGGCTGCGCCTCGCCCCGCACCGCATGAGGTTCGTCCGCACCCACTGGCTGGACCTCTGCGCGGTGGCACTGCCGCTGCTGCAGCCCCTCAGACTGCTGCGACTGGTCTCGACGCTGCTCCTGGTGGGGCGGCGGGCGCGGATGGCCTCGCAGATCCGGCTGACGACCTATGTCGCGGGCTCGGTGGTCGGGCTGCTGATCTTCGGGTCGCTGGCGGTGCTGTCGGTGGAGCGGAGCGCGCCGGACGGGAACATCCGGACCCTGGGTGACGCCATGTGGTGGTCCTTCACGACGATGACCACCGTGGGGTACGGGGATCTCGCGCCGACCACGGCGATGGGACGGGTGCTGGCCGTCGGCCTGATGCTGTCCGGGATCGCGCTGCTCGGTGTGGTGACCGCGAACATCGCGGCCTGGTTCATCGCCAGGTTCGAGCGGGACGACGTGGACGGGCGGCGGCGGACGGAGGCCATTCACGCGCTCACGGAGGAGGTCCGGGCGCTGCGGGCGGAGGTGGCCGAGTTGCGGCGGCCCGGCGGCGCGGTGCCGGACTCGCCCCGGGGCGAGTCCGTGCCCGACGATCCCGACGGCCAGCGGCTCCCGAGCCACCGGTCTCGGGAGCCGCTGGCCGTGCCGGGTCAGAACATGCCGTAGCCCGGCGACGCCGCCCCGGCGAGCCAGACGACCGCCACAAGCGTGTCGATGATGCCCAGGACCAGGGCGACCACGGCCGGTACCGGGCGGGGGCCCGCCCAGCTTCGGCCCATGGCGAGCCAGCCGCAGACGATCGCGGCGGGGCCGAGGACGATACCCAGCACGAAGAACCCGGCGACCGCGCAGATGACTCCGACGACTGCGAGCGTCGCGCGATCCGGCCCGTTCCGTGACCACGTCCGGCCACGTGAGCGGGGGTGCCTGCGCGATCCTTGTCCGAAGCTCGCCATCGTCAACTCCCTGAACTCCTCGTGGAGTTCGGGTACCCCCGTGCGGCGCCTTATGCCTGCCGCGCACGCGCTGCCCGCGCGCTGCCCCCCTCCAGCAGCGCGCCGCAGCCTCCCGCCCTCCCTGCCCTGCGGAGGACTTGACCCACTGTGACCTGCGGGATCGGGCCGAGGGGAGGGTTCACCGGCCCTGTCACCCGGATAGGCGAACAGGGCCGGGACACCGCGCGAGGCTCGCCTGTCAGATGTGGCCGACGCCCGCCCCGGTCTCCGCGTTCTGCCCGCGCTTGGTGAGGAAGGCGACCAGCACGGCCACGGCGGCGACGCCGGCGGCGACGAGCGACGCCAGGCTCATGCCGGAGATGAACGTGTCGTGCGCGACCTCCGTGACCTTCGCGGCCATCGGCTCCGGCATGCCCTCGGCCACCGGTGCCACACCGACCTGGACCGCCTCGGAGGCCTGGCCCAGCTGTTCCGGCGACAGCTCCGGAAGGCCGGCGTCCGCCCAGTTGCCGGCCAGGTCGCTGTCGACCTTGGAGGCCATCACGGCGCCCAGCACGGCCGTGCCGAGGCTGCCGCCGATCTGCATCGCCGCCTGCTGGAGGCCGCCGGCGACGCCGGACAGCTCCATCGGCGCGTTGCCGACGATGACCTCGGTGGCGCCGACCATGACGGGCGCGAGGCCCAGGCCCAGCAGGGCGAACCACAGCGACATGAGACCGCTGCCGGTGTCCGTCTCCAGCGTGGACATGCCGTACATAGCGATCGCGGTGAACGCCATGCCGGCCGCGAGCGGTATGCGGGGGCCGACCTTGGTGATCATCGCCCCGGCGAGCGGGGAACCGACGATCATCATGCCGGTGAGCGGCAGCAGGTGCAGACCGGCGTCGATCGGGCTCATGCCGTGCACGTTCTGCAGGTAGAACGTCACGAAGAACAGGCCGCCCATGAAGGCGATGGCCATCATGACCATCAGCACCACACCCGCCGACAGCGGCACCGAACGGAACAGCCCGAGCGGGATCAACGGCTCCTTGACCTTCGTCTCCCAGAAGGCGAAGACTCCGAAGCCCGCGACGGACGCGACGAGGAACAGCCACGTCATGCCGTCGCCCCAGCCCCACTCGGGGGCCTTGATGAGCGCCCAGACCAGGCAGAACATCGCGGCGGAGAGCAGCGCGATACCCAGGACGTCGAAAGAGCGCGGGGCGTTCTCCGCGCGGTGGTCCAGCAGGATCATGACACCGAGGACGACGGCGAGGACGCCCACCGGCACGTTGATGAAGAACACCGACTGCCAGTTGACGTGCTCGACCAGCACACCGCCGAGGATCGGGCCGCCCGCGGTGGAGGCGCCGATGACCATGCCCCAGATGCCGATGGCCATGTTGAGCTTCTCGGCCGGGAAGGTGGCCCGCAGCAGGCCGAGCGCGGCCGGCATCAACAGCGCTCCGAACAGGCCCTGCAGCACCCGGAAGGCGACGACCAGCGGAATGGTGTCGGACAGGCCGATGGCGCCGGAGGCGGCGGCGAAGCCGACCACGCCGATGAGGAAGGTCTGCCGGTGTCCGAAGCGGTCACCGAGCTTGCCCGCGGTGATCAGGGAGACCGCGAGGGCGAGGAAGTAGGCGTTGGTGATCCACTGGACGTCGGCGAAGCTGGCGTTCAGGTCGTGCGCGATGGCCGGGTTGGCGATGGCCACGATGGTGCCGTCGAGGGCCACCATCATGACCCCTACCGCGACGGTGATGAGGGTGAGCCACGGGTGGCCGCGCAGTCCGCCGGCCGGTGCCGGGCCCTGCGAGCCGGACGACGCTCCCCCGTCCCCCGGCCCCGCCTTGTCGATGGTGGTCTGACTAGTCATACATTTGAGGCTAATGACAGTGACTGACAGTTGACAAACCATTTCACCAGTCGGTAACTGACATGACATCTCCCAATAGCCTGAACTGCGGAAACGACGGCGAGGCAGCACGCCGGAGCCGACCCGAGGAGCGAAGCTCTTGAACATGGCGGACACAGCCGGCGCGCCGGGCCTGCGCGAACGCAAGAAGCAACGCACCCGGGACACGCTGCTGCGATCCGCCCTCGAGCTGTTCACCGAGCGGGGATACGAGGAGACGACCGTCGACGACATCGCCGAGGCGGCCGATGTCTCGCAGCGCACCTTCTTCCGCTACTTCGCCAGCAAGGAGGAGGCGGCCTTCTTCGTGGCGCGGCTGGCGGAGTCGCACTTCGTCGACGCCGTACACAGCCGGCCCCTCGACGAGGCACCGCTGGACGCGATGCGCCAGGCCCTCGTGGCGAGCTGGGACACCATCGGCGAGGCCGTCGAGCAGCTGATCCCGCTCGAACTGCACATGCGTTTCTACCGGGTGATCGAGTCGACGCCCGCACTGCTCGCCGCCCATCTGCGGCGCGCGACGGAGCTCGAGGAGGAGATCGCGCGCGTCATCGCCGACCGCGAGGGCCTGGACATGGACGCGGACCCGAGACCCCGCGTGGTCGTGGCCGTCTTCGGCGCGGTGATGCGGGTGACCGAGCGGATCTGGTCGGCGCGGGAGGACGCCGGTCTCGCGGCGCTGCGCGAGCTGACCACCGCCTACCTCGATCAGGTGGGACCCGCGCTCACCGGGACCTGGCGGAACCAGTCCGGCCCCGGGCAGACCGAACGAGCGGACCGAGCCCCGTAACACACACCCGAAACGTGATCCGCGTCACTGGATTCACGCGAGACCGTCCCGTTCTCCTAGTGTGTCCTCCCAGTGACTTCCTTCGACACCTCCCCGCAGCTGAACGTCTGGCGCGCGTTGCTCGCCCTGGTCGTGGTGTTCGTGATGCTGGCGACCACCGGCTGGACCGCCCTGCGCAACCAGCGGGGCCCCACGGCCCTCGAAGCGTCGGTCACGGCCTGGGAGCACGGCCGGATCGACGGACGTCGGCTGCCCGACGCGCAGGCCGGCCCCTCCCGGCTGGCCCGCTTCTTCGCCTCGCTCACCGAATGGCAGCGCGCGAGCCTGGCCCGTCGCTACCCTCTGGCCGTCGGCAACATGAACGGCGCCCCCGTCGAGCTGCGCTACCTCGCCAACCGCGCGGCGCTCCGCAAGGCACGGGCCGTGGAGCGACTGCGCATGCACGACAAGCGGCTCTCCCTGTCCGGGCAGCGCGAGGCGGGCCGGCGCGCTCACCACTACCACTCACTGCTCGGCCCCGGCCGCGACATCCTCGCCTTCGACCCGGCGGGCTCGGGCAGGATCGCCGAGGTGTTCGGGGACCTCGACCGCGCCGAGCGCGTGTCCGTCGTCGTACCCGGCGTCGACACCGAACTGCTCACCTTCCAGCGCACCGACCGCAAGTACTCGGCGCCCGTCGGCATGGCCGAGTCGCTGCACGCGGCCGAACGCAGGGCGAGCCCGGGCACGCGTACGGCCGTGATCGCCTGGGCCGACTACACCTCCCCCAGCGGCCTCGGCATGGAGGCGGCCACGGCCACCCGCGCCGAGCACGGAGCCGCCCGGCTGAACGCGCTGCTGCGCGCGCTGCCCGGCCGGTCCCCCGTCTCGCTGTTCTGCCACAGCTACGGCTCGGTGGTGTGCGGCCTCGCCGCCGACACGCTGCCCGGCCGGGTCACCGACATAGCGGTGGCCGGCAGCCCCGGCATGCGCGCCGAGAAGGCCACCCACCTGCGCACCTCCGCCCGAGTGTGGGCGATGCGGGACGCCGGCGACTGGATCCAGGACGTGCCCTACCTGGAGGTCGGCGGCCTCGGCCACGGCGCCGATCCGGTGTCCGCCGCGTTCGGGGCGCGGGTGCTGTCCGCGGGGGGCGCCGAGGGGCACAGCGGCTACTTCGTACCGGGTACGGAGAGCCTGCGGAACTTCGCGGAGATCGGCGTTGGCGCATACCGCACACTGACCTGCGCCGCACAAGACGACACATGCCGGGCGGGTTTGTCCGCAGCAGCGACGGCCGGACGCGCGTAGAGGCGCAGAAACTCCGGTTTGCACGGGGAGGGGACGGAAGAGCTCGTGCCGCATACGATGGCCCGCATGGGTGACGTACTGGCCGGATTTCATGCCGCCTGGGAGTTCGAGTCCGACTCCGTGCTCATCCGCTACGAACGGGGGATACGAACACCCAAGCTGTTCCAGGCCCTGGGGGAACGCCGTGTCCCCCTGGAGGCGATCGCCGGGGTGACGCTCACGCCCGGCCGGCGGGGCACCGTCGTGCTGCGCGCCGAGCCGCGCCCGGGCGCCGATCCGCTGATGGAGGCGGCGGCCGGGCAGCTGAAGGAGGGCTGCGACCCGTACCGGCTGGTGCTGCCCGCCGAGCGGGAGACGCTCGCGGAGTACTACGCCGACGAGCTGCGGAGCCTGCTGAGCGAGTCCGGCAAGACCGAGCGGTACCTGGTCTCGGCTCCCGAGGCCCCTCTGCACTTCAAGGCGTACGACGGCAAGGCGTCCTTCGACGGGCGGTCGGTGTCGTTCCGCTGGTCCTGGACGGGCGCGTCGTCGGCGAAGTGGAAGGCCGGCGACCAGAACTTCCCGGTCGCCGAACTGGGCGGGGTGGAGTGGCGCTCCCCCGAGGTGTTCGAGGGGTATCTGCGGTTGCTGCCGCGGGACGCCGCGGCGCTCGCTCCGCAGGCCGACCAGGACCCCGCTTCGGTCGTCTTCGGGCTCGGGTACGGGCCGGTGCACGAATCACTGCCCTTCGCCGCGGCGGTGCTGGCCGCGGTGCGGGAGCGCGGTCCGGCGGTCCCGGTGCCGGTGCCCGCGCCCCGCCGTGATCCCGCGGACATCGCCGAGCGGATCCGGCACCTCGGGGAGTTGCATCAGGCGGGGCTGGTGACGGACGAGGAGTTCTCCTCGAAGAAGGCGGAGTTGCTGGCGGAGCTCTGACTACTCGCGTCCGGCGGACGTGAACGTCATGTCCGCGTAGCGGTCCCCCGCCACCTCTTCCGCGATCGGCTCCAGCAGGGACAGCTCCTCCTCGGTGAGGACGATCCGCGCCGCGCCCACGTTCTCCTCCACCCGCGCCGGCCTCCGGGTGCCCGGGATCGGGACCACCGGCAGGCCGTGCACCCGTGCCCGCTGCTGGGCCCAGGCCAGGGCGATCTGGCCGAGGGTGGCGCCGTGGGCCTCGGCGACCGTGCGGACCGGGTCGAGGAGGGCCGCGTTGGCCGCCGCGTTGTCGCCGGTGAAGCGGGGCTGCCACCGGCGGAAGTCGCCGGCCGTGAGGTCCCGGTCCGCGTCGGCGAAGGAGCCGGTGAGGAAACCCCGGCCGAGCGGCGAGTACGGGACGAGGGCGACTCCCAGGTCACGGGCGACCGGTACCACGCCCGCCTCGATGTCCCGGCTGAACAGCGACCACTCCGACTGCACGGCGGCGATCGGATGCACCGTCCGCGCGGCCCGCAGCTCGTCGCCCGTCACCTCGCTCAGCCCGAGGTGCTTGACCTTGCCCTGGCGGACCAGGTCCGCCATGACGGCCACGGTCTCCTCGATCGGCACGTTCACGTCGCGCCGGTGCATGTAGTAGAGGTCGATCACGTCGACGTCCAGACGGCGCAGGCTCGACTCGACCGCCTGTCGGATGTACGGCGCGTCGTTGCGGATGATCCGCTTCGTCGGCTCGTCCGGCGGGATCGTCAGGGCGAACTTGGTCGCGATGACGACCTCGTCGCGGTGCGCCCTGAAGAACGGCGACAGGAACCGCTCGTTCTCGCCCGCCCCGTACGCGTCGGCCGTGTCGTAGAGCGTGACGCCCAGCTCCAGCGCACGTTCCAGGGTCGTCCGTGAGGCGTCGGCGTCCGACGGGCCGTACCCGAAGCTCATGCCCATGCAGCCGAGGCCCTGGACGCCCACCTCCGGGCCGTCCTCGCCGAGCCGCACCGTCGGGATCCTGCTGTCGGTCATCGCGTCCTCTCTCCTTCACCGGTGCGTCCGGCGTCCCCGTAGAAACTGATCTTCCGGTCGAGTACGGCGAGGGTGTCCTGGAGCTCGGCGATCCGCGTCAGCACGTCGCGGCGCGTGGATTCCAGGAGGTCCCGCCGGTCGGGGTAGGTGTTCTCGCCCTCGCGCACCAGTTCCGCGTACCGGACCATGTCGGCGACCGGCATGCCGGTCAGGCGCAGCTTGCCGACGAAGTCGAGCCAGTCCAGGTCGCGGTTGCTGTAGCGGCGCTGCCCGGTGTGCGAGCGGTCGATGTGGGACATCAGGCCGATCCGCTCGTACCAGCGCAGCGTGTGGGCCGTCAGTCCGGTGAAGGCGACGACCTCGCTGATGGTGTAGTGGTCCTGCCCGTCGGGGCGCGGGTGGCGCCGGGGCGGGGCGGAGCAGATGTCTGTTCTGGTGGCGTTCGGCCCGAGGCTCCCGGCCGTGGTCTGCATCACCGTCATGCGCTCAACGCTATGACCTTGGAGTGCACTCCAAGCAAGCGGCCACGGTAAGAAGGCGACGTGACCAGGTGACGTGACCAGGCGCCGTGACCAGGCGACGAGACCAGGTGACGGTGAGCGAGCGACGGTGAGCGAGCCGCCACGGGACGACGGCAGAACTCGTGGCACGGCGTGTCACCAGCGGCCGGACGCCTGCATGGACGACCTGCTGGAGTGGCTCCGGCAGCGGGGCGCGGGGCAGGTCGTGCCCACCGCGCCCCCCGACGCCGAGCCCCGGTACGAGCCCCTCGGCTTCACACGCAACACGACCCACACGACCCACACGACCCACACGCCCCCCCCTCGATGAGGCTGTACCCGTGAGCCGCTTAGGCTCGGTGGCATGTCCTTGAAGAGCCTCGCGTTGATCGAGAACTGGCCGGTTCCCACCGCCGCGGCGGGTGCCGTACGCGCCGACGGCACGATCCTGGGAACCCACGGCCCCGTCGGGCGGCGGTTCCCCCTCGCCTCGGTCACCAAGCCGCTCGCGGCGTACGCGGCACTCGTCGCGTACGAGGAGGGCGCGGTCGAGCTGGACGAGCCCGCCGGACCGGCCGGGTCGACGGTCCGTCACCTGCTGGCGCACACCTCGGGGCTGGCCTTCGACGAGCACCGGGTGACCGCCCCGCCCGGAGAGCGCCGGCTGTACTCCAACGCCGGCTTCGAGCAGCTCGGCGACCACATCGCGAAGGCGGCCGACATCCCGTTCGCCGAGTACGCGCGGCAGGCGGTGCTGGAGCCGCTGGGCATGACGGACACCACCCTCGACGGCTCCCCGGCCAAGGACGGGGTCTCGACGGTCGAGGACCTGCTGCGGTTCGCGGCCGAGGTACAGGCACCGCGCCTGCTGGACCCGCGCACGGTCGCCGAGGCGATGACGGTCCAGTACCCGGGTACGAAGGGCGTGCTGCCGGGTTACGGACACCAGAACCCCAACGACTGGGGGCTGGGCTTCGAGATCCGCGACTCCAAGTCCCCGCACTGGACGGGCGCGTCGTCCTCGCCGCGCACCTTCGGGCACTTCGGGCAGTCCGGTACGTTCCTGTGGATCGACCCCGATGCCGGGCTCGCCTGTGTGGCGCTCACCGACCGGGCGTTCGGGGCCTGGGCGGCCGAGGTCTGGCCGGCCCTCACGGACGCGGTGCTCGCCGAGGTCTAGGACATCTCCCACAGGAGCAGCTCGGCCCGCGTCACCGCCACCGCGTCCACGCCGTCCGCGTCCGTGATCCGCGCCGCGTCCCCCGCCCCCAGTTCCTCGCCGTCCAGCCGCACCGCACCCCGCACGACATGGACGTACACGTACGCCCCGTCCGGCACCGCCGTCCGCTCCCTGGGCGCGAGGCGGCGCACGTGGAGCATCGCGCCCGCCTCGGGGACGGCGTAGGGGGTGGAGTCGGCGATGCCGCGGACGATCTCGTAGGCGGGGTCGCCGCCGGGCTCGCGCGGGGCCAGCCACATCTGGACGAAGGTCAGGGGTGTGGCGCCGCCGTTGCGCTCGACGTGGCGGACGCCGCCCGCCGAGCTGAGGCGCTGTACGTCCCCGGCGCGGACGATCGTCTCGTGGCCCGCGGTGTCGCGGTGGGTGAGCTCGCCCTCGGCCACCCACGTGACGATCTCGGTGTGGCTGTGCGGGTGCTCGTCGAAGCCGGAGCCGGGCGCGAGGCGCTCCTCGTTGCAGGCGATCAGCGACCCGAAGCGCAGGTTGCCGGGGTCGTAGTGGGGTCCGAAGGAGAAGGCGTGCCGCGACTCGATGCCGGCCGCCGCGTCGCCTCCGGGGTAGCGCTCGTCGGCGCGCCGTACGTCCATCACGTCGTCCACCGTAGACCCGGCGACACGCTCGCCCGTCCCGATAAGGCAGTCTTGTCCCCGTGCCCGAACCCGAAACCAGCAAGCCCGAGCCCGGGGCGCACGCCGTCCACTCGCACACCGCGACCCTGAAGCGGCTGGAGCAGTCCTCCGGTTCGCTCGCCGCGCAGGCCATCGCGCGGATGGACGAGACGCTGCCGTGGTACCGGGCCATGCCACCGGAGAACCGCTCCTGGATCGGACTGGTGGCCCAGGCGGGCATCGCCGCCTTCACCGAGTGGTTCCGGCGCCCGGACGCCCCGCAGGCCATCTCCACCGACGTCTTCGGCACCGCGCCGCGCGAGCTGACCCGGGCGATCACTCTGCGGCAGACGGTCGAGATGGTGCGGACCACGATCGAGGTCATGGAGTCCGCGATCGACGAGGTCGCCGCTCCCGGGGACGAGTCGGTGCTGCGCGAGGCGCTGCTCGTGTACGCCCGGGAGATCGCCTTCGCCACCGCCCAGGTGTACGCGCAGGCCGCCGAGGCACGCGGTGCCTGGGACGCCCGGCTGGAGTCCCTCGTGGTGAACGCCGTACTCAGCGGCGAGGCCGACGAGGGGGCGGTCTCCCGGGCCGCGGCCCTCGGGTGGAACTCACCCGAACATGTGTGTGTCGTGCTGGGCACCGCCCCCGACGGGGACTCCGAGCTGACCGTGGAGGCCATCCGGCGCGCGGCCCGGCACGCCAAGCTCCAGGTGCTGACCGGGGTGCTCGGGGACCGGCTGGTGGTGATCGCGGGCGGCAGCGACAACCCCCTGGCGGTGGCCAAGTCGCTGATCGGGCCGTTCGCGCAGGGCCCGGTGGTGGCCGGTCCCGTGGTGCCGGATCTGCAGGCCGCGACCCGGTCCGCGCAGGCCGCCGCCGCCGGCCTCAAGTCCTGCACCGCGTGGCAGGACGCGCCGCGCCCGGTCCTGGCGGACGATCTGCTGCCGGAGCGCGCGATCGCCTCCGATCCCTCGGCCCGCGAGCAGTTGGTGGAGGAGATCTACAGACCACTGGAGGAGGCCGGGGCCGCGCTGCTGGAGACGCTCAGCGTCTATCTCGAACAGGCGAGCAGTCTCGAAGGCGCCGCCCGGATGCTCTTCGTTCACCCGAACACCGTGCGCTACCGGCTCCGACGTGTGACTGACGTCACCGGATGGTCACCCTCTGATGTACGGTCTGCGTTCACACTGCGGATCGCGCTCATCCTGGGGCGTCTGGCCGATGGAGATCCGCAACTCTAGGCTTTTGTCGAGGGTCCACAAAACCCCCTCGTGTTCTTCGTCCCTGTCCTCACGGGCGGTCGTGGCCGTCCTCAAGAGAGAGTGTGAGAGTGCTCGTACTCGTCGCTCCCGGCCAAGGTGCTCAGACGCCCGGCTTCCTGACTGACTGGCTCGCCCTTCCCGGTGCCGCGGACCGCGTCGCCGCGTGGTCCGACGCCATTGGACTCGATCTCGCCCACTTCGGCACGAAGGCCGACGCGGACGAGATCCGTGACACGTCCGTCGCCCAGCCGCTGCTGGTCGCCGCCGGACTCCTCTCCGCGGCGGCACTCGGTGACATGACGGACATCGCGCCGGGCGCGGTCGCGGGCCACAGCGTCGGCGAGATCACCGCCGCCGCGTTCGCGGGCGTCCTCGACGACACCGCCGCGCTGACCCTCGTACGCCGCCGGGGCCTGGCCATGGCCGAGGCCGCCGCGGTCACCGAGACCGGCATGTCGGCGCTGCTCGGCGGCGACCCCGAGGTGAGCGTGGCGCATCTCGAGAAGCTCGGTCTGACCCCGGCGAACGTGAACGGCGCCGGTCAGATCGTGGCGGCCGGCACGATGGAGCAGCTGGCCGCGCTGAGCGAGGACAAGCCCGAGGGCGTGCGCAAGGTCGTCCCGCTGAAGGTGGCCGGCGCCTTCCACACGCGCCACATGGCGCCCGCGGTGGACAAGCTCGCCGAGGCCGCGAAGGCGCTCACGCCGGCCGACCCGAAGGTGACGTACGTCTCCAACAAGGACGGGCAGGCCGTCGCCACCGGCGCCGAGGTGCTTCAGCGGCTGGTCGGCCAGGTCGCCAACCCGGTCCGCTGGGACCGGTGCATGGAGACGTTCAAGGAGCTGGGCGTCACCGCACTGATCGAGGTCTGCCCGGGCGGCACGCTGACCGGCCTGGCCAAGCGGGCGCTGCCGGGCGTGAAGACGCTGGCCCTCAAGACCCCCGCCGACCTCGACGCGGCCCGCGCGCTCGTCGCCGAGCACGCCGAACAGGCCTGACAAGGAGCGCGAGAGCATGTCGAAGATCAAGCCCAGCAAGGGCGCCCCGTACGCGCGCATCCTCGGTGTCGGCGGCTACCGCCCGACCCGCATCGTGCCGAACGAGGTGATCCTCGAGAAGATCGACTCGTCCGACGAGTGGATCCGCTCGCGTTCCGGCATCGAGACGCGGCACTGGGCGTCGCCCGAGGAGACCGTCGCCGCGATGTCGGTCGAGGCGTCCGGCAAGGCGATCGCGGATGCCGGGATCGACGCCTCGCGGATCGGTGCCGTGGTCGTCTCGACCGTGTCGCACTTCAGCCAGACCCCGGCCATCGCGACCGAGATCGCCGACAGGCTGGGCACGGACAAGGCCGCGGCCTTCGACATCTCGGCCGGCTGCGCGGGCTTCGGCTACGGTCTGACCCTCGCCAAGGGCATGATCGTCGAGGGCTCGGCGGAGTACGTCCTGGTCATCGGCGTGGAGCGGCTCTCGGACCTGACCGACCTGGAGGACCGGGCCACGGCCTTCCTGTTCGGCGACGGCGCCGGCGCGGTCGTGGTCGGCCCCTCCCGGGAGCCGGCGATCGGCCCGACCGTCTGGGGATCGGAGGGCGACAAGTCCGAGACGATCAAGCAGACGGTCTCCTGGGACCGCTTCCGGATCGGCGACGTCTCCGAGCTGCCCCTCGACAGCGAGGGCAACGTCAAGTTTCCTGCGATCACGCAGGAGGGCCAGGCGGTGTTCCGCTGGGCCGTGTTCGAGATGGCGAAGGTCGCCAAGGAGGCGCTGGACGCTTCCGGACTTTCGCCGGACGACCTGGACGTCTTCATCCCGCACCAGGCCAACGTGCGGATCATCGACTCGATGGTGAAGACACTGAAGCTGCCGGAGCACGTCATGGTCGCCCGTGACATCCGCACCACCGGCAACACCTCGGCCGCCTCGATTCCGCTCGCGATGGAGCGGCTCCTGGCGACCGGCGAGGCCAAGAGCGGCGACACCGCGCTCGTCATCGGCTTCGGGGCGGGTCTCGTCTACGCCGCGACGGTCGTTACCCTCCCCTAGGCACTCCGTGCCGGATCACCCGGTCCGGAACGGAGAGCAGCAACACCTGCCGCTGACGCGGCGGGCCGCCACACCCCCTGAAAACAACGAAGGAGCGCCATCATGGCCGCCACTCAGGAAGAGATCGTCGCCGGTCTCGCCGAGATCGTGAACGAGATCGCCGGCATCCCGGTTGAGGACGTCCAGCTGGACAAGTCCTTCACCGACGACCTGGACGTCGACTCGCTGTCCATGGTCGAGGTCGTCGTCGCCGCCGAAGAGCGCTTCGACGTCAAGATCCCGGACGAGGACGTCAAGAACCTCAAGACGGTCGGCGACGCGACCGAGTACATCCTCAAGCACCAGAGCTGATCACCCGATCACTGCCTCTGGGCTGACTGCCCCGCCACCCGGCGGTGGCGCCGTACGAATCCGTATCCCGTTGGAGAAAGAATTCCCGTGAGCTCGACCAATCGCACCGTGGTCGTCACCGGTATCGGCGCAACCACACCGCTGGGTGGCGACGCAGCCTCTACCTGGGAAGGCCTGGTCGCCGGCAAGTCCGGCGTCAAGCCCCTGGAGCAGGAGTGGGCCGCCGACCAGGCCGTCCGCATCGCCGCACCGGCCGCCGTGGACCCCTCCGAGGTCATCCCGCGTCCGCAGGCCCGCCGTCTGGACCGCTCGGCCCAGTTCGCGCTGATCGCGGCGCAGGAGGCCTGGAAGGACGCCGGTTTCACCGGCAAGGCCGGCGAGGCCGGTGAAGGCGGCGGCGTCGACCCCGACCGGCTCGGCGCGGTCATCGCCTCCGGCATCGGCGGCGTGACGACCCTGCTCGACCAGTACGACGTGCTCAAGGAGAAGGGCGTCCGCCGCGTCTCCCCGCACACCGTCCCCATGCTGATGCCGAACGGCCCGTCGGCCAACGTGGGTCTCGCCGTGGGCGCCCGGGCGGGCGTGCACACGCCGGTCTCCGCCTGCGCGTCGGGCGCCGAGGCCATCGGCTACGCCATCGAGATGATCCGCACCGGCCGCGCCGACGTCGTCGTCGCGGGTGGCACGGAGGCGGCGATCCACCCGCTGCCCATCGCCGCGTTCGGCAACATGATGGCGATGTCCAAGAACAACGACGACCCGCAGGGTGCCTCGCGCCCCTTCGACACGGGCCGCGACGGCTTCGTCCTCGGTGAGGGCGCCGGCGTCCTCGTCCTGGAGTCCGCCGAGCACGCCGCGGCACGCGGTGCCCGCGTCTACGCGGAGGCGGTCGGCCAGGGCATCTCCGCCGACAGCCACGACATCGTGCAGCCGGAGCCGGAGGGCCGCGGCATCTCGCACGCCCTGCAGCACCTGCTGGACAACACCGACCTGGACCCGGCCGAGCTCGTGCACGTCAACGCGCACGCCACCTCGACGCCGGCCGGTGACATCGCCGAGCTGAAGGCGCTGCGCAAGGTCCTCGGCGACGACGTCGACCACATGGCGGTCTCCGGCACCAAGTCGATGACCGGCCACCTCCTCGGTGGCGCGGGCGGCGTGGAGTCCGTCGCGACCGTGCTCGCCCTGTACCACCGGGTGGCACCGCCGACCATCAACGTCGAGAACCTCGACCCCGAGGCCGAGGCCGCCGCGGACATCGTCCGGGGCGAGGCCCGCAAGCTGCCCGTCGAGGGCCGGATCGCCGCGCTGAACGACTCGTTCGGTTTCGGCGGCCACAATGTCGTACTCGCGTTCCGGACGGTCTGAGCGGCTGATCTGAACGTTTGATGGCCCGGGCCCCCGGAGGGGCTCGGGCCATCGTCGTCCGTCGGGTGCCGGGTGCGGGTCGTACGTGGCCGGTCGCGCCCACGCGGCGGAGCCGCACATCGGCAGAGACCCGCGCCCCTTCGAGGGCGCTTCAGACCACCTGGTGCAGCCAGCGGACCGGGGCGCCCTCGCCCGCGTAGCGGAAGGGTTCCAGTTCGTCGTCCCAGGGCTTGCCGAGGAGCTTGGCGATGTCCGACTCCAGGTCGGTCTCGCCGCGCTGGGAGCGGGCCAGGGCGGCGCGCAGCCGGTCCTCGGGGATGAGGATGTCGCCGTGGATGCCGGTGACGGCGTGGAAGATGCCGAGTTCGGGGGTGCAGCTGTAGCGCTCGCCCTCGGCGTTCGCGGACGGTTCCGCGGTGACCTCGAAGCGCAGCAGCTGCCAGCCGCGCAGTGCGGAGGCGAGCTTGGAGGCGGTGCCGGCCTGGCCCTGCCAGGAGAACTCCGAGCGCCAGGTGCCGGGCGCGGCGGGCTGCCGGATCCAGTCCAGGCCGACGCGCGTGCCGAGCACCCCGGCGATGGCCCACTCGACGTGCGGGCAGAGCGCGCGCGGCGCGGAGTGCACGTACAGAACTCCACGTGTCGTCACCGGAACCTCCGGGCTGAGCGGGACATCTCGGAACGGGCGGAACGGCCGCGGCCGGGCAGGCCACGTTGATGGCGAGGCTACCGTGCGACGGGGCAAGGAGTGTGACGTACCGTCGGTCCCGGTGCCGACAAACCTTCGCCATTCACCCGGCAGGACGCTTGTACGGGTGTGAGCCGTCGCATCCGCGCCCTCGGGAACCCTGGCGCGGTGTCATGGGTTGAGGACTTCGGAGGCACTAGGCGAGGGGTGGGACCGGTATGGGTCAGCGGACGGGCCAGGGGACGCCCGGCGGTCGTCGCCGTCCGCGTGTCGGTCGTCGCCGTTCGCGTGCCGCGCTCGCCGTGGTGACGGCCGCCGTCCTGGGCGTGGCCGGCTGCGACGCCGTGGGCGGTGACTCCGGCCCGTCCCACTCCGCGTCGAAGCGGCCGAAGGCCGGCCCCGCCTGGGACACGAGCCCGGAGTCGGTCGCCGCGGTGGGCGACTCCATCACGCGCGGCTTCGACGCCTGCGCGGTCCTGTCCGACTGCCCGGAGGTCTCGTGGGCGACCGGCAGCAGCACCGAGGTCGACAGTCTCGCCGTACGGCTGCTGGGGAAGGCGCAGGCGGCCGAGCGGAGCTGGAACCACGCGGTCACCGGGGCCCGGATGGCGGATCTGGCCGGGCAGATGGCCCGGGCGGCGGCGCGGAAGCCGGAGCTGGTCGCGGTGATGGTCGGGGCGAACGACGCCTGCCGGGCCACGACCTCGGCGATGACGTCGGTCGCCGACTTCCGGGACGGGTTCGAGGAGGCCATGGCCACCCTGCGCGGAAAGCTGCCCAAGGCCCAGGTGTACGTGGCGAGCATCCCGGACCTGAAGCGGCTCTGGTCGCAGGGGCGCACCAACCCGCTGGGCAAGCAGGTGTGGAAGCTGGGCATCTGCCCGTCGATGCTGGGCGACGCGGACTCCCTGGACGCGGCGGCGACCCTGCGTCGGAACACCGTGCGGGACCGGGTGGAGGACTACAACGAGGTGCTGCGGGAGGTCTGCGCGAAGGACCGGCTGTGCCGCACCGACGGCGGCGCGGTGCACGAGTACCGGTTCGGCACCGACCAGTTGAGCCGCTGGGACTGGTTCCACCCGAGTGTGGACGGCCAGGCCCGGCTGGCCGAGATCGCGTACCGCGCCGTCACCGCGAAGCGGCCCTGACCGGCCCCACCGGGGTCTGACCGGCCCGACCGGGGTCTGACCTGGGCGTGTCCTAGAGTTCCGCACATGAACGAACTCTTCGGCACACTTTCCGACGGCACTCCCGTCCACCGCTGGACCCTGGAACGGGCCGGTGTACGGGTACGAGTCCTGTCCTACGGCGGGATCGTGCAGTCGGCCGAGGTCCCGGACCGGAACGGGAACACCGCCGGTGTGGTGCTGGGGTTCGCCGGCCTGGACGGCTACGTGACGCACCCGGAGCCCTACCTCGGCGCGCTCGTCGGGCGGTACGCCAACCGGATCGCGGGCGGCCGTCTCCCGCTGGACGGGCAGACGTACACGCTGGCGCTCAACAACGGGCCGAACTCGCTGCACGGCGGCGAGCGCGGCTTCGACAAGCGCGTGTGGGACGCGGAGCCCGTCGGGGAGGGCGCGCACGGCGTCCGGCTGAGCCGGGTCAGTCCGGACGGCGAGGAGGGGTTCCCGGGCCGCGTGGAGTTCTCGGCCACGTACACGCTGGACGCGTCGGGTGCGCTGCGGATCGCGTACGAGGCGGTGACCGACGCGCCGACCGTGCTGAACCCGACGAACCACAGCTACTTCAATCTGGGCGGGGCGGGCTCCGGGCACGCGGGCGGTCACGAGCTGCGGCTCGCCGCGTCCCGGATCACGGCGGTCGACGCCGACCTGATCCCGACGGGCGTCCTGGAGGACGTGGCGGACACCCGCTTCGACTTCCGGCGGGCGCGCAAGGTCGGTTCGGGCTACGACCACAACTTCGTCCTCGACAAGGGCGTGACGGACACCGCCGTGGAGGTCGCCGAGCTGTACGACCCGGCGTCGGGGCGCGTGCTGACGGTGGCCACGACCGAGCCCGGCCTCCAGCTCTACACCGCCGACCACCTGGGCGAGCCGTTCGCGCCCGGGGACGGCGTCGCACTGGAGACGCAGCACTTCCCGGACTCCCCCAACCGGCCGGAGTTCCCGGGCACGGTGCTGCGGCCGGGCGAGGTCTTCCGCTCGGAGACGGTGTACGGCTTCTCGGCGCGGTAGGCACGGCAGGCGCGGCAGGCGGCCCGGTGCTCCCGCGGTGAGCGAGGCGTTACGAGCCCCGGCCCGGATGTCAGGTCCCGGGCCGGGGCTGTTCGCGGGGGCACGGCGTGAGCCGTGCCGAGTCAGACGGTAATCGCCCCGGTCATCCGGTGGTCCGCGAACGGGCGTCCGGCCGCCGGTTCGTACGAACCCTTCACAAACGGCCGCGAGCCGGTCGCCACGCGCCATGGCGCACGCCCCTTCCGTCAAGCGATACTGCCCCGTCCGGCAGCGCACCCCCACGGCGACGGAAGGACCTGGACTCCCTTGACACACATACGCGTTCGGATCGGCGTACTCGGACTGGCCCTGGTGGCGGGGCTCGCGGCCCCGGCGACGGCCACGGCGGCGCCCCCGGCCACCGCCCCCGCACCGACCGCCGAGGAGCGGCGGCTCGACGGCGAGGCGCCCCAGGAGATCCTTCGGCGCTCCGGCTTCGCCTCGGCGGCACCGGCGTTCGCCCGTGCCCTCGGACGGGCGGACTCCTACCGCGAGGCCCGCCGCCTCGTCGCCCGCGAGGGCTCGGCGCTGTGGCGACGGGCCGTGGACCGGGCGCAGGGGCGGGGCCCGGCCCGCGGGGACCTCAGCCGGGACGACGACCGGCCGCTGTACTGGGCGCGGCTCGGGATGACGCGCGAACTGCGGACCTGGGAACCGGAGTTCGGCCTGACCGAGCGCCGGCGGGCCGCGCTGCTCGGGGAGCTGGAGCGCACCTCGCGCGGCCAGAGCGACATCCGCCTTCCCCGCGGCAAGGGCGTGAAGCGGGTCCTGCTCACCGGCTTCGACCCCTTCACCCTGGACCGGGACATCCGGATCTCCAACCCGTCCGGCGCCGCCGCGCTCGCCCTGGACGGCACGGTGATCGACACGCCGGACGGGCCGGCGCGCGTGGAGACGGCCGTGTTCCCGGTGCGCTGGCGGGACTTCACCCAGGGGGCGGTGGAGCGGGCGCTGCGGCCGTACCTGCCGCGGGCCGACCTGTTCACGACCGTGAGCCAGGGGCGGGTCGGGCGGTTCGACGTGGAGCGGACCAACGGGGCCTGGCGGGGCGGTTTCCCCGACAACGAGAACGTGTCCCGTACCGAGACGGTGCCCGTCGCCGACCCGGCCTCGCAGCCGCAGTGGACGACGACCACACTGCCGTACCGGGCGATCACGGCCGCGGACACCGGGCGCTTCCCCGTGTACGACAACACGAGCGTGACCGAGATCCCGGCCACGGGCACCGGGCCGGTGGTCCGCCCGGACGGGCCGACGCCCGGTTCGACGGCCCGCGCCGGGGGCGGCGGGGACTACCTCTCCAACGAGATCGCCTACCGGGCGACCCTGCTGCGGGACCGGCTCGGTCTGCGCGCCACGCTGCCGGGCGGGCACGTCCACACGCCGGTGCTGCGGTTCGGGGCCCAGAACACCGATCCGGCGACCGGGACGGTCACCGATCCCGCGTTCGTGCAAAACCGGCTGGACATCGTGGCGCAGGTGCGGGCGATCGTGTCCGTGGCGGTCAGTGCGCCGGAGCCGGACCGGCCGGAGGGGAGCTGACCTCCGGGTCGTCGGAGCCGCCGCCCAAGCGGTCCTCGTCGGCGTCGCGGGTCTCCTCGCCCAGCAGTTCGCGGGCGAGGAGCGTGGCGCCCGCGACCGCGCCCGGCATCAGGAACACCGCGACGAACGGCACCAGGAAGGACACGCCCAGCGGGGTGCCGAAACCCCAGACCAGCGTCTTGCGGGAGCGCAGGAGGGCGAGGCGGTCGCGCAGTCCGACGCCGCGGCGCTGGAGGGCGACGGAGGCGAGTTCCTCGGTGAGGAAGAAGCCGGTGACGAGGAGGCCGATCACCGGGACCACCGTCTGGCCGACGAGCGGGATGAAGCCGAGGGCGAAGAGCAGTACGCCCCAGACGGCGGCGCGGACGAGGATCCGGAGGCTGTCGCGGCCCGAGATCCACACCTCGCGCCACAGGGGCAGGTGCGACTCGGGAGCGGTGCCGTCCGGGGAGACGTCGCGGTCCACCCGCTCGGACAGGGCCTCGTAGAAGGGCTGGCCGACCAGCAGCGTCACCGCGGTGAAGGTGAGGACGGACAGGAGCAGGGCGAGGGCGAACAGGACGGCGGTGAGGAAGCCGCGGAACAGGCCGGGCAGGGGGCTCGACCAGTCGTCGGCGAAGGGGGTCGCCCAGGCGACGAAGTCCGTGCCCCACATCGCCAGCCCGACCAGCGCCGCCGCGTACAGCACCAGTGTGATCAGGCCCGGGAGGAGCCCGAAGCCGTAGCTCTTGCCGTGCCGGGCCACCCAGCGCTGGCCCTTCAGGAGATGGCCGAATCCCGCCCCAAGATCGCGCATGGGCGGAACTCTACCGTTCGGGACCGGCACCGCCGTGCCCGCGGGAGCCGCTGGAGCCGCGGGAGCCGCTGGAGCCGCTGGAGCCGCTGGAGCCGCGATTGAGTCGAACGCGCTCATCGCGCCGTACCGATCGGCGAACGGACCCGGAGGGGTCCGGCGAGTCGGTGAGGAGAAGCGGATGACGCAGGAGATCCACGGCACCGTCGCCGACGGCTTCGAGGCGGTGCGTGAGGAGTTCGCGGCGGTCGTGGCCGGCGAACGGCCGGACTACGAGGGCCAGCTGTGCGCCTACGTCCACGGTCGCCGGGTCGTCGACCTGTGGACCGGCGACGGCGCCGGCGCCGGCTCGCTGTACGGGGTGCACTCGGCCACCAAGGGCGCGGCCCATCTGGTGGTCGCCATGCTGGTGCAGGAGGGCACACTGGAGCTGGACCGCAAGGTGACCTACTACTGGCCGGAGTTCGCGGCCGAGGGCAAGGGCGGGCTGACCCTGCGCGACCTGCTCGCGCACCGCGCGGGTGTGATCGGCACGGACACCGGGTTCAGCACCGCCGAGCTGGCCGACGACCGGGTGATCGCCGAACGCCTCGCCGACCAGCGGCCGTACTGGCGTCCCGGCACGGCCTTCGGGTACCACGCGCTCGTGCTCGGCGCCCTCGCGGGCGAGGTGGTGCGCCGGGCCACCGGCCACACCCTCCAGGAGGTCTACGAGGAGCGGGTCCGCGCCCCGCACCGGCTGGACTTCCACCTGGGTCTGCCGGCCTCGCTGGACCACCGCTTCCGCGCCGCGCAGGCGATGGTCCGCACCCCGGTGCAGGAGGTGGCGCCGGGTCCGCTCCCGGACGGCCCGCACACCCTCGCCGCGATCGCCTTCAACCGCAACGCGGCGCACCCCACCGACCTGGAGACCCTGCCCAACGAGCCGGTCGTCCGCGCCCGGGGCCCGGCCTCCGTCGGCGGCGTGGCCTCGGCGCGCGGGCTGGCCGGGCTGTACGCGGCGGCCATCGGCGAACTGGACGGCAAGGCGCCGCTGCTGAAGGCGGACACGGTGGCGGAGTTCGGGCAGCCGCACTCGGTGGGCTACGACCTGGTGACCCGGACGCACCGCTCGTACGGTCTCGGCTTCCAGGCGACGGCGGACACATGGCACCCGTTTCTGGGCGCCGGGGCGATCGGGCACAGCGGCGCGGGCGGCTGCCAGGCCTTCGCGGACCCGTTCAGCGGACTGGCGTACGGGTACACCAGGCGCCGTTGCGCCTACCCGGGCGGGGCGGCGCCGGAGAACGGGCGGCTGGTGGCGGTGGTGCACGGGGCGGCGCTCGATGTGTGAGCGCCGCCCCGCACCGGACCGGGCACCGGTCAGGCGAGCGTCACGGTGATGTTGCCGCGGGTCGCCTTCGAGTACGGGCAGACCTGGTGGGCCTTCTCCACCAGCGACCGCGCGGTGGCGGCGTCCACCGCCGGGATCTGCGCGGAGATCTCGACGATGATGCCGAACCCGTCGTCGTTCTTGCCGATCCCGACCTTCGCGGTGACGGTCGAGCCGGTGATGTCGGCGCCCTCCTGGCGGGCCACCACGCCGAGCGCGCCCTGGAAGCAGGCGCTGTACCCGGCGGCGAAGAGCTGCTCCGGGTTGGTGCCGGCACCGTTGCCGCCCATCTCCTTGGGCGGGTTCACGACCAGGTCGAGCTTGCCGTCATCGGTGGCCACCCGTCCGTCGCGGCCGTTCTCGGCGGTGGCGACGGCGGTGTAGAGGACCTCGGACTGCTGAATCGGCATGCGGTTGTCTTCCTCCTCGGTCCGCCGTGACTCGCGCCCACGACCACGACGGATTTCGGAAAGACGCTACCGCATGCCGGAAACTCAGTGAAGGCCCGCCCTCTCTCGGGAGGGGGCGTCAGAGCTTGACGATCATCTTGCCGGTGTTGTCGCCGCGCAGGACGCCGAGGAAGGCCTCCAGGTTGTTCTCGATGCCCTCGACGACCGTCTCGCGGTACTTCAGCTCGCCGGAGCGGACCCACGGGCCGACCTCCTGGACGAACTGCGGCTGGAGGTCGTAGTGGTCGCCGACGAGGAAGCCCTCGATGCGGCCGCGGGTCTGGATCAGCCGGGCGAGGTTCTTCGGGCCGGGGGCGGGCTCGGTGTTGTTGTAGACCGAGATCATGCCGCAGACGGCGACGCGGCCGCCCAGGTTGAGGGAGCCGATGGCGGCCTCGAGGTGGTCGCCGCCGACGTTGTCGAAGTAGACGTCGATGCCGTCCGGGGCGGCGGCGCGCAGCTGCTCGCTCACCGGGCCGTCCTTGTAGTTGAAGGCGGCGTCGAAGCCGTACTCGTCGACGAGGAGCTTGACCTTCTCGTCCGAGCCGGCGGAGCCGATGACCCGGGCGGCGCCCTTGAGCCTGGCGATCTGGCCGACCTGGCTGCCGACGGCACCGGCCGCGCCGGAGACGAACACGGTGTCGCCCTCCTTGAGCGCGGCGACGCGCAGCAGACCGGCGTACGCGGTGAGCCCCGTCATACCGAGCACGCCGAGGTACGTCGACAGCGGCGCGGCCTCCGGGTCCACCTTGACGGCGTTCTTCGCGTCCATGGCGGCGTACTCGCGCCAGCCGAAGAAGTGCAGGACGTGGTCGCCCACCGCGATGCCCTCGGCGTTGGAGGCGACGACCTCGCCGACCGCGCCGCCCAGCATGGGCTTGCCCAGCTCGTAGGGGTCGGCGTAGGACTTGGCGGCGCTCATGCGGCCGCGCATGTACGGGTCGACGGAGACGTACAGGTTGCGCACCAGCACCTGGCCCTCACCCGGGGTGGGGACCTCCGCCTCGACGAGGGCGAAGTCCTCGGGCTTGGGCCAGCCGACCGGACGGCTGACCAGGTGCCATTCGCGGTTGACGGTGGGGAGGGCGGGGGAGTCGGTCATGGCGCACCTTTCCTGGGGCTTCGAAATGTTTCAGGCTCTGAAACAACCATGCGGCTGAACATTTCAGGTTGTCAAACAAATGGGTACCCTGGATTCCATGGCCACACCACGCGACACGACCCGCCGACCCGACGCACTCACCCTCGAAGTCGTCGAACTGATCGGCGAGGTCGTGGCCCGCTTCCACGCCGACTACGAGGAGGCGGCCGCGGAACGCGCGCTCACCGCGGCGCAGGCCAAGCTGCTCAGCCTCCTGTCCCTGGAGCCGCTGCCCATGCGGAAGCTGGCCCTGAAGCTGAAGTGCGAGCCGTCGAACGTCACCGGGATCGTGGACCGGCTGGAGGCGCGGGGGCTGGTCGAGCGGCGCCCGGACCCCGTCGACCGCCGGGTGAAGGTGGCGGCCGCGACGGACGAGGGGCGGCGGGTGGCACGGGGGCTGCGCGAGTCACTGCACTTCGCCCGGGAACCGCTGGCGGGACTGTCGGAGGGCGAGCGGGTGGCGCTGCGGGACGCGCTGCGTCTGATGGTCGGGGAGGGCTCGCCGGAGGGCTGACCATCACCGCATTTCGCACTCGTACTGCAACTCGTAGAAGTGCCCGGCCTTCACCATGACCGTCACCTCGACCGGGCCGCCCCCGTCACCGTGGACGACCCGGAGGGTCCGCAGGACGGGCGTACCGCTGGTGAGGTGGAGTGCTCGGTACTGCTCCTGAGTCGGAATCCGAGCGGAGACTCGATCCACGCTACGGCGCGCGGGGTGGCCCAGTTTCGCCGGCAGCGCAGGCGCGCCGCCTTTGATCCGGCGTCGCTCCAGGAGCGCCGTGTCCCGGGCGATGTCCAGCGGGTAGTAGCAGTCGACGAGTTCCGCGGGCTCGTCGTCGATCAGGAGAGTCTGACTGCGCAGCAGTGCCGTGCCGTCCGCAGGAAGGCCGAAGGCGGAACGGACGTCGGCGGGTGGGCAGACCTCCGCGACATCACGGAGGACGCTGCGGGCGCCGCTGCCGTGCTTGGCAGCCTCCGTGAGCCAGCGGTCTGCTGTCGTGAGCGCGGCCGGTGAGACCGTGCGCTGCCGGTGCTCGCGGACGGTGACGGAGGCTCCCGCCCTGCCGACCACGAGACCCTCCTCCTTGAGGAGCTGCAACGCCTTCTGCACCGTGGCGTTCGACGCGTCGAACCGCCCCTTGAGCCGCGCCGTGGAGGGGAGGCTCGCGCCTGGCGCCAGTTCGCCACTCATGATGTCGTCGCGCAGGTCGGCGGCGATGCGCTCGTGGAGGGAGCGACGGTCGACGCCTTCCGTTTCGGCCTGGGGCACGGTCATCCGATCTCGATCTCGTAGCGCAGCCTCTGCCGCAGGGCAGGCATCACCATACGATCCACCTGGATCGGACGGTCCTCGCGGTCGACCGTCAGCCGGGTGAGCCGCAGGACCGGCTCATCGGAGGCTGTCTCCAAAGTCCGGCGCTCTTCCTCGTCCGGCATCGTGGCCGTCACGTCCTCGCGTACCAGGACGCCGATGTGACCGAGTTCGGCGAGCAACGTGACGGCGCCACCGCGGATCTTGGCAGTGCGCGCCAGGGCGGTGTCCTGGGCGATGGCCAGCGGGTAGTACGTGTCGGTCAGCTCGTTCGGCATCTCGTCGAGGAGGATCAGGCGCCGACGCACGACGACCGGTTCCCCTTCGGCGATGCCGAGTAGTTTCGCCACCTCGGCGGGCGCGGGTACCTCGCCGGCATGCAGGATGCGCTGGGTTCCCCGGCGGCCCTGCGCCTCGGCCTCGGCACCCCAGGAGTCGCCGTGTTCCTTCTCCTGCGGCGTCAGATACGGAAGAGACGTGCTGACCCAACCGCTCGCACTCATGAGGCCCTCCTCGCGGCCGACGCTTACGCCCATCGGGGGCCAACGTTAGGCGACTTCGTCCGTGTGCTCCTCTCCATCGCCCGGCAGGGAGTACCGCGTGAGTCTCACGCTCGACGGCTCGGTGATCCGCCTCGCGGTCCGGGACAGCGGCGACCGACAGCTCGACATCGACGTCCGGGAGACCGACCCGGAGGCAAGTTCCGGACGCGGTTTGCGCCTGGCCCGGGAGGTCGCCGACGCCATGGGGGTCACACGGGAAGTTGTCGGCAAGAGCGTCTGGGTGGCTTTCAAGAGCGTGTCGCCGAGCGCGTGCGCTGGGGAAGCCTCACCACGCCGGCCGGCGCCGAGGCGCGATGAGAGGCGTTCGGGGTCGCTTCCGGTGATGTGCCAGAGCCGTTCGTGCCGCGCCGTGCCGCGCCGGATCGGTCGCGAGCCGCGTAAGCCGCACGGTGTCCCGCTGCTCGCGCAGCATCTGCGGGCAGCCCGTCAGCCCCATGCCGCCCGGAACGGTGAACGCTCCGGCACCTCCCGTTGCGTAAACCGCATCTGCCCAGGAGTCTGCCCAGGAGTACTGACAGCCACGGCAAGGGGGTACGAGCGAGCCGCACCGCCCACGGGGCATACGGAGCTCCTACGCGCACCACCACAGGAAGCGGTCGCACGTCTCGGTGGGGGTCGGGTCCGGTGCGGTCGTCGGGGTGGGAGTCGTGGTCGGGGGCGGGTCGTCGTCCGGCCGCGTGGCAGGCGGGTCGGCGGTCGGGGGGGCCTCCGGGGCCTGCGAAGAGGGTGCCGACGGGGCCTCGGTGCCGTCCGCCGCCTTCGACTCCTCCGCGTCCGGGGACCCCGACTCCGAGGCCGAGGCCGAGTCGGAGGCGGAGGCCGAGGCGGAGGCGGAGGCTTCGGAGGAGGGCGTACCGGAGGTCGACGTCGTCCTCGACGTCTCGCCGGCCGGAACCGCCGGCGGCTCCCCCACCTCGCGCGCCGCCCCGCCGTCCGTCGTCTCGCCTCCGTCGGCCGCCGGCTTCACCGGGGGCCCGGGGGCGTCCATGCCGAGTTCCGCGAGACTCAGTCCGCCGGCCGCCAGGACGAAGCCCGCGGCGATCAGCAGGGTCCGGCGGCGGCGCCGGCGGTGTGCGGCGGCCTTGCGGTCGCGGCGACTGCCCCGCCCGCCGCGGGCACCGTCGGCGGGGGCGTCGCCGGAGGCGCCGTCGGCCGCGCCGGCCTCGTCGAGGGCGCCGGTTCCGCCCGGCGTCCCGGAGGCGTGAGGCGTCCGGGACTCGTCGGGCACCCCGAAGCCGTCGAGCGCGCCGGAGCCCTCAGGCGCCCCGGAGCCGTCGGGCGCGCCGGGTCCGTCCGGCGCGGCACCGTCGCCGACGACTCGTGGCGGGTGCCCCTCACTCCCCGTCAGATAGCCGTCCGATACGCCGAGTTGTCCGGCAGGTGTGCCGCACCCCGGGCAGGCGAGGGCGCCGTTGAGGTGCCGTCGGCACGGGTCGCAGTAGTCCATGACGCGGGAAGGTTAAGTTCCGCGACGGTCGTGTTCCTAGACGTGACTGTGAAGGTTGTGTGGGAAAGCGGCCGGGAGCGCTCCGCGCCGTACTTTCGAAACTGTCGAAACCGTTATGTGTCCGACCCATTGACACCCCGACCGCCCCCTCCTTACTGTCACGCCAGCATTTCGAACGAGTGACGAAATATCGAACATAGCGAAGGGCAACCGTCGTGCGCATCACCGGAATCAGCACACACGTGGTCGGGACGCCGTGGCGCAACCTGACGTACGTCCAGGTGCACACCGACGAGGGGATCACTGGAGTCGGCGAGACCCGGATGCTGGGGCACACCGACGCTCTCCTCGGCTATCTGAAGGAGGCCGAGGCCAACCACATTCTCGGTTCCGACCCGTTCGCTGTCGAGGACCTGGTCCGCCGCATGAAGTACGGCGACTACGGCCGCGCCGGCGAGATCGTGATGTCCGGTATCGCCGTCGTCGAGATGGCCTGCTGGGACATCAAGGGCAAGGCGCTCGGCGTACCGGTCTGGCAGCTGCTCGGCGGCAGGGTCACCGACAAGGTGAAGGCGTACGCCAACGGCTGGTACACCACCGAGCGGACGCCGGAGGCGTACCACAAGGCCGCGCAGGGGGTCATGGAGCGCGGGTACCGGGCGCTGAAGATCGACCCCTTCGGCACCGGGCACTTCGAGCTCGACCACGCCGAGACGCTGTACGCCGTGTCCCTGATCGAGGCCGTACGGGACGCCATCGGGCCCGAGGCGGAGCTGATGCTGGAGATGCACGGGCGCTTCTCCCCCGCCACCGCCGTCCGGCTCGCGCACGAGCTCGCGCCCTTCAAGCCGGCCTGGCTGGAGGAGCCGGTCCCGCCGGAGAACCTCAAGGCGCTGCGGAAGGTCGCCGAGAAGGTGGACATGCCCGTCGCCACCGGCGAGCGCATCCACGACCGGATCGAGTTCCGCGAGCTGTTCGAGGACCAGTCCGTGGACATCATCCAGCCCGACGTCGGCCACATCGGCGGCATCTGGGAGACCCGGAAGCTCGCCGCCACCGCCGAGACGCACTACACGCTCGTGGCCCCGCACAACGTGGGCGGGCCGGTGCTGACCGCCGCGAGCCTCCAGGTCGGCTTCACCTCCCCGAACTTCAAGATCCTGGAGCACTTCAACGACTTCGCGGACGCGGAGATCAAGAAGGTGGTGAAGGGCGCGCCGCAGGTGAACCCGGAGGACGGGTGCTTCCACCTCTCCGACGCCCCCGGCCTCGGGGTCGAGCTGGACACCGACGCGGCGGCCGAGTTCCCGCAGCAGCAGGCCCGGTTCGACCTGTGGGCCGAGGGCTGGGAGCAGCGCAAGCCCAAGGGGACCGAGGGATGAGCAACGCGGTCGTCATCGAGGCGCCGGGCGAGCACCGGCTCGTGCCGCACGAGCCGCGCGAGCCCGGTCCCGGGGAGGCGCTGGTGCGGGTGCACGCGGCCGGCATCTGCGGCAGCGACCGCGAGGTCTACCAGGGCAACCGGCCCGAGGGGTACGTGCGTTACCCGCTCACTCCCGGGCACGAGTGGTCCGGGACCGTGGAGCGGGTCGGCGCCGGGGTGCCCGCGTCGCTCGTCGGGCGCGGGGTCGTCGGTGAGGGGTTTCGCAACTGCCAGGTCTGCGACCGCTGCCACGCGGGTGACACGACGCTGTGCACGGCGGGGTACGAGGAGACGGGGTTCACCCAGCCGGGGGCCATGGCGCCCACGCTGACGCTGCCCGCCCGGCTCCTGCACGCCCTGCCCGACGACGCCGACCTCACCGCCGCCGCCCTGCTGGAGCCCGCCGCCTGCATCGCGGCCGCCGCGCTCAAGGCGAACGCCCGCCCCGGCGAGCGGGTCGCGGTCGTCGGCACGGGCACGCTCGGCATGTTCGCCGTGCAGTTCCTGCGTGCCGCCTCCCCGGGCGAGCTGCTGGTCGTCGGCACGCGCGGGGACCGGGAGGCGCTCTCCCGGCAGTACGGGGCGACCGGCTTCCGGACGAAGGACCAGCCGCTCCCGGACGACTTCGACGTCGTCATCGAGACCGCCGGGTCCGCCGACGCCGCCCGTACCGCCGCCGGACTGCTCCGCAGGGGCGGACGGCTGGTGCTGACCGGCATCCCGGCGCCGGGGGCCGACGGGCTGGACCCGACCGACCTGGTCGTACGCCAGCTCGAGGTGCACACCGTCTTCGGGGCACCGCCGGACGCCTGGGCACACACGGTGCGGGTCTTCGCGGCCGGCCTGCTCGACCCGCGGCCCCTCGTGACGCACGAACTGCCGCTCGACGGGTTCGCCGAGGCCATCGAGCTGGTGGGGTCCGGTGACCCGAAGGTCGGCAAGGTGCTGCTGCGTCCTGACGTCCGCCCCTGAGCCGTACGCCGGTACGGGGGCGACCTGACGGCCTCCGTACCGGCGTACATCCATCCGCGGGGCTCCTCTCCCGGCCCGGCACTCCGGCCACTCCTCCCCAAAGCCGCGAACTTCGTCCGAAATACCGAACACTAAGGAACGCTTGTGACCGACGCTTCCGCCAAGGCCGCCGCACGCAGGCCCGGTGAGCAGGCGCTCACCGCTCTCGGTCTGGCCGCGCCCGCCCTCGACCCCGCCGACGCCTCTCCGCACTCCTTCCCGGGCGGCGGCCGCTGGCGCACCGAGATCCCCTCCTGCGAGGGGCCGGAGGCGCTGGGGGTGGTACTGAAGGAGTCCTCTCGGCTGGACGTGCCGATCCACCGGATCAGCCAGGGCAGCGGGGTGTGGATGCTGACCGACGCCGAGATCACCGAGATGGTCGAGGCCACCGCCGAACGCGACATCGAGCTCTGCCTGTTCACCGGCCCGCGCGGCACCTGGGACATCGGCGGCTCCACCCGGACCGACTCGGGCGGCGCGGGCCTTCGGGCACGGGGCCACGACGCGGTCGCCGGATGCGTGGAAGACGCGGTCCGGGCGACGGAGCTGGGCGTCAAGTGCCTGCTCGTCGCCGACGAGGGCGTGCTGTGGACGCTGCACCGGGCGCGGACGGCCGGGATCGTCCCCGCCGACACCACGCTCAAGCTCTCGGCACTCGTCGGGCCGGTCAACCCCGCCTCGTACGCGGTGTACGAGCGGCTCGGCGCCGACTCCATCAACGTGCCGAGCGACCTGACGCCGGACCACCTGACCGAAATACGGCGGGTTTCGGCCGCGCCCATGGACATGTACATCGAGGCTCCCGACGACCTCGGCGGCTACGTGCGGATGTACGAGGTCGCCGAGCTGATCCGGCGCGGCGCCCCGCTGTACCTGAAGTTCGGGCTGTCCAAGGCGCCCGGGATCTACCCGTACGGCCACCACCTGCGGGAACTGACCCTCACCACGGCCAAGGAGCGGGTGCGGCGCGGCCGGCTCGCGCTGGACCTGCTCGAGCGGCACGGGGCGGACGGGGACATGGCTCCGCTCGGCACCCGGCTGCCCGGTCCGCTCAACCGGTTCGAGATTTCGTCATAACGTTCCGGAAACTCCCTTCACAAAAGACGACACAGCCGCGCACAATCCCACACACCTGCTCTCGGTCGATCCACCCTCAGCTTTTCGCGTGCCGGCACCACCAGACCGAGCCCTGCACCCACATCAAGGATGATGACCATGCGCAACCGCAGAGCCGCACTCGCCGCCATAGCCTCCGCCGCCTCCCTCGCCCTCACGCTGACCGCCTGCGGCCAGAGCAGTGAGGGCGGCAGTGAGGAGGACAAGGGAGGCAGCGACGGCGCCACCATCGGCATCGCGATGCCGACCAAGTCCTCCGAGCGCTGGATCACCGACGGCGCCAACGTCGAGAAGGAACTGAAGGCCAAGGGCTACGAGACCAAGCTCGTCTACGGCGAGGACGACCCGGACCAGCAGGTCGCCCAGCTCGAGAACATGATCACGCAGGGCGTGGACGCCCTGATCGTCGCCGCGATCGACAACAAGTCCCTGGGCAACGTGCTCCAGCAGGCCAACGACGCCGACATCCCGGTCATCTCCTACGACCGGCTGATCCTCGGCACGGAGAACGTCGACTACTACGCCTCGTTCGACAACGAGAAGGTCGGCGAGCTGCAGGGCTCGTACATCGTGGAGAAGCTCGGTCTGAAGGACGGCGAGAAGGGCCCCTTCAACATCGAGCTGTTCGCCGGTTCCAACGACGACAACAACACCAGGTACTTCTTCAAGGGCGCGATGAAGGCCCTGAAGCCGTACATGGACAAGGGCCAGCTGGTCGTGCGGTCCAAGCAGACCGACCTCAACCAGGTCACCACCCTGCGCTGGGACGGCGGCACCGCGCAGAAGCGCATGGACGACCTGCTCACCTCCACCTACCGCAGCGCCCGGATCGACGCGGTGCTCTCGCCCTACGACGGCATCTCCATCGGCATCCTGTCCGCCCTGAAGTCGGACGGCTACGGCTCCGCCAACAAGCCCATGCCCGTCGTCACCGGCCAGGACGCCGAGATCGCCTCGGTGAAGTCGATCATGGCGGGCCAGCAGACCCAGACCGTCTTCAAGGACCTGCGCGAGCTCGCCAAGGTCGCCTCGAACATGGTCGACGCGGTCCTGAACGACAAGGAGCCCGAGGTCAACGACACCGAGTCCTACGACAACGGTGCCAAGGTCGTGCCCGCCTACCTGCTCCAGCCGGTCAGCGTCGACAAGTCCAACTACGAGAAGGTCCTCGTCGACGGCGGCTACTACTCCGCGGACGACCTCAAGTAACCGGGCCCCCTCAAGGATTGGAAGGCACGACCATGGCGGGACCCGTCCTGGAAATGCGCTCGATCGTCAAGACCTTTCCCGGTGTCAAAGCGCTGTCGGACGTCACACTGACCGTCCGCCAGGGCGAGGTCCACGCCATCTGCGGGGAGAACGGCGCCGGCAAGTCGACCCTGATGAAGGTGCTCTCCGGCGTCCATCCGCACGGCAGCTACGAGGGGGACGTCCTCTTCGAGGGCGAGGCCTGCCGGTTCAAGGACATCCGGGCGAGCGAACAGCACGGCATCGTGATCATCCACCAGGAGCTGGCGCTGGTGCCGTATCTGTCCATCGCGGAGAACATCTTCCTCGGCAACGAGCACGCCAAGCGCGGACTCATCAACTGGAACGACACCCTGAAGCACGCCACCGAACTGCTGCGCCGGGTCGGACTCGACGAGCACCCCGAGACCCGCGTGGCCGACATCGGCGTGGGCAAGCAGCAGCTGGTGGAGATCGCCAAGGCGCTGTCGAAGAAGGTGAAGCTGCTCATCCTCGACGAGCCGACGGCGGCGCTCAACGACGAGGACAGCGGCAAACTCCTCGACCTGATCCTTCAGTTGAAGGAACAGGGCATGACCTCGATCATCATCTCGCACAAGCTGAACGAGATCCGCCGGGTCGCCGACTCGGTCACGATCATCCGCGACGGGAAGTCCATCGAGACGCTCGACGTGAAGGCCGAGGAGACGACCGAGGACCGGATCATCAGCGGGATGGTCGGCCGCGACCTGGAACACCGTTTCCCGGAGCGGACCCCGCACCACCCGGAGGAGGGGACCGCCCCCGCCCTGGAGATCCGCGACTGGACCGTGCACCACCCCATCGACCAGCAGCGCAAGGTCGTCGACGACGTCTCGATCGAGGTGCGGCGCGGCGAGATCGTCGGTATCGCCGGCCTCATGGGCGCCGGCCGCACGGAACTCGCGATGAGCGTCTTCGGCCGCACCTACGGCCGGTACGCGGGCGGCACGGTCCTCAGGGACGGCACCGAGATCCGTACGAAGACCGTCCCGGAGGCGGTCGGGCACGGCATCGCGTACGTCACCGAGGACCGCAAGCACTACGGCCTGAACCTCATCGACACCATCAACCGGAACATCTCGCTGACCGCGCTGGGCAAGGTCTCCAAGCGCGGTGTGGTCGACGAGCACGGGGAGCGGCAGGTCGCCGAGGACTTCCGCAAGTCCATGAACATCAAGGCGCCCACCGTCTTCGAGCCGGTCGGCAAGCTGTCCGGCGGCAACCAGCAGAAGGTCGTCCTCAGCAAGTGGATCTTCGCGGGTCCCGAGGTGCTGATCCTGGACGAGCCCACGCGCGGCATCGACGTGGGCGCCAAGTACGAGATCTACACGGTCATCGACCAGCTGGCCGCCCAGGGCAAGGCGGTCGTCTTCATCTCCTCCGAACTGCCGGAGCTGCTCGGCATGTGCGACCGCATCTACACGATGGCCGCGGGGCGGCTGACGGGTGAGTTCTCGCGGGCCGAGGCCTCGCAGGAAGCGCTGATGCGTCAGATGACGAAGGACAAAGAGGTAACCCGATGAGCACGGACGTGACAGCCAAGACCCCGGCCCCCGCGCCGCCCGGCAAGGACTCGGCGGCCTCCGGCGGCGGCCTGCTGCAGCTCATGCTCGACGGCATGCGCCGCAACATGCGCCAGTACGGCATGCTGATGGCCCTCGGCCTGATCGTGGTGCTGTTCGCGGTGTGGTCGGACGGCGACCTGCTGCTGCCGCGCAACGTCTCCAACCTGGTGCTGCAGAACAGCTACATCCTGATCCTCGCGATCGGCATGATGCTCGTCATCATCGCGGGCCACATCGACCTGTCGGTCGGCTCGCTGACCGCGTTCATCGGCTCGATGGCCGCCGTACTGATGGTCAGGAACGATCTCCCGTGGCCGGTCGCGGTGGTGCTGTGCCTGGCCATCGGCGCCCTCGCGGGCTCCGTGCAAGGCTTCTTCATCGCCTATCTCGGCATACCGTCGTTCATCGTGACCCTCGCGGGCATGCTGCTCTTCCGCGGTCTGACGGAGATCTTCCTGAAGGGGCAGACCCTCGGCCCGTTCCCGAAGGACCTGCAGAAGATCGCCAACGGCTTCCTGCCCGAAGTCGGCCCGAACACCAACTACCACAACCTCACCCTGTTGCTGGGCTTCGCGCTGATCGCGTTCGTGGTGTTCCAGGAGGTCCGCGACCGCAAGCGGCAGCAGGAGTTCGCCCTGGAGGTGCCGCCGGTCAAGCTGTTCCTGCTCAAGCTGGTCGCGCTGGTCTCCGCCGTCCTGGTCGTCACGCTGCTGCTCGCCAGCTACAAGGGCGCCCCGGTCGTGCTGCTCATCCTGGGCGTGCTGGTCGTCGGGTTCGGCTACCTGATGCGCAACGCGATCATCGGCCGCCACATCTACGCCATCGGCGGCAACCTGCCCGCGGCCAAGCTGTCGGGCGTGAAGGACAAGAAGGTCACCTTCCTGGTCTTCCTGAACATGGGCATGCTCGCGGCCCTGGCGGGTCTGGTCTTCGCCGCCCGCTTCAACGCGGCCTCTCCCAAGGCCGGCCTCAACTTCGAGCTGGAGGCCATCGCCGCCTCGTTCATCGGCGGCGCTTCGATGAGCGGCGGCGTCGGCACGGTCCTCGGCGCGATCATCGGCGGTCTGGTCCTGGGCGTGCTGAACAACGGCATGAACCTCGTCGGCATCGGCACCGACTGGCAGCAGGTCATCAAGGGCGCGGTGCTGCTGGCGGCGGTCGGGTTCGACGTGTGGAACAAGCGCAGGGTCGGTTCGTAGGTCACTCCGGGCCCCGCCTCACCGAGCGGCGGGGCCCGCTTCTTTCCACGGACTTCTTTCCACCTTCTTTTCACGGAAGCAGAGGAGCCGCACATGGAACTGAACAGACGTACGGTCATCGCGTCGGCGGCAGCCGCGGGCATCGCCGCCACCGCGGTCGGCGGCACGGCACACGCCACGGGAGGCAGGAAGCCGGTGAAGGAGCTCTTCGGCAGGCTCGCCGACGGCACGAAGGTGTACCGCTGGTCGCTGGAGAACGGCGGCACGCGGATGAAGGTGCTGTCGTACGGCGGCGTCGTCCAGTCCCTGGAGATACCCGACCGCCGGGGCCGCCACGAGAACGTCTCGCTGGGCTTCGGCAACCTCGACGACTACGTGGCCTCCAGCCCCTACTTCGGGGCCCTGATCGGCCGCTACGGCAACCGCATCGACAAGGGCCGCTTCACGCTGGACGGCAAGGCGTACCAGCTCTCCGTCAACGACGGCGAGAACACCCTGCACGGCGGCGCCCAGGGCTTCGACAAGCGGGTGTGGGACGTCGAGCCGTTCACCGAGGGCCCCGACGTCGGCCTGGTCCTGCACTACACCAGCGTCGACGGCGAGATGGGCTACCCGGGCACGCTCAAGGCGAAGGTGACGTACACCCTCACCCGGCGCGGCGACTGGCGCATCGACTACGAGGCCACCACCGACAAGGCCACCGTCGTCAACCTCACCAGCCACGTCTACTGGAACCTGGCCGGCGAGGGCAGCGGCACGATCGAGGACCACGAGCTGTCGATCGCCGCCTCCCGCTACACGCCGACCGACGCGGGTCTCATCCCCACGGGCGAGCTGGCGCGGGTGTCCGGTACGCCCTTCGACTTCCGCCGGGCCAAGCCCATCGGCCGGGACATCCGGGACGCCCACCCGCAGCTGGTCACCGCCAAGGGCTTCGACCACAACTGGGTCCTCGACAAGGGCACCACCGACCGCCCCGAGCACATCGCCACCCTGCGCGACCGCTCCTCGGGACGCACCCTGCGCATCGCCACCGACCAGCCCGGCCTGCAGTTCTACTCGGGCAACTTCCTCGACGGCACCCTGACCGGCACCGGCGGCTCCCTCTACCGCCAGGGCGACGCCCTGTGCCTGGAGACGCAGCACTTCCCGGACTCGCCGAACCAGCCGTCGTTCCCGTCGACCGTGCTGCGGCCCGGGCAGACGTACCGGACGACGACGGTGCACTCGTTCGACGCGTGAGAGCACACTTTCTTCACACGCGTTGAACACCCCCGCGGCCCCCTCCGTATGTATGTGCGGCCCGCGCTACCCCGCGCGGGCCGCACACAGACGGAGGTTCCCTTGTCCGGCAACGTCACCTCGTTGTTCCGCAGCACCGCGGCGCACAGCCCGTCGATGGCGGCGCTGACGCGGGAGAGCGGCGAGGCGGCGGGCGCCGGCCCGGTGGACTTCTGCATTCCCTGCAACCCGTACTTCCCCACCCCGGCGATGTTCGACGAGATGGCCGGCCGGCTGCGCGAGATCATCACGTACTACCCGAGCGGCGCCGACACCATCACCGCCGAACTGTGCAGCCTGCTCCGGCTTCCGCCGCAGTGCGTGGCGATGGGCAACGGCTCGACGGAGCTGATCACCTGGATCGACCATCTGCTGGTCCGGGAGTCCCTCGCCGTCCCCGTCCCCACCTTCGGACGCTGGACCGACCAGCCCATGGAGACCGGCAAGCGGGTCGACATGTTCCCGCTCCAGGAGTCCGGCGGCTTCGCCCTCGACCTCGCGCGGTACGCCGAGTTCATCCGGGCCCGCGGCACCCGGGTCGCCGTCGTCTGCAACCCCAACAACCCCGACGGCGGCTATGCGCGCAAGCAGGCGCTGGTGCAGTTCATGGACGCGATGGCCGACCTGGACCTGGTCGTCGTCGACGAGTCGTTCCTGGAGTTCGCGGACGCGGAGGCGGAGCCCAGCGTGGTCCAGGAGGCGATGCTGCGCCCCAACGTCGTCGTCCTGCGCAGCCTCGGCAAGAACTTCGGGCTGCACGGCATCCGCTTCGGCTATCTGGTCGCCAACCCGGCACTCGCGGGCAAGGTGCGCGCCATGCTGCCCAAGTGGAACCTCAACTCCTTCGCGGAGCACGTCGTGTTCATGCTGCGCGACCACGGTGCCGAGTACGCGCAGAGCCTCCACCAGGTCCGCCGCGACCGCCTGGAGATGGCCGGCCAGTTGTCCGCGCTGCCCGGCCTGACCGTCTACCCGTCCCAGGGCAACTTCCTCTTCGTACGCCTCCCCGTGGGCGCCGAGGGCACCGTGGTGCGGGACCGGATGCTCACCGAGCACCGGGTCCTGGTCCGTGAATGCGGCAACAAGATCGGTTCGTCCAGCCGCTTCCTGCGTCTCGTGGTGCGCCCCCAGGCGGACGTGCGTCGCCTGGTGTCCGGCCTGGAACAGGTGCTCTACGGGTCCAGGAGGGGAGCCGCCGTGCCCGAGCCCGGCAACGGGACCGGCTACAGCTCGGGCACGGCGGCGGTGGACCGCCTGATGAGCGAGACCAACGGGTCCGGCCTGTGGGGCATCGCCGCCGGTGCCGGTGTCCCGGGGCTCGCCGCTCCGGCCACCGGCACCGGCACCGGCATGCCGCTGCCCGCCGCGGTGCCCGCCGCTCCGGCGGCGGCCGCCATCGGCCCGACGCCGGTGCCGACCGCACCCCCGCAGGCCCCGCAGGCCCCGCAACCGGCGCTGGTCCCCCAGCCGGCGCCGTATCCCGGGCCGGGGCCGGTCCCCCACCCGGCACCGGCCCCACAGCCCATGGCGGCCCCGGCTCCCGCCCCGGCCCCGGTGGCTCCGGCCGCCGCGGCGGCCCCGTACCCCGTCCCGGGCGGGCCCGTCCCGGCCGGCCCCACCCCGCCCGGTGTCCCGGCGCGCGGCGGCCTCACGGCCGCCCAGGTCCGGGGCACCAACGGCTTGGAGTCGGTGCCGGCGACGGGCCGGCCGGGACCGCAGGGCTGGCCGAACGCGGCGGGCATGAGCCGGACGGGGTGAGGGCGCGGGCGGTGCTTCAGGCCGGCGTCAGCCGCCACTGCTGACAGGCGTTGTTCAGCCACGACCACTGCCGTACGTCGGCGGAGTCCGCCGTCGAGCAGTCCGCGACGTCGGCGACCTTGCCGGTGGCCTGGTTGACGATGCGGACGTGGCCGCCGTCGGTCGCGAGGAACCGGAACCGCTGGCAAGTGTTGTCCAGCCAGGACCACTGCCGCAGGTCGGCCCCGTCGGCGGCCGAGCAGTCGGCGGTGTCCAGCACCTTCCCGGTGGCCACGTTCACCAGCCGGTGGGTGTCGTCCCCGAGATCCTCCAGACGCCAGCGCTGGTTGGCGCCGCCGTTGCAGGAGTACTGCACCACGTCCGCCCCGTCCGCCGGTGAACTCCCGGCCACGTCCAGGCACTTGCCGCTGTTGCGGTTGGTCACCATGTACGTGGTCGAGACGGACGCCGGCTCGCCCGAGGGTCCGGGCATGCTCGCCCCGAGCCGGACGGGGGTGCCGAGATCCGGGGTGCCGTCGGCGTTCCAGCCGAACTTCTGCGCCCGCGCCGTACGCCCGTTGTCGCAGCCCTCCGAGGCGGCGTCGTTGGCGTGGTAGACGATCCAGCTCTCGGAGCCGTCGGGCGAGGTGAAGAAACCGTTGTGCCCGGGCCCGTAGACCCCGTTGCCGTCACTGCGCTGGAAGAGCGGCGTCGGTTTCTTGGTCCAGGAGGACGCGGACACCGGATCGGACCCGGTCAGTTCCAGCTGCCCGAGCTTGTAGTCGGGGGTCCAGCAGCCGCTGGCGGAGTAGACGAGGAAGGTCCGGCCGCCGCGCTGGAGGATCTCCGGCCCCTCGTTGACCGGGGCGCCCGAGCGTTCCCAGTCGTGCGTCGGCGTGGAGACGGTGGTGAAGGAGGAGGAGACCGTGTACGGGTTCGACATCCGCGCGGCGACGATGTTCTGGGTCCCGCTGTGCGTGCTGCCGAAGAGGTACAGCCGGCCGTTGATCGTCGCCACCGTGGGGTCGAGCATCCAGGCGGAGTTGAGCTGTCCCCGGTAGGTGTACGGGCCCATGGGGTCGGACCCGGCGCTCTCCAGGACGTGGCTGCGCTGGGTCGGGTTGTAGTCGGAGACGTTCTGCCCGGCGACGTAGTACAGGTACCAGCGGCCGTTCAGGTAGTGCAGTTCGGGCGCCCAGATGTTGCAGCACCGGGAGGCCGCGTCGCCCTTCCAGACCTGCACGCCGGGCGCGGTGGCGAGCCCGCCGAGGGTGGGCGACTTGCGGACGGTGATGACGTCGGTCCAGCTCGTCGACACCATGTAGTAGTTGCCGTCGTGGTGGGTGATCCAGGGGTCGGCGCCCTTCTGCGCCTTGACCGGGTTGGCGAAGGTGGCCGCGCTCGCGGAGGGCTGCCCGAGCGAGAGGGCGAGCAGCAGGGCGGCCAGCAGGGTCAGTAGGCGACGGGCCATCCGCTGCTCCAGTTCAGGAGGTTGATGCCGAGCTTGGGGGTGCCGTTGTCGTTGCCGTCGTAGTAGTGGTAGACGATCAGGTCGCCGTCGACGTCGTTCATGATCGACTGGCCGCCGGGGCCGATGACGCTGCCGTGCGACTCGAGCACGGGCGTCCCGCCGTTGTTCATCATCGAGACGCCGTTCTTGTCCCGGTAGGGCCCGGTGACGCTGGTCGCCCGGCCGACCTTGACCTTGTACGTGGAGCTGGTGCCGGCGCAGCAGGTGTCGTACGAGGCGAAGAGGTAGTAGTACCCGTTCCGCTTGACGATGTAGGGCGCCTCGACGGCCTTGGTGCCCGACGGGCGGGAGGCGAGGGAGCGGCGGGCGGTGTCGGAGGCGTGCTGCTTTCCGGTGGACGGGTCGATCCGGATCATCTTGATGCCGGTCCACCAGCTGCCGAAGGACAGCCACCACTTGCCGTCGTCGTCGACGAAGAGGTTGGGGTCGATGGCGTTGTAGTCGCTGCCGGAGCTGGAGGTGTAGACGATGCCGTAGTCGCTCCAGCTGCCCGGCTGCCCCGTGGCGGAGCCGGCGAGGCCGATGGCGGAGGTGTTGGAGCCGAACTTCGAGACGGAGTAGTACATCAGGTACTTACCGCCGTGGTACGAGATGTCGGGCGCCCAGGCCTCCGGGACGGATGAGTAGCGCGACCACCAGGCGGGCCGGGAGCCGAAGGCGTCGGCGCCCGCGGAGAAGGCCGTGCGGTCGGCGGACGTCTTGCTGCTGATGCCGCCGCCGGTGGCGTAGAGCTGGTACTGCCCGGACGAGGTGCGGATCATCGTCGGGTCGTGCGTCACGACGGAGCCGGTGACCCGGCCCGGGTTGGGGTACGCCGAAGCCGTGGTGGGGATCAGGGCGAGCAGCGCGGCGGTGGGGAGAGCGAGGAGTGCGATTCGCTTCTTGCGGCTCATGGGGAGACGCTCCTGTTCCGTATGTCGAACACCGATCGTCACTTCGGACGGAACGTAGAATCGAACCCCTTGCGCGTCAATGGCCCGCGCGACATCGGCAACCAACGTCCGGAAAACACCACGTTTCACAGGTGACGCACCGATGAATTCCTGACGGCCGGTCAGCATGCCTGCGGTTGACCACCCGCGCGCCCGGACAACATGGCCTCCCCATCCATGCGCCTCCACCCCGACTCGGGAGTCTCGGTCAATGAACGGTGTTCCGTGGGAGTCCGTGATCGCGGTGCTCGGCCTCGCCGTGCCCGTGACCGCCGCCCTGTGGGAGTTCTTCCTCGCGGGCCGCAAACGGCTCGGCTACCGGGTCCAGATGGACACCAGCGCCCGGGACTCGGCCACTTCCTCCGGGCCGGAGGCCGGGGTGCTCCAGCGCATGCAGTGGGACGGCACCAACCTGCGCGACCCGTCGGTCGTCCTGCTGCGCATCGAGAACGTCGGCTGGACCCCGATAGTCGAGGAGGACTACGTGGCTCCCGCCAACGACTCGGTGGGCATACGCGTGGCGTTCCCGGGCCGCCGCGTGGTCGGCATGGTCGTGACGGAGTGCAGCCACACCGTGCTGCGCGACTTCTTCACACCGGGAACGCCGGGCCTCGGGGCCACGGACGGTGTCATCAGGCTGCCCAAGGTGAAGCTCAACCGGCGGGCGCACTACAAGGTACTGGCGGTCCTGGACCGCCTCCCGGGCTTCACCGAGACCGACTTCCCCGACCCGGACGTCACCGCGGGCGTCGTCGGCGGGGTGCGCGGCGGAACCATCAAGAAGACCGAGTACTACCCCTTCGCCTCCCGGCCGGTCCGCTGGCTGCTCGCCCTGCTCGTCCTGGTGAGCGCCGCCCAGTCCGTCGCCACGTTCGCCCGGGGCGAGGAGGCCGCGGCCGCGCCGCTGGACTGCGCCGAGGGGACGCTGCACCTGTCGGGTTCCACGGCGTTCCAGCCGGTCCTGGAGCGCGCCGCCGAGCAGTACACGAAGACCTGCACGGACGCCCGCATCCCGCTCACCGACAACTCCTTCAAGGGCAGCGTCCCGGGTCTGGACGCTCTCGCCGCGGCGGGCGGGAAGGCCACGCCGGAGGAAGACCAGGGCCTGGGGGACCGGCTGTCGTTCAGCGACGGCCCCAAGTCCGACGGCCGCCCGCAACTGCTGCCCAGACCGGTCGCCCTGTCCTTGTTCACCCTGGTGGTCAACAAGGACACCGGGGTGCGGGACCTGTCGCTGACGCAGGTCCGGAACATCTACGCCGGAAAGATCACCAACTGGAAGCAGGTGAAGGGCAACGACCTGCCCGTCCAGCTCGTCAGCCGCAACCCCGGCTCCGGCACCCGCACCACGCTCCAGGAGCAGGTCCTGGACGGCAGGCCCCTGCTCGCGACCACGGCCAACGACTGCAAGAGCCTGGACGCGAAGACGCCGGGCCGCTGCGAGGTCGGCGGCACCCCCGGCCTGCTGGACACCGTGGCCTCGGTCCCCGGCGCCCTCGGCCACAGCGAGGTCGGCGCCGCCACCGCCCGCGACGACGTGCGGCTGGTCCGCATCGACGGCTACCCGGCGACCCTGGAGGGCGCCGACGAGGGCGCCTACCCGTACTGGCAGACGGAGATCGCCTACACCTACGGCGAACCCCCGGCCGACTCGATCGCCGCGGGCTTCCTGCGCTACCTCGCCAACGAGGTCGGCAAGGACATCATCCGCTCCCAGGGCCACCGCCCCTGCTCCGAACTGGACGAGCCGCTCCTGTGCCGGCCGAGCGGTTCGTGACCCTCGTCGGGCCCAGGTCCGCGCCCCACCCGTCCCGCACCGCCCCGCGCCGGCGGGGTCGCCCGTGCCCTCCGCGGTGAAGGGCGGCCGCCGCCCGGAGGACCGACGCACGTGCGGGCCCTACCGCGCGGGTACGTCGTCAACCGGGGGCGGTTCGTGGACCACGTCGAAAACAAGCCCGTGCCGCCGAGGTCACCCGCGGCACGGGCGTGGCCGTGACCGCCCGCGCCGGCGACCGCGGCCACGCCCGCCGTCGGTCCCGGTCAGGACTCGGGGCACTCCTTCCACGCCAGGTGGTACACCGTGCTGATATCCCCGTCCGTGGAGTCCATCGTCATGAAGCTCACCCGGCCGGGGTCGGACGTCCCGGTGCTGACCCGCAGCTCCGTGTTGATGTTGAAGTTGCGCTGCACCCCGCAGGGCGCCCAGACCAGCTGCGCCCAGTCGGTGCTGTCGGTGGCCTGCCAGTTGTCGTCGAGCGGGCCGCTGAAGGGGTGGGTGCGGTACTGCGTGTCCGGTGAGCCCTGGAAGTAGTACGAGGCCCGCTGGGTGCCCTTGGCGCCGGGCTGGAGGGCGGCGAAGCCGCGGTAGTCCGCGCTGGCCACCGCGTAGGTGAAGCCCTGCGGGACGTGGACGAGCAGGCTGAGCTGGCAGTTCTTGCGGAAGTCCGTGGGGGCGGAGTCGCCGCCCGCCTGGGCCAGGTAGTCGCTGTAGGTGACGGTGAAGGCGGTGTTGTCCCCGGAGACGGCGACCGCCGCCGTGCCCTGCGGACAGCCGGAGCCGTTCACCGTGGCGACCTTGATGACGATCTTGTCCGGCGGCGGGTCCTCGAACCCGCCGGAGGGCTGGTGCTGCGCGGGCAGCGCGGAGGTGAGGAGCGCGGCGATCGTGCCGCTCAGGAGCAGGCCGGTGGCCATGGGTCTCCCATCCCGGTCTGTGGGGGGTGGATGTAGTTGAACACCTTGCCTATCTGTTGTGCACATGACATTCACAAGGCGATCGCATCGTATGCACGCACACCCGACGCGAACAGGTGCCACTCCGGCCATTTAACGCATCGCCGGGCGGGTGTGGAGAATGGCCCGGCAGCGCAGCACCAGAAGGACAGCAACAGGAGAGGCTCCCTTGGAGCTCAGCAGGCTCAGCAGACGAGCGTTCAGCGCCCTCGCGGGCACCACCGTCCTCGGCCTCGCGCTCGGCGGCAGCGTGAGCAGCCAGGCGCTGCCCCGCTCCGGCGTCCGCGGCCCCGTGCCCACCGGACCGCCGCCCGGGCCGCCCGGCGCGGACGGCGTGCGCCACCGGGTAGCCCTGGACCGGCACTCCCTGCTGATCGACGGCAGACGCCTCGCGCTGTGGTCCGGCGAACTGCACCCCTTCCGGCTGCCGAGCCCGTCCCTGTGGCGGGACGTGCTGCAGAAGACGCGCGCGTACGGCTACAACGCGGTCACTGTCCGCCTCGCCTGGAACCAGCACTCCCCCGCCCCCGGCGAGTACGACTTCTCCGGCGTCCGCGACCTGGACCTGTTCCTGCGCACGGCCGCCGAGACCCGTATGTACGTCGTCCTCCAGCCGGGCCCGTACATCGGCGCGGACGTGGACGCGGGAGGCCTGCCCGGCTGGCTGACGGCCACCGAGGGCACGGCGCGGACTCTCGACCCCGCCTACCTGCGCCACGCCGACGAGTGGCTGAGCCGCGTCAACGCCGTCGCCGCCCGGCACCAGTACACCCGCGGCACCGGCACCGTCCTGCTCTACCGGGTCGACGCCCCGCGGCGCGCCCACCTCACCCACCTGCGCGACAGGCTCCGCGCCGACGGCATCGACGTCCCCGTCCTGCACGCCGGCACACCGGTCGCCTGGGGCGAGGCCGAGCGGACCCGGGACGCCGCCGAGGCGCGCCGCGTCCACCTCGGCCACCTCGCGCACGGGATCACGCTGCACAACGTCCGCACGGCGTTCGGCGGCACCTCGTGGGGCTGGCTGCCCGCACCGTCCGCGCCCACGCCGACGTACGACCCCACGGCGGCGATCGACGAGGCCCGCCGGCCGACGGACAAGCTCGCCCCGCTCCACCAGATCGGACAGCTGCTGCGCCACGTCCCCGACTTCACCCGGCTGGAGGAGGCGCCCGAGGTGAGGGCCGCGGACGCCCGCATCCGGGTGCGGCACCTGGCCAACCCGGACACCGGCACCCACGCGTACGTCGCGCGCAACGACTCCGCCACCGACATCACGTCGACGCTGCCCATGGGCGGGACCGACGTGGAGGTCACCGTCCCCGCCCGGGACGCCAAGCTGTTCGCCACCGGGCTCCACCTGGGCGCGGGCCGGAAACTGGCCTACGCCACCGTGCAGCCCATGATGTCCCTGAGCGTCGGACGGCTGGACATCGCCGTCTTCGTCGGCCGGGCCGGGGAGGCGGCGCACCTGGTGCTGGACTGCCCGGACGAACCGTGGCCGACCCGGCTGGACGAGGAGGCCGCCTGGGCGTACGACCACGGCGAACTGCACGTCACCGTGCCGCTCGCCGAGGACCGGGTGACCCGGGTGCGGGTCCGCGGCGCGGACACCGACCGCACCCTGCTGCTGCTCTTCGCCGACGACGCCGCCTCGCTGCGGCTGTGGCCGTACGAGACCCCGTCGGGCCGCGTCCTCGTGCACGGCCCGGACCTGGTGCGCGACGTCGCCCTGGACGGCGCCACGATCCGGCTGACCGGTGACACCGTCGGGGAGCACGGGCTGGAGGTGTGGGCGCCGCGCGGCATCACCCACGTCACCTGGAACGGCGACGCGGTGGAGGCGTCCGTCGGCCGCGCCGAGAGCCTGATGGCCGTCTGGCCGCTGCCCGGTGTACCGGAGCTGGTGCTGCCCGCCCTGGACGGCTGGCGGCGGCGCACCGAGAACCCCGAGGCGGACCCCGGCTACGGCGACTCGGGGTGGGCGGTCGCCGACCGGCGGACGTCGTACAGCACGACCCCCGTGCCCGACGGGCAGCCCGTGCTCTTCGCCGACGACTACGGCTTTCACTACGGCGACGTCTGGTACCGGGGCCGGCTCGGCGGCGCCGCCGGCCTGGAGTCGGTGTCCCTCGCCTACAGCACGGGTGCGCGCGGGATGCTGATGGCCTGGCTGGACGGGGTGCCGCTGGGCACGCACCGCATGGGCCCGGGGGACGACGGCGGCCAGGGCACGTGGACCGCCACGGCCGGGTTCCGCCTGCCGGAGGAACTGCGGGAGGCGCTGCGGGGCAAACGGCGGCAGGTATCCGGCGCCGGCGGCTCCCCGGTCCTGTCCGTCCTCGTCCGGCGCACACAGCACGACCAGGACGCCTACAAGGCGGCCCGCGGGCTGACCTCGGCCGCCTTCGAGGGGGCGTCGCCGGAGGTGGAGTGGCGGATCCAGGGCGCCGCCGCGCCCGACCCCGTGCGCGGGCCGCTCAACACCGGCGGGCTGTACGGGGAACGGTGGGGCTGGCATCTGCCCGGGTACGACGACGACGGCTGGGAGCCCGTGTCCTTCCCCCGGGAGGACCGGCGCCAGGGCGTGGCCTGGTACCGGACCACCTTCCGGCTGGACGTGCCGCCGGACGTCGACGCCTCGGTCGGGCTCGTCGTCGACGACGACCGGGACCGGGACTACCGCGTCCAGGTCTTCCTCAACGGCTGGAACATGGGCGAGTACGCGGCCGGCCGAACCGGCGCCCCGCACACCTTCGTCCTGCCGAACGGCATCCTGCGCACCCGCGCCGCCGCCAACACCCTGGCCCTCGCGGTCCTGGCCGGCGGCGACACGCCGTCGGGGCCGGGAGCGGTACGGCTGGAGCTGCTGGGCGGCGCGGCCGGAGGCGTACCGGTGAAACCGGTCGCGTCCCCCGGCCGCCGCCGCTGACCCCGGCCGGGTCCGCCGCCTCAGCGCAGCCGGATCACGTTCCAGGACAGCGGCTCCAGTACGGCCCGCAGCCCGCCGTCCCGCAGCGCCGTGCCCTCGACCGGGTGCGGGACGACCCGCTCGGGCTCGTCGAGCGTGTTGCGGGCGTCCGGGTCGGCGTCCGCGAGGGCGCTGTGCTCGACGACCTCGGTCAGGTCCAGGCCGCTCAGGGTGACGTCGAGCGGCAGGGACTCGGTGCGGGAGCGGTTGACGGCGAAGACGGTGACCGAGCCGTCCTCGGCGCGCACGGCGGTGGCGTGCAGGAGGTCGGCCTCGCCGTACTTCCTCGTCTCGTACGTCGGCGAGTCCACCCGGACGTCGAGGACCTCGCCGCGGCCGTGCTTCGACGCCTGCGCGAACGGGAAGAACGTCGTCTGGCGCCAGGCCGGGCCGCCCGGCTCGGTCATGATCGGCGCGATGACGTTGACGAGCTGGGCGAGGCAGGCGACGGTGACGCGGTCGGCGTGCCTCAGCAGGGCGATGAGGAGCGAGCCGAAGACGACCGCGTCCATGACGCTGTAGTTGTCCTCCAGCAGGCGCGGCGCCTCGGGCCAGTCCAGGGCGCTGACCTCGGCCTGGGTCTTGGCCATGTACCAGACGTTCCATTCGTCGAAGGAGAGGTTGATCTTCTTCTTGGACTTGAGGCGGGCGCCGATGTGGTCGCAGGTGGCGACGACGTTCTCGATGAACGACTCCATGTCCACGGCGGAGGCGATGAAGGAGTCGATGTCGCCGTCGAGCGGCTCGTAGTACGCGTGCAGGGAGATGTGGTCGACCAGGTCGTACGTCTCCTTCAGGACCGTCGCCTCCCATTCGGCGAAGGTCTCCATGGACTGGCCGGAGGAGCCGCAGGCCACGAGTTCGAGGTCCGGGTCGATCTGGCGCATGGCGCGGGCCGTCTCGGCGGCGACGCGACCGTACTCCTCGGCGGTCTTGTGGCCGGTCTGCCAGGGGCCGTCCATCTCGTTGCCGAGGCACCAGAGCCGGATGCCGAAGGGGTCCTTGTCGCCGTGCTCGGCGCGCAGGTCCGAGAGCGCCGTGCCGGAGGGGTGGTTGGCGTACTCCTGGAGCTCGAGGGCCTCGGCGACGCCGCGGGTGCCGAGGTTGACGGCCATCATGGGTTCGGCCTGCGGGCCGATCTTCTTGAGGAAGGCGATGTACTCGGACAGTCCGAAGCGGTTGGTCTCCGTGGAGCGCCAGGCCAGGTCGAGGCGGCGGGGGCGGTCCTCCACCGGACCGACCGAGTCCTCCCACTTGTAGCCGGAGACGAAGTTGCCGCCGGGGTAGCGGATGGCGGTGACGCCGAGTTCCCGGACCAGGTCCAGCACGTCCTGGCGCAGACCGGCGTCGTCGGCGGTGGGGTGGCCGGGCTCGAAGACGCCGGTGTACACGCAGCGGCCGAGGTGTTCCACGAAGGAGCCGAAGAGGCGGGGGTTGACCTCACCGACGGTGAAGGCGGGGTCGAGGGTGAAGCGGGCGGTTCGCATGTCTGCCTTTCCAGAGGTTCGCGTGTGTCCGCGGGTTCGTCGTGGCCGGCCGTGCCCTAGGAGACCTTCGGCCAGCCGTCCTTGGTCCAGGTCAAGGCGTTCAGCCCGAGCTTGGGCGTGCCTTCGTCCTCGGCGTCGTAGTAGTGGTATGCCAGCCAGTCCCGGCCCCGGTCGCGGTAGACGGACTGGCCGCCCGTGCCGATGTGGCGGCCGTGGCCCTCCAGGAGGAGGTCGCCGCCGCCTTCCAGCAGCGGGGTGCCGGTGCTGTCGACGTAGGGGCCCCTGATGTCCGTGGCTCTGCCGACCTTGATCTTGTACGTGCTCTCCACGCCCGAGCAGCACGCGTCGTACGACGCGAACAGGTAGTAGTGGCGGCCGTGCTTGACGATGGCCGGGCCTTCGACGGCGTACGGCTCGTCCGGGCGGGTGGCGAGGTGGTGGACCTTCGCGTCCCGGGCGGCCTTGCCGGTGTGCCGGTCCAGTTCGACCATGCGGATGCCGCTCCAGTACGACCCGAAGGACATCCACAGGCGGCCGTCGGCCTGGACGACCGCCGGGTCGATGGCGTTCCAGGTGTCGGTCGTCTCGGAGGAGAAGACCTTGCCGTGGTCGGTCCAGGTGCCGGGCAGGCCGGTGCGGGAGGTGGCGACGCCGATCGCGGAGTGGTTGGTGCCCCAGGAGGAGACGGCGTAGTAGAGCCAGTAGCGGCCGGCGCGGTAGGAGAGGTCGGGCGCCCACGGGTCGCCGGTGTCGTTGTACTCGTACCACCAGCTCGGCGGCTCGGCGAAGGCGTTGCCCGCGTCCACCCAGTGCCTGCCGTCCTCGGAGAGGCGGGCGCCGATGACACCGCCGGTGGAGTAGGCGACGTAGCCGCCGCCCTTCAGGCGCGTGACGGTGGGATCGTGGATGATCTGCTGCCCGGTGACGGGGCGCGGGTCCGGGTAACTCTGCGACGCCTGCGCCGTGTTGGGCAGCATGACGATGAGGGCGGCCGTCGCCGCGGCGGCGAGGGTTCTGCGCGCGGTCACTGTCCCGCCAATCCCGTGTGGGCGACGCCCGCCACGATCTGCCGCTGGAAGAAGACGAAGACGATGATGAGCGGCAGGCCGGCCATGAGGCCGCCGGCCATGAGCTGGGCCCACTGGATGCCGTAGGAGTTCATGACGGTCGCGATGCCGTTCGGCATGGTCATCAGGTCGGGGTTGTTGGTGACCATGTAGGGCCACAGGAAGTTGTTCCACGAGCTGATGAAGGTGAAGATGCCGACCGCCGCGAGCGAGGGGCGGGAGAGCGGCACGATGATCGTGAAGAAGACGCGCCAGCGGCCCGCGCCGTCGATGAAGGCGGCCTCCTCCAGTTCGCGCGGGATGCCCTGGAAGAACTTGTAGAGGATGTAGACCATCGCGGCGGGCGCGCACTGCGGCAGGATCATGCCCCAGTAGGTGTCGACCATCCCCATCTGCTGGACGGTGGTGAACAGGGGGACGCCGAGCACGGCCGGGGAGACCATCAGGCCCGCCATCACCACGCCCATCAGCACCCCCTTGCCGCGGAACTCGGTGCGGGCGAAGCCGTACCCGGCCAGCGCGCCGACCAGCAGCACGACCGCCGTCACGCACACCGACACGACCAGGGAGTTGACGAACCAGTTGGTGATGTTGCCGGTCTCGAAGAGGGCCGTCCACGCCTGGCCCGTCCAGTCCTCGGGCAGCCAGTGCGTCGGTACCTCGACTGCCTCGGTCTCCGACTTGAGCGAGGTGAACAGGGCCCAGGCGAGCGGGGCGAGGAAGACCGCGGAGACGGTGACGCCCAGGAGCGTGAGCACGATCTGGCTGAGGGACCAGGCCCTGCGTGGCCGGGTCCGCGTCGGTGCTGCGGCGGTGGTCATCGGCCGCCCTCCTCACGGTTGCGCAGCAGCCACATCCGGGCGAGGGCGACGGCCGCGATGAGCACGAAGAAGATGATGGAGATCGCGGAGGCGTAGCCCACGCGGTAGCTGGTGAAGCCCTGTTCGAGGGTGTACTGCACGAAGGTGCGGGTCGATTCCTCGGGGCCGGGCCCGAAGTCCTGCATCACGACGGCCTGGTCGAAGACCTGGAGCGAGGCGAGGATCTGCAGGGCGACGACGAGACCGGTGATGTTGCGCAGCATCGGCAGCGTGATGTGGAGCATGCGGTGCCAGGCGTTGGCGCCGTCCAGCTTGGCGGCCTCGTACAGGTGCGGGGGGATGCCCTGGAGTGCGGCGAGGTAGAGCAGGAAGCTGAAGCCGACCGTCCACCACAGGGTGGTGATGACGACCGCGAGCAGCGCGTACGACTTGTCGGTCAGCCACGGCGTCTCGAGGCCGAGGACGTGGTTCACCATGCCGGTGCCGGGGTTGAACAGCCACTGCCACAGGTTGGCGGCGACGGTGGACGGCAGCAGGAACGGCATGAAGAAGCACAGCCGCCACAGCCACTTGCCGCGCTCGATGTGGTGGGCGAGCATCGCGAGGAGGAAGGCGAGCACCGTGATGCAGGGCACCACCAGCAGCGTGAAGTAGGCGCTGTGGCCGAGCGCGTCCCACATCAGCGGGTCCTGGAGGGCCTCGCGGTAGTTGTCCAGGCCGATGAAGTTCGCGGCGTCGCCGGAGATGTTGGCGTCCGTGAAACTCAGGTAGAGGCCGCGCAGCAGGGGCCAGACGACGAAGAGCGCGAACAGGGCGAGGAACGGGGCGACGAACCAGCCGCCGTGCTGGAAGCCCTGCCTGCGGCGGACGGTGGCGCTCTCCGCGGCGGTCCTGGCCCGGGCCGGGCGGATGATCGTTTCAGCGCTGGTCGTCGTCATGCGACCGCACCTCCCTGCGCGGCGGTCTTGCCGTCCATGGGGTTCTTCGTGCCGAGCAGGTCGGTGAGCGCGCCCTTCATCCGGCGGGCGGCCGCCTCGGGTTTCGACGAGCCCATCGTCGAGGAGACGACGATCGGGCCGACGCGCTGGGCGAGGATGCCGGTGGAGCCGGCGAACCACACCTTGGGCTCGGTGGCCTGGTGGTCCATCGCGCCGGCGTACTCGCTCTGCGGGTTCAGCTCCTTGTACGCGGCCGTGGACAGGGTCGGCGTGTAGGCGGGGATGTGTCCGCCGGCCGCCCACTGCCGGGCGTGCTTGACGACGTAGGCGGCCAGTCGGTGCGCGGCCTCGTTGGTGGCGCCGCCGCGGCCGGCCTGGTGCGGGAGTACGAAGGAGTGCGACTCGGCGTGGGTGGCCTGCTTGCCGAAGACGGGCGGCAGCGGGGCCGCGCCGTAGTCGACCTTCGCGCCGGAGAAGACCGGCACCGACCAGTTGCCCTCCCAGGCGAAGGGGGCGCCGTTGACGAACTGCTCGGCGCCCGCGCCGCCTCCGAAGCCGGGGTCGGCGTAGCCGTCGGCGACGTGCCGGCGCAGGAACTCCAGGACCTGGCCGGCCTTGTCGGTGTCGAAGGTGACCTCGGTCTTGTCGTCGTTGAACCAGGTGCCGCCGAGCTGGGTGTAGAAGGCGACGAAGTCCCACCACTGGAAGTTCTGGTCGTTGTGCCAGAAGCCGATGGTCTGAAGGCCCTTCTTGGTGGCCTTCCTGGCCTCCTTGAGCACGTCGAACCACTCCTCGGTCGACGTCACGGACACCATCCGCCCGTCGGCGCCGAGCAGGCCCGCCTTCTTCAGCACGTCCTTGCGGTAGAAGCAGAGCTGGACGTGGATGTCGAGCGGGAGGGCGTAGAGCTTGCCGTCGATGACGGCGCGCTTCCACAGCTCGGGGTTGAAGTCCGCCTCCCTGACGCCGTACTTGGCGAGCAGGCCGACGTCCCAGGGGTCCAGGAGGCGGCCGGGCGAGAAGCCGGTGACGCGGCCCAGGTGCATGACGCCGAGGTCCGGCGCGCGGTTGCCGGCGGCCGCCATGGCGAGCTTGGTGTAGAAGGGGCTGCCCCACTGGAGGGTGGAGTCCTTCACGTCGATGCCCGGGTTCTCCTTACGGAAGGAGTCCAGCATCGCGATCATGTTGTAGCCGTCGCCGCCGCTGAAGAGGTTCCAGTAGCTGACGCGGGTGGCCGCTCCGGAGGCGAGCGCGTCGGCGCCCGTGCCCAGGGCCGCGAAGCCGAAGCTGCCCGCGACCGTCAGGCCGCCCGCCGCGGCCAGAAAGTGCCTGCGATCCAGGCCAGGTCGTCCCATGCCCTGCCCTATCTGCTCATGGTTTGCTCGAAACCGAACTCAGAACGTTCGATATATCGGATAGCGCTCGTAACTTCGAACGGGACCGTAGGTGGGGGATGCCTGCACGTCAATGGTTCGGACAAGATCTCGGGGCAGGACTTTCCGCGCGCCCGCATCGCATGACGCGGACACTTCCATCCGCGTAGGCTCGAACGGCCTTGAGTACGGCGGTCAACGCGGCGGTGGGTGCGAACGGGGGTGGAGGAGGAAGATGGAGTCCGCGGACGCGGCCATGGGTCCGGCCTCGTTCCTCAGCGAGTTCTACACGTCCTTCTGGTGGATCCCGGCCGCCGTGCTGGCCGCCGCCCTGGCGATCAAACTGCCGACGATCATCCGGCTCTGGAAGGACCCGTTGCTGCGCGCGGTCGGCGGCCTGCTGCTGCTCGCCTGCGCGGTGTTCGTGTTCGTAGCACCCTCGACCATCGTCTGGGTCAACCGCGTCACCGGCGTGCCCAACATCTCGGCACCCTGGGTGTACTCCCTGCTCACCGCGTTCTGCGGCTCCTGCCTCGTGCTGATCATCGCCTGGCGCGACGGCCTGTCCGAGCGCTCCGCCCCGACCCGCCGGGCCACCCGCTGGGTCGTCTGCGCGTACGGGAGTGTGATCGTCGCCCTGTGGGTGCTGTTCGCCCTCGCGGACGTGCCCGTGGAGCGCACCCGGGACCTGGACACGTACTACGCCAACACGCCGTTCATGCGCGAGGAGATCCTGCTCTACCTCGTCGCGCACACCACGGCCGTGCTCATCACCTCGAAGCTCATCTGGAACTGGATCCGCACCGGCGGGTTCGACGCCTGGCTGCGCTGGGGACTGAGGTTCCTGGGCATCGGCTACGCGCTCAACCTGGCCTTCGACGCGGCCAAGCTGACCGCCGTCACGGCCCGCTGGACCGGCCACGACCTGGACTGGCTGAGCCTGGACGTGGCCCCGGCCCTGGCCTGTCTGTCCGCGGTGTCGATCGCGGTCGGCTTCATCCTGCCGCACGCCGGGCAGTACCTGCACGAGCGCCGGCGGATCCGCCTCGCCCACCGCCGGCTGCGGCCGCTGTACCGGCTGATGCGGACCGTCAACGGCTCCGGGGTGCCGTTCGTCCTGCGCGCCAGCCCCGAACTGCGCCTGACCCGCCGCGAGACCTTCATCCGCGACGTCCTGCTGCCGCTGGCCCGGCACACCGACGAACGGCTGGGCGAGCGGTCCTACGCCGCCGCCCTCGGCCTGGGCTTCACCGCGGAGCGGGCGAAGGCGCTCGCCGGCGCGGTGGTGATCCTCGACGCGGTCGACGCCGGGCCCCGCGCGGACGGCGGCGACGGCAGCCGCGACCCCGACACCACGGACCTGCTCCGCGAGATCGGGGCCGTCTCGCGCGCCCTGCGCCACCCCGACGCGATCCGGGAGGTCCGCGCCCGCGCCGCGGCACCCGAGGACACCGTGGCGGTCACCGAGTGACCTTCCCGCACGCGGAACTGGCCCGGACGGCATCCGTCTTGGCATATTGCACAGGTGACCGAGCGACACCCAGGAAAACAGGGAGACAGCGGTGCGTACCAGGAAGGAGATGCGTCGTCTCGCTGACGCCCTCATCGACCCCATCCGGGTCCCGGTCCCGGCGGATCCGGAGGTCCTGTTCGACGCGCTCGTCGCCTCCGTCAGCGCATGGCGGGGACGCGAGGTGGTCGTCCACCGTGCGGCGTTCCCGCCGCACACCGCGAGCGGGCTGTGGCTGGAGCGGGAGAGCCACGACGACGTGGTGGTGGACGAGCGCGCCGCCGTGTGGCACCAGATCGTGATCCTCTGCCACGAGGTGTGGCACATGAGCCGCCGGCAGGCGGACGCCGGCCCGGCCGCCGCCGGTGAACGGTCCCGGCCGGTCGCCGCGCGCACCGACTTCTCCCTGGCCGAGGAGCAGGAGGCGGACCGCTTCGGCATGCTGATGGGCGGTCGGCTGCGCACCTGGCTGGAGGCCTCCACCGACTCGGTGTTCGCCGCGGAGGGCGGCGATCCCGACGATCCCCAGGACCTCGCCGGACGCATCGGAGCCGCGCTCAACTACCGCGGGACGACGAGATGAACGGCCTGATCAACTACGTCAGCTGCGGGGCGCTGTGGCTGGGCCTGGTGGTGAAGGCCCCCGATCTGCTGCGCCACCGACGCGATCCGTACCTGCGCGCCATCTGCGCGGTGCTGGGCCTGGCCGGGCTCTGCTTCCTGCTCGGCGCGCCGCCCACCGTCGGCGCCGTCAACCGGCTCAGCGGTGTGCCCAACCTCGCGGCGCCCCTCACCTACGCGGCGATCACCGGGTACTGCGCCGCCTCCCAGGTCCTCGTCGTCCACTGGCGCGGCGGGCCCCGGGTGCAGCGCACGGTCCGCCGCTGGACACTCGCCTACTCCGCCGTCGTCCTCGGCATCGCGGTGACCTTCGCCCTCGGTGAAGCGCCCGTGGAGCGCCGCACCGACCTGGACACCTACTACGCGACGACCCCGTTCATCGGCCACATGATCGTGCTGTACCTGGTCGCGCACCTCGTCGCGGTGACCGTCATCACGGTGTCGTCGCTGCGCTGGGCGCGCCGGGTGCGGGGCGGGCTGCGGGCCGGTCTGACGCTGCTCGGCGTCGGCTCGCTGTGCGGCGCCGGATACAGCGTGGCCAAGCTGGTCGCGGTGGGGGCCAGTTGGGCCGGACGCGACTGGTCGGCGCTCGGCACCGCCTTCTCCCCGGCCGCGGCCGGGCTGGGTGCCCTGCTGATGGTCGTCGGGGTGCTGGTCCCGCTGGCGACGCCCCGGGTGGCCGAGTGGCGGCGGGCCCGGCGTACGTACACCCGGCTCGAGCCCCTGGAGCGGGCGCTGGACGAGGTGCTCACCCGCCGGGCGCTGCGGCTGCCCCGGCCCCGGTTCGCCTCCCCCACCACCCGGCTGATGTGGCGTCAGACCAGCATCCACAACGCGCTGAGCCACCTGGACGCGTACTTCGACCGGGACCTGTACGACCGGACCCGCTCCGCCGCGCTGGCGGCGGCGGGCGATCCGGAGCGGGCCGAGGCCGCCGCCTGGGCGACGGTGATCGTCGCCGCGCTTCCGCACGAGACGGAACCGGAGGGGGAGGCCGCGCCGTCCGGCGGCAGCGGTCCGCTGCCCGGCCGGGTGCCGGGCCCGGCCGCCCTCGGCCGGATCGCCGACGCGCTGGCCGGCACCGCGCCGCTGCCGCCGGCCGCCGTGCCGAGCGGTACGGCCGCGGCGGGTACGACCACGGCGGGCACCGCGTGAACCGGGCCCCGCGCGAGAGGAGTGCGCCGGTATGAGCCTCGTCGTCTACCTGGCGGCCGTCGTGTTCGGGATGACCTCCGTCCTGCTGTTCCGCCGCCCGCGCACGGCCATGCGAAACCCGCTGACCCTGTCCACCTGCGCGGCGATCGTCCTCGGCGCCCTGGTCTTCGTCTGCGCCGCCCCGGCCACCCTCGCCACCGTCAACGAGCTGACCGGCGTCCCCAACTTCGGAGCCCCGCTGACCTACGGCATGCTCTCGGCGTACAGCTGCGCCGTGCTCGTGCTGCTGATCAACTGGCGGGGCGGCTCCCGCGAGCGGGTGCGGCGCATGGTGCTGCGCAGCATGGCCGCCTACGGTCTGCTGGTGGTCGCCATCGTCGTGCTGTTCGCGCTCGCGGACGCGGACACCGAGCGGCTGACCGACCTCGACACGTACTACGCCGGCACCCCGTTCATGCGGGAGATGATCCTGCTGTACCTGCTCGGGCACAGCGCGGCGATGCTGGTGATGTGCGCCGTCTGCGTCAAGTGGGGCCGGGAGGTGGGCGGGCTGCTGCGGGCCGGGCTGCGGCTGATCCTGCTGGGGGCGCTGCTGGACGTGGTGGGGTTCCAGCTGACCAAGTACACGGCGGTGGTCGCGCGCTGGTCGGGTCACGACCTCGACTTCCTGTCCACCACCGTGGCCCCGCCGATGGCCTCGCTGGCCGCCCTGCTGTGCTCGGCCGGGTTCGTACTGCCCAGGCTGCTGCCGCCCGTGGTCGCCCACTGGCGGGGGCTGGGCGACTACCGGCGGCTGGATCCGCTGTGGTCGCTGGTGCGGTCGGTGTCCACCGCCCCCAAGCCCCCGTCCTCGTGGTGGCAGCTCCCCCAGGCCCGGCTCCAGTGGCGCGAGGTGTCCATCCACGACGCCCTGCTCGCCCTCGCGCCGTACTTCGACCACCGGGTCCGTGAGCGGGTGCGGGACACCGCCCTGCACGCGGGCCGCTCCCCCCACGAGGCCCGGCTGGCGGCGGAGGCGGCCATGCTCGCCGACGCCGCGCGCCGGGCCGCCGCCGGCGAGGAACCGCCCGAGACCGCCGGCACCTACCGTCTGCACGCCACCGAAGTCTCCGGCTCGAGCGGGCTGGTGGAGCTGGCGCAGACACTCGACCGCCCGCCCGCCGCGTCCGGCGGTGCGGTGCCGTCCTCCATGACCGGATCAATGGCTGAACCCGAGGAGCCCCATGTCGCGTAGAGCTGTCGTCATCGGTGCCGGCCTGGCCGGGATGCTGGCCGCGTCCGTGCTGTCCGGCGCGGGCGTGGACGAGGTGATCGTGCTGGACCGCGACGAGCTGCCCGAGGGGCCGGAGCACCGCCGGGGGCTGCCGCAGGGGCGGCACGCGCATCTGCTCATGGCCGGAGGGCTGACCGCGATGGAGGAGCTCGTGCCGGGCGTGAGCCTGCGCAAACGGCTGCTCGCCGCCGGCGCCCACGAGATATCCCTCAGCTCGGGCATGCTGGCCCGCACGCCCGAGGGCTGGCTGCGGCGGTGGCGGCGTGCGGGGCCGGTCATGCTCACGTGCAGCCGGGCCCTGCTGGACTGGACGGTGCGGGCGGCGGTGCTGGAGCACTGCCCGGTGGAGGTCCGCAAGGCGGCCGTGGTGGGGCTGACGGGTTCCGCCGACCGGGTGCGGGGGGTGCGCGTCGCGGCCGCCGGCGGGGACACCGAGCTCGAAGCGGACTTCGTCGTCGACGCGAGCGGGCGCGGTACCCGGATAGTCAACTGGCTCGGCGGGCTCGGTCTTGCCGGTGTCCGGGAGCGCACCGTGGACTCCGGACTGGTCAACGCGACGCGCGTATACCGGGTCCCGGAGGGCGCGGAGCGGTTCCCGCTGACGATCGTGCAGTCCGACCCGTACGTGTCCCGGCCGGGGCGCAGCGCGATGGTCCTGCCGATCGAGGACGACCGGTGGATGGTCAGCTGCGGCGGTACGCGGGGCGGTGAGCCGCCGGCGGACCCGGAGGGTTTCCTGCGGTACACGCTCGAACTGCCGGACCCGATCGTGGGGCGGCTGATCTCCGGCGCCCAGCCGCTCACCGACGTGCACCTGAGCCGGTCGACCAGCAATGTGCGGCGGTACCTGGAGAAGTCCGCCCGGTGGCCCGACGGTCTCGTCGTCCTCGGAGACGCGCTGGCCACCTTCAACCCGGCGTACGGACACGGCATGTCGGTGGCCGCGTTCGGCGCGCGGATCCTCGGCCGGGAGCTGGAGCGGGCCGGCGGTCCCGGCGCGCCCGGTCTCGCCCGGCGGGTGCTGCGGGGGGCGGCGCGCTCGGCGGACCCGGCGTGGTCCATGGCCGTCGGCCAGGACGTCCTCTATCCGGGGGTGCGCGGCGGACGGCCGGGCGCCGCCGACCGCGTCGTGACGGCGTACACGCGGCGCATGACGAGGGCGGCCACCGGCTCCTACGCCGCCGCCTCGGCGATCTGGGACGTCACCAGCATGCGCACACCCCCGACCCGCATGTTCCACCCCGGCGCGGTCCTGGCCGCCCTCACCGGCTCACCGCTCGCCCCGTTGACCGGACCGCCGCTGACCCAGCCCGAACGGGAGGTGCTGCGTCGGCTGGACCGCACGGGAGTGTGAGGGAACGGGCGGACGCACCCGCGCGTCCGCCCCGCGCTCATCCCGCGAACGCCGGCTGGGCCAACCCCCGCCCCGCGCCCGGCACCACCAGTACCGAGCCGGCCAGCGGGTGCGGGGCCGTCAGCCCCACCCGGGCCGTGGTGACGTACAGGTCGGTCAGGCCGGGGCCGCCGAAGGCGCAGGCCGTGACCCGGGGGACGGGGAGGGGGATGACCCGGTCCAGGTCACCGGACGGGGTGTAGCGGCGTACCGCGCCGCCGTCCCACAGGGCGACCCACACACAGCCCTCGGCGTCGACGCAGAGGCCGTCGGGGAAACCGGCGCCGTCCTCGATGGCGGCCAGGGTGCGGCGGCCCGTGATCCGGCCGTCCGCGCCGGGGACGTCGAAGACGTCGATACGGCGGGTCGGCGAGTCGACGTAGTACATCAGCCGGCCGTCGGGGCTCCAGCCGGTGCCGTTGCTCACCGCCACGTCGTCCAGTACCGGCGTGACCGTGCCGTCCCCGCCGACCCGGGACAGGGTGCCGCCGCCGGGTGCCTCGTCGTAGCGCATGGTGCCGGCCCACAGTGTGCCGTCGGGGGCGACGGCGGCGTCGTTGGCGCGGCGGCCGGGGACGACCTCCCGGTGCAGCCAGCGGAAGGTGTCGTCGGGGTCGAGCAGACCGATCCCGTCCCGCAGGTTGAGGACGAGGCCACCGCCCGCGCGGGGCTTGACGGCGCCCACGTGCTGGTCGGTGCGGCGGACCGTGCGCCGGCCGGTGGCCGGGTCGTAGGTGTGGACGCGGGAACCGAGGATGTCGATCCACAGGAGGCGGTCCGTCGCCGGGTCCCAGGTGGGCCCCTCGCCGAGCGTCGCCTCCGCCCGCACGGCCACCTCGTACGCCGCGCCGGTCGACGCGTGCGCCGCGCCGGTCGTCGTCGTACCGCGCTTCGTCGTACCGCGCTCGTTCGTACGGTGCTCGTTCGTACGGTGCTCGTTCGTACTGTGCTCGTTCATACGGTGCTCCGTCATTCCGCGCTCCGGTGGCCGAGGCGCTCGGAGAGGTCGGCGGCGCCCTTGACGGCGAGCTGCTCCAGCTCGGCGAGGCGCTCCTCGCTCCAGCGGATCATGGGCACGGAGATCGACAGCGCGGCGACGACCCGGCCGGTGCGGTCGCGGACCGGGGCGGCCACGCAGGAGACGTCGGGGTTGGACTCGCGGCTCTCCACCGCGATGCCGCGCTCCCGGATCCGGTCCAGGGCCTCGCGCAGCGCGGCCGGGTCGGTGATGCTGTTCGGAGTCATCGCGGTCAGCTCGGCGCCGTCGGGGAAGCGGGCGGCGACCTCCGGCTCGGGGAGGGAGGCCAGCAGCATCTTGCCGACGGAGGTGCAGTGGGCGGGCAGCCGGCGGCCGGCCGCGGACACCATGCGCACCGCGTGCGTGGAGTCGACCTTGGCGATGTAGATGACGTCGGTGTCCTCCAGGATCGCCACGTGCACGGTCTCGTCGCAGGTCTCGGCGACGGTCCGGGCGACCTGCTGGCCCTCGGCGGCGAGGTCGAGGTACTCGGCGTAGCGGGCGCCGAGCTGGTAGGGACGCACGCCCAGGCGGTACCGTCCGGGCTGCCCGGCCACGGGGACGATGTACTTGCGGGCGGCGAGCGTGGTGACCAGCTCGTGCACGGTGGTGCGCGGCAGCTGGAGCCGGCGCACGATGTCGGGGGCGGAGAGCGTGCCGTCCCCGTCGAGGAAGAGCTCCAGTATGTCGAGAGCCCGGGTCACGGCTGGTACGAGGCGTCCCATGTCCCGCCCCCTCCCTAAGTTGTTCGAGATTTCAACAGGCGATCGGGATTGCGAACACAGGCTACTCATATCGCGTTTGCCGGGGCAATGGGGCTGCACCTGCGCGATCGCACCTCCCATGGGCCACGATGGTCTCCATGGCCACCGGAAAGCAGCCCGCCGACCCGTTCACCCCGCGCGACTTCCAGCTCGTCCTGCTGCGCCGCATGGCCGACCACAACCCCGGACCGGTGGAGGACGCCCGCCGCGAGCTGGGCGCCTCGCTCGCCGAGATGCGGGAGGCCAACAGGCGCTGGCAGGCGATGCTCCGCTCCCCGCGCTCCCGCTCGGCGGCCTCCCGGTACCGCTCGGTCCTGGGTGAGCCCGAGTCGGCCGCACCCCGCCGGATCGGCGACCTGGAGTGCGAGGCCCGGCAGTGGGCGCTCCCGCTCTGGCCGGACCTGCGCTTCGAGGTCCTCGTGGCCGACAAGGGCGTCGTGTGGAACGAGTGGCTGGTCCGCGCGCCCGGCGCCGAGGGACCGCGGCTGCGCACCGTGGACGACCTCACGCCCTGGTCCTGCACGGTCGACGAGGCGGCCCGCGCCTTCGCGCCCGCCCGCCCGCTCCAGGGTTCGGCCCCGACCCGGTGGGGGCTCGCCTTCACTGCCCCGGACGCGCGGGGACGACACCGCGAGGTCGTCGCGGAGTTCACCTGGGGACTGCTCCAGCGGACGGCGGTCGGCGACCGCTAGGGGTGTCGAACGGATCTTGCCGGGGGCGCGGCGCCGGGCCGGCCGCGAGGCACCGTTGCCTGGAGCCGGCCTGATCCGGACGTCACCCCCCGGCCGCGCCGAGCACCGCCTCCACCACCCGCGGCAGCGACCGCTCGTGCAGCCACAGGAACAGGTTCGGCTCGACGAGCTCCAGCTCCATCACCCGCGGCCGGCCGTCATCCCCGTCCACCAGGTCGACGCGGGCGTACAGCAGCTCGGGGGCGCCCGGTACCGCGGCCAGGGCGCGTTCGGCGACGGCCAGTTCGGCCGCGGTCGGGGTCCAGGGCTCCAGGCCGGGGTGCGCCACCTTCCGCTCGTCGTACGGCGTCCCCGGGGTGAGGACGGCGCCCTTGCGACTGGCGTGCAGCGGGCGCCCGCCGAAGAACTGCAGCGCCCGTTCGCCGGCGGTGTCGATGCCGCGCACGTACGGCTGCACCATCGCCGTGAAGCCCTCGGCGTGCATCCGCTCCACCTGCCGTACGGCGGTGGCGTGCTCGTCGGGGGTGTAGCGGGCGGCGAAGCGGGCCCCGGCGCCGGAGGTGGGCTTGACGACGTACTCGTGGTCGCCGGGCAGGTCCGGCTGCTCACCGGGGGCTGTGTACCGGGTGGGGACGGTGGGCACGCCGGCCGCCGCGAGGTCGCCCAGGTAACGCTTGTCGGTGTTCCAGCGCACGACACCGGCCGGGTTCGCGAGCCGCGTGAGCTCGCCGCACTTCTCGGCCCACGCCGTGAACTCGCCGGCACGCCAGCTGTAGTCCCAGGTGGAACGGATCACGGCGAGGTCGAAGGCCCCCCAGTCGACGGCGTCGTCGTCCCACGCCTCGGCGGACGCCCGCGCCCCCGCCGCCTCCAGCGCCCGCACGAGCACCGGCAGATCGCGGTCCTCGCTGACGTGGGGCCCGGGACGGCAGGTGACGAGCGCTATCCGGGGCACGGTGGACGTGGCGGACGTGGCGGTCATGACTGTCTCTCCTCTTCGGGGTCCCAGTCCAGCAACCGGACCTTGGCGACCGTGCGGACGTGGCGGCGCATCGCCGTGGCGGCCTGCCGGGGCTGCCGGGCGTCGACGGCGTCGAGGATGGCCTGGTGCTGGGCCAGGGAGCGGCCGGGCCGGCCGGGCTGGCGCAGGGACTCGGTGCGGCTCTCGGCGATCTGGTGGGCGATGGAGCGCATGAACTCCGCGAGCAGGCTGCTGTGCGCCGCCGCCGTCACCGCCGCGTGGAACAGCCGGTCGCCCTCGGCCCCGTGCCCGCCCCGCTCGATCTCCTCGGCCATCACGGCCAGCGCGGACCGCATCGCGGCCAGGTCGTCGTCCGTGCGGCGCTCGGCGGCCAGTTCGGCGAGCTTCGTCTCCAGCGCCTCGCGGGCCTCCAGGACGTCCGGGAGCCGTCGCCGGCGTTCGACCATCTCCTCGACCGGCTCGACGTCGAGGCTGTCGCGGACCAGGTAGGTCCCGCCGCCGTGCCGCGCCTCCACCAGGCCCTGGACCTCCAGGACCACGATCGCCTGCTTCACCGAGGCCCGGCTGACCCCGAGCCGCTGGGCGAGGTCCCGTTCGGGCGGAAGCCGGTCGCCGGCGCGCAGGCCGCCGTCGGTGACGTACTGGCGCAGCCGCTCCAGCACCTGTTCGTACAGGCGCCGCTTGGTCATGGGGCGCAGGGCGTCGGTCACGAGATCCCCCTCTCGCGGGGAGCGTAGCACCGGCGGACGGTGGTCCAGTGGCTGAGCCAATTCGTGCGCGACCCCTTGACGCCGGCCCGGAGCGGGCCCACGCTGACCGACCAGTCGCACCGCTCAAGTGGCTCAGCCACTCTGCCAATCAGGTCAGCCCTCGGGAGCCCCCGCATGTCCCCCGAACTCATCTCGATCCTCGTCCTCGTCGTGGTGTTCGTCATCGCCACCACCCGTTCCGTCAACATGGGCGCGCTCGCCTTCGCCGCCGCCTTCGGGGTGGGCACGCTCGTCGCGGACCTCGACGCGGACGGCATCTTCGCCGGCTTCCCCGGCGACCTCTTCGTCGTCCTCGTCGGCGTCACCTACCTGTTCGCGATCGCCCGCGCCAACGGCACCACCGACTGGCTGGTGCACGCGGCCGTCCGGCTGGTGCGGGGGCGGGTCGCGCTGATTCCGTGGGTGATGTTCGCGCTCACCGGCGCGCTCACGGCGATCGGCGCGGTCAGCCCGGCCGCCGTCGCGATCGTCGCGCCGGTCGCGCTGAGCTTCGCCACCCGGTACGCGATCAGCCCGCTGCTGATGGGCACGATGGTGGTGCACGGCGCGCAGGCCGGCGGTTTCTCGCCGATCAGCATCTACGGCTCGATCGTCAACGGCATCGTCGAGCGCGAGGGACTCCCGGGCAGCGAGGTCACCCTCTTCCTCGCCTCGCTGATCGCCAACCTCGTCATCGCGAGCGTGCTGTTCGCGCTGTTCGGCGGGCGGAAGCTGTGGGCGCGGGGCGCGGTGGCACCGGAGGACGACGGCGCGACGGGCAAGGGCACGGAGCCCACCGCCCCCGGCACCGGCACCGGGGCCGGGTCCAAGGCCGTCCCCGCAGCCGGGTCCGAGGCCGAAGCCGGGTCCGGCGGCACCGCCCCCGCCGCGGTCGCCGTCCGACCCGGCCAGGCCGCCGACGGCACCGGCACCGGCACCGGCGGCCTGCGCCTGACCCCCGCGCGGATCGCCACCCTCACCGCCCTGGTCACCCTCGTCGTCGCCGTACTCGGCTTCGACCTGGACGCGGGTCTGACCGCGGTCACCCTCGCCGTGGTGCTGAGTACCGCCTGGCCGGACGACAGCCGCCGCGCGGTCGGTGAGATCGCCTGGTCCACGGTCCTGCTGATCTGCGGTGTCCTCACCTACGTCGGCGTGCTCGAGGAGATGGGCACCATCACCTGGGCCGGCGAGGGCGTCGGCGGCATCGGCGTCCCGCTGCTGGCCGCGGTGCTGCTCTGCTACATCGGCGCGATCGTGTCGGCCTTCGCCTCCTCCGTGGGGATCATGGGCGCGCTGATCCCGCTGGCGGTGCCGTTCCTCGCACAGGGGGAGATCGGGGCCGTCGGCATGGTGGCGGCGCTCGCGGTCTCGGCGACGGTGGTGGACGTCAGCCCGTTCTCCACCAACGGCGCACTGGTGCTGGCCGCGGCGCCGGACGTCGACCGTGAGCGTTTCTTCCGGCAGCTGATGATCTACGGAGGAGTCGTGGTGGCCGCCGTGCCCGCGCTGGCGTGGCTGGTGCTGGTCGTGCCCGGCTTCGGGTAGGCCCACGTCGAAGAATCGGTAACCGCCGACAACAGCCAAGGAGTACGACGCGTGTCCTCTCTCTTCCCCGCCCTCTCCCCGGCCGCGACCGGCGCACCGGCCGACCGGACCGCCGTGCGCTTCGGCGAGCGCTCCCTGACCTACGCCCGACTGGCCGCCGCGGCCGGCGGCACGGCCGGCCGGATCCGGGGGGCCGGACGGGTCGCCGTCTGGGCGACACCGGAGATGGAGACCGCCGTCGCCGTGGTGGCGGCGCTGCTGGCCGGCGTCCCCGCCGTACCGCTCAACCCGAAGTCCGGCGACAAGGAACTCGCGCACATCCTCGCCGACAGCGAGCCGTCGCTCGTCCTCGCGCCCCCGGGAAGCGGCCTCCCGCCCGCTCTGGGCGCCCTCGAGCGTGTGGACGTCGACGTGCACGCCACCGCCCCCGTCCCCGTCCCCGTCCCCGAGGATCACCACCACACCGACGACGGCGACCCCGCCCTCGTCGTCTACACCTCCGGCACCACCGGCCCGCCCAAGGGCGCCGTCATCCCCCGCCGGGCGATCGCCACGACCCTGGACGCGCTCGCCGACGCATGGGGGTGGACCGGCGACGACGTGCTGGTCCATGGGCTGCCGCTGTTCCACGTGCACGGCCTCGTACTGGGCATCCTCGGGCCGCTGCGGCGCGGCGGATCCGTGCGGCACCTGGGCAGGTTCTCCACCGAGGGCGCGGCGCGGGAGCTGAACGACGGCGCGACCATGCTGTTCGGGGTGCCGACGATGTACCACCGGATCGCCGAGTCCCTGCCCGGCGACCCGGAGCTGGCGAAGGCCCTTTCCGGGGCCCGGCTGCTGGTGTCGGGGTCGGCCGCGCTGCCCGTGCACGACCACGAGCGCATCGCCGCCGCGACCGGACGGCGGGTCGTCGAGCGGTACGGCATGACGGAGACGCTGATGCTGTGCTCCTCCCGGTGGACGCCCCCGGACCCCCGGCCCGGCGTGCGGGCGGTGGGCGAGCCGCGCGCCGGGACCGTGGGCGTGCCGCTGCCGGGCGTCGAGCTGCGGCTCGTGGAGGAGGACGGCACGCCGATCACGGAGCTGGACGGGGAGAGCGTCGGCGAGATCCAGGTGCGCGGCCCGAACCTGTTCACCGAGTACCTCAACCGCCCCGACGCCACCGCCGCCGCCTTCACCCCCGACGGCTTCTTCCGCACCGGCGACATGGCGGTGCGCGACCCGGACGGCAACGTCCGCATCGTCGGCCGCAAGGCCACCGACCTGATCAAGAGCGGCGGGTACAAGATCGGGGCCGGTGAGATCGAGAACGCGCTCCTCGAACACCCGGGGGTGCGCGAGGCGGCCGTCACCGGGGAGCCCGACCCGGATCTCGGCGAGCGGATCGTGGCGTGGATCGTGCCGGCCGACCCCGGGTCGCCACCCACCCTCGCCACGCTGGCCGACCATGTCGCGGGCCGGCTGGCCCCGCACAAGCGACCCCGGGTCCTGCGGCACCTCGACTCACTCCCCCGCAACGACATGGGGAAGATCATGAAGCGGGCGCTGACGCATGGCTGAGCGGCCGTCCGCGCGCGAGTTCCTCGCGCTCCTCACCGACGACTTCGCCGAACTCCCCCACCCGGCCGGCGAGTCGCGGCCCGACGGCCCCCTCGGCTGGCACGGCTACGACGCCTCCCGCGTCCGCGCCGCCGAGCGCAGCGGCGAGGAGGAATCCGTCGTCTGCGGGACCGGGCACGTCGAGGGCACCCGCGCGGTGCTCCTCGCCTTCGAGTTCGGCTTCCTCGGCGGCTCACTGGGCCGTGCCACCGGTGACCGGCTGGAGGCGGCGTACTCGTACGCCCGCGAGCACCGGTTGCCGGTGGTGCCGCTGGTGGCCACCGGCGGCAGCCGGATGCAGGAGGGGATGCTCGCGCTGACCCAGCTCCAGCGGGTGGCACGGCAGTCGGCGCTCACCCGCCGGGCCGGGCTGCCGCAGATCGCCGTGGTGCGGGACCCGGCCACCGGGGGCGGCTGGGCGACGCTGGGCGCGGGCGCCGACGTGGTCCTCGCGCTGCCCGGCGCCCAGGTGGGTTTCGCCGGGTCCCGGGTCCGGCCGCCGGACGCCGACCCGGCGGCGTACACGGCCGAGGCGCAGGTGGCGGCGGGCAGCGCGGACGCCGTCGTGCCGGCCGGGGAGCTGCGCGGGACGCTGGGGCGGTGGCTGCGGCTGCTGACGGCACCGTCGGGCGCCCCGGCGCCGGTGCCCGGGCCGCTGGGCGGCACCGCCCTGCCGGACACCGGCTGGGACGCGGTCCAACGGGCGCGCGCTCCCGAACGCCCGCGCGCCCGGGCCTACCTCGACGCCTACTTCACCCACCGCGCCGCCCTCTCGGGCGACCGCTGCGGGGGCACCGACCCGGACGGCATGCTCTGCGGCTTCGGTGAGCACGCGGGGCGGACGGTCGCGTACGCCGCCCAGACCGGGACCGCGACCAGGCCCGCCGGGTACCGCACCGCGGCCCGGCTGCTCCGCCTCGCGGACCGGCTCGGCATCCCGGTGCTGACCCTGGTCGACACCCCTGGTGCGGCGGGCGACGCGGAGGCGGAGCGGCAGGGCGTGGGGCCGGCGATCGCCGACCTGTTCGTCGTGATGGCCTCGGTCCGCACGCCGGTCACCACCCTGGTGATCGGCGAGGGAGGCTCGGGCGGCGCGCTGGCGCTGGCCGCGCCCGGCAGCACCTGGGCCACGCCGGACAGCTACTTCTCCGTCATCGCGCCGGAGCTCGCGGCGGCGATCCTGAAGCGCCCGCCGGAGGAGGCCGAGGCGACGGCCGGTCACCTGCGGCTTCGGCCGCAGGACTTGGCGGAACTCGGCGTGATCCGAACAGGCGATCAGTTGTTCCCTGGAACAGGTGATCGTCGCTCAGGGGAGCGCATGTGACCACAGAGACCAACGATACTTACGGTGTGCGAGCGACGGGCTGCAGACCGTAGTCGACGCACGAGTCCCAAGTAGGTCCCACACGCACAGCGCAAGGAGCTGCACGATCATGAACCTTCTCACCGACATCCTCGCCGGCATCGTCCACTTCGTCGGCTGGCTGGTCTGACGGTCCGAGAACCCAGGCGGCGCCGCCTCCCCGTCCCAGGGAGGCGGCGCCGTCCGCGTGTCACCGCACGGCGACGGCCCGCATGATCTCCTGGGTGACCGAACCGCCCCGGTCGTCGCGCGCCGAGGCCCGCAGCGAGACGTGCTCGGCGTCCCGGGGCACGTTCAGCGTCCCGTACCAGGACGCCTCCCCGTCACCACCGCGCAGCCGCACCCGCTGCCAGGTCCCGCCGTCGTCGTACGACACCTCCAGCTTCCCGCCGCCGATCGTCCCGGTGTCCGGGGCGCCCGCCACGTACTGGGCGCCGATCCCGGCCCGCAGCCGCTTCCCGCCGCGCACCTCGCCCGCGAGGTCGGTGCCGACGTCGAAGGAGAGGTTGATCAGGGGGAGGTGGGTCCAGCGGTCCTCGGGTGTGGCGGCCGAGCGGAAGGTCCACTCCGCGTGCCCCTCGGTCCCGAGGCGCCAGCGATCGGCGTCGAGCGCGGTGTCGGTGACGAGCCGGTAGGTGTGCTCGTCGGCCGGCGCGTCCCACACGTAGGCGGCCGAACTCGGCCCCTGGCCGACCAGTTCGCCGTCCAGGTACACGGACGTGGTCTGCGACATCCCGCTGCCCTCGCTCCACACGTCGCCGAAGCCGGTGTGGTCGGGGCCGGAGTCGCCCCAGCCGGGGGCGTTGAACCGGAGCCGGGCGCCCGCGCGCTGCTGTCCCCAGCCCAGCCCGGTGCCGAGGTACGGGTGCCACACGGGCTTGAACCAGTTCAGCTCCGTACGCGAGCCGCCCTCGTACCGGACCGTTCCGGACCGCTGCTCCAGCGCGCCGTCGGCGGCCGTCACGGACTCGTGCCACAGCTGGCCGGGCCCGGTCGACACGTACTCGGTGCGCTCGGCCGGGTAGTCGATCCGCTCCCGGAAGCCGAGGCCGATCGGGAACGTGTCGGTGATCGAGTACCGGAACTCGCCGCCGCTCGCCGGTTCGGCCGCGTGGTACCTGGTCCGCAGCACGGCGAGATCGCGGTGCCCGGGCTCGTAGGTGAGGTCCCGGTCGGGCACGCCGCCGCGATGCCCTTCCGAGAGGTCGTACGTGTAGGGCGTGTCGCGCGTCCCCGTCATGTGGACCCGTCCGGCGTCCCGCAGCCGCTGCGCGTCGGCGGCACTCACCGTGGCGATCTGCAGCGGCCGGTCGGCGTTGTCGTCCGTGCCCCACCAGGCCGTCAGCCGTCCGGGTGCGTCGTCGGTCACGAACAGCGCCTTGACGCCCGCGTCCTGGGCGGCCTGTGCGAGGTCCGCCGGTTCGGTGCCCTCGGTGAGCCGGGCGAGGGCCGCCTTGCCCCGGACGCCGTCCGGGAAGGGCCCGTCCCCGACGTCGGCCAGGGGCAGCCGGCCGCGGCCCTCGATCAGGGTGCCGCCCGCCTGCACGACGGCCTCACCGATCCCCTGGACCTCCAGCAGCGGTTTGCCCAGCCGCCACACGGTCCGGTACTCGAAACCGCCCTCGGTGACCTTGCCGGTGGGCGCCGCGAAGACGCTGTCGTACGTCAGGGGCACCTGTACCGCGCCGAAGAGGTCGGAGCCGTTCGCGCCGCGGTCGTACTCCATGAGCAGTTGCCGCGTCTCGGTGCGTTGGTCGACGTCGGCGCTGATCTCGCGCAGCTTCGTGCCGTCCAGGGTGATCTCGCGGTTCCGGTCGACGACGACCTCGGGCGCCGCGAGGAAGCCGAGTCCGAGCGAGTCGGCGCCGTGGCTGCCGCGCACGTCGAGGAAGGACGTCAGGCTGTAGGTACCCGGCGCGAGGCGCAGCTTCAGGGTGCCGGACTCACCGACGCGCGCGGGGACGGGGTCGACGCCCTCGGCGAGGTGCTGCACGACCAGGTCGGCCGGGGCGGCGGCACCGGCCCGGTCCTTGACGTGCACGGTGAGCGTGTACCGCTCCTCCTCCTTGACCATCCCGAACGCCGTGTGCGCCACGGGCATGCCGTCCGCGCCCGACGCCACGATCCGGCCGCTCGTCGTCCCGGCCGGGGCCCTGGACCCGTCGCCGGTGACGGTGGTGGAGGCGGTGCCGTGCGCTGGCACGGTGAGGGCGGTGTCGGCGAGGGTGGCGACGCCCTCGGGGGCGCCCCGCACGGCGAGCTGCAACTCGACCGCCGTGTCGGAGGCGTTGGTGTAGGTGAGGGTGCGGGTGACCGGCTCGTCGGCCTCGTACGGCCAGGCGTGGAAGCCGAGGTCGGCGCTTCCGGTGGCGGTGACGGCGGCGCCGATCGCGTCCGGCACGCTGACCCGTCCCGCGCCCAGCCGGTAGGCGGAGGCGTCCAGTCGCTTCGACGTGGACATCAGCGCGTCCTTGAGCTGCGCGCCGGTCCAGTCGGGGTGCTCCTCGGCGAGCAGGGCGGCCACTCCGGCGACGTGCGGTGTCGCCATCGACGTACCGCTCATGGAGGTGTAGTCGCCGCTGCCCCCGCTGAGCCGGGAGCGGGCGGCGAGGATGTCGACGCCGGGGGCGGCCAGGTCGGGCTTGAGCGCGTTGTCGCCGTGGCGGGGCCCCGCGCTGGTGAAGTACGCCGCCTCGTCGGCGGAGTCGACGGCGCCGATCGTCAGGGCGGCGTCGGCGGCGCCGGGCGAGCCGATGGAGGACGGGGTGCCGGTGTTGCCGGCGGCGACGACGAACAGCGCACCGGTCTCGCGGGACAGGGTGTCGACGGCCCGCGCCATCGGGTCGGTGCCGTCGCTGGGCTCGGTGGAGCCGAGGCTCATGGAGACGATGTCGGCGTCCACGTCCCGGGCGGCCCACTCCATCCCGGCGATGATCTCGGACTCGCTGCCCGAGCCCGAGTCGTCGAGGACCTTTCCGACCGCGAGGTCGGCGCCCGGCGCCACGCCCTTCTCCTCGCCGTCGGAGGCCGCGCCGCTGCCGCCGACGGTGGAGGCGACGTGGGTACCGTGGCCGTGCCGGTCGGCGACCTCCTCCCCCGCGATGAAGCTGCGGCTCTCGGCGACCCGGCCGGCCAGGTCGGGGTGGCCGGCGTCCACGCCGCTGTCCAGCACGGCCACGGTGACGCCCTTGCCGGTCAGCCCTGCCCGCCAGGCCTCGGGGGTGCCGATCTGCGCGTTGGACTCGGCCATGGCGGCGGTGACCCGTCCGTCGAGCCACACACCGTCGATCCCGGCGCCGCGACGGGTGAATTCGCGCCAGAATCCACGCCGCTTGTCGGCCTCGACGGCGGCCCCGCGCACGCTGGGCAGCGCCCGGGTCCGCTCGGACCCTCGCGGGGCGGCGGCCCGCGCGCCCTTCTCATAGGTCACGATCAGCGGCAGTTCGCCCGTCTCGGAGTCGGCGAGCCCCTGCTCGATCAGCTCACCGACGTCGAAGAGCCGTGCGTCGAGGCTGCCGTCGCGCAGATACGGCAGGGCCTCGTCCGGTACGACGGTGGTCCGGCCGCCTGAAACACGGGTGTGCACGGCGCCGGTGGCGCCCTCGGGCCGCTCGACCGTGACGGTCCTTCGGCCGCCGCCGAGGTCGCCGACGGTCACCCGGTCGCCGGTGACGAGGGTGACGGTGCGGGTGGCGGCCGGGCCTACGGCGGCCGGGGCGCGCGCCGGGTCCGGGGGCGGCTCCTGCGCTGCCGCCGCCCCGGCCGGCAGCAGCGCGGTCACGAGCCCCGCCGACAGGAGGAACGCTCCGCGTCTGACTGGTCCTCTGCTCATCCACGCCTCTCTTCGTATCGTCGTAGAGTGCTGTGACGAGTGCTGGGAGCAGTCTCAGGGGGCTTGCGGGGCAAAGGAGTTGACCGAGGGTGGCGGATTGGCGCCCTGGCGGGTTCCCGCCAGGGCGGCGCTGGGCGGGAGAGGGCGGGCGGGACAGGTCCGAGTACCGTCCGTCACAATGACCTTCCGCACAGGCACGGCATACGGGGAGCGAGCGGCGTCATGGACGGGTTGGTCGAGTTCAGGACCGAGGACGGCACGCGGGTGGTCGTCGAGGGCGTCGAGGACGAGGACGGCGCGCGGCTGGTCTCGCGCGGCGACGGACCGGCCCAGGCGGCACGCACCTTCGAGGGCTCCCTGGAGGGCGTGCGGGCGGCGGCCGAGTCCGCGCTGCGGGTCTTCCGGGACGGCACGCTCAGACCCGACTCGGTGGAGCTGGAGTTCGGGGTCAAGCTGAGCGCGGAGGCCGGCGCGGTCATCGCGAAGGGCTCGGCGGAAGGCCATCTGGTCGTGAAGCTCAGCTGGTCGCCGGAGCCGTCCCCGACGCGCCCGGACGGCCCGGAAGCCGTCGGCCGGTCATGAGCGGTACGGCGTGGCACGCCCGCATCGAGTGCGGCAAGGAGGTCGGCGCCGGATTCCTCGTCTCCGCGCGCCGGTTGCTCACCTGCGCCCATGTCGTCAGGTGGAGCGAGAGCGCGGCGGTCACGGTGTCCTTCCCGGGCCGCCGGGAGCTGGGCGAACTGTCCGCCACGGTCGCCGTGCACGGCGGCTGGCAGGGCGGCCCCGCCGACCTCGGTGACCTGGCCGTACTGGAACTGGACCGGGAGGTGCCGCTCGAACCGGCCGTGTTCGCCCGGCCCGGCTCGGAACAGACGTCGCCCGCGCCCGAGTTGGTCGCCTACGGATTCCCCAAGGGGTACGACGAGGGCATGCTCGCCTCCTACCGGGCCCAGCCCGGCCCGCTCATCTCGGACGAGTGGGTCCAGCTGGAGGCGCTCACGGCGCACGGACAGCCGCTGGCGGCCGGGTTCAGCGGAGCGGCGCTGGCGCTGGCCGACGGCGCGGTCGTCGGCATGGTCACCGCGGTCGCGGGCGGCAAGGACGTACGCGTCGGCAGAATGCTGCCCGTCGAGGTCATGGCGCGCTACTGGCCGGAGATCGGCGAACTGGTGCCCACGCCGGGTCACCGGGCGGACGCGCGCCGGCGGTTGTACGCACTGGTGCGCCGGGCCGAGAGCACCGGCCCGGCGTGCGACCCGAACCGGCTGTACGTCTCCGCCATGGACCGCTTCGACCCGCCGCCCCCGGAAGGGGGGTTCGCCTCCCTGTGGGAGGCCGCCGCGTACGTGCAGTGGGAGGTGCCGGAGCCGGACGCCGTGGCCCGGTTCGCCGACCGGCTGGAGGAATTCCTGCACGCACCGCCGCCGCGCCCCGCGACGTGGTCGCCCATCGTCGTCGAGATCGACCACAGCGGCGCCGGCGCCGATCAGGTCACCGTCGAGGTGTCCGCCTACCGGGACGGGCAGCGCCGCCCGGTGGGCACGCGCCGGCTGGCCAGGAGCGGGGTGCGGTCGTTCGTGCAGGAGCGCATCGACGAGGCGTTCACCCAGCTCGATCCCGGCGCCGACGAGCTGCTCACGTTCGTACTGCCGCGCGAGTGGCTGAACGAACCGGTGGCGCACTGGGCGTGCAGCGAGGACGATCCCACACCGCTCGGCTGCGCCTACCCCCTCGTGGTCACCGACCGCCACCGCCACCGCAGCGGACGGCTCCGCCACCAGCTGCGCAAGAAGTGGCGCAAGCTCGGGGCCAGCCCGGGCGGGACGCTGCACCGCGTCGACTGCGGCACCCGGGAGCGGCCGGCCGGCCTGCGCAAGCGGCTGCGGGACGACGCGGAGCTGGCCGGTTTCGCCACCGCGCCCGCGGCGGTGCGGGAACACTTCGAGGTCGGCCTCCACGTCCCCGTCCCGGTGCTGCTCTGGCCACGCAGGGGGTGCCCCGGCGACGGGCACGACGGTCCCTGCTCCGGCACGGCGTTCCTGGACGAACTCGCCGTGTCCGTGGCCGGGGTGCCGCCGTCCGAACTCCCCCGCCTGGTCCGGGAACTGCGCGAGACGGCGGACGCGGCCGACGACCCCGACGAGCACTGGGCGAGGGACGTCCAGCTGCTGTGGGACGACCCCCGCTGCTTCGCCGAACCCGCCGCCCCGCTGCGCTCACCCGTCGGCTGAACCGACCGCCGCACCGAACCGCCCACCAAGCCGAGCCGCCCACCGAGCCGAGCCGACCACTACACCGACCCTCACCACACCAAGCCACCCGCCACACCGCCACCGCCGACCACCCGCCACCACCGCCGAACCGCCGCACCACTCACCACCACCGCCGAACCGCCCGCCACACCACTCACCACCACCGCCGAACCGCCCGCCACACCGCACCGATCGCTCGGAGAGAAGAACCATGCCCCTGTGGCCCGTCTACACCGGCGCGCCGGCCCCCCACGACGGCATCACCAAGCTGCCCCCGCCTCCGCCCTGGCGGGCCTTCGACGGCCACCCCGTGCTCGACCCGCCGGACGAGGACGCCGACGCCCTGGCCACCTCGCCCGACCGCGTCCACCGTGCCGCGACCTACCAGGCCTCCGAGCACACGGTGCAGTTGGTCAACGCCGCCCTCTACCTGCGGCGCCCGCTGCTGGTCACCGGTCCGCCCGGCACGGGGAAGTCGTCCCTCGCCTACGCGGTCGCCCGTGAACTGCGGCTCGGCCCGGTCCTGAGGTGGAACATCACCAGCCGCAGCACCCTGCACGACGGCCTCTACACGTACGACCCGCTCTCCCGCCTGTACGCGGCGCGCCACGCCTCCGAGCGTCCCGACGACCCGGCGGCCGGGACGGGCATCGAGAACCACCTGCGGCTGGGCCCGCTCGGCACCGCCCTCCTCCCCTACGCCCGCCCGCGCGCCCTGCTCATCGACGAGATCGACAAGAGCGACCTCGACCTGCCGAACGACCTGCTGCACGTCCTGGAGGAGGGCCAGTACGAGATCCCCGAACTCGTGCGGGCCTCCCGGGACACCCCCGACGGGCGTGCCGAGGTGCTGATCGACGGCACCGACCAGCGGGTGCCCGTCGAGCGCGGCCGGGTCCGCTGCAAGGCCTTCCCCTTCGTCGTCCTGACCAGCAACGGCGAGCGCGAGTTCCCGCCCGCGTTCCTGCGCCGCTGTGTCTCGCTGCGGCTGCGGCAGCCGGACGACGACCACCTCACCGAGATCGTCCGCGCCCACCTGGGCGAGCCCGACGGGTACGCGCAGCAGCTGATCGACCGGTTCCTGTCCCGGGTGGGCAGCGGCGAACTGGCCACCGACCAGCTCCTCAACGCGATCTACCTGGCCCGTTCCTCCGGCCTGGGCGCCGAGTCCCTCGACGAGCTGGCGGAGCGGCTCATGCCGTACCTGGGCCGGTCCCCACAGTCCGACGCCTTCTGATGGCCGCCGACCGCCCCGGCGCCCCGGAGCCCCTTCCCCACCTGGCCGACATCCTCGGCCGGGCGGCCTCGGGCGTCCGGCCGACCCCGCTGGAGCTTGCCGAACTCCTGTGGCTGGCGGGGCGGATGGAACCGACGGAGGCGGACCCGCCGGGTCCGGCGCCCGAGGCGGAGCCCGCCGACCCGGCACCGCACGCACCCCGGGCGGCGCCGGGACCCGACCGGAGGCACCGGCGGGACCGGCCGCCCCCGCCCGGCCGGCCACAGGAACCACCTCTCGCTCCGCAGGCGCCCCGCACCCCCCTGCGCCTGCCGTCCCCGGCCCCCACACCGGGCACGTCGGCGGCCGAGCCGCACAGCGCCCTGCTCGCGCCCGCCCCGCCGATGCTGCGGCACACCCTGGCGCTGCAACGCTCCCTGCGCCCGCTGAAGCGCCGTACCGACGCGCCGGTGGGGCACGAGGTGGACGAGGCCGCGACCGCCGACCGCATCGCGCGGCTGGGCGCCGGCCCCGAGTGGTGGCTGCCGGTGCTGCGCCCGGTGCGGGAACGCTGGCTGCGGCTGAACCTGGTGCACGACGCGGGCCCCACGATGCCCGTCTGGCAGCCCCTCGTACGCGAACTGCACGCCACGCTCGCCCAGTCGGGCGTCTTCCGCACGGTCACCCTGCACCGCGCGGACCCCGACGGCACCGTTCGCGGCGACGGAACCGACGCGCCCGCCGACGGCCGTACCGTCACCCTTCTGATCAGCGACTGCATGGGCCCGCAGTGGCGCGAGGGCCCGGCCGGCACCCGATGGTTCGACACGCTGCGCCGCTGGGCCCGCCGGACGCCGCTGGCCGTACTCCAGCCGCTGCCCGAGCAGTTGTGGCGGGACACCGCCCTGCCGCCGGTCCCCGGCCGGCTGTCGGCCCCGCACCGGGCCGCGCCCAGCGCGTCGCTCGCCTTCACGCCGTACGACGGCACCGCGTCGCGGGCGTCCGGGAAGGCCGTGTACGTGCCCGTGCTGGAACCGGGGCCCGAGTGGCTGGCGAACTGGGCGTCACTGGTGGCGAGCCCGGGCGGCACCGAGTACCCGGGCGCCGCCGCCGCGCTGCACCGTCCGTTGCCGGCCGACGCCGACGACCGCACCGACGTGACGCGGCTGTCCGCCGAGGAGCTGGTCCTGCGCTTTCGCGCGAGCGCCTCCCCTCCGGCCTTCCGGCTGGCCGGGCACCTCGCGCTCGGCCGCCCCGACCTGCCGGTGATGCGACTGGTGCAGGCCGCCGTCGAGCCGCACCCGCTCCCCCAGCACCTGGCCGAGGTCATCCTCAGCGGCCTGCTCACCACGGTCGCCGGGCCGCCCGGCTCGTACGCGTTCCGTCCCGGGGTACGCGAGCTCCTGCTGCGCGGTCTGCCCCGCACCGCGCGCAACCGCACCCACGAGCTGCTGCTGCGGACCGGCGGCCTGATCGACGAGCGGGCGGGGCGGTCGCCCGGCGAGTTCCGCGCGCTGATCCCCTCCCGGGACGGCACCGAGAGGGCCGACGGGAACGAGTCCTTCGCGGCGATCAGTCAGGAGAGCGCCCGGCAGCTGGCCGCGCGGGAGCGGCCCCCGGCCCCCTCGCCCTTCCCGCCCGCGCTGGGCGCGCGCTACCGGTCGGTGCGGCGGCTCGCGCCGACCGGGAGGATGTGGCTGGCCGAGGACACCGAGACCAACCGGACGGTGACGATCCGCCTGCACGACGCGAACACCGACCCCGCGTCGCGCACGGCGTTCCTGCGGGACGCGCGCCGGCTGACGGAGCTCGCCCATCCGAACGTGGTGACCGTCCTCGACGGCGGCATCGAGGACGACATCCCGTACGTCGTCATGGAGCACCTCGACGGCATCGCCCTGAACGCCCTCGCCCGGTCGGACGGCCGGCGGCTGCCACCGCCGTTGACGGTGTCGGTGGGCGCGCAACTGGCCGAGGCGCTCACCGTCCTGCACCGGGCGGGCGTCACGCACGGCGGCCTGGAGGCGTCCCGGGTCGTCCTCCTGCCGGACGGCACGGTCCGGCTCAGCCTCTTCGAACCGGGGCGCACCTCGGGCCCGGCGGGCCGCTCCGATGACCTGCGGGCCCTGTGCGACATCCTGCTGCTGCTGACGTCGGGGACCTCGCGCCTGGCCGTCCCGATCGACTCCCGCCGCCTGGACCGGCTGCCCGACGCCCTGCGCATCCACTTCGCGCACGCCTTCGACCAGCTCATGTTCCCGTCGCTGGAGACCCAGGTCCGGGGCCGGGACATGCTCACGCGTGCGACGCTGTCGGAACGGGCCCGCCAGGAGTACGAGCCGCGCCGGTACCACGTCCTGGGCCCGCTGCGGGCCGACCTGCCGGGCGGCGCCTCCCCCGGCCTGCCGCCGGACGTCCGCGCGCTGCTCGCCATGCTGCTGCTCAAGCACGGCCGCACGGTGACCCACGAGGAACTGCGGTGGGGACTGTGGGACCCCGGCGACGAGCCGCGCAACCCGCGGGCCGAGCTGACCCGGCTGGCGACGCGTCTCGCGGACGTCCTGGGCCCCGGCGTACTGGCGGCGCCCGCCCACGGCTACGCGCTGCACACCAGCGCCGACCACGTGGACGTGGTGCACTGCGACGAACTCGTACGGCGCGCCGACGCCGCACGGCTGGCCGGCTCGCTCGCCGAGGCCCGCGCCCACGTCACCGAGGCGCTGTCGCTCTGGCGCGGCACCGAGCCCCTCGCGGACGTGCCCGGGCCCGCCGCCCGCACCGCCCGCACCCGGCTCGTCCGGCTCCGCCTCGCCCTGAGCACCAAGCGCGCCGAACTCGACCTGGCGCTAGGCGAGTACGACCGGGCGTCCACCGACCTGGCCGACCTGGTGGCGGCCCACCCGCACCGGGAGGACTTCCGCCGCCTGTATCTGATCGCCCTGCGCCGCCAGGGCCGGGGCGAGGAGGCCCTGGCGGTGTACGAGGAGTACGAGCTGTCCGGGGGGCGGAGTCCGGCGCTGGCGGCGCTCGGCCGGGAGCTGCGCGAGGAGCACGACGAGCCGGCGGACGACGCCCCGTGGCAGGCGTACGCGGAGCCGTCGGCCACGGACGGGACGAACGGCACCGTGTCCGCGCCGGACGAGCTTCCGGAGGGCCCCTTCCCCACGGAGGACGACCTGTGGACACCCCTGCCGGAGGAGACGGAGGGCCCGACCGAGGAGGAGGCGGAGACGGCCGAGGTGATCGCCACGAGCGCCGCGTGGGGGGACGGCCCCTACTACGACCCGGACCTGGACCCCGAGGAGGCCCGGGAGCGGCAGGAGCGGGCGGAGATCCTGGCGGAGATCGCGGCGGAACTCGAGGAGGATTCGGAGGAGGATGCCGAGGAGGACGACGCCGGCTTCGACACCGACTACCGCGACTGCGCCCGCTACGCGTTCGCCGACGGCCCCCGGGGCGACGAGGCACACGCCGCCCTGCGCCGCGTGGTCACGGATCTGCTGACGGACAGTGGGCTCGACGGTGACGCCTACGAGGTCCTGGACGACCTGAAGGGCGTCCTCGTGCTGCTGGAGCCGCGGACGGAGGTCTCCGGCCTGCTCCGGGCGACCCTGGAGGGGCTGCCCGGACAGTTGGCGCGCGTGGGCGGACTGCGGCTGCGGGCCGAGTTCTGGCAGGTGGAGTTCCCGGTGGGCGGCGGCGAGGAGCAGGCCTTCCGCGCCGACGCCGGGTCGGTCGGCGCCGCACTGGACGCCTCCGGCGCACAGGCGATCGTCGCCCTTTCCGACTCCCTGTACTACGACGAGGTGTACGAGGAGGAGGGGCCGGACGGCCCCCTCTTCGCCCCGGACGTGCTCCGGCCGCTGGACGACGACACGGGCTGGTACCGCCCGATCGACGGCGCCGGGGACCCGAGGGCGGCGGTACCGGCCGTTGGAGCGGTGCGCGGGCCCTTCCCGATGCCGTCCGAGGGGTGGGTCCCCCTCCCGTCCGACGCGTCCCAGGCCGTCGTCCTGCGGCTGCCCGACGGGACGCTCGCCCTGCCGGAGTCCGACCTGGTCCGCTCGGCGTCCGGCAGGTCCCGTGCGACCTGGCGGTACTTCGAGGCCGACCTGACCGAGCACGTCCTCGCCACGGATCTTCCCGGGGTCGAGGCGACGTGGCGCGTGGCGGATCCGGTGGAGGCCGTGGCCGGGCGGGAGACCGACCCGCAGGCGGTGTTCAACGAGTTGTCCCGCGAAGGCCCGGCGGCACCCCGGGGCGGTCGCGGAATCCTTCCGGGGAGCGTGGAGGTGTCCGGCCACCTCATCCGGTGGTTCTCCTCCGGCGCCGCCGGCCCCGCCCGTGCGCAGCCGCGCCGCACGGCCTCCGCCACGGACCTGATCGCCGGCGCCCGCTGCGTCCTCCTCGGCTTCGACGACGTGACGGCCCGGCTGTACCGGCCCGCCGCGGAGCGGGAGGTCCTGCTGGACCTCGCCCGGCTCGTCGTCGAGGAGCGTGCGCCCGAGGACGCGCTCGCCGGGGTACCACTGCCCCGGGTCGCCTCGGACGGGTACACCGGCAGCCTGGACTTCATCCGGGCGCTCGCCGGGCACCGGCTCGCCCACGACGTGCGTCGCCGCCTCGACCGGCACGAGGCGCGGGCGGCGCGCACCGCGCAGCCGACCCCGCTGGCCGACCGGCTGATCCAGGCACTGCACCTGCGCAAGGTGCCCACCGCCGTGGTGACCGACCGGGCCCCCGCCCCGGTCGCCGACTACCTGCGACGACGGAGCCTGCTGGCCGCGCTCCCGGGCGGCGTCCACGGCCGCGACGCCGACCTCACCCGCCTCATGCCCGATCCGGACGTCCTGCACCGGGCCCTGGAACGGCTCGACGCCCCGCCGGGCGAATGCGTGCTGATCGGTTCCTGTCCCGCCGAGCAGGCCGCCGCCCGCGCGATCGGCCTGCCTTTCATCGGCTACTGGCGCGGTGAACGGGTCCGGCGGGCCCTGCGAGCGGCGGACGGCGACACGCTCCTCGTACCGGACCTGCGTCCGCTGCTCACGGCGGCCGAGAACCGCTGACCCGCACACCCCCCATTCAGCGGCCCCCCGCCCGGCCCTCTCCGGCGGGCGCCCGTCCCGGTCTCCGCGCACGATGCCTAGGAGGCCGGCCACCGGGCGGCCCGCACGGTCCGCGCTCTCGGGAGGATCTGCCATGACCGCCAGTACCGCCAGTCTGGAGCAGCTGCGCCGCTGCCACTTCGCCGTCGATCTGGGCGCGGCGCGGACCCGCGTGTACGTCAAGGGTGCCGGGCTCGTCGTCGACCAGCCGTCCGCCGCCGCGGTCAACACCCGCACCGGTGCGCTCATCGCGGTCGGTGAGCTCGCGGAGAAGATGACCGGCCGCACCCCCGCCTACATCCGCGTCGTCCGGCCCGTGTCGGGCGGCACCGTCGTCGACATCGAGATGGCCCAGCGCATGCTGCGGCATCTGCTCGGTGACAAGATCCGCCGCGCCCTGCGCCGCAAGCCCCGGCTGCGCGCCGCCGCCTGTACCCCGCACGACGCCGATCCGCTGGCCCAGCGGGCGGCGATCGAGACGCTGGTCGGGCTCGGCGCCCGCCGCGTGGAACTCGTCGACACGCTGATCGCCGCGGCGGTCGGCTGCGGGCTGCCCGTGGAGCAGCCCGAAGCGACCATGATCATGGTGTGCGGGGCGCACGCCACGCAGGTCGCGGTGCTCTCCCTCGGCTCGATCGTGACCGCCGAACGCATCCCGGTCGGCGGTGAGGCCGTGGACCACGCGATCGTGCAGCTCCTGCGCCACCAGCACGAGCTGGTGCTGCCCAGCCAGTCCGTGCGCCCGCTGCAACTCGCCCTGTCGGGCAACGGGCTCACCGCGCAGGGACCGGCGTCCACCGAAATCCACGGACGGGACGTGGCGACGGGGCTCGCCCGCAGCGTGCGCGTCGACACCGCGACCGTGCGCAACGCCATCCAGACGCCGCTCACGGCCGTGCTCGACGGCATCGGCAAGGTGCTCCGGGACTGCCCGCCGGACCTGGTCGCGGACCTCGCCGACCGCGGGATCATGATGGTCGGCGGGAGCGCGCTGCTGCCCGGTTTCGACCAGATGCTCCGTCAGGCCACGGGCATGCCGGTGCACATCGCGGAGCGGCCCGACGTCTGCGCGGTCCAGGGACTCGGCACCATGCTGGAGGGCCGGGTCGAGCCACTGTCCCTGAGCCCGACGTCGTCCGACTGATCCACCGCCGACCGGACCGGACCGATCGCCGGCGCCAGTGCGGGCGTGATCCTGCAGCCGACCGCCGAGGGCGGCATGGAGATCGTGACCGCCTCCGCCTCGACGCCCGAGGACCCGGACGGCATCGTCGGCGCGGCCATCGCGCCCGGCAGCCCCGTCCTGGAGCAGCTCCTTGGCGGTGAACCGGTGTTCGTCGCGGACTCGGCGGCCGGTCCGCGCATGACGACGCGCGTACGGCACCGGTTCGGGCCGAACATGATGCTGCCCCTGCGGGCGGGCGGCCGGCTGATCGGTACCCTCGCCCTCCCCGCCGCCGCGGCGACCGCCCGTACCCGGCCGTCGAACGGCTGCACGCCACGCAGTTCGCCTCGCAGCCGGCGCTCGCCCTCGTCCTCGCCGACGCCCGGCGCGGCCGGGAGCGCCTCGCGGTCTGCGAGGACCGCGACCGCGTCGCCCGGGACCTGCACGACCTGGTGGTGCGGCGGCTGTTCGGCACCGGGCTGATGCTGGAGTCCACGCAGCGCCGCCCCGGCGCCGAGGACGTCCGCGACATCCTCGGCCGGGCGGTGGACGAACTCCGGTCCACGGTCCGGGAGGTCCGTACGACGATCTTCGCGCTGCGGCAGCCCCCGGCGGGCCCGGCGGCCGGCCTGCGCGGCCGGGTGCTGCGCGAGACCGCGTCCGCCGCCGTCCTGCTCGGCTTCCCGCCGTCCACGCACTTCACGGGCGCCGTCGGCACCCGTGTACCGGACCGGGTCGCGGACCGCCTGCTCACCACCCTGCGCCACGCCCTGGCCGACGCGGCCGGGCGGCCGGGCGGCCGGGCGTCTCCCGGGTGGAGGTCACCGTCGACGCAGCCCCCGCCTCGCCGGACGGCGGGAGCGGCGTACGGCTGACGGCCGGCGACGACGGCGAGACCGGCGGGACGGGCGCGAGCGACGGGAAGGGGACGAGCGACGGGAAGAGGACGACGTTCACGTGGTGGTCGCCGCTGTGAGCGTGCGGGTGCGGGATCCGGGCCGGAGCCGGCGGACAGCACCTTTACCCAGCGGTGCGCCGGGCATTCCCCGGCGCCGGGTGTAGTCCGCGATCCGGCGGGCAGGCGCACCGACAGCGGCGCCGGACAGCCGCGGACCGGGTACGCCCCGGCCGCCGGTCGGTCCGACGGCGACGGGGGCTGTGTGACGTTCGCGAACGTCTGACAGGGACCAAGCAAGGACGGACGGACAAGGCGGTGACATGACCCCATCGGCACCACCACGTCTGGCGGGGAGGCCGACCGCCCTGGTCATCGACGGCCGGGTGGACGCCGGACGGGCGCTGCTCGTCCCGCGTGGAGAACTCGTCCACGGGTGCGTGGACGTCCTGGCCGAGGCCCTGGCCACGCTGCCGAGCGACGTCGAGCGGGTCGACCTGGACATGGGCGACGTGGCGTTCATGGACACGGCCGGGCTGCAGTTCCTGGACCTGCTGGGCGGCTACAGCCACCGGCAGGCGGTGCCGGCGACGGCGACGAACTGGCGCGGCCAGCCGCTGCGGGTCCTGGAACTCACCGGCCTGGACACCACCGACCCCCTGCGCGCCTCGTCCCACCGGCCGGAGCCCGGGCCGCGGCCCGCCCCCGCCGCCCCCGCCGCGGCCGCCTCGGCGGTGGCGGCGGAGCGCTGCGAGCGGCTGCACGTCCTGCAGGAGGAGGTGGAGCAACTGCGCCAGGCGATCGCGTCCCGCCCGGTCATCGACCAGGCCCGGGGCGTACTCATGGCGCTGCACGCCTGCACGTCGGAAGAGGCGTGGCACATCCTGCGGGAGGCCTCCCAGCTCTCCAACACCAAGCTGCGCACGGTCGCCGCGGCCGTCACCGCCAGCGCGGAGAGCGACGGCCCGCCCCCGCCCGCCGAGGTGCGCACGGCCCTGCGGACGGCCCTGGACCGGCTCGGCCGCTGAGTGGTGCCCCGGGGCACGGACGGGTACCCGGCCCGAAACCCCGTCCGTCAGCAGGAGGCACCACGATGAGCCCGAGCGAGCAGACCCCGTCCCAGGCGGAGGGCGAGCGCGACGACGAGCGGGACGACGCCCCCGACCCGCCGCACACCACTCCCTCCCAGGCGGAGGGCGAACGAGACGACGAGGACGCCGAGGACGCCGAGGACGGCCGGTAGCGCGACTCACGCACTGTCTCCCCGGCGGTCGTGTACGCCTTGGCCGGCAACGGGCCGGTCGGCGATCCCTGCGACGAGCGGAGGAAGCCCGCCCCGACGAGGTTTCAGGCGCCACCGCAGGTGAAAACGTTCCTGCGCCAAGGGGCTGTGGTGGGGCGGGTGGGACTCGAACCCACGGCCGGCGGATTATGAGTCCGCTGCTCTAACCGGCTGAGCTACCGCCCCATAGCGGCGTGTCGCGTACACGTGTGCGCGCCGTCTGCCGCAGCATAGCCGCTCATACGATCTCCTGCCTCGGATGGTCGGCTACCGCGACGCCTTCATGACCTTGAGGACTCCGCAGCGTGCCGCGCGGTTCCCGGACATGAAAAAGGACCCCCGGCGGGGTCCTCGTTCACCATGCTCCCCCGACTGGACTCGAACCAGTAACCTGCCGGTTAACAGCCGGCTGCTCTGCCAATTGAGCTACGGAGGACCGAGCTCCTCGGACTGGACTCGAACCAGTAACCTGCCGGTTAACAGCCGGCTGCTCTGCCAATTGAGCTACCGAGGAATGTCTCGTTGCATCGAACGCATCCACCTGGGTATCCGCCAGGGGGCGCGCGCTCGCTGCGACACATACATTAGCGCAAGCAGGGGGGTGCTCCGCCAATCGGTACTCCCCGGCACCTCAGAGGCAGAGCAAGGGAAGGGTGGCCGCCATGCGTTACCGGCTCACGTTCGTCGTCGGACTCGCGGTGGGATACGTGCTGGGCACGAAGGCCGGACGGGAGCGTTACGAGCAGTTGCGCAAGTCCGCCCGCCAGGTCGCGCAGAACCCCGCCGTGCGCAACACCGCCGAGTCGGCGGCCCAGCAGGGCAGGCACTTCGCCGACAAGGCCTACACCGCGGTGAGTGACAAGGTCGGGGACCGGATGCCCGACTCGGTGGCCCAGCGGGTCCGCTCCCTGCGCGAACGCAACGCGAACGGCAGCGGCGCGGACGACTGGGGCACCAGCAACACCTGAGGCGGATGCCTCCGCCGGGTCCCGTGCCCCCACCGGGTACGGACACCGCTCCCGGTGCGGCAGAATTTCGGGTATGGGGATAGTCGCCGGGTTGGACAGTTCGCCCGATTTCACTCGTATCGTCGTCTGCGATTCGGACACGGGCGCCGTGCTGCGCCAGGGCTACGCGCCGCACCCGTTGGAGAGCCCCGAGGGCGGGGGCCGTCCCGCAGACGTCGATCCGCAGGCCTGGCTGCTCTCCCTCGGGGAGGCCGCCGGCGGCGGGCTGCTGGAGGGCGTGCAGGCCATCGGCGTCTCCGCACAGGCGAACTCGGTCGTGCCGCTGGACTCGCAGGGCAACACCGTGCGCCCGGCCATGGTGGGCGGCGACAAACGCTCCCAGGTGGCGGCGGCCGACCTGATCGACGCGCTCGGCGGGCGCGAGGCGTGGGCGCAGGCCGTGGGCTGTGTGCCGCAGGCCGCGCAACCGGTGACCAAGCTGCGCTGGCTGGCGAGGAACGAGCCCGAGGCCGCGGCGCGGACCGCGGTGCTGCTCCAGGCCCACGACTGGCTGGTCTGGCAGCTGCTCGGGCGACCGGTCAGGAGAACCACCGACCGGGGCGGAGCCTCCGGGACCGGCTACTGGTCGGCGGCGAGCAGCGGCTACCGGCCCGATCTGGTCGAGCTGGCGCTCGGGCACCAGGTGATGCTGCCGGAGGTGATCGGCCCGGCCGACGCGGCCGGTACGACGCCGGAGGGCCTGCTGATCTCGGCCGGAACCGGTGAGACGCAGGCCGCCGCCTTCGGGCTGGGGATCGGGCTGGGCGACGCGGTGGTGTCGCTGGGCGCGTCCGGGTCCGTCATGGCCGTGCACACCGAGCCGCTCGTCGACCAGTCCGGCATGATCACCGCGCTGGCCGACGCCACCGGCATGCACCTGCCGGTCGTGACCACCCTGAACGCCGTACGGACCCTGCGGGGCGCCGCCGAGCTGCTCGGCACGGGGGACCTGGAGGGCCTGTCCGAGCTGGCGATGAAGTCGACGCCGGGCTCGCACGGGCTGGTGCTGCTGCCCTACCTGGAGGGCGAACGCACTCCCAACCTGCCGCACACCGCCGGCACGCTCGCCGGACTGCGGCGCGAGTCGATGAAGCCGGAGCATCTGGCGCGGGCCGCGTTCGAGGGCATGCTGTGCGGTCTGGCGGACGCCCTGGACGTGCTGCGCGGCCGGGGCGTGGACGTACGGCGGGTCTTCCTGCTGGGCGCGGCGGCCGAGCTGCCGGCCGTGCAGGCGGCGGCGCCCGCGCTGTTCGGGACGCAGGTCGTCGTGCCGCAGCCGGCGGACTACGCCGCGATCGGCTCCGCCCGGCAGGCGGCCTGGGCGCTGGGCGTGTCCCAGGGCACCCTGGACCCGCGCACTCCCCCCGTCTGGCAGGGCGCCGTCGCGCAGGTGCTGGAGCCGGGCGAGGAGCTGGCGGTGGGCCAGGCGGTGCGCCAGCAGTTCGTGTCGGTGCGGGAACAGACGCATCCAGGGGCGCTGCACACGCAGGGCCGCCCGTAAGGCCGGAAGCAGCGCGCCGTTGGGTTAATCGGTTGAGGTAACGCGGGTGGAGTGTCCGACGATAGGGGCCAGGGGCAACCATCCGCCCCGTCGCCGACTCCGAGAGACCCAGTGTGCTCATACGACTCCTGCGGACCTATCTCAGGCCCTACCAGAAACCCATCGCCCTGCTGGTGGCGCTGCAGTTCCTGCAGACCTGCGCCTCCCTCTACCTGCCCACGCTGAACGCGGACATCATCGACAACGGTGTCGTCAAGGGGGACTCCGGCTACATCCTGAGCTACGGCGCCCTGATGATCGGCATCTCGCTGGTCCAGGTGGTGTGCAACATCGGCGCCGTCTACTACGGCGCCCGGACCGCGGCCGCGCTCGGCCGGGACGTGCGCGGTGCCGTCTTCGACCGGGTGCAGTCCTTCTCCGCACGCGAGGTCGGCAACTTCGGCGCGCCCTCGCTGATCACCCGGACGACCAACGACGTGCAGCAGGTCCAGATGCTGGCCCTGATGACGTTCACCCTGATGGTGTCGGCGCCCATCATGTGCGTCGGCGGCATCGTGATGGCGCTCGGCCTGGACGTGCCGCTGTCCGGGGTGCTGGTCGCGGTCGTGCCGGTGCTGGCGGTCTGCGTGACGCTGATCGTGCGGAGGCTGCGGCCGCTGTTCCGGGCCATGCAGGAGCGTCTGGACACGGTGAACCGGGTGCTGCGCGAGCAGATCACCGGCAACCGCGTCATCCGCGCCTTCGTGCGCGACGAGTACGAGCAGCAGCGCTTCCGGAAGGCCAACGCCGATCTGACCGATGTCGCGCTGGGCAGCGGCAACCTGCTCGCGCTGATGTTCCCGGTGGTCATGACGGTGGTGAACCTGTCGTCGATCGCGGTGGTGTGGTTCGGCGCCCACCGGATCGAGAGCGGCGGGATGCAGATCGGCGACCTGACCGCGTTCCTCGCCTATCTCATGCAGATCGTGATGTCCGTGATGATGGCCACCTTCATGTTCATGATGGTGCCGCGCGCCGAGGTGTGCGCCGAGCGCGTCCAGGAGGTCCTGGACACCGAGAGCAGTGTGGTACCGCCGCCGGCGCCGGTCACCGAGCTGCGCCGGCACGGGCATCTGGAGATCCGGGGGGCCGGTTTCCGCTACCCCGGTGCCGAGGAGCCGGTGCTCCGGCACATCGACCTGGTGGCCCGGCCGGGCGAGACGACCGCCGTCATCGGCTCGACCGGCAGCGGCAAGTCCACGCTGCTCGGGCTGGTCCCCCGGCTGTTCGACGCCACGGACGGCGAGGTGCTGGTCGACGGGGTGGACGTGCGGACCGTCGATCCGAAGACGCTGGCCAAGGTCGTGAGTCTGGTGCCGCAGAAGCCGTATCTCTTCGCGGGCACGGTCGCCACCAACCTGCGCTACGGCAATCCGGACGCCACGGACGAGGAGTTGTGGCACGCGCTGGGTGTCGCGCAGGCCAGAGACTTCGTCTCCGGACTGGAGGGCGGGCTCGACGCGCCGATCTCGCAGGGCGGCACCAACGTGTCGGGGGGCCAGCGGCAGCGCCTCGCCATCGCCCGCACCCTCGTCCAGCGCCCGGAGATCTACCTCTTCGACGACTCCTTCTCCGCCCTCGACTACGCCACCGACGCCGCGCTCCGTGCCGAGCTGGGCCGGGAGACGGCCGAGGCGACCGTGGTGATCGTGGCGCAGCGGGTGGCGACCATCCGGGAAGCGGACCGGATCATCGTGCTGGACGAGGGACGGGTGGTCGGCATGGGCCGGCACCACCAGCTGATGACGGACAACGAGACCTACCGGGAGATCGTGCTCTCCCAGCTGACGGAAGCGGAGGCTGCCTGATGGCCGGGCCTGCGGGTCGCATGATGGCCGGGGGCGGTCCCGACCAGCGTTCGATGGACTTCAAGGGGTCGACCAAGCGGCTCGTCGCCCGGTTCCGGCCGGAGCGGGTGACCCTTTACACCTTGCTGGCGTGCCTGGTCGTCAGCGTCGGCCTCAACGTGATCGGGCCGAAGATCCTCGGCCGGGCCACCGACCTGATCTTCGCGGGGATCGTCGGGCGGGACATGCCGGCCGGGGCGACGAAGGAACAGGTCCTGGACTCCATGCGCGAGCGCGGCGACGGCAATGTCGCCGACATGCTCCGCAGCACGGACTTCGTCCCGGGCCAGGGCATCGACTTCGGTGCCGTGGGCGAGGTGCTGCTGCTCGCGCTGGCGACCTTCGCCGTCGCCGGGCTGCTGATGGCGGTGGCCACGCGGCTGGTGAACCACGCGGTCAACCGGACCGTGTACCGGATGCGGGAGGACGTGCAGACGAAGCTGTCGCGGCTGCCGCTGTCGTACTTCGACAAGCGCCAGCGCGGCGAGGTGCTCTCCCGTGCCACGAACGACATCGACAACATCGGGCAGACCCTCCAGCAGTCGATGGGCCAGCTGATCAACTCGCTGCTCACCATCATCGGCGTGCTGGCGATGATGTTCTACGTCTCCTGGATCCTGGCGCTGGTGGCGCTGGTGACCGTGCCGCTGTCGTTCGTGGTGGCCACGCGCGTGGGCAAGCGGTCGCAGCCGCAGTTCGTACAGCAGTGGCGCTCGACGGGGCAGCTGAACGCGCACATCGAGGAGATGTACACGGGACACGCGCTGGTGAAGGTGTTCGGGCGCCAGGAGGAGTCGGCGCAGCAGTTCGCCGAGCAGAACGACGCGCTGTACGAGGCCGGCTTCAAGGCGCAGTTCAACAGCGGGATCATGCAGCCGCTGATGATGTGCGTGTCCAACCTGAACTACGTGCTCGTCGCGGTGGTGGGCGGTCTGCGGGTGGCCTCGGGCTCCCTGTCCATCGGTGACGTGCAGGCCTTCATCCAGTACTCCCGGCAGTTCTCGATGCCGCTGACGCAGGTCGCGTCGATGGCGAACCTGGTGCAGTCGGGCGTCGCGTCCGCGGAGCGGGTCTTCGAGCTGCTGGACGCCGAGGAGCAGTCGGCGGACCCGATCCCGGGCGCCCGGCCCGAGGACCTGCGCGGGCGGGTGGCGCTCGAGCACGTGTCGTTCCGGTACGACCCGGAGAAGCCGCTGATCGAGGACCTGTCGCTGAAGGTGGAGCCGGGCCACACGGTCGCCATCGTCGGCCCCACGGGCGCCGGCAAGACGACGCTCGTCAATCTGCTGATGCGGTTCTACGAGGTCTCCGGCGGGCGGATCACCCTGGACGGCGTGGACATCGCGAAGATGTCCCGGGACGAGCTGCGGGCCGGTGTCGGCATGGTGCTCCAGGACACCTGGCTGTTCGGCGGCACCATCGCGGAGAACATCGCGTACGGGGCGTCGCGGAAGGTCACCCGCGGCGAGATCGAGGAGGCCGCGCGGGCCGCGCACGCCGACCGGTTCGTGCGGACGCTGCCCGACGGCTACGACACCGTGATCGACGACGAGGGCACGGGGGTGAGCGCCGGTGAGAAGCAGCTCATCACCATCGCGCGGGCCTTCCTGTCCGACCCGGTGATCCTGGTCCTCGACGAGGCGACGTCGTCCGTGGACACCCGTACCGAGGTACTGATCCAGAAGGCCATGGCCAAGCTGGCGCACGGGCGCACGTCGTTCGTGATCGCGCACCGGCTGTCGACGATCCGGGACGCGGACACGATCCTGGTGATGGAGGACGGGTCGATCGTCGAGCAGGGCGCGCACACCGAGCTGCTGGCGGCGGGCGGGGCGTACGCACGGCTGTACCAGGCGCAGTTCGCGCAGGCGGTGGCCGAGGTGGAGTAGGAGGTGGGGTGGGGGGTGGGGGCTCAGTCCAAGTAGCCCCTCAGCTGGTCCGCGAAGGTGTGGTCGCGGAGTTTGCTGAGGGTCTTGGACTCGATCTGGCGGATCCGCTCGCGGGTCACGCCGAAGATGCGGCCTATCTCCTCGAGCGTGCGGGGGCGGCCGTCGACCAGGCCGTAGCGGAGCTGGACGACCTTGCGCTCGCGTTCGCCGAGGGTGGAGAGCACCGCCTCCAGGTGCTCGCGCAGCAGCAGGAACGCGGCCGACTCGACGGGGCTGGCGGCGTCGCCGTCCTCTATCAGGTCACCGAGGGCGACGTCGTCCTCCTCGCCGACCGGGGCGTGCAGCGACACCGGCTCCTGGGCTAGGCGCAGCACCTCGCCGACCCGCTCGGGGGCCAGGTCCAGGTGGGCGGCGACGTCCTGCGGGGTGGGCTCGCAGCCGCGCTCCTGGAGCATGCGCCGCTGGACGCGGACGACCCGGTTGATCAGCTCCACGACGTGGACGGGGACGCGGATGGTGCGCGCCTGGTCGGCCAGCGCCCGGGACATGGCCTGGCGGATCCACCAGGTGGCGTAGGTGGAGAACTTGTAGCCGCGGGCGTAGTCGAACTTCTCCACGGCCCTGATCAGGCCCAGGTTTCCCTCCTGGACCAGGTCGAGCATGGTCAGCCCGCGTCCGACGTAGCGTTTGGCCACGGACACGACGAGCCGCAGGTTCGCCTCGATCAGGCGGCGCTTGGCCAGGCGGCCCATGACGACGAGCCGGTCGAGGTCCAGGGCGAGCCGGCTGTCCAGGTCGACGGCGAGCCGCAGCTTCTCCTCGGCGAACAGTCCGGCCTCCACACGCCGGGCGAGGTCGACCTCCTCGGCGGCGGTGAGCAGCGGGATCCGGCCGATCTCCCGCAGGTACTGCCGGAACAGGTCGGAGGAGGGCCCGCCGGTCTCCGTGCGGGTGGGGGGTGGGGGTTCGGCCGGCTCGGGGGCGTCGGCGGGGACGTCGGCCGGGTCGCCCGGGTGGCCGGCCGCTTCGGGGGCGTCCGCCGCGGGCGGCTCCTCCGGCCGGTTCCCGGGGTGGTGCACGGCGCGGTGCTGCGCGGGCATCGCGACGAGGACGCCGCTCTCCGCGTCCGGCTCCGCGCCGTCGGTACTGGTGTCGGTCTGGGTGAGGGTCTGGGTCTGCACGGGGGCGACCTCCAGGATGGACGCGGCCGGCGGGGGGCCGGCGCGGTACTTCGGGGCGGAGCCGGCTCGCTCGCCGCTGTCCGCCCCGTACGCGTTGAACGCGGCCGCGGGGACCGGCGGCCCGCCGGGACGGATCGGCTGCGCTCCGAGGACTCGGGCACCGCCCCCAGTGTGGGGTACGACACATCACCGCCACGAGGGGCGTGCGGTGACTTTTTGCGTCCGGCTCGTGACCCGGCGCTGCCTCGCGGCCCGTCCTAGAGCGCGGCGGCGCCGTGTACGCGCAGGGTCTGGTCGTACTGCTGGAGGACCCACAGTTCGTTCTGCACGGCGGCCAGCTCGGCGGGGTCGCCGTGGCCGGTGAGGCGGGTGAGGCGGCCCGTGATGTCGCGGATGCGGCGCTCGACGGCCCGGCGCCGGACGGTGACCAGCTGGGCGCCCGCGTAGACCTCGTCGACGTCCTTCACGCCCCGGTGCAGCATGATCGCCTCGACCGCGAGCTCGGTGACCATGGCGCGGACGGCGTCGTCCGGGGCGGCCTCGCGGACGCGGACCAGGTAGTCCTGCGGGTCCTGGACGCCGGCCTCGGCGCCGCCGGCCTCCATGATCGCCTCGCGTACGGCGGCGTAGGGCGGGGCGGTGAACTCGTCGACGCCGTACGCGTCGAAGGCCGGGGAGACCAGCTCCGGGCGCTGGAGGGCGAGCTTGAGCAGCTCGCGTTCGGTGGCGAAGACGGGGTTGCGGAGGTTGAGCGCCGGACCGCCGCGGGGGCCCGGGCCGGCCGGGGCCGCGTACTGCTGCGGGGCGCCGCCGCTGCCGCGCCGCTGCCGGTCGGGGGCGGGTCCCTTGCCGCCGCGGTCGCGGGCCCAGCGGGCCAGCTGGGCGATCCGCTTGACCACGAACTGCGTGTCGAGGATGCCGAGCATGCCCGCGAGTTGCACGGCGACCTCGTGCTGGGCGCCGCTGTTCTTGATGCGGGCGACGACCGGGGCGGCCTCGTCCAGTGCCGACGCGCGGCCGGCCGGGGTGTCCAGGTCGTAGCGGCTCACGATCTGGCGGAGGGCGAACTCGAAGAGCGGGGTGCGCGGCTCGACCAGGTCGGCGACCGCGTCGTCGCCCTTGGCCAGGCGGAGGTCGCAGGGGTCCATGCCGTCGGGGGCGATGGCGATGTAGGTCTCGGCGGCGAACTTCTGGTCGTCCTCGAAGGCGCGCAGGGCCGCCTTCTGGCCGGCCGCGTCGCCGTCGAAGGTGAAGATCACGCGGGCGGAGCCGTTGTCCATCAGGAGGCGGCGGAGGATCTTGATGTGGTCGCCGCCGAAGGCGGTGCCGCAGGTCGCGATGGCGGTGGTGACGCCGGCCAGGTGGCAGGCCATGACGTCCGTGTAGCCCTCGACGACGACGGCGCGGCTGGCCTTCGCGATGTCCTTCTTCGCGAGGTCGATGCCGTACAGGACCTGGGACTTCCGGTAGATCGCGGTGTCGGGGGTGTTCAGGTACTTCGGGCCGTTGTCCGACTCGTGGAGCTTGCGGGCGCCGAAGCCGACGACGTCGCCGCCGATGTCGCGGATGGGCCACATCAGCCGGCCGCGGAAGCGGTCGATGGGGCCGCGGCGGCCCTCCTGGGCGAGCCCGGAGAGGATCAGCTCCTTGTCGCTGAAGCCCTTGCCGCGCAGGTAGCGGGTGAGGTGGTCCCAGCCCTGGGGGCTGTAGCCGACACCGAAGTGCTCGGCGGCGGCCTGGTCGAAGCCGCGCTCGGCGAGAAAGGCGCGGCCGGTGTCGGCCTCGGGGCCGGCCGCCAGCTGCTCCGCGTACCACTGGGCGGCGATCTTGTGGGCCTCGACCAGGCGGATGCGTTCGCCGCGCTGGTGGGAGGGGTTGTACCCGCCCTCCTCGTAACGCAGCGTGATGCCGGCCTGGCCGGCCAGGCGCTCGACCGCCTCCGAGAAGGTGAGGTGGTCGATCTTCATCACGAACGTGATGGTGTCGCCGCCCTCCTGGCAGCCGAAGCAGTGGAAGAACCCCTTGCTCGGGCTGACCTGGAAGGACGGGGACTTCTCGTCGTGGAAGGGGCACAGCCCCTTCAGGTTGCCGCCGCCCGCGTTCCTCAGCTGGAGGTACTCGGACACCACGGCGTCGATCGGGACCGCGTCCCGTACCGCCTTCACGTCCTCGTCGTTGATCCGTCCAGCCACGCCTGAAGTCTACGGGGCGCCACCGACATGCCCGGGCGCGGTGACCTGCCCCGGCGGTCGGCGGACCGACAGCTACGCGACGAGGCTTTCCAGGGGCACGTGCGGGTTCGCGAGCGCCTCCGTGTCCACCCGGGCCTTCGAGCGGATCAGCTGCTGGATCGGCTCCGTGACGTCCCACACGTTCACGTTCATCCCGGCCAGCACCCGGCCCTCCTTCACCCAGAAGGCGATGAACTCGCGCTTCGCCGCGTCCCCGCGGATCACCACCTGGTCGTACGACCCCGCGGGCGCCCAGCCGGAGTACTCCATGCCCAGGTCGTACTGGTCGGTGAAGAAGTAGGGCACGCGGTCGTGGGCGAGGCCCCTGCCGAGCATCGCGCGGGCGGCCGCCGGGCCGCCGTTCAGGGCGTTGGCCCAGTGCTCCACGCGCAGGCGGGTGTCGAAGAGGGCGTGGTGGAAGGAGGCCGCGTCACCGGCCGCGTGGATGTCGGGGTCGGAGGTGCGCAGGTTCGCGTCGACGACGATGCCGCCGCCGTGCGCGCGGTCGGCGATCTCCAGACCCGCCGCCTGGGCCAGCGCGGTGCGCGGGGCGGCGCCGATCGCGGCGAGCACGTCGTGCGCGGGGTGCTCCTCGCCGTCGTCGGTGCGGGCGGCCAGCACCATGCCGTCCTGGCCGATGATCTCGGTCAGCCGCACCCCGAAACGGAAGCGGACGCCGTGCGCCTCGTGCAGCTCGGCGAAGACGGCGCCCAGCTCGGGGCCGAGTACGCCGTGCAGCGGGGTCGGTCCGGGCTCGACGACGGTGACCTCGGCGCCGTACTCGCGGGCCGCCGCCGCGACCTCCAGGCCGATCCAGCCGGCGCCGGCGATCACGAGGTGGCCGTTGTCCCGGCCGAGGGAGGCGAGGACGCCCTTGAGGCGCTCGGCGTGGGCGAGTCGGCGGAGGTGGTGGACACCGGCGAGGCCGGTGCCGGGGACGTCGAGGCGGCGCGGTTCGGCACCGGTCGCGATGAGCAGCTTGTCGTACTTGACGTGGGTGCCGTCGTCGCCGTAGTGGACGGTCTTGGCGGCGCGGTCGATCGCGTCGACGGTCTGGCCGAGGTGCAGTTCGATGTCGTGCCGCGCGTACCAGGCGGGTTCGTGTACGAAGACGCTGTCGCGTTCCTCCTTGCCGAGGAGGTAGCCCTTGGACAGCGGCGGGCGCTCGTAGGGGTGGTCGCGCTCGTCGCAGATGAGGATCACCCGGCCGGTGAAGCCCTCCGTGCGGAGTGTCTCGGCCGCCTTCGCGCCGGCCAGGCCGCCTCCCACGATGACGTAAGTCTGATCCGCGTCGACCACTTGTTTGCCTCCTCGTCAGGGTGCCGCCACATGCGAGCGTCCCGCACGTGGCGTGGTGCGGGAAGAGGGAGTGACCCGATCAGGCCATGGAGGGTCGTGTTTCGCGGGCTTCGGGGCCTGTCGGGTCACTCCGGTCCCGTCAGTCTCATCGATGCCCCGTCAGGCGTGCGTGAAGCGAGCGGGCCGAGACGTCGGTGAGGGAGGCGATCTGGTCGACGATCACCCGTTTGCGGGCGCGGTCGTCGGCGGCCCGGTCGAACAGGGCGCGGAACTGGGGGTCGAGGCCCTCGGGGGCACGGGCGGTGAGGGCCTCGGCCAGCTCGGCGACGACGACGCGCTGGTCGGCGCGGAGCCGCTCCTGCTCGATGCGCTGCATGACGTACCGCACGGCGACCGCCTTGAGGACGGCGCACTCCATGCGGGTCTCCCGGGGGACCACCAGTTCCGCCGTGTACCGGGTGAGCCGGCCGCCGCCGTACGCGGCCCGGGTGGCGGTCTCGGCGGCGAGGCAGAAGCGGCCGATGAGCTGGCTGGTGGCGTCCTTCAGCCGGGCCTGGGCGACGGCCGAGCCGTCGTAACCGTGCGGCCACCAGTCCTGGGCGAGGAGGCGGTCGAGGGCGGCGGCGAGTTCGGCGTGGTCGGTGCCGGCCGGGACGTAGCGTCCGGCGGCGGCCTCGAAGACCGCCTCGCGCTCGGGGTCGGCGAGCAGGCAGTTCGGGTCGATGTGGCCGGCGTGCAGGCCGTCCTCGACGTCGTGCACGGAGTACGCCACGTCGTCGGCCCAGTCCATCACCTGGGCCTCGAAGCAGGTGCGGGCGCCGGGGGCGTCCTCGCGGAGCCACTCGAAGACGGGCCGGTCGTCGTCGTACACGCCGAACTTGGGTGAGGCCGGGTCGGTGGGGTGGGCGCCGCGGGGCCACGGGTACTTGGTGGCGGCGTCGAGGGTGGCACGGGTGAGGTTGAGGCCCACGGAGCCGTCCTCGGTGAACCGCTTGGGCTCGATGCGGGTGAGGAGTCTGAGCGACTGGGCGTTGCCCTCGAAGCCGCCGCAGTCCTCGGCGAACGCGTTGAGCGCCTGTTCGCCGTTGTGGCCGAAGGGCGGGTGGCCCAGGTCGTGGGAGAGGCAGGCGGCCTCGACGAGGTCGGGGTCGCAGCCGAGGGCGGCACCGAGTTCGCGGCCGACCTGGGCGCATTCCAGGGAGTGCGTGAGGCGGGTGCGGGGGCTGGCGTCCCAGACGGGGTTGCGCTCGCCCGGCGTGACGACCTGCGTCTTGCCGGCCAGGCGGCGCAGGGCCGAGGAGTGCAGAATGCGGGCGCGGTCGCGTTGGAAGGCGGTGCGGCCGGGGCGTTTGTCCGGTTCCGGGGCGTAGCGGGCGACTGACGTCGGGTCGTATGGGGGTGGGGGTGCGGTGCCTTCCATGTCAGGAACAGTAAGCGGAAGCGGTGACAGTCGGGGGCCTACGCGGGTGCCGGGTGCGGTCGCCGGGCGAGTGCGGGTTCGGTCGGGGCCGGTCGCGTCCGCGCGGCGGCGCCGCGGATCGGTACTCCCCGCGCCCCTTCGGCGGCGTTGTTCCGCCGGTCTGCCGTCAGCGCCTGGTCGTAGCGGTGCAGGAGCAGCCGCGCCATCGCCGGGTGCGTGCCCAGCGGGGCGGCGGCGATCCACGGGGCCGCCGCCGCGCACTCTGCGGCGAAGCGGCCCGGGGCCGTGAAGTACGAGGCGACGGCGACGTGGCGGTGTCCCCGGGCCGTCAGCGCGCGTACCGCCTCCGGGACCGTCGGAGCCGCCGCCGAGGCGTACGCGGGGACCACCGGGACCCCGAGGCGGGCGGACAGGAGTGCCGCCGTGCGGCCCGTGTCCGCCCCGGACTCCGGGGCGCGGGAGCCCGCGGAGGCGAGGACGACGGCGCCGTCCCGGGGGGCGTGGGCGGGCCAGCCGGCCTCGGTGAGGCGGTCGTGCAGGGCGTCGACGAGGAGTGGGTGCGGGCCGAGCGGTGCTGCCACGCGGGTGCGGGCCGGTGCCGCCGCGGCCATCTCGGGGATGTCCCGCTTGACGTGGTGGCCGCGGCTGAGCAGGAGCGGGACGACCACCGCCGCCCCGTCGCCGAGGGCGGCCAGCGTGTCGGGGAGGAGGGGGGCGTTCAGTTCGATGTGGCCGAGGTGCACCGGCAGGGCGGGGCGCAGGGCTCGGACCCGGTCGAGCAGGGCGCGTACGGTGCTCAGCGCCCGCGGGTCGCGGCTGCCGTGGGCGACGACGACCAGGGCGGGGGTGCCGCCGGGTGCCGCCGTGCTCGTCGCCGTGCCCATCCGTGTCATCGCCGTCATGTGTCGAGGGTGGCGGCCGGACGTTGCCTCCCCGTTGCGCGGGTGTCACGGGGATTTTCCGGCGGTTCACACGGCACCCCGCACCACCTGTGAGCGGCCCGGTGAACCGGACGGCGCGCCCGGACGTCCCTGGGGTCAGGAGACGATCGGGGAGGGGACCGACACCGATGCGCCGCTGGAGACCTGGCAGACCGCGGCTTCCGCGCACCCGCAAGGGGCGGCGGCGGCTGGTGCGGGCGGTGATGGCCGGGTGTGTGCTGGCGCTGCTGCCGAGCACCTGGACGTACGTCGTCGCGGGCGACCGGCTGCGCACCACCGCCGACGTGCCGCGCACCGAGGTCGCGGTCGTGTTCGGGGCCGGGCTGTGGGAGGGGGAGCCGTCTCCCTATCTGGCGCACCGGCTGGACGCGGCGGCCGGGCTGTACCGCGCCGGCCGGGTCGAGGTGATCCTCGTCACCGGGGACAACAGCCGCGAGGAGTACGACGAGCCGGACGCCATGCGCGCGTACCTGGTCCGGCACGGGGTGCCCGACGGGCGGATCGTCAGCGACTACGCGGGCTTCGACACCTGGGACTCCTGCGTGCGCGCGAAGAAGATCTTCGGTGTCGACCGGGCCGTGCTGGTCAGCCAGGGCTTCCACATCCGGCGGGCGGTGGCGCTGTGCCAGGAGGCGGGGGTGGCGTCGTACGGCGTCGGGGTCGACGACAGGCACGACCTCACCTGGTACTACGGGGGCGTGCGGGAGATCCTCGCGGCGGGCAAGGCGGCCCTGGACGCGGTCTTCGAGCCGGACCCGCGGTTCCTGGGACCGCGGGAGCCGGGGGTGGAGCGCGCCCTGGCCGGTGCCCGGTGAAGCCGTGACGCGGCCCTCACGCGGGCCGGAGGGCGGCGGGGAGGTCGCCGTCCCGGCGGTGTAACAGAGCGCCGCCCGGTCGCGTAACACGGGCGGCGCACCCTGGGCGGTATGCAGAACACCGCCACGCCCACGCACTGCCCGTACTGCGCCCTGCAGTGCGGGATGAATCTGACACCCGCCGCCGACGGGACCGTCGAGGTGACCGAGCGCGCGGACTTCCCGGTGAACCGGGGCGCGCTGTGCGGCAAGGGGCGTACGGCGCCGGCCCTGCTGTCGTCCCGGGTGCGGCTCACCTCCCCCTTGGTGCGGTCCGGTGACGGGGCGCTGGTGCCGGCCACCTGGGAGGAGGCACTGGACCGGATCGCCGGGAACCTGGCCCGCACGCGCGCGCGGCACGGCGCGGACGCGCTCGGTGTGTTCGGCGGAGGCGGACTGACCAACGAGAAGGCGTACACGCTCGGGAAGTTCGCCCGGGTGGTATTGGGCACCTCGCAGATCGACTACAACGGGCGGTTCTGCATGTCGTCGGCGGCGGCGGCCGGCACGAGGGCGTTCGGCCTCGACCGAGGGCTGCCGTTTCCGCTGGAGGACATCCCGAAGACCGGGTGCGTCGTCCTCGTCGGGTCGAACCCGGCGGAGACGATGCCGCCATCCCTGCGGTACTTCACCGAGCTGCGCGAGAACGGCGGCACGCTGATCGTCGTCGACCCGCGCCGGACGAAGACCGCCGAGCAGGCCGACCTGCACCTGGCGCCGAGGCCGGGCACCGACCTGGCCCTCGCGCTCGGCATGCTGCACCTGGTCGTCGCGGAGGGGCGGGTCGACGAGCGGTACGTCGAGGAGCGCACGGCCGGCTGGGAGGACGCGCGGGCGGCGGCGATGGCGCACTGGCCGGAGTACGTGGAACGGATCACGGGGGTGTCCGTCCCCGAACTGCGGGAGGCGGTACGGCTGTTCTGCGCGCCCGAGGCGGCGATGGTGCTGACCGCGCGCGGGCCCGAACAGCAGGCCAAGGGCACGGACACGGTGGGGGCGTGGATCAACCTGTGCCTGGCGACCGGGCGGGCCGGACGGCCCCTGTCGGGGTACGGCTGTCTGACCGGGCAGGGCAACGGGCAGGGCGGGCGCGAGCACGGGCAGAAGGCCGACCAGCTGCCGGGCTACCGGAAGCTGACCGATCCGGCGGCGCGCCGGCATGTGGCTCAGGTGTGGGGGGTGGACCCCGACTCGCTGCCGGGGCCGGGGCGCAGCGCGTACGAGCTGCTGGACGCGCTGGGCACGGACATCAGGTCGCTGCTGGTGATGGGGTCCAACCCGGTGGTGTCGGCGCCGCGCGCGGCGCACATCGAGGGGCGGCTGCGGTCGCTGGACTTCCTGGCCGTGTGCGACGTGGTGCTGTCCGAGACCGCGGCGCTGGCGGACGTGGTGCTGCCGGTGACGCAGTGGGCGGAGGAGACGGGCACCACGACCAGTCTGGAGGGACGGGTACTGCTGCGGCGGCGCGCGGTCAGCCCGCCGGACGGGGTCCGCAGCGACTTGGAGGTGCTGCACGAACTGGCGGGCCGGCTGGGCGTGGAGAAGGGCTTCCCGGCCGACCCCGAGGAGGTGTTCGAGGAGCTGCGCCGGGCGAGCGCGGGCGGTCCGGCGGACTACTCCGGGATCGACTACCGGCGGCTGGCGGAGGAGAACGGGGTGTTCTGGCCGTGCCCGGCGCGGGAGGAGACCGGCACCGGGGCGGCGGACCGGCATCCGGGCACTCCGCGCCTCTTCCTGGACCGCTTCGCCACCGGCGACGGGCGGGCCCGGTTCGTGCCCGTCTCGCACCGGCCGAGCGCCGAGGAGCCGGACGACGAGTACCCGGTGCTGCTGACCACCGGGCGGGTCGTGGCGCAGTACCAGTCCGGCGCGCAGACGAGGCGGGTGGACGAGCTGAACGCCGCCGCGCCCGGCCCGTTCGTGGAGCTGCACCCGCGCCTGGCGGCGCGGCTGGGGGCGGCCGAGGGGGAACCGGTGGCCGTCGTGTCGCGGCGCGGCCGGGCGGTGGCACCGGCCCGCATCACCACCGGCATCCGGCCCGACACCGTGTTCATGCCCTTCCACTGGCCGGGCGAGGGGCGCGCCAACACCCTGACCAACCCGGCCCTCGACCCGACCTCGCGGATGCCGGAGTTCAAGGTGTGCGCGGTTCGGGTGGAAGCGGTGCCGGAGACGGCGGGTGAGGCGATGGCGGAGACGGTGACTGAGGCGGTGGGGGTGGGGGTGGGAGTGGGAGTGGCGGAGACTGAGGCGGTGGGAGTGAGGTTGGCGGAGACTGAGGCGGTGGGGGTGGCGGAGACGTAGCGCACTCGCGACGCGCGGGCGCGACACGGCCGCCCCGGTGAAGTCGGCCGGGGCGGCCGTGGCCCGGGGCCGACGGCCCGGCGGTCACCTGTCGTCGTAGGGCCGCTTCTCCTTGGCCTCCCGCAGCGCCCGCCCCCACCACACCAGCTGGTCGAGCATCGTCTTCGCCGCCGCGTCCGGTCCCGACGGGTCCCTGAGCCTGCCCTCGTCGTCGAACGAGGCGCCCGCGTTGTGGAAGGAGACGGTGTCGCGGACGGTGACGGCGTGCAGCTCGGCGAAGACCTGGCGCAGGTGCTCCGAGGCGCGCAGGCCCCCGGCCAGACCGCCGTAGGAGACGAGGCCGACGGGCTTGGCCCGCCACTCGGTGAAGTGCCAGTCGACGACGTTCTTCAGGCCCGCCGGGAACGAGTGGTTGTACTCGGGGGTGAGCACGACGAACGCGTCGGCGCGCGCCAGTTTCGGGGTGATCTCCGCCAGCGCCGCGGTGGCCTCCGGGGTCGGGGCGAAGGTGGTGGGCAGGTCGGTCCCGGCGACGTCCACCACCTCCGGTACCAGGTCGTCGTGGGCCCGGAGATGGTCCAGGAGCCAGTCGGCGACGACGGGGCCGAAGCGGCCGTGGCGGTTGCTGCCGACGAGCAGGGTCACATGGAGCGGAGCGGTCGTTGTGTTCATGCGGCCAGCCTGGTACCTCAACCTTCATTGAGGTCAAGGCCGTGGCGTCGGCGGGCCCGTCCGGAGGCACCGGTCACCCGTTCACCCCCTCTCCCCGCACTCTTCGGGATCTTTTCCGGCACCCGCCCGCCACACGCCGGTGACCTGCCGAAACGACGTCCCGCGTGGGTCGGCCGGGCGCGCGGCCGACACCCGTTCATCCCATTCCCGGCGCATCCTCGGGAAGCGGGGCGCGTCCGGTGCGACTTTCCTCGGTAGGGCAGGGGCCACCGAAGAGCTCAAAGGAGCACCGATGCGACGTACCGCCCGCCTGCTGACCGGTACCGCGCTCGCCGTCGCGGCCGTCGGCCTCGCTTCCCCGGCGCCCGCGTACGCCGGGGAGGCCGCAGCGACCGGTCGTCTGGAGGTGTACCCGGCCTCGGTCGTGCCGGGGGAACCGGCCATGGTGACCACGCAGGCGTGCGGCGAGGGCGGTTCGGCCGCGGGCGACGCCAGCGCGGTGGGCGCCGGTACGTTCCCGCTGGCGCCGGGCAGCGACGAGGGCGGGACGGTCGGCCGCTTCGAGGTGCCGCCGAGCGCGCAGCCGGGGACGTACGAGATCGTCGCGACCTGTGGCGGGAGCGGCCTGCGGGTGACGGGCGACCTGGTGGTCACGCTGACCTCCGCCCGTGGGCAGGTGTACCCCAAAGGAAGCGTGAAGACGGGGGTCGGCGGCGCTCTTGGCCCCGATCCCGTGCAGACCGCGGCCGGCGTGGCGGCTCTGGCCGTCGCCGCCGCGGGCGGTACCTGGCTCCTGCATCGCCGGGCGAGAGGCGACGGGATCTGACGGGCACCCTCCGCTGCCCGTCAGCCGGTACCGCACTTCCCCACCCCCTCCGGGTCCGACGCCCCTCGCGGCCCGGAGGGGGCAGGGGACCTTCCAAGGGACCCGAGGGAGAGGGGACGTCATGCGCAGGGTCGGCAACACCGCGATAGCGGCCGTCACCGCGGTCGCCCTGTGCTCCGGAGCGTGGCTGCTGCTCGGCGGCGCCGGGACCGAGGCACCGCCGCAGCCGTCGGCCGCCCAGGCCCGCGCCGACGCCGGGCAGGGCGGACAGGCGCCCGCCGCACCCGCGCTGCCGCCCTCCCCGCCGGACCGCGTCCGGATCCCGGCGATCGGCGTGGACGCCCCGGTGACGGGCCTCGGTCTCACGCCGTCCGGCAGTCTCGAGGTGCCGCCGGCCGAGAAGGAGAACCTGGCCGGCTGGTACGAGGCCGGCACCACCCCCGGCGAGACGGGCACCGCGATCGTCGCCGGGCACGTCGACAACGCCGACGGCCCCGCCGTCTTCTACCGGCTCGGCGCCCTGGAAAAGGGCGGCACGATCGAGGTCGACCGGCGCGACGGCGGCGTCGCGGTGTTCACCGTGGACGCGGTGGAGGTGTACGCCGCCAAGGACTTCCCCGACGAGAAGGTGTACGGCGCCGCCGGCCGGCCCGAGCTGCGCGTCATCACCTGCGGCGGCGACTACTCACGCAGTACCGGCTACCAGGGCAACGTGGTCGTCTTCGCGCACCTCACCGGCGGCCGGTGAGGGGTTCAGCGTGTTCGCCCTCCCCCAGGCGCCGAGCGGCGCCGGCGCCTCGTTCGTCCGCCTCCCGTATTCCCCTCACCGTCCTCGGCACCGGCGCCATGGGCACCGCCCTGGTCCGCGCCTGGCTCGCCGCCGGGCACCCGGTGACCGTCTGGAACCGCACCCCCCGACCTGAAGGCCCTCGCCGCCGACGGCGCCACCGTCGCCGCGAGCGCCGCCGAGGCGGGGGCGCCCGGACAGGCCCTGGAAACTAGGCCACCCACTGCTCGTAGGCGAGGTTCGCCACCAGGGCGAAGACGACCGTCAGCAGCACGATCCGGACGAAGCCGCTGCCCTTCTTGAGGGCCGTGTGCGCGCCGAACATGCCGCCGGCGAGGTTGAACACCGCCATCAGGGCGGCGAGCTGCCACAGGACCGCGCCCTGCCAGGCGAAGGTGGCGAGGGCGCCCGCGTTCGTGCAGCAGTTGACGATCTTGGCGGTGGCGGAGGCGGTCACCAGGTCCAGGTGGAGGACGGCGGTGAGCGCGAGGACGAGGAACGTGCCGGTGCCGGGGCCGACGAGACCGTCGTAGAAGCCGATGCCGAGGCCCGCGAGGCCGATCGCGGCGAAGACCCGGCGGCGGGTGACCGGGCCGGTGGCGGGGGCGGTGCCGAAGGCGGGGCGCAGGATGACGAAGGCCGCGACCGCCAGCAGTACGACCATGATCACCGGCTTGAGCACCTCGGTGCTCATCCCGGCCGCGAAGAAGGCCCCGCCCGACGAACCGGCCAGCGCCGCGAGGCCGATGCGGACGGCCGTGCGGACGTCCACGGGCGCCTTGCGGACGTAGGTCACCGCCGCGCCCGTGGTGCCTACGATGGCGACCGCCTTGTTGGTGCCCAGCGCGTGCGCGGCCGGCGTACCGGCGGGCAGTCCGAGCAGCAGCGCCGGCAGCAGCAGGAGCCCGCCACCGCCGACCACGGCGTCGATCCAGCCGGCCGCGAGGGCCGCGAGGCACAGCAGGACGACCGTGGTCAGCGATATGTCGGGCATGATCGGGACCCTAAGGACAGGATGGATGTGCCGTCCATCAAGATGAGGGACTTCTGAGGTTCCCGAACATCCGCCCCGGCGGTCCCGGGCGTCCGTCCCACCGGTTCCGGACGTCGCCCCGGCGGCCCCCGGCGCCCGCCCACGTCCCTCACACCCGCCCGCCGCCCCCGCTGAGGGCAGCGTTCCCCGTGGGAAACAGACGCGATGCCACCGGGTAACACCCGCACCGCACGCTCGTTGCCATGACCTCGAATACGCGTGTGGTGGTGATCGGCGCCGGGCTCGCGGGCGTGACGCTCGCCCGGCGGCTCGGTGAGCTCGGCACGCCCGCGCTGGTCGTCGGCGACGAGGAGCACCGCCCGTACAACCGGGTGCTGCTCGCCGAGGTGCTGGCCGGACGGTACAGCCCCGAGGTGGTCGCGCTGCCCGCGCCCGCCGGGCTGCTGCGCGGCCGGGTCACCGGCATCGACCGGGCCGGGCGGACCGTGCGGTGCGCCGACGGCTCCCTCATCGCATACGACACGCTGGTCCTGGCCACCGGCTCCAACGCCGTACTGCCACCCCTGCGCGGTCTGTTCACCACGGACCGCGAACTGCCCGAGGGCGTGCACGCGTTCCGGACCATGGACGACTGCCTGGGCCTGTCCAAGGCGGTACGGCCGGGGGTGCGGGCGGTCGTCATCGGGGGCGGGCTCCTCGGGGTCTCCGCCGCCCGCGCGCTGGCGGTGCGCGGCGCCCAGGTCGTCCTCGCCCAGCAGTCCGAGCGGCTCATGGAACGCCAGCTCGACCCGGCCGCCTCCGCGCTCGTGCGGCGGCATCTGGAGGACCTCGGCGTCGAGGTGCACACCGAGTGCCGGGTGCGGGACGTGCGCAGCGTCGGCGGGGCGGTGCGGTCGGTGGAGATGGCCGACGGGTACGCCCTCGGCGCCGACCTGGTCGTCCTCGCCTGCGGGGTCCGGCCGCGGGTCGGCCTCGCGCAGGCGGCGGGGCTGGAGGTCGCGAAGGGCGTGGTCGTCGACGACGAGCTGCGCACCAGCGACCCGCACATCCGGGCCGTCGGCGACTGCGCCCAGCACGCGGGGCGCGTGTACGGGCTGGCCGCCCCGGCCCTCGAACAGGCCGGCGCGCTCGCCGAGCTGCTCACCGGGAGCGGCACCGCCCGCTACACCGGCACCCGCTCCCTGACCCGGCTCACCCTCACCGGGCCGGACAGCCCCTTCGACCTCGCCGCGTTCGGCGAGACCGACCCCCGCCCCGGCGACGACGTCGTGCAGCTGGCCGACGCCACCCGCGGCACGTACCGCAAGGTCGTCGTCCGTGACGACCGGCTGGTCGGCGGGGTCCTGGTCGGCGAACTCGGCACCGTCGGCGCGCTCGCGCGCGCCTGGGAGGGAGCAGAGCCGCTCCCGTCCGACGGCGGCCCCCTGCTCCACCTGCTCACCCATGACGGAGGCTCCTGATGACCACGACCCTGCCCATGGGGGACCGGCCCCGCCCGACGATCGTGCTGGTCGGCCACGGCATGGTCGGCCAGCGCTTCCTCGAGGCGCTCGCCGAGCGCGGCCTGACCGCCACGCACCGCGTGGTAGTGCTGTGCGAGGAGCCGCGCCCCGCCTACGACCGGGTGCAGCTCACCTCGTACTTCTCGGGGAAGACCGCCGAGGACCTGTCGATGACCGACCCCGCCTTCATCGAGGAATACGGCATCGAACTGCGCGTCGGCGACCCGGCCGAGAGCGTCGACCGGGACGCGCGCGAGGTGACCGCCCGCTCCGGGCTGGTCCTCGGCTACGACGTGCTGGTGCTGGCGACCGGCTCGTACCCCTTCGTGCCGCCGGTCCCCGGCAAGGACGCCGACGGCTGCTTCGTCTACCGGACGATCGAGGACCTCCTCGCCATCGAGGAGTACGCCAAGAGCGCCACGACGGGCGCGGTGGTCGGCGGCGGGCTCCTCGGCCTGGAGGCGGCCGGCGCGCTCAAGGGCCTCGGACTCACCTCGCACATCGTGGAGTTCGCGCCCCGTCTGATGCCGGTCCAGGTCGACGAGGGCGGCGGCGCGGCGCTGCTGCGCACCATCGAGGACATGGGCCTGTCCGTCCACACGGGCGTGGGCACGCAGGAGATCGTGGTCGGCGAGGACGGCGCCGTCACCGGCATGAAGCTGTCCGACGGCTCCGAACTCGCCACCGACCTGGTGGTGTTCAGCGCCGGGGTCCGCCCCCGCGACCAGCTGGCCCGGGACTGCGGGCTGGCGGTGGGTGAGCGCGGCGGCATCAGCGTCGACGAGCAGTGCCGCACGGTCACCGACGAGCACGTCTTCGCGATCGGCGAGTGTGCGCTGGCCTCCGACGGACGGGTGTACGGGCTGGTGGCCCCCGGGTACGAGCAGGCCGAGACGGCCGCCGCGACCATCGCCCGGGACGAGGCGGCGTTCACCGGCGCCGACCTGTCCACCAAGCTCAAGCTGCTCGGCGTGGACGTGGCGTCCTTCGGTGACGCGCACGGCACCGCCGAGGACTGCCTGGACGTCGTCTACTCCGACTCCCGCGCGGGCCTGTACAAGAAGCTGGTGGTCGGCCGCGACGGCACGCTGCTCGGCGGCATCCTGGTCGGCGACGCGGAGGCGTACGGCACGCTGCGCGCCTTCACCGGCTCGGTCCCGCCGGTCTCCCCCGAGTCCCTGGTGCTGCCCGCCGGGGCCGGTGCCCCGGCCCAGCTGGGCCCGTCCGCGCTGCCCGACGACGCGGTGATCTGCTCCTGCCACAACGTCACCAAGGGCGCGATCCGCGGCGCGGTGACGGAGCACTCCTGCACGACCGTGCCCGAGGTGAAGAAGTGCACCAAGGCCGGCACCGGCTGCGGCTCCTGCGTGAAGGTGCTCGGCCAGCTGGTCACCGCCGAGCTGGAGGCGAGCGGCGTCGAGGTCGACAAGGGCCTGTGCGGCTGCTTCGCCCAGACCCGCGAGGAGCTGTACGAGATCGTCCTGGCCCTGCGGATCACCTCCTACCGGGAACTGCTGGACCGGCACGGCCGCGAGGGTGCGCGGGGCGGTGAGGGCTGCGAGGTCTGCAAGCCGGCGGTCGGCTCGATCATCGCCTCCCTCGCCCCGGCGATCGGCGCGAGCGGCTACGTCCTGGACGGCGAGCAGGCCGCGCTCCAGGACACCAACGACCACTTCCTGGCCAACCTCCAGCGCAACGGCTCGTACTCCGTCGTCCCGCGCATCCCCGGCGGCGAGATCGCCCCGGAGAAGCTGATCGTCATCGGCGAGATCGCCCGGGACTTCGGGCTCTACACGAAGATCACCGGCGGTCAGCGCATCGACATGTTCGGCGCCCGGGTCGAGCAGCTCCCGGTGATCTGGGCACGGCTGGTGGACGCCGGCTTCGAGTCCGGGCACGCGTACGGCAAGTCGCTGCGCACGGTGAAGTCCTGCGTGGGGCAGACCTGGTGCCGCTACGGCGTCCAGGACTCCGTGCGGATGGCGATCGACCTGGAGCTGCGCTACCGGGGGCTCAGGTCCCCGCACAAGCTGAAGTCGGCGGTGTCCGGGTGCGCCCGGGAGTGCGCCGAGGCCCAGTCCAAGGACTTCGGCGTGATCGCCACGTCCAACGGCTGGAACCTCTACGTCGGCGGCAACGGCGGCGCCACCCCGCGCCACGCGGACCTGCTCGCGCAGGACCTCTCCGACGCCGAACTGGTCCGGCTCATCGACCGGTTCCTGATGTTCTACATCCGCACCGCCGACAAACTGGAGCGCACCTCCACCTGGCTGGAGCGCGTACCGGGCGGCCTGGACCACGTACGGGACGTGGTCGTGCACGACTCGCTCGGCATCTGCGACGAGCTGGAGTCGCTGATGTCCGCCCACGTCTCGCACTACCGCGACGAGTGGGCCGAGACCATCAACGACCCCGAGAAGCTGGCCCGGTTCGTGTCCTTCGTGAACGCGCCCGACACCCCCGACCCGGTCGTGGGCTTCGTGCCCGAGCGCGACCAGATGAAGCCCGACCTGCCGCTGCTGAACATCGGCCTGCGGCGCACCGAGGAAGACCTCCTGGAAGGAAGCACCCGGCGATGACCCTGGCACCCGAGTCCCTGGCACCCGAGACGACCGACCTCAAGGTCCGGCTGCGGCTGACGGACGACTGGTTCACGGCCTGCGACCTCGGCGCCCTGCTCCCGGGCCGGGGCGTCGCGGCCCTGCTGCCGGACGGCGGCCAGGCGGCCCTGTTCCGCGACCGGAACGGCGAGCTGTACGCCATCGACAACCGGGACCCCTTCACCGGAGCGGCGGTCCTCTCCCGCGGCCTGACCGGCACCCACCAGGGCCGTCCGTTCGTCGCTTCCCCGCTGCTCAAGCAGCGCTTCGACCTGACGACCGGGGAGTGCCTGGACGACGAGGCGGTGCGGGTGGAGACGTACGAGGTGAAGGCCGCCTGACCGCAGCTTGATTGACCGGCCGTTTCAGCGGAGTCCCCGTGGCCGATGCCCCGTCAGCCCGGGTGCCACGGCGACCGCCATGTCCCTGCGGCCCGGCGAGACGGAGACGGAGCGGGCCGAACGGACGCGGAGCGAGACGCCGCTCGGCCGGGTCTCGGCGGTGGCGGAGGTCGCGGCCGCCGTGCTGTACCTGGTGTCGGACGACGCGGCGTCGGTGGTGGGCACCGACCCGGTGGTGGACGGCGGGCAGCCGGCCTGACTCCCGGGGCGGCTGTCGGTCACCCGCCGATCCCGGCCCGGTCCCCGCTTCGGCGGCCCCGCCACCGCCGCCCGCTTCGGCGTCCGCCTACCTCGTCAACGCGCGTTTCACCAGGCCGCGGACGCCCGGGTCGACGTTCAGCGCGGTGGCGGTGGATCGCTGAGGGCGCGCCGCCCGGCCGTCACCGCTTGTCCATGCACCGTCAATCGAGTGCCTCTAGGGTCCGTATCCGCAGTCCGTATCCGCACCCCCGTCGCCGTCCGGCGGCGGGGCCGGTCATGACCCCCGGAGGCAGCAGTGGAACGTCGTACCCTCCTGCGCACGGCCATCGTCGGCGGCTCGGCCGTCCTCGGCGGGACCCTGTGGCGCGGTGCCGCGTACGCCGCCCCCGCCCAGCCCGGCAGTGGCCCCTACGGGGCACTCGGCTCACCCGACGCCAACGGCCTCCGGCTGCCCGCCGGCTTCACCAGCAGGGTGATCGCCCGCTCCGGCCAGAAGGTCGCGGGCACGTCGTACACCTGGCACAACGCGCCGGACGGCGGCGCCTGCTTCACGGACGGCTCCGGCTGGATCTACGTCTCCAACTCGGAGATCAACCCCTCGGGCGGCGCCGGCGCGGTGCGGTTCTCGGCCACCGGGGCGATCACGTCGGCGTACCGCGTCCTGTCCGGCACCCGGCAGAACTGCGCGGGCGGCCGGACCCCGTGGAACACCTGGCTGTCCTGCGAGGAGGTGGACCGCGGTTACGTCTACGAGACCGACCCGTGGGGCGTGAAGGCCGCGGTGCGGCGGGACGCCATGGGCCGCTTCAAGCACGAGGCGGCGGCGGCCGACCCGGTCCGCGGAGTCGTGTACCTCACGGAGGACGTCAGCGACGGCTGCTTCTACCGCTTCCGCCCGACGACCTGGGGCGACCTGTCCTCCGGCACGCTGGAGGTCCTGGTCGCGGGCTCGGCCACCAGCGGCCCGGTGACCTGGGCGAGGGTCCCCGACCCGTCCGGCGCGACGGCCACCCGCCGCCAGGTCTCCGGCGCCAAGCGGTTCAACGGCGGCGAAGGCTGCCACTACGCCGACGACACCTGCTGGTTCACCACCAAGGGCGACAACCGGGTCTGGCAGTACAACGCGAGCGCCCAGACCATCGAACTGGCCTACGACGACTCCCTGGTGACGTCCGGCACGGCCCCGCTGACCGGCGTCGACAACGTCACCGGAAGCTCCTCCGGCGACCTGTTCGTGGCGGAGGACGGCGGCAGCATGGAGATCTGCGTGATCACCCCGAACGACGTGATCGCCCCCTTCCTGCGCATCGACGGCCAGTCCGGCTCGGAGATCACCGGCCCGGCGTTCTCGCCCGACGGCACGCGGCTGTACTTCTCCAGCCAGCGGGGGACGAGCGGGAGTTCGTCCGGCGGCATCACGTACGAGGTGCGCGGGCCGTTCCGGACCTAGGGGCGTGCCGTTCGGGCCTTGCCGGCGGGGTCGCGGGGACGGTCGCAAGGCGCCGTTCCCCCGAGCCGGCTGATCCGGACGCCCCCCGGTGGCCCGGTCCGCCGGCGGCCGGCCGGGGGCGTTCAGGCCTTCAGCGCCTCGTAGGTGACCCCGGTGAGCCGCTCGGAGGCGGCCCACAGCCGCTCGCCCATCGCGTCGTCGGTGGTCCAGGACGCCCGCCAGGACGGTGCGGGCGCCCCCCGCCACATCGCGAAGGACGGGCCGGTGAAGGAGTCGGAGGGGACGCCGGGCGCGGTCGCCGCGTACAGGACCGGCAGCGCGCCCGCCTCGGCGGGCTGGGCGACGACCCGGTTCGCGAGCACCATCAGCCGCTCGGCGAGCCGGCGCCCCTCGGCCCGGGGTCCGGCGGTATGGAGGTTGGTCGCCGCGTATCCCGGATGGGCGGCGACCGCACGCACGTCCGAGGCGCCCTCCCGTGCCGCGAGCCGGCGTGCCAGTTCGTGGGTGAAGAGCAGGTTGGCGGACTTCGAGCGGGCGTAGGCGGTCCAGCGCCCGTACCGGCGGACGTTGTTGAGGTCGCGGGGGTCGATGTTGGCGAGCGCGTGCAGAAAGCTGGAGACGGTCACGACCCGGGCACCCGGCGTGGCGAGCAGGGTGGGCAGCAGCAGCCCGGTGAGCGCGAAGTGGCCCAGGTGGTTGACGCCGAACTGGGTCTCGAAGCCGTCCGCCGTCGTGCCGTAGGGCAGCGCCATCACCCCGGCGTTGTTGACGAGCAGATCGACCCGGTCGTACGGCAGCCCGTACGCGAACTCCCGGACGGAGGCCAGGTCCCCGAGGTCCAGCCGCGCCAGTTCCACGACGGCGTCCGGCACCTCGCCGACGAGTCGGCGAACGGCCTCGCTCCCCCGTGGCTCGCTGCGGCAGGCGAGGACCACGCTCGCCCCCTTGCGCGCCAGTTCCCGGGCCACGACGTACCCGAGGCCGCTGCCGGCGCCGGTGACGACGGCGACGCGCCCGTCCAGGCCCGGCATGTCGCCCACGTTCCAGCCGGTCATCCGCGGCTCCTTCCCTGGTCCGGACCTCACTCACCGTACGCGCCCGGGGCTCCGGCGCGGAGAGCTACCGCCCGGTCACGTCACGTTCGCATCACGAGTCCTTCATAACGCCACCACATCTACTGCACCTCAATACGTTCGTCACCTCATATCCGCCCATCCACACCATTCCCGGGACTCTCGATGAACCTGCTCCGCAAGCCCGCCGCCGTGGCCGTCGCCGCGCTGGCCCTGGCCGCCCTGCCGACCGCCGCCCAGGCGCACGAAGGCACCCACCCCTTCAAGAACTGCACCGAGGCGTACGACGCCGGATACTCCGAGATCCAGAAGGGTGACGAGCACTACGGCGAGCACCTGGACCGCGACAACGACGGCGTCGGCTGCGACAAGCCGCCCGCCGACTTCGTGCCCGCCGGCGACAAGGACACCGACGACGGGGCCGGCTCCGGGGACTCCGGGAAGGACGAGAACTCCGGGAACGGCGACGCCGGCGCGGAAGAGGCCGCCGGGCAGCAGGGCACCGACCTGGCCGAGACCGGCGGCGACGACACCACGCCGTACATCGCGGCGGGCGGCGCGGCCGTCGTGCTCGCCGGTGGCGGACTGCTGCTGGCCGCGCGCCGGCGCCGGAGCGACGGCGCCGGCTGACGTCGCGCAAGACCGCCGGTGGCCCGCCCGCTCAGCGGCGGGGTGCCGGCGGCTCCAGGCTGAACGCGGCGCTGCTCAGCCGGCGCCGCATGGCCCGCGCCACCGGGCGCTCGACGAACCGCTGCACGACGTACGACAGCGCGACCAGACCGGCCACCGTGAGCACGACCACGACCCAGGGGTCGGCACGGTCGCCGAAGCGGTGCAGGACGTTCACGCCGATGGCGTCGTGCAGCAGGTACAGCGGGAAGGTCAGCGTGCCCGCGACGGTCAGTCCGCGCCAGCGGATCCGGCTGGTCCAGCCGAGGGCGACGGCGGCGATCAGCAGGAAGAAGACCGTGATCACCAGGACCAGCCAGCCACGCCCCGGCGACCAGACGTCCCAGTTGAGGCGGCCCCCGTCGGGCGTCAGCAGGTAGTGCAGCGCCACCAGCCACGACATGGCGACGATGCCCCAGAGCAGCGGTGTCGGCCGGTAGCGGTACATGAGGTAGAAGGCCGTGCCCGCGATGAAGTACGGGGCGGACGGCGGGTTGACCAGCAGTGTCAGCAGCCGGATGTCGGCCCCGGGTGCCAGCACCGCGGCGACCGTCCACAGCCCGCAGTAGATCACCACTCGCTGGTAGGTCAGGCCCTTCCACACCACGACCGCGAAGGTGAGGTAGAAGCAGAGCTCGGGCCAGAGCGTCCAGTAGACGGAGTCCAGGTGCTCCACGCCGAGCGGGGTCTGCAGCATCGTGAGATTGGCGAACAGCACGCGCGGGTGCGGGTGGCCGAACGGGTTGTCGGCGAAGTAGACCACGCACGCCGTGATCGCGATCGCCGCCCAGTACATCGGGTACAGCCGGGTGACCCGGGAGATGAAGAAGTCGCGCGGGGTGCGCCCCCACGCGCTCATGCAGATGACGAAGCCGCTGATCAGGAAGAACAGTTCGACGCCGAGCCGGCCGAACGCGAAGTAGCCGTGGGCCTCGGGGAAGACGTCCCCGACGGGGCGGCCCCAGATGGTCTGCATCGTGGAGGGCGCCTGGCCGACGAAGTGGAAGAAGACCACGGCCAGGGCCGCCAGGAACCGCAGTCCGTCGAGCGCCGCGAGCCGGTCCCTGCGGACGGGGGGCCCGGCCTCGGGCACCTTCGCCTCGGCGGCGGCCCGGGGACTCGGCACTCCGGATGCCTGCTCGCCGCCGCGCGCGGCGGTCGTACCGGCGGTCTCCCTGTGATCCGTCGAGGTCATCCAACCACCGTTCCGGTGTGGGCCGCTGTCCGCTGCCAGGGCTCTCAAACTTCGCTGACAGCTTCCTGCTGCTCAATGCACAGGAATTCACACCATCGAACACGTCACAAAGCCCCGGCACGCAGGCCCGGCACGACACGACATGGCACGGCCCGGCACGCAGGCCCGGCACGACACGGCACGACACGGCACGAAGGGCGGCACCCCCGCACAGGGTGCCGCCCTTTCCCGTGAACCGGAGCCGCCGCCGATCGTGAGGGTGGTCGGGTGACAGACGGCGGCTCCGGGGCTCTGGGCCCCTCTCAGGGGCTTACCGGTGGTCGCTGCCCTTCGACTGCGACGCCGCCCGGCCGGCCTCCAGCCGGGCCACCGGAATCCGGAACGGGGAGCAGGAGACGTAGTCCAGTCCGGCCTCGTGGAAGAAGTGGACCGACTCCGGGTCGCCCCCGTGCTCGCCGCAGACGCCGAGCTTCAGGTCGGGCCGGGTGGCGCGGCCCGCCTTCGCGGCGGCGGCGACCAGGGAGCCGACGCCGTCCTTGTCGATCGTCTCGAACGGGGAGACGCCGAAGATGCCCTTCTCCAGGTAGGCCGTGAAGAAGCTGGCCTCCACGTCGTCGCGGCTGAAGCCCCACACCGTCTGGGTCAGGTCGTTGGTGCCGAAGGAGAAGAACTCCGCGGCCTCCGCGATCTGACCGGCCGTCAGCGCGGCGCGCGGCAGCTCGATCATCGTGCCGATGGACAGCTTCAGCTTGGCGCCCGTGGCCGCCTCGACCTCGGCGATGACCTGGTCGGCCTCGTCGCGGACGATCTCCAGCTCCTGGACGGTGCCGACCAGCGGGATCATGATCTCGGCGCGCGGGTCGCCCTTGGCCGCCTTGCGCTCGGCCGCGGCCTCCGCGATGGCCCGCACCTGCATGGTGAACAGGCCGGGGATGACCAGGCCCAGGCGTACGCCGCGCAGGCCCAGCATCGGGTTCTGCTCGTGCAGGCGGTGCACGGCCTGGAGCAGGCGCAGCTCGTTCTCGTGCGGCTCCTGGCGGGACTCGGCGAGCGCCACGCGCACCGACAGCTCGGTGATGTCGGGCAGGAACTCGTGCAGCGGCGGGTCCAGGAGGCGCACGGTGACCGGGAGGCCGTCCATCGCCTCGAACAGCTCGACGAAGTCCCGCTTCTGGAGCGGGAGCAGCGCCTTCAGCGACTCCTCGCGCTCGTCCTGGGTGTCGGCGAGGATCAGCCGCTCCACCAGCTCGCGCCGGTCGCCGAGGAACATGTGCTCGGTGCGGCACAGGCCGATGCCCTGGGCGCCGAACCGGCGGGCGCGCAGCGCGTCCTCGGCGTTGTCGGCGTTGGCGCGCACCCGCAGCCGGCGCTTGCGGTCGGCGAAGGCCATGATGCGGTGCACGGCCTCGACCAGTTCGTCGGCGTCCTCGGCACCGGCGTGCATGCGGCCCTCGAAGTACTCGACGACCGGCGACGGCACGACCGGGACCTCGCCCAGGTAGACCTTGCCGGAGGAGCCGTCGATGGAGATGACGTCGCCCTCCTCGACGACGTGCCCGCCGGGCACGGTCATCCGGCGGCGCTTGGTGTCGACCTCCAGCTCCTCGGCGCCGCAGACGCAGGTCTTGCCCATGCCGCGCGCGACGACGGCCGCGTGGGAGGTCTTGCCGCCGCGCGAGGTGAGGATGCCCTCGGCGGCGATCATGCCGTCCAGGTCGTCGGGGTTGGTCTCGCGGCGCACCAGGATGACCTTCTCGCCGGAGCGGGACCACTTCACCGCGGTGTACGAGTCGAAGACCGCCTTGCCGACCGCCGCGCCCGGCGAGGCCGCGATGCCCCGGCCGACCTTCTCGACCTTGGCGTCGTCGTCGAAGCGCGGGAACATCAGCTGGGCCAGCTGGGCGCCGTTGACGCGCTGGAGGGCCTCCGCCTCGTCGATCAGGCCCTGGTCGACGAGCTGGGTGGCGATGCGGAAGGCCGCGCCCGCCGTGCGCTTGCCGACGCGGGTCTGGAGCATCCACAGCTGGCCGCGCTCGATGGTGAACTCGATGTCGCAGAGGTCCAGGTAGTGGTTCTCCAGCGTCTCCATGATCTGCATCAGCTGGTCGTACGACTTCTTGTCGATCCGCTCCAGCTCCGCCAGCGGGACGGTGTTGCGGATGCCGGCGACGACGTCCTCGCCCTGGGCGTTCTGGAGGTAGTCGCCGTAGACGCCCTGGTGGCCGGAGGCGGGGTCGCGGGTGAAGGCGACGCCGGTGCCGGAGTCGGGGCCCAGGTTGCCGAAGACCATGGAGCAGACGTTGACGGCGGTGCCGAGGTCGTGCGGGATGCGCTCCTGGCGGCGGTAGAGCTTGGCGCGTTCGCCGTTCCAGGAGTCGAAGACGGCCTTGATGGCGAGGTCCATCTGCTCGCGCGGGTCCTGCGGGAAGTCCCGGCCGGCCTCCGCCTTGACGATCTTCTTGAACCTGGTGACCAGCTTCTTGAGGTCGGCGGCCTCCAGCTCGGTGTCGACCGCGACCTTCTTGGCCGTCTTCGCCGCCTCCAGCGCCTCCTCGAAGAGGTCGCCGTCGACGCCGAGGACGGTCTTGCCGAACATCTGGATCAGGCGGCGGTAGGAGTCCCAGGCGAAGCGGTCGTCCCCGGCCTGCTCGGCCAGGCCCCGCACCGACTTGTCGGAGAGGCCGATGTTGAGGACCGTGTCCATCATGCCGGGCATGGAGAACTTGGCTCCGGAGCGGACCGACACGAGGAGGGGGTCGTCGGCCTGGCCGAGCTTCTTGCCCATCTTCGCTTCGAGGGCGTCGAGGTGCGCACTCACCTCGTCACGCAGTGCCGCCGGCTCCTCGCCGCTGTCGAGGTAGGTCTTGCAGGCCTCGGTGGTGATGGTGAAGCCGGGAGGGACCGGAAGACCCAGGTTGGTCATCTCGGCGAGGTTGGCGCCCTTGCCGCCGAGGAGGTCCTTGAGGTCCTTGTTGCCCTCGGTGAAGTCGTAAACGAACTTGGTGACGTTCGCTACCTGGGGTTCTTTGTTTTCCGACACGGGTCTCGACTCCTCGAGGACGCGGTGGCTGCCCTGACGGCGAGGAATGTACCCAGATCAAAGGCACCTGGGTACGTCCACTTGCGCGTCATGCGCCTGTAACCACTCGTCCGCCAGCGGATCGAAAGTCAAGGCTTGGCAAGCGACCGAGGGATTGTGTTTTCACTTCTTGAACGAAGGGACTCACGAAAGCGCCACCGATCGCTCACATGAGCGCCAATCCATTCGTTTGAGTTCGATCGATGAACGATCAAGCCGTGGCACTCAGTGCCACACCTTGAGGAAGTGGAATCGCCCAAGATCCGCTCATCTGAGCGCTACCCCTATCAGAGGTGGCGAGAATCACGCTGCCACAGGCCGCCCGATTTCACCATGCGGACGTGTGCGGACGTGATCGCACCCGTGGTGAACACACCGCCCGCGGCGGACGTACGAGAGTGCGGCGGGCCCGGCCCCCTCGCCGGGCCCGCCGTCCACCGGGTTACGTACGGAAGGACCTTCGGGTGCCTGTCATCACGCCTTTCCGCCGGCCACCGCGGACCGCCGAGGACCCCGACGCACCCGAACCCGCCGCGCTGCCGTCCCTCAAGGCCCGGCTGGCCCACCGGCGTGCCTGGCGTACCCGGCACCCCCGCGCCGCCCTCGCCGTCCGCCGGACCACGACCGCCCTCGCCGCCGCCCTCGTACTCGGGGCGCTGCTGCTGCCGAACACCCTGGCCGCGCTGGAGCCCAACCGGTTCGCCCGCATCCCCGCGGAGGCGGTCATCGCAGCGGTGCTGCTGCTCTGCCTGCCGCGTGTGCCGCGCCTGGTGCTGGCGGCGCTCTTCGGGCTCGTCCTCGGCGCGCTGACCGTGCTGAACCTGCTCGACATGGGCTTCACCGAGTACCTGGGGCGCGGCTTCAACGTCGTCCTGGACTGGGGGCTGCTGGACGACGCCCAGTCGTACGTGGCGGACTCGATGGGCGGGGCGGCGGCGGCCTGGGCCGCGGTGGGCGCCGCCGTGGGAGTCCTGCTGCTGCTGGTGCTCATGGCGCTCGCGGCGGTCCGGCTCGGCGAGCTGCTCGCCGCGCACCGGGAGCGGGCCGCCCGGGGCGCGCTGCTGGCGGCCACCGTGTGGATGACGTGCGTGGCGCTGGGCGTGCAGACCTTCGGCGTGCCGGTCGCCACCAGGAGCGCCTCCGGGGCGCTGGAGGCGCAGGCGCGCCGGGTGGCGGACACGCTGCGGGACGAGGCGGCCTTCGCGAAGGAGGCGAGGACCGACCGCTTCGGCGCCACGCCCGGCGCGCAGCTGGTGCCGGACCTGCGCGGCAAGGACGTGATCTTCGCGTTCATCGAGAGCTACGGCCGCAGCGCCCTCGAGGACCCGGTCATGGCACCGGGTGTCGGCCGGACGCTCGGCACCGGCACGAAGGCGCTGGCCGAGGCGGGCTTCCGGGCGCGGAGCGGCTGGCTGACCTCGTCGACGTACGGCGGCAGCAGCTGGCTCGGTCACTCCACGTTCATGTCGGGCCTGTGGGTCGACAACCAGCAGCGCTACCGCACCGTCACCGCCGGCGACCACCTCACGCTCACCAAGGCGTTCGGGAAGACCGGCGCCTGGGACACCGTCGGCGTCATGCCGGGTGTGCAGAAGACCTGGCCGGAGGCCGAGTGGTACGGCCTCGACAAGGTCTACGACGCCTTCGACGTCGGCTACGAGGGGCCGAAGTTCAGCTGGTCCACCATGCCGGACCAGTACGCGCTCGAGGCCTTCCAGCGCCTGGAGCACGGCAGGGAGCGGGACAAGCCGCTGATGGCGGAGATCATCCTGACCTCCAGCCACCAGCCGTGGGCGCCGCTCCCCGAGATGGTCGGCTGGGACGAGATCGGCGACGGGTCGGTGTACGACGGCATCGAGGCGTCGGGTGTGAAGGCGTCGGACGTCATCGCCGACTCCACCCGCTCGAAGGAGCAGTACGGCAAGTCGGTCGAGTACTCGGTCACCAGCCTCACCCAGTGGCTGGAGCGCTACGGCACCGACGACACGGTCCTCGTCTTCCTCGGCGACCACGAGCCGATCACGCGCGTCACCGGCGACAAGACGAGCCGGGACGTCCCCGTCTCGATCGTCGCCAAGGACCCGAAGGTGCTCGACGCGATCGACGACTGGAACTGGACGGAGGGGCTCGAGCCCGCCCGGGACGCCCCGGTGTGGAAGATGAGCTCCTTCCGCGACCGCTTCCTGACGGCCTACGGCTCGACCCCGCACCCCTCCGGCGGCTGATCAGCCGCCGGAGGTGTCCAGTTCCGCGTCCTCGCCGATGCCCGCGCAGTCGTACGGGTCCTTCAGCCAGCCGTCCGGCAGGACCACCCGGTTGTTGCCGGAGGTGCGGCCGCGGGGGCCGTCGGCGCCGGTGGGCCACGGCTGGTCGAGGTCCAGCTCGTCGAGCCCGGCGCGCAGCGCCTCCAGGGAGGAGGTGACGGCCAGCCGCTTGCGCATCTCGGAGCCGACCGCGAAGCCCTTGAGGTACCAGGCGACGTGCTTGCGGAAGTCGATGACGCCGCGCGCCTCGTCGCCGATCCACTCGCCGAGCAGGGCGGCGTGCCGGACCATCACGTCGGCGACCTCGCGCAGCGTGGGCCGTACGTAGGCGTCCGTGCGGCCCTCGAAGGCGGCCACCAGGTCGGCGAAGAGCCACGGCCGCCCCAGGCACCCGCGCCCGACCACGACGCCGTCGCAGCCGGTCTCCCGCACCATCCGCAGCGCGTCCTCGGCGGACCAGATGTCGCCGTTGCCGAGCACGGGGATCTCCGGGACGTGCTCCTTGAGGCGGGCGATGGCGTCCCAGTCGGCGGTGCCGCCGTAGTGCTGGGCGGTGGTGCGGCCGTGCAGGGCGATGGCACTCACGCCCTCCTCGACGGCGATGCGGCCGGCGTCGAGGCAGGTGAGGTGGTCGTCGTCGATGCCCTTGCGCATCTTCATGGTGACGGGCAGGTCGCCGGCGCCGGTGACGGCCTCGCGGACGATGGCCCGCAGCAGGTTCCGCTTGTACGGGAGGGCCGAGCCGCCGCCCTTGCGGGTCACCTTGGGCACGGGGCAGCCGAAGTTCAGGTCGATGTGATCGGCGAGGCCCTCCTCCGCGATCATGCGGACGGCCTTGCCGACGGTCACCGGGTCGACGCCGTACAACTGGATCGAGCGCGGCGTCTCGGTCGCGTCGAAGTGGATCAGCTGCATGGTCTTCTCATTGCGCTCGACCAGCGCCCGGGTGGTGATCATCTCGCTCACGAACAGGCCCTTGCCCCCGCTGAACTCCCTGCACAGCGTGCGGAAGGGCGCGTTGGTGATCCCCGCCATCGGCGCCAGTACGACGGGCGGCGCGACGGTGTGCGGGCCGATCCGCAACGGCCGGGAGGTGGTGCTGGGGAGGGGCGTGGTGGGCGTGGACATTCCTCCATTGTCACGTACGCGGGGCAGTGCTCGCCGAGCGGTGGAACCGAAGATCATGTATCGGTCATTAGTTAACCGCACTATCGAAACGGGCTACGATGGCGGCCATGCCGGAGCTCACCCACCGCCGCCGTCTGCTCGTGCTCGCCGTCTGCTGCATGAGCCTGCTGATCGTGAGCATCGACAACACGATCCTCAACGTGGCCCTGCCCTCCATGCAGCGCGATCTCCACGCGAGCACGTCGGGGCTGCAGTGGGCGATCGACGCGTACACGCTGGTACTGGCCGCGCTGCTGATGCTCGCCGGGTCCACGGCCGACCGGATCGGCCGCAAGCGGGTCTTCATGACCGGCCTGGCCGTCTTCACCCTCGGCTCACTGCTGTGCTCGCTGGCGCCGGACCTGTCGTCGCTGGTCGTGTTCCGGATGATCCAGGCGGTGGGCGGCTCCATGCTCAACCCGGTCGCCATGTCGATCATCACCAACACCTTCACCGACCCCCGGGAACGCGCCCGCGCGATCGGGGTCTGGGGCGCGGTGGTCGGCATCTCCATGGCCGCCGGCCCGCTGGTGGGCGGCGTACTGGTGGAGTCGGTCGGCTGGCGCTCGATCTTCTGGGTCAACCTGCCGGTGGGCCTCGCGGCCCTCCTCCTCACCCTGCGCCACGTCCCCGAGTCCCGCGCGCCGAGGGCCCGCCGCCCGGACCCGTTGGGCCAGCTGATGGTGATCGTGCTGTTCGGCTCGCTGACGTACGCCATCATCGAGGCGCCGCACACCGGGCTCGCGACGGTACTGCCCTTCGCCGCGCTGGCCCTGGCCGCCCTGCTCGGTCTCCTGCTGTACGAACCCCGCCGCGCCGAGCCCCTCATCGACCTGCGCTTCTTCCGGTCGGTGCCGTTCAGCGGGGCCACCGTCACAGCGGTCAGCGCGTTCGCCGCGCTGGGCGGCTTCCTCTTCCTGTCCACGCTGTACCTGCAGAACGTGCGCGGGCTGAGCGCCCTGCACGCCGGGCTGTGGATGCTGCCGATGGCCGTGCCGACCTTCCTGTGCGCCCCGCTGTCCGGGCGGCTGGTCGGCAGCCGGGGACCGCGGCTGCCGCTGCTGATCGCGGGCGGCGCGCTGACCGCGAGCGGGGTGCTGTTCGCCGCCTTCGAGGCCGAGACGTCCGACGTCACCCTCTTCCTCGGCTACGTGCTGTTCGGCGTCGGCTTCGGTTTCGTCAACGCGCCCATCACCAACACCGCCGTCTCCGGCATGCCCCGCGCGCAGGCCGGGGTCGCCGCCGCCGTCGCCTCCACCAGCCGCCAGTTGGGCCAGACCCTCGGCGTGGCGGTGGTCGGCGCGGTGCTGGCGGCGGGCGTGGGCGCGTCGTCATACCGCGACGCCTTCGTCTCCGCGGCCCGCCCCGGCTGGTGGATCCTGGCCGGCTGCGGCCTCGCGGTCCTGGTCCTCGGCGCCGTCGCCAACGGCGGCTGGGCCCGCCGCACCGCCGAACGCACCGCCGGGCGGCTGGAGTCGGCGCAGGCCCGGGAGGCGGCGGGCGTGAAAGCCTGACCTGGGCAGCGGCCGGCGCGGCCGGGCCGGAGCCCCGCACCCCGGGCATCAGGAGGGCGGCCCGGCTGCTCCCCCGGTAGCAGGGCAGACCTCGTCCGCCCGGCGGATGGTCGCGCGCACCTCCGCGGCGCACAGTGGGCGGTGTCCGAGCGATCAACCGGCCACAGGAGAGGGGTGCGGAATGCTGCTGATCGAGGTTTTCGTCCCCAAGGGGACCCTGAGCGAGGAGGAGCGGCAGGCGCTGGCGCACCGGCTCGTCGACACGCTCATGGTCGAGGACGACGGCCACGCCATCGAGATCATCGAGGCCCAGCGCACGCTCACCCAGGTACTCGTGCACGAACCCGCCACCTGGGTGCTCGGCCGGCGGCCGGCCGCGGACCCGGCCGACCCGCCCCGTTACCTGGTGCGGGTCACCGTCCCGGCATCGTGGCGCAAGGAGATGAGCGGCCACACGGTGGAGACCGTCACCGGTGTGCTGGCCGAGACCGAACGGGCCGCCGGCCGTGACCCGGAGCGGGTGCGGCGCGAACCGGACGCCGTCATCCTCGTGGACGGCATCTCCGAGGGCGGTATCGGGATCCACGGCAAGGCCATGAGCAGCCTGGACCTCACGGAACTCGTCTCGCGCCCCTACCGCGACCACGCCGAATCCCGGCCGGCACCCGAGCCACCGGAAGGCCGGCTGATCGACCCGGTCTGCGGCATGAGTGTCGACCTCGACGACTCCCCGCTCACGCTGGTGCACCAAGGGGTCCTGTACGGCTTCTGCCACGGTCTGTGCCGACGGTCCTTCGCGGACGAGCACGGGGTGCCGCTCGGCCGGTAGCGGGCGGCGTCCGCCGGGGAACGGCTCCGGCGCCGGGCTCAGCGCGCGCTCGGCCGGTAGCGGGCGGCATACCCCGGGAAGCCGCTCGGCCGGTAGCGGGCGGCGTCCGCCGGGGAACGGCTCCGGCGCCGGCTCAGCGCGCGAGGACCGGCAGCCGTTCCGTCACCTTCGGCCAGTACCTCACGACCGTCTCCTCCATCCGCGGCAGCGCTCGCTGCCCCGCCAGTGCCAGGACGATGGCCGCCGTCACGCCCGCCCAGGCGAGGGGCCCCAGCGGCGTGCAGCCGAAGAGCTGGCTGGCGCCCGGCGTCTGGACCAGGGCGACCAGCGCGGCGGCGGAGCCCAGCGACGTGACCTGCACCAGGCGGCTGCCGCGGCGGTCGGCGAGGGTCTGGGCGAGCTGGGTGCCGACCACGGCGCACAGGGCCATCGTCGTCGAGCGGCGCCGCGTGCCCGGCGTGAAGCGGCCGAAGAGCCAGGCCGCGGTAGCGCCGAGGGCCGTGGTCATCGCCCGGTGCCGGATCTGGCGGATCAGGGGCTCGCCCAGTACCGCCGTACCGAGCGGAGTCCCCGCGTCGTCCTCCTCCTGCTCGGGGTCGCCGGTCTCCGTCACCGCCACCGCCATCGCGGGGAACAGGTCCGTGAAGAGGTTGACCAGCAGCATCTGACGGGTGGACAGCGGGGCGGAGCCGCCCAGGACGGTGCCGAGGATGCCGAAGCCGACCTCGCCCGCGTTGCCGCCGATCAGGATGGCGATGGCGTCGGCGACGCTGTGCCACAGCGCCCGGCCCTCCCGGACCGCCTCCACCAGGACCAGCAGGTCGTCGCCCGTGACCACCAGGTCGGCGGCGTTGCGGGCGGCGGCCGAGCCGCGGGCGCTGATGCCGACGCCGATGTCGGCGGCGCGGATGGCGGCGGCGTCGTTGGCCCCGTCGCCGACCATGCCGACGACCCGCCCGGCGTCCCGCAGCGACTCGACGACCTGGAGCTTCTGCTCGGGCGCCACTCGGGCGACGACGTCCGCGTCGCGCAGCATCCGCGAGCGCGCCGAGCGGTCCGCGGCGGCGATCTCGTCACCCGTGACCACGACCGCGTCCTCGGGCCAGCCCAGGTCGACGGCGATGGCGTGGGCGGTCTGCGGATGGTCGCCGGTCAGCACCACGGGACGTACGCCTGCCTCGCGCAGCCCGCGCACCAGCGCCGGGGACGTCTCGCGCGCCACGTCGGCCAGCCCGAGCATCCCCGTGAACTCCAGCTTCTCCGGATCCTGTTCGAGGACGTCGGCCGCCTTCTCCCCCTTGCGCAGGGGCCGGCTGGCCACCGCGATGATGCGCAGCCCGTCGCGGGCCAGCGTCTGCGCCACCTCCGAGGCGTGCGAGGGCAGGTCGGCGCAGGCGGGCAGCACCGTCTCCGGGGCGCCCTTGACCACCAGCACCGGAGCTCCGTCCCCGTCCCGTCCGACGGCGGCGGCGTAGCCGCGCGAGGTCTCGAAGGGCAGGCCCTCCTCCTGCGTCCACCCGGGGTCGTCCCCGGCGGCGTCCAGGACGGCCTCGTCGGTGGCGTGGGTGGGCCGGGCGCCGTCGCCGTTGAGGCGGGGGCAGGCGCGCGCCGCGACCCGTACGGCGTCGGCGGCGTCCGGGTCGGCCGCCTTGCGGACCGTGCCGTCGGCGCCCGCCACCCGCGACACCCGCAGCTTGTTCTCGGTGAGCGTGCCGGTCTTGTCGAAGCAGATGGTGTCCATGCGGCCCAGTGCCTCCAGCGTGCGCGGGGTGCGCACGAGGACGCCGCGGCGGCTGAGCCGGCGGGCCGCCGCGAGCTGGGCCACCGTCGCCACCAGCGGCAGCCCCTCGGGCACGGCGGCCACCGCCACCGACACACCGCCGGCGACGGCCTGCCGGATCGGCGTCCCGCGCAGCAGCGAGAGGCCGGTCACCGCAGCCCCGCCGGCCAGCGTCAGCGGCAGCGCCTTGCGGGTCAGCTCCTGGAGCCTGGCCTGCACTCCGGCCGCCGAGGGCGTACGGGCGGCCAGCGAGACCGCCCGCGCGGCCTCGGTGTGCTCCCCCGTGTCCACGACGACCGCCTGGGCGCGGCCGGCCACCACGGTCGTGCCCTCGAAGACCATGCAGTGCCGTTCGGCCACGGGGGCGTTCGCCACCGGGTCCACGCACTTGTCCACCGGCAGCGACTCGCCGGTGAGCGCGGACTCGTCGACCTCCAGGCCGTCCTCCCACAGCAGCCGGGCGTCGGCGGGCACGACGTCGTCCGCCTTGAGTTCGACGATGTGGCCCGGATGCAGTTTGGCGGCGTCCACGACGAGCGGCTCGGCCGACGGGTCGTGCGTCTCCTCCTCGGCGACCCGCGCCTTCTGCTTCTGCTGCGCGAGCAGCCCGGACAGCGCCCGCTCGGCCCGCAGCCGCTGGAAGCCGCCGACCATCGCGTTCAAGTCGAGCGCGCCGACGACCAGCAGCGCGTCCATGACGGAGCCGAGGATCGCCTCGGCGGCCGAACCGACCGCCAGCACCGGTGTGAGCGGATCGTCCAGCTCGCCCCGTACGGCCTGTCCCAGCTGCCACGTCCACTTCACCGGGGCGAGCACGGGGAAGCGGCCCGCCCGGTCGGCCACCGCGCGCGTCCTGGCAGCCAGCTGCTCGGCGAGGGACGGCTCCGGCTCCTTCTCCCGCGCCAGGCGTTCCCGCACGCCCGTGGGGTCCAGCGTGTGCCACGCCACCCGCGCCCGGGGGCGCGGGGCGCGGGCCATCGCCACGCCGAGCGCGGCACGCGTCCCGGAAAGCAGGGCCGCCGCCGCGCTCACGTCGACGGGCGCGTGCCGCAGCCCGGGCAGCGCCGAATAGCCGCCCTTGCCACCGTTCTTGCTCTTTTCGCGTGCCTCGCCGACCGCGACCAGCAGCCCGGACAGCGCGGCCCCGGACCGGGCCAGCGTCTGCGACCGGCGCCCGATCGCGCGGGCCGCCGGCACCGCCCGCAGCAGCCGCCACACGTCGGCGAGTCCTTGCGGAGCGATCACGTCCGCACCCCAGGCCACCGGGGCGTCCGCGTCGGCCAGCGCGACGGCCACGTCCCCGCCGAGCAGCCCGGCCGTCATCGTCTCGTCGTCGCCGGGCCGGGGCCGTACGACGGTGATCACGCCGCCCTCGGCGCGCAGTTCGTCCACGACGTCCCTGAGCGGGCGCTTGGCGCTGACGACCTGGTCCGCGAGACCGGTGAAGTCGGCCAGCGCCGGGTCCTTCACCATCACCACGCGCAGTCCCGCGCGCCGCGCCGCGTCCAGCACGTCCTCGGTCCACGGGTCGGCGCCCGCGTCCGGCGCCCGCAAGGCGCTGGGGTGCAGGACGACGGTGGCCGCCATCTCCAGCTGCCGCAGCCGTTCGGGGTCGCGCACGAGCACACCGGTACGCGACAGCGCGGCGCTCAGTACGGCGTGGAAGGCGGCGGGCCCGTAGCGCGCGGCCTTGGGCGAGCCGGCCAGTACCGCCTCGGCGGCCTCGGCCACGTCGTGCTTGACCAGCAGGGTCGCCACCGCGCCCGCCACACTGCCGGTCGAGGCGTGGGCGGCGTAGTTCTGCGCCGGGGAGCTCTGCAGCGGCGGGCGCAGGGCGGGGTCGGCGGGCAGGCTGATCCGGTCCGGAGCGCACAGCCGGTCGTGTACGACCTCGAAGGTCGCCGTCCGGGTCACCGCCTCCGTCAGCTGGCAGACGCGGAGCGCCCCGTCGAGCACCAAGGAGGTGTAGCTCTGGCCGGCGCCGTGCACGGCGGCGTTGGCTGCGGCCATGGCCACGTCCATGCCTTGGGCGCCAAGGCGTTCGCGCAGCCAGGCGCGGAAAGTCGGGTTCTCGCGCAGCAGCGTCGCCACGGCCGTCACCAGGCGGGGCGAGGGCGGCAACCGCAGGCGCGCGCCGGTCACGGCGGCGGCGATGCCCAGCATGTCGGCCCCGAGGGCCGTGGCGGCGACGCGCACGGAGGCCGGGTCGCCGGGGTGGGCCAGTTCCTCCACCGGATCGTCCGGGCCCGGTCCGTCCGCCCGGGTCAGTCCGTGCTGTTCGGCCAGTTCGGTGGCCCGGTCCACCACCCGGTCGGTGAGTGCTTCCTCGGTCGCGGTCACCACCAGCCGGGCGAGACCGGTGTCCCAGTAGGCGAGCACCACGTCCGGGTGCTCGGCCAGTGCCGCCGCCACCCGTCGCGCCACGCGTTCCGTGCCGCCCGCCCGGCGCACCTTCTCCGTCGCGGCCGGCCGGAGTGCGAGGTGCGCCCGGGATCCGGCCCGCCAGTCACGGGTGCCGCCCGGCAGCGCGGCACGGGCGACCCGTGCCGCGCGCGCCGCGAAGTCGGCGCCGCGCACACCGGCCCGCGCGGTGCCCGCCACCGCGCCGGCCGCGGCACCCACCGCGGGCGCGGTGCCGCGCGCGAGCAGCCGGGGCCCGGCCAGCACAATCCCGGTGACGGCGCCCTGGGAACGCGTCAGAAGTCCACCGACCATCGTTGTCTCTCAGCCCGCCTTTCGTGTGGACGCGGCCGTCTTCTTGCTCCGGCTGCGGGAGGACGTACCACGGGCAGGACCGGACGTGGCCTTCTTCGCGGTGCTCTTCTTGGCGGAACTCTTCTTGGGCGCGCTCTTCTTGGCCGCGCTCTTCTTCGCCGCGCTTTTCGCGGTGGTGCTCTCCGCGGCGGTGCTTTTCGCGGCGGTGCTTTTCGCGGCGGCCTTCTTGGCGGTGCTCTTCGCCGCGTTGCTCGTCGCCGCTGTGCTCTTCGCCGCGGTCTTCTTGGCGGGGCCCGTCTTCGCGGCGCCCTTCGTCGCGGGGCTCTTCGTCGCGGGGCTCTTCCGGGTGGCGGTCTGTGTCGCGGTCTTCTTGGCGGGGCTCCGCCGCGCGGGGCTCTTCTTCGCCGAACCCGTTCCGGCCGTACGCGTTTCCGCCGTACCGGCCTTCGCCGAACCGCGGTCCCCACCACCGCCCGACTCCTTCGCCCCGTTCTGGAGCACCCGCGCGGCCTCCGCCTCCGGCGACGCCTGCGGCCGCGGCCGCGTCAGCCACGCCACCGCCGCCCCGGTGGCCGCCACCGGCCACTCCACCAACCCGGCGATGCCCAGCACCCCGGCCCCCGTGTACACGAGCGCGCGCCGCCCGCGCGGCGACACGGCCCCGATCCTGTCCAACGTGCCCTCGGCGGCCCTGCCGACCGTCCCGGCGCCCGGAACCTTCCGCAGCGCCGACGCGGCCGCGTGCAGCGGCCTCGGGAGCGTCTGCGCCGATTTCTGCTCAGCCATGACTGTTCGTCCTCGCCTGTGCAAGCTTGTGCAAGCTGTGGAAACCCTGGAACATCACCTTCCGCACTTCTCCGGGTTCCCGCACTTCGGGCACTCACCCCGACGATGTCGGCCCGCGCTCCAGAGCGATCGCGTGCAGCCTCTCCAGCCGTTCCCGGGAGGTCTCGTCGGCCGGCGCGTAGGTCACCATCCTGGGTCCGGCCTCGGGGCCGAGCCACAGGTCCGTGTGGTCGACGCGGACCCGGCCGACGTACCGGTTGAGGAACTCCTTGCGCTTGCCGCGGTGCGCGACGACCTCGTGCCGGTCCCAGGCCTGCCGGAATTCGGGCGACTGGGCGCTCAGCCGCTTGAGCAGCACCTTCCAGGCGGGCTCGCCGAGGTGACCGGCCATCGACGCGCGGAACCGGGCGGCCATCACCCGCTGGGTCTCCTCCAGATGGACGATCGAGGAGCGCCACTCGTCGTGGGTGAAGCTCAGGACCATGCAGTTGCGGTCCTCGGGCGGCACGGTCTCGAGGTCGCACAGCAGCAGTCCGTACGTGCGGTTGTGGGCGAGGATGTCGTACCGGCTGTTCTGCACGCAGGCGGGGTACGGCTCGAACTGCTCCAGCACCGCGCGCAGCGCCGGCGTGACGGACGGGCAGGCCGTCGCCGGCGTCGGGTCGACCGCTCCGGCCAGTTGGAAGAGGTGGGCGCGCTCGGTGGGGTCGAGCAGCAGGGCGCGGGCGAGCGCGTCGAGGACCTGCACGGAGACCTGGATGTCACGGGCCTGCTCCAGCCAGGTGTACCAGGTGACGCCGACGGCCGAGAGCTGGGCGACCTCCTCGCGCCGCAGCCCCGGTGTACGGCGCCGACGGCCGCGGGGCAGCCCGACCTGCTCGGGGGCGATGCGTTCGCGGCGGCTGCGCAGGAAGGCGGCGAGTTCGTGCCGCCGGACCTCCGAGCCCGGGTCCCGGGGCCGGGGGCGGGGGACCGTCTCCTGGGCTGTCGTCGTCATGCTTCCAGGGTGCCGCGCCCCGGACCCTGTTGCCAGGTACTTCTTCTACCAGGACAAGGACACTCTGGTACCACTCTGACAACCACCGCAGTCTCGTCTCCGTGACCGAAACGACCGTCCCTTCCCGTCCCGTCCGTCCGGCCGCCCCGCCGCCGCCCGCGCTCGGCGGACTCGGGCTGTTCACGGTGCTGCTGGCCGCGGCACTCCCCCTCGTCGACTTCTTCATCGTCAACGTCGCCCTGCCGACCATCGGAGCGGACCTGTCCGCGAGCGAGGCCGTCCTGGAACTCGTCGTCGCCGGATACGGGGTGGCCTACGCCGTCCTGCTCGTCCTCGGCGGCCGGCTCGGCGACCTGTTCGGCCGGCGGCGGCTGTTCCTGGGCGGCATGGCGGCCTTCGGACTGACCTCCCTGGCGTGCGGGCTGGCGCCGGACGCCTGGTCGCTGGTGGCGGCGCGGGTGGCGCAGGGTGCCTCGGCCGCCGCGATGCTGCCGCAGGTGCTGGCCACCATCCAGGCGACCACGTCCGGCACCCGGCGCGCCAAGGCCATGAGCCTGTACGGAGCCACGGCAGGCCTGTCGATGGTGGCCGGCCAGATCCTGGGCGGCGTACTCGTGGCCGCCGACCTGGCCGGTACGGGGTGGCGTTCCGTCTTCCTGGTGAACGTCCCGGTCGTCCTGGCGGGCCTGCTCCTGGCCGTCCGCGCGGTCCCGGAGACCCGCTCCCCGCGTCCTGAACCGGTGGACGTTCCCGGCACGTTCCTGCTGGCGGCATCGCTCCTCGCGCTCCTCGTCCCCCTCACCGAGGGCCGGGCGGCCGGGTGGCCGCCGTGGACGTGGCTGTCGCTGGCGGCGTTCCCCCTCCTGGCGGCGGCGTTCTACGCGGTGGAGCGCAGGGCCGACCGCGCGGGCCGTACGCCTCTGGTCCCACCGAGCCTGTTCGCGATCACCTCGCTGCGGCGCGGGCTGCTGCTGATCGTGCCGTTCTCGATCGGCTTCAGCGGCTTCATGTTCGTGATCGCGGTGGCGTTGCAGCAAGGCGCGGGCCTGGGCCCGGTGGAGGCGGGGCTGGCCCTGGCGCCGCTGGCGGTGGTGTTCTTCCTCGTCTCCCTCGCCGGTCCTCGGCTGGTCGCCCGGTACGGCACCCGAGTGGTGCCGGCCGGTGCCGTCCTCCAGGGCGTGGGCCTGGCCCTGATGACACTGGCCGCCTGGCGTTCCTGGCCGGACCTCGGCCTGGTGGAACTTCTCCCGGGCGCGGCGGTCGCCGGTGCCGGGCAGGCGCTCCAGCTCCCCGTGGTCTTCCGGATCGTCCTGTCGGAGGTCCCGCCGGTCCGCGCGGGCGTCGGCAGCGGCGTCATGATCACCACCCAGCAGTCGGCGCTGGCCCTCGGCGTGGCGACGCTGGGCACCCTGTTCCTTTCCCTGACCCCGGATCTGGGCATGCGCGATGCCCTGATCGCCACGTTGTCGGTCCAGTTGGTGACGGTGGTGCTGACCGGGCTGCTGAGCCTGCGCCTGCCCCGGACGGTCGCCTGAGACGCCAAGGCCTTTCTGGTCCAGACCTCTTGACGAAAGGTCTGGACCAACAGCACTGTCATGTCTACGACACCTCACCGCACCCCCACCGGGAGGCCCGGCATGATCCGCCGCAAGCTCCGCCCGCTCGCCGCCGCGCTCGCGGCCACCGTCCTCGCCCCACTGGGGATCGCCACCGCGTCCGCCGCTCCCGCGTCCGCCGACACCTGCGCCGTGAAGCCGAAGCCCACCGGCAAGGTGCTCCAGGGTTACTGGGAGAACTGGGACGGCGCCGCCAACGGCGTCCATCCGCCCTTCGGCTGGACCCCGATCACCGACTCCCGCATCGCCGCCCACGGTTACAACGTGATCAACGCGGCCTTCCCGGTCATCCGCTCCGACGGAACGGCCCTGTGGGAGGACGGCATGGACCGGGACGTGAAGGTGGCGACCCCGGCCGAGATGTGCGCGGCGAAGGCGTCCGGGCAGACGCTCCTGCTCTCCATCGGCGGCGCGACGGCCGGCATCGACCTCGGCTCGGCCGCCGTGGCCGACCGCTTCGTCGACACGATCGTGCCGATCCTCAAGAAGTACAACTTCGACGGCATCGACATCGACATCGAGACCGGCCTGGTCGGCAGCGGCAACATCAACCAGCTGTCCCCGTCCCAGGCCAACCTGATCCGCATCATCGACGGCGTCCTGGCCCGCATGCCGTCCGGCTTCGGCCTCACCATGGCCCCGGAGACCGCCTACGTCACCGGCGGCAGCGTGGTCTACGGCTCGATCTGGGGCGCGTACCTGCCGGTCATCAAGAAGTACGCCGACAACGGCCGCCTGTGGTGGCTCAACATGCAGTACTACAACGGCAGCATGTACGGCTGCTCCGGCGACTCCTACCCGGCGGGCACGGTGCGGGGCTTCACCGCCCAGACCGACTGCCTGGACAAGGGCCTGGTCGTCCAGGGCACGACGATCCGCGTTCCGTACGACAAGCAGGTACCGGGCCTGCCCGCCCAGCCCGGCGCGGGCGGCGGCCACATGGCGCCGTCCCAGGTCGCCCAGGCCTGGAACCACTACAACGGCGCCCTCAAGGGCCTGATGACCTGGTCGATCAACTGGGACGGCTCGAAGAACTGGACCTTCGGCGACAACGTCAAGGCCCTTCAGGGCCGCTGACGCCCCCTCACCGGGCCGCGAACGCCGGCTTCGCCCCCAGCGCCGCGAACGACCCGGCGAAGCTCCGCCGCAGCCACGCCATCACCCGCGGCCGGGAGACGACGTGGCCGGCGAAAACGCCCACCCGCCGGCCGACCGGGTCGGGTGGCGGGTGGGCGTAGGCCGGGTCCAGGGGGACGGAACCCCCTGGCCCGGCGAGCGCGACGGACGTCAGCAGCCGACGAGCCTCGACGCGAGGTACCCCTCGATCTGGTCCAGCGACACGCGTTCCTGCTTCATGGTGTCCCGCTCCCGCACGGTCACCGCGTTGTCGTCGAGCGTGTCGAAGTCGACGGTCACGCAGAACGGCGTACCGATCTCGTCCTGGCGCCGGTAACGGCGCCCGATCGCACCGGCGTCGTCGAAGTCGATGTTCCAGTTCTGCCGCAGCGCCTGGGCGAGCCCCTTCGCCTTGGGCGACAGCTCCGGGTTGCGGGACAGCGGCAGGACGGCGACCTTCACCGGCGCGAGGCGCGGGTCGAGGCGCAGCACCGTGCGCTTCTCCAGCTTGCCCTTGGCGTTCGGGGCCTCGTCCTCGATGTACGCGTCGAGCAGGAAGGCGAGCATCGCGCGCCCGACACCGGCCGCCGGCTCGATGACGTACGGCGTCCAGCGCTCGCCGGCCTCCTGGTCGAAGTAGGAGAGGTCCTGGCCGCTGGCCTTGGCGTGCGAGGAGAGGTCGTAGTCCGTCCGGTTGGCGACGCCCTCCAGCTCGCCCCACTCGCTGCCGCCGAAGGAGAAGCGGTACTCGATGTCGGCGGTGCGCTTGGAGTAGTGGGAGAGCTTCTCGGCCGGGTGCTCGTACCAGCGCATGTTCTCTTCACGCATGCCCAGGCCGGTGTACCAGTTCCAGCGCTGCTCCATCCAGTACTCCTGCCACTTCTCGTCCTCGCCCGGCTTGACGAAGAACTCCATCTCCATCTGCTCGAACTCGCGGGTGCGGAAGATGAAGTTGCCGGGCGTGATCTCGTTGCGGAAGGACTTGCCCATCTGGGCGATGCCGAACGGCGGCTTGCGGCGCGACGTGGTCTGCACCTGGGCGAAGTTGGTGAAGATGCCCTGCGCGGTCTCGGGCCGCAGGTAGGCGACGGAGCCGCTGTCCTGGGTCGGGCCGAGGTGCGTGGAGAGCAGACCGGAGAACTGCTTGGGCTCGGTGAAGGTGCCCTTGTTGCCGCAGTTGGGGCAGTTGAGGTCCGCGAGGCCGTTCTCCGGGGCGCGGCCCTTCTTCTCCTCGTAGGCCTCCTCCAGGTGGTCCGCGCGGAACCGCTTGTGGCAGGAGGTGCACTCGGTCAGCGGGTCCGTGAAGGTGGCGACGTGGCCGGAGGCCACCCAGACCTCGGGGGCCAGGATCACGGACGAGTCGAGACCGACGACGTCCTCGCGCGAGGTGACCATGTAGCGCCACCACTGGCGCTTGAGGTTCTCCTTGAGCTCGACACCCAGCGGCCCGTAGTCCCAGGCGGCGCGCTGACCGCCGTAGATCTCACTGCACGGGAATACGAAGCCACGGCGCTTGCTCAGGCTGACGATGGTGTCGATCTTGTCGGCGGCCACGGTGCTCTCTTCATTACGACGACGGGCGACGAAGCGAGATGCTTCCAGAGAATGCCTCAGGTTACCGGCGTGGACTGCCCCTCAACCAAATCGGGGGCCCACCTGGCCGCCCGCCCTCCGAACCGCCCGTTTGTTGACAACGGTTTCCATATTTGTTGAAAATGAATGCCATGAACGTACGACGACGCCACATATCCGGCATAGCAGTCACCGCGGCCGCCGCGCTCGGTCTCGGGACCCTCTCCGCCTGCTCCAGCGACAGCGCGGCGGCGGGCAACACGGACAAGTTCGACGTCGTCGCGTCGTTCTATCCCATGGCCTTCCTCGCCGAGCAGATCGGCGGCGAGCACGTCAACGTCAACAGCCTCACCCAGCCCGGCCAGGAGCCGCACGACCTGGAGCTCAGCACCAAGCAGCGCGCCCAGCTCGAGGAGACCGACGCGGCGCTCTTCCTCAAGGGTCTCCAGCCCGCCGTCGACGAGGCCATCGGCCAGTCCGGCGTCAAGACGAAGATCGACGCGGCCACGCTGACCTCCCTGGAGGAGCACGGCACCGAGGTCGGCGGCCACGCGCCCGAGCACGAGGACGAGCACGCCGGTGAAGAGCACGCCGAGGAGGAGCACGGCCACGACCACGGCGCCGAGGCCGGTGGCGAGGACCCCCACATCTGGCTCGACCCGGTCAAGTACGCCGAGGTCGCCGAGGGCGTCGGCAAGGCCTTCGAGAAGGCCGACCCCGACCACGCCGCCGACTACAAGAAGAACACCGAGGCCCTGGTCGAGAAGCTCGGCGACCTGAACACGAAGTTCGAGACCGGCCTGAGGGACACGGACAGCAAGGTCTTCATCACCACGCACGCCGCCTTCGGCTACCTCGCCGAGCGCTACGGCCTGACCGAGGAGGCCATCAGCGGCCTCAGCCCCGAGTCCGAGCCCAGCGCCGCCCGGGTCAAGGAGCTTGAGAAGATGGCCCAGGCCGACGGCGTCTCCACGGTCTTCTACGAGACGCTCGTCAGCGACAAGACCGCGAAGACGGTCGCCAAGGACGCGAACCTCAAGACGGACGTCCTCGACCCGCTCGAGGGCATCACCGACAAGTCCCGCGGCGACGACTACTTCCAGGTCATGGAAGCCAACCTCAAGGCCCTGCGAACGGCCCTGGGAGCCAAATGATCAACTCACCGGAGGGCGGCATGAGCGAGCCCGTCAACGAGCCCGTCGTCTCGCTGCGCGGAGTCCGCGCCGAACTCGGCTCACGCCCCGTCCTGCGCGGCATCGACCTCGCCGTGGGAAGCGGCGAGGTCGTGGCGCTGCTCGGCGCCAACGGCTCGGGCAAGTCCACGGCCGTGCGCACCGTCATCGGCCAGGTGCCGGTGACGGCCGGGGAGGTCAAGCTCTTCGGCACCCCGCGCCGCCGCTTCCGCGACTGGGCGCGCGTGGGCTACGTCCCGCAGCGCACCACGGCCGCGGGCGGCGTCCCCGCGACGGTGACCGAGGTCGTCTCCGCCGGCCGGCTCTCCCGGGCCCGCTTCGGCGTCCTGCGCAAGGCCGACCACGAGGCCGTACGCAGGGCCCTGGAGCTGGTCGGCATGGCGGACAGGGCCAAGGACTCGGTGAACGCCCTCTCCGGTGGCCAGCACCAGCGCGTACTGATCGCCCGCGCGCTCGCCGCCGAACCCGAGCTGCTGATCATGGACGAGCCGATGGCGGGCGTCGACCTGGCCAGCCAGGAGGTGCTGGCCGCGACCCTGCGCGAGCAGGTCTCCACCGGCTCCACCGTCCTGCTCGTCCTGCACGAGCTGGGCCCCCTGGAGCCCCTGATCGACCGGGCCGTGGTGCTCCGCGACGGCTGTGTCACGCACGACGGCCCGCCCCCCGAGGCGGTCGGCCAGCACGCGCTGCCCGGCCACGACCACGTACACCCGCACGCACCGGCGGGCGCCGAACCGATCCGCACAGGACTGCTGAGCTGAGAAGGCCCCCATGGAAATCCTGAACTACGCCTTCATGCAGCGGGCACTGCTGGCCGCCGTCCTGGTCGGCATCACCGCCCCCGCCGTCGGCATCTACCTGGTCCAGCGCCGCCAGGCCCTCATGGGCGACGGCATCGGCCACGTGGCGATGACCGGCGTCGGCCTCGGCTTCCTGCTCACCTGGTCCCCCGTGTGGATGGCCACCCTGGTCGCCGTGCTCGGCGCGGTCCTCATGGAGCTGATCCGCTGGTACGGCAAGACCCGCGGCGACATCGCCCTCGCCATGCTCTTCTACGGCGGCATGGCCGGCGGCGTGATGTTCATCAACCTCGCGCCGACGGGCTCCAACGCCAACCTCAACTCGTACCTCTTCGGCTCGCTGTCGACGGTGAGCGAGTCCGACGTCACGGCGATCTGCGTGCTGGCCGCCTTCGTGGTCCTGGTCACCCTCGGCCTGCGCCGCCAGCTGTTCGCGGTCAGTCAGGACGAGGAGTTCGCCCGGGTCACCGGCCTGCCGGTGCGCGCGCTGAACCTGCTGACGGCCGTCACGGCGGCGGTGACGGTGACGGTCGCGATGCGCGTCGTCGGCCTGCTGCTGGTGTCGGCGCTGATGGTGGTCCCGGTGGCCGCCGCCCAGCAGCTCACCCGCAGCTTCGCCGCCACCTTCGCGGTCGCCGTCGCGATCGGCGTCAGCGTGACGATCGGCGGCACGGTCACGTCGTACTACCAGGACGTACCGCCCGGCGCGACCATCGTGCTGCTCACCATCGGCGCGTTCGTCCTGCTCACCGCGCTGGCGGCGCCGATGGCCCGGCGACGCGCGCGGGCGGTCACCCTGGCGCAGGCCGCCGCGGATCCGGCGGAGTGCAAGATTCCGGCCACCAGGGGGGCCATCGACGAGGTCGGCGTCTGACTGCCGGCCGGCCGGGCTGGCACAATGGCCCGGCAAGCCGCAGACGGCAGACGTGAGGAGGAACCCGGTGACGACCGCTGGACCGCCCGTGAAGGGCCGCGCCACCCGGCAGCGGGCCGCCGTGTCGGCGGCCCTCCAGGAGGTCGAGGAGTTCCGCAGCGCTCAGGAGCTCCACGACATGCTCAAGCACAAGGGCGACTCGGTCGGGCTCACCACGGTCTACCGCACCCTGCAATCCCTCGCCGACGCCGGCGAGGTCGACGTCCTGCGCACCGCCGACGGCGAGTCCGTGTACCGCCGCTGCTCCACCGACGACCATCACCACCACCTGGTCTGCCGCGCCTGCGGCAAGGCGGTCGAGGTCGAGGGCCCCGCGGTCGAGAAGTGGGCGGAGGCCATCGCCGCCGAGCACGGCTACGTCAACGTGGCGCACACGGTGGAGATCTTCGGCACCTGCGAGGACTGCGCGGGTGCCTCCGGCGGCTGAGCCGTGGGGCCGGGGCTTCGCCCCGGGCCCTCTTGTCGGCCTGAACGGCCTCGTCCTCAAACGCCGGACGGGCTGGAGCCTTCCGTCCCCTCCATGGCGAGGAGTTCCTCGTTCGGGATCGCGCCGCCGAAGCGGCGGTCCCGGGAGGCGAACTCCAGGCAGGCCCGCCACAGGTCGCGGCGGTCGAAGTCGGGCCACAGCACGTCCTGGAACACCATCTCGGCGTACGCGCTCTGCCAGAGCAGGTAGTTCGACGTCCGCTGCTCCCCGCTCGGCCGCAGGAACAGGTCCACGTCCGGCATGTCCGGGTAGTACAGGTACTTCGCGAGCGTCTTCTCGTTGACCTTCGACGGGTCGAGCCGCCCCGCCCGCACGTCCTCGGCGAGGGCCTGCGCCGCGTCGGCGATCTCGGCGCGCCCGCCGTAGTTCATGCAGAAGTACAGGGTGAGCCGGTCATTGTCCTTGGTCTGCTCCTGGGCGACCTGGAGCTCCTTGGCGACCGACTTCCACAGCTTGGGCATCCGCCCGACCCAGCGCACCCGGATCCCCAGCTCGTCGAGCTGGTCGCGGGTCTTGCGGATGAAGTCCCGGTTGAAGTTCATCAGGAAGCGCACCTCGTCCGGCGACCGCTTCCAGTTCTCGGTGGAGAAGGCGTACAGGGAGATGTTCTGCACGCCCATCTCGATCGCGCCCTGGAGCACGTCCAGCACCCGCTCGGCACCGACCTTGTGCCCCTCGGTGCGGGGCAGCCCGCGCTCCTTGGCCCAGCGCCCGTTGCCGTCCATGACGATCGCCACATGCTCCGGTACCAGCTCACCGAGGTTCGGGGGCCGCGCGCCGGACGGGTGCGGCTCCGGCGTCCTGTAGTCCCGGCGCTGACGCCCCAGGAACCCGCGTACGGCCATGTGTCTCTCGTCTCCTTCAGGATTTCTCTACGTATCGCAGGGAGCGCAGGCCGCGCTCCAGGTGCCAGTGCAGGTACGCGGACACCAGCCCGCCGCCCTCCCGGACGTACCGCGGCTCGCACGCGTCCGCGGTCTCCCAGTCTCCCGTGAGCAGCGCCCCGAGCAGTTCCAGGGCCTGCGGCGAGGGCACGACGCTGCCGGGCACCCGGCAGTCGGCGCAGACGGAGCCGCCCGAGCCGACCGAGAAGAACCGGTTCGGACCGGGCAGGCCGCACTTCGCGCAGTCGCCGAAGGTCGGGGCGTACCCGTTCACGGCGAGGGAGCGCAGCAGGAACGCGTCCAGCACGAGGTTCGGCGCGTGCTCGCCCCGGGAGAGGGTCCGCAGCGCGCCGACCAGCAGCAGGTACTGCTGCACCGCCGGCTCGCCCTCGTGGTCGGTGAACCGCTCGGCCGTCTCCAGCATGGCCGTCCCGGCGGTGTACCGCCCGTAGTCGGTGACGATCCCGCCGCCGTACGGCGCGATGGTCTCGCTCTGCGTGCACAGCGGCAGCCCGCGCCCGACCAGCTCGCTCCCCTTGGAGAAGAACTGCACGTCCACGTGCGAGAACGGCTCCAGCCGCGCCCCGAACTTCGACTTCGTCCGCCGCACCCCGCGAGCCACGGCGCGTACGCGTCCGTGACCGCGCGTGAGCAACGTGATGATCCGGTCCGCCTCACCCAGCTTCTGGGTGCGCAGCACGATGCCGTCGTCGCGGAACAGACTCATGGGGCCCATTCTCGCGCATCCTTCAAGGCACCTCGCCACGGCTTCGGGCGTTGGTGTACGCCGTCGCCGCGCTGAGCCGCTCGGACGGTGTGGCGTGGCGTACGTCACCCGGCTCGGCGTCCCACTCCCGGCCCCCGCCGTACGGGCGCATCTGCACGTACGGCCCCTCGTGCCCCATGACGACGCCGACCCGTCCGCTGCGGGTGTCGACGGCGTAGGACCCGATCGGCGGCATCATCGCAGCGCCGCCGCGAGCCGCTGCGCGGTCTCGACGGAACACCGCCCCAATTCGACGAGTGGACAGGGTGCCTCCCGCGCAAGACTCACCGGGTCGAGCCCGAGGGAGGGAAGAGTAATTCCTGCCTCCGCGAGTGCTGCGCGCAATTCTTTCACCGTGTCCTCCGCTTCTTCGACGCAGAGCGCCGAGTGTGGTGCTTCCACCGTGCTCCCCTTCCCTTTACGGTTTCACGCTTCGTGTCCCCAGAATGCCGCGTCGTGACTACACTCGGCAGGAGTACGTGCACTACAAGTGCGGTTCAGTACAGGGTGGTTGGTTATGGCCAATGGTTCGCGGCAGGCGGCGTGGGAGTTCTTCGGAACGGAACTCAAACGTCGGCGGGAGGACGCGGGAATCACCCAAGTGGAGCTTGGGGCTCGGGTTTTCGTGTCCGGGGGTTACATCGGACAGTTCGAACAGGCAATTCGGAAACCGCAGTTGGATGTGGCTCAGCGGATTGACGAGTCACTACAAACCGACGGTTTTTTCGAACGGCTTTGGCGCAAGCTCATCAAGGAGCAGCGGTTCGCGGAGTACTTCGCGCACGCCGCGGAGCTGGAGCGGCTGGCGACGGGCATCTGCGAGTGGGCGCCTTCAGTCGTGCCCGGGCTGTTGCAGACGCCGGAGTACGCTCGCGCCATCTATTTCGCAAGCAACCCGCTCTCCCCGGACGAGTACGTAGAGGAGATGGTCGGCCTCCGCATGGAGCGGACGCGGCTCCTCAAGGACGCCGCACGGCCCGTGTACTGGGTGCTTCTGCACGAGGCCGTACTCCGCGTTCAGGTCGGACCGCCCGCAGTGATGGCCGAGCAACTCGAGCACATCGCGGAGACGGTACACAGCCGCAGGGCCCTGGTCCTGGTAGTGCCCTTCTCCGCCGGGGCTCATCCGCAGATGGGCAAGCTGACGAGACTGATGGAGTTCGACGATGCACCCCCGACCGTCTATACAGAGGCCGTGCTGTCGGGCAATCTGCTGGACGATCCGGCAGTAGTGAAGCAGGTGCGTGCGGATTACGATCTTCTCAGGGCCGCAGCACTGACACTGAACGCGTCCCTGGCCATGATCGAGGCGGCGGCGGAAGGCTACAGACGATGCGCGGGTACGACCTGACCAACGCATGCTGGCGCAAGAGCAGCTACAGCGGCGGCAACGGCGGCGAGGAATGCCTGGAGGTCGCCGACGGAGTCCCCGGCCTCGTGCCCGTCCGGGACAGCAAGGTGACCGGCGGCCCGGTGGTCGTCGTCGGGCGTGCCGCCTGGACTGGATTCGTACGTTTCCTCGTCTGACGGCCCGGCCGGTCCGGGAGAACCCCGAGCCACGCACTGGGGTAATCGCCCCTCTGACTCAGGTTGTTGCCCGGATGGGGAGACCCCCGCGGAACCGCGAGGCTCCTCACATGACGCAGCCCACGCGCATCCTCCGTAACGCCGCCCTCGTCGGCGTGTCCACCGCCCTCCTCGGCATCACCGCGCCGGCCACGGCCTCCGCGACCGGCGGCCCGTCCAAGTCACTCACCTGGACCGCCTGCGAGGGCGGCGCCGTCGACCCTCGTCAGCAGTGCGCCACCCTCCAGGTCCCCATGGACTACGCCGATCCCGACAGCCCGCTCATCGACATCGCCGTCTCGCGCATCCCGAGCGAGAAACCGGACGCCCGGCGCGGGGCGCTGCTGCTCATCGCCGGGGGGCCGGGCGGCTCCAGCCTGAACGACCCCTCGGGGAAGGGGCAGAAGCTGCCGCAGGAGGTACGGGACACCCACGACCTGATCGGGTTCGCGCCGCGCGGCCTCGCCCCGTCCACCTCCGTCAGCTGCGGGCTGGAGTACGGCGACCTCGCCACCTCCAGGCTCCGCCCCTGGCCCGCCCCCGACGGCTCCGTGGACGGCAACATGGTCACCGCCCGACGCATGGCCGACGCCTGCGCACGCAACGGCGGCGAACTGATCCGGCACCTCAGCACCGCCAACGAGGCCCGCGACATCGACCGGCTCCGGGCCGCGCTCGGCGAGCGGAAGCTCTCCGCGTGGGGCGTGTCGTACGGGACGTACGTCGGCGCGGTGTACGCGCAGCTCTTCCCGCACCGCACCGACCGCATCGTGCTGGACAGCGTCGACAACCCCGACCCCGCCCGCGTCTCCCGCGCCTGGCTGGCCGGGCACGAACAGGGTGTCGAGGACACCTTCCCGCACTTCGCCGCCTGGGCTTCGAAGCCCGGCAACCCCGACCGCGTGGCGCGCAGGGCCGCCGACGTGCGGCCGATGTTCCTGCGGCTCGCCGCCCGGCTCGACCGCGAGCCGATCCCCTGGCCCGGCGCCAACCCGGAGGAGCTGAACGGCAACGTGCTGCGCCAGGCGATGCTGGACGGCCTCTACCGCCCCGGCCGCTACCCGACGCTCGCCAAGCTGATGCTGGCCGCGCGGAAGGGCACCGTGCCGCCCGCGCCCGAGGCGCCGCCCGAGGCCGCGCTGCAGAACGTCGCCGCCGTGGGCGCCGGGACGCTCTGCAACGACGTCGCCTGGCCGAAGTCCGCCACGGTGTACCGGAAGGCGGTCGCCGAGAGCCGCGCCAAGTTCCCGCTGACCGCGGGGATGCCCCGCAACGCGATGCTGTGCGCCGCCTGGCCGTACCCGCCGCGTGAGGCGCCGGTGCGGATCACCGACCGGGGGCCGTCCAACATCCTGCTCGTCCAGAACGAGCGGGACGTCGCCACCCCGCTCAGCGGCGCCCTGAAGATGCGGGAGGCGCTCGGCCGGCGCGCGGTCATGGTCACCGTGGACTCCACCGGCCACGACGCCTACCTCGCCGAGGGCAACGAGTGCGGCGACCGCACCGTCTCCCGCTTCCTGGCGACCGGGCAGCGGCCGGACGCGGACACCTACTGCGACTAGCGGACGCCCGGCGCCACCAGCCCCGTCTCGTAGCCCACGATGACCAGTTGGGCCCGGTCCCGGGCGCCCAGCTTGCCCATGATGCGGCTGACGTGGGTCTTCGCGGTCAGTGGGCTCAGTCCCAGGGAATCGGCGATCTCCGTGTTGTTGAGGCCGCGCGCGACGAGCGTGAGCACCTGGCGCTCGCGGTCCGACAGGCAGTCGGGGCCGCCGCCGCCCGCCACCGGAGCGGAGGGGCTGCGCAGGAAGCGCTCGATCAGCCGTGCCGTCGGGCCGGGCGACAGAAGGGCGTCGCCCGCCGTCACGGTGCGTATGGCGTCGAGGAGTTCGGCGGGCTTCGTGTCCTTGACCAGGAATCCGGAGGCGCCCGCGCGGAGGGCTTCCACGATGTTGTCGTCGGTGTCGTAGGTGGTGAGGACCAGCACCTTCACGCCCGCGAGGTCCTCGTCGGCCGCGATGAGCCGGGTCGCCTCGATCCCGTCCAGGTCGGGCATGCGGATGTCCATGACGACGAGGTCGGCGCGTTCGGCGCGGGCCAGTTCCACGGCCTGGCGGCCGGTGCCCGCCTCGCCGACCACCTCCATGTCCGGGGCCGACGCGACGAGCAGGGCGAACGCGGCACGGACGAGGTTCTGGTCGTCCGCGAGCAGCACTCGTATGGTCATCCGTCTCTCTCCGCACTCCAGGTCACAGTCGTCAGGGGCGCGGCGGACGCCAAAGGCACCGGGGACGGCGCCGTCGGCGTCGGCAGTACCGCCGTCACCTCGAAGCCGCTGGCGCCCCCGGCCCGCGGCCCGGCGTCGAGTGTGCCACCCACGCTGCGGGCCCGCTCGCGCATGCCGACGAGACCGAAGCCGGGGGTGCCGTCGGGGTCGGGTCCGGTGCCGTCGTCGGTCACCGCCAGGCGCAGAGCGCCCCGCTCGGCGTGTACCCCGACGCGGACGGACGGTTCCGGCCCCGCGTGGCGTACGGCGTTGGTCAGCGCCTCCTGCACGATGCGGTAGGCGGCAGCGCCGACCGCGGGCGGGACGTCGTCGGCGCGTACCGACAGGTCCACCCGTGCTCCGGCGAGCCGGGCGGCCTCGGCCAGGTCGGGCAGGCCGTGCAGTCCGGGCAGTGGGCCGCGGGCGTCGGGGGCGCCCTGCTCCCGGAGGACCTCCAGCGTGCTGCGCAGTTCGCCGCGCGCGGTCCGGCAGGTCTCGGCGATGTCGTCGAGGGCCTTGGCGACGGCGGCCCGGTCCAGGCGCCCGGGGTCGGCGGTCAGGACGTGGGCGGCGACGGAGGTCTGCACGCCGATGAGGGTGATGCTGTGCGCGAGCAGGTCGTGCAGGTCCCGGGCGACGCGCAGGCGCTCCTCGGCGACGCGGCGCCGGGCCTCCTCCTCGCGGGTGCGTTCGGCGCGCTCGGCCCGTTCGACGATGGAGGCGACGTACTGGCGGTAGTAGCGGACGTCTATGCCGCAGAACAGGACGGCCACGACCCAGCCGGTGATCCGCAGCAGTTCGACCATGCCCTCGGGGTTGGTGAGGGCGTTCATGGTCAGCCCCAGGCCGATGACGGCGGCGCCGATGGCCAGGGTGCGGCGCACGGTGCCGGTCGTGGCGATCGTGTAGAGGGCCACCATGGTCGCGGGCACGGGAGCGGAGTGGTTGTGGTCGAGGGCGTGGAAGGCCGCGATCGGGGCGGCCACCAGGCAGAGCACCAGCAGGGGGCGGCGCCTGCGACGTGCCAGCGGCGCGTGGCAGGCGACCAGCAGGATCCAGCCCGCCGCGTCCGGGCGGCAGCCCTCGTCGGTGAGCAGCGCGATGCAGGCCGCCGCGGTGAAGAGGGCCGCGGCGAGCATGGTGTCGTTTCGGTCGCGGTGCGGGGCGGCGAGCGGGTCGCGGTTGACGACGGCCATGACGCGCTCGCCGATACGGGGCCGGGGCGCTGACTCGGTGGTTGCCTGCACGCGTCCATCCTCCGTGACGGGTCCGCCCCTCCGGGAGGGGAGGGGCGTACTCCGGTCGTCGGACGCCTCAGACACCGACGGGCTCCCGCTCTCCCGCCGGCACCGGCTCCTCGGGCGCCCGGGACAGCCGGCCCGGCCACCACACCCGGCGGCGCAGGGCGACGCTCGCGCTGGTGACCAGGTAGGTGCGGACGAGGAAGGTGTCGAGGAGGACGCCGACCGCGATGACGAAGCCGAGCTCGACGAGTTGCACCATCGGCATGTTGGTGAGCACCGCGAAGGTGGCCGCGAGGACGAGTCCGGCGGAGGCGATGACGCCGCCGGTGGTGCGCAGCGCGGTGAGCGCGGCCCGCGTGGGTTCGGCGCCGTGCAGGGACTCCTCGCGCATGCGGTGCATCAGGAAGATGCCGTAGTCGACGCCCAGCGCCACCAGGAAGACGAAGGACAGCAGGCCCAGGCCCGGGTCGGTGCCCTCGAAGCCGAACAGGGGGCCGAAGACGAGTCCGCCGATCCCGAGGGCGGCGCCCCACACGGCGACGACGGCGGCGACCAGGATCAGCGGCGCGACGAGGGACCGCAGGAGGACGACCAGGATCAGCAGGACCGAGAGCAGCACGATCGGTACGACGATGGCGGTGTCCCGGGCGCTGGTGTCCTCCAGGTCGATCTGCTGGGCGCTGGGACCGCCGACGTAGGAGTCGTCGAGCGTGTCGCGCAGGGCGTCGATGGTGGCGGTCTCGGCCGCCGACTGGGGCGGGGCGGAGGCCAGTACGGTCAGCTCGGTCCATCCGCCGCCGCTGCGGCCCCGCTCGGCGCTCTTGACGCCGCGGGTGTCGCGGGCCTCGGCGAGGGCGGCGTCGGCACGGTCGGCGGGGGTGATGACGGTGATGGGCTGGGTGCCCCGCTCCGGGTAGGCGGCGGCGAGGGTCTCCATGGCGGCGATCGCCTCGGGCCTGGTGGTGAAGGAGTCCTCCTGCTTGAGGGAGCCGGGGAGGTTGAGCGAGCCTAGGGCGAGGGCGCCGAGGAGTACGGCGCCGCCGGCGAGGACGGTGCGGGGACGGCGTTCGGCGGAGCCGCCCATCGCGGTGAACAGCGACCTGCGGGCCTTGGGGGTGCTGCCGTAGCGGGGTATGAGGGGCCAGAAGACGCGGCGGCCCAGCAGGACCAGGAGCGCGGGGAGCAGGGTCAGCATGGCGGCCAGCGCGCACAGCACGCCGACGGTGCCGAGCGGGCCCATGCCCCGGCTGGAGTTGAGGTCGGCGGCGAGCAGGCAGAGCAGTCCGGCGGCGACGGTGCCGGAGGAGGCGAGCACGGCGGGACCGCAGCCGCGCAGGGCGGCGGCCATGGCGTCGTACGGGCGCTCGATGCGGCGCAGTTCCTCGCGGTAGCGGGAGATCAGCAGCAGCGCGTAGTCGGTGCCGACGCCGAAGACGAGGATGGTCATGATGCCGGTGCTCTGGCCGGAGACCGAGGTGCCGAACCACTGGTTGAGGCCGTAGGCGACGCCCATGGAGAGGTAGTCGGCGATACCGGCGACGGCGAGCGGGACCAGCCACAGGAACGGGCTGCGGTAGATGAGGATCAGCAGGAGGGCGACGACCGCGGCGGTGGTGTAGAGCAGCGGTCCGTCGAGGGAGTTGTAGACCTCGGCCGCGTCGGTGGCGAGGGCGCCCGCGCCGCCGACCTCGACGCTCAGCCCGGCGCCGCCCTCGGCGACGTCCCGTACGGCGTTGACCAGTGCGTCGCGGGCCTCCTCGTCCTGGCCGGGCTCGGTGCTGGCGACCGGGTACACGAGGGTGGTGCCGTCCTCGGACGGGATGCCGGCCGGGCGGTCGGTCAGCCGGTGCGCGCCCGCGATCTCGGCGATCTGGTCGGCGGCGGTGGCCTTGTCGGCGGCGGTCAGTCCGGCGTCGCGGTGGTAGACGACGACCATCTCGGTGGCCTCGCCGCCCGGCAGCCGGTCCTGGATCTTCGCCACCTGGGTCGAGTCGGCGCTCGCCGGCAGGTAGTCGACGGCGCGGTCGCGCTGCACGTCCGACAGTTGCGACGCGAACGGCGAGGCGATCGCCAGTACGGCGATCCACAGTCCGAGCACCAGCCAGGGCACGGCCCGCCGTCGCCGGCCGCTCGTCCCCCTGCCCGTCCCCTCGCTCGTCCCCCCGCTTGTCCTTGCTGCCCCCATGTGACGGGCTCCCCTCCGGTCGGATGTCTGGGTAGGTCTCCAGACTTCCGGTGGCGGGGCGCCGATACGTCGGGCCCGAGGGCGAGTCGGCGGCTACTGCCCAGGGTGGCGCCCGGCCGCCGTTACTCCCCGGGGAGTACGCGGGAGCGGGGCGGCGATCAGGCCCGGTCCACCATCCAGTTGCCGTCCTGCTCGGCGTCGACCCGCACCTCGAGTTCACGCAGGCCCATGCCCGCGTCCCAGAGTTCCCTGAAGCGCTTGAGCCGGTCCCGCACGTAGTCCTGGCGCGCGGTCAGCCGGGTGCGGACGTTGACGTCGCGCAGGTCCTGCTCGATCTCGAACGACACCTCCTCGTCGTAGAGGATGAAGTCGTTGGTGGTGCCGCGCTGGAGGTGCGGGGGCAGTTCGGGCAGGACCGCCGCGCGTACGTCGATGCGGCGCAGTTCCTGCTCCTCGCACAGCCGCAGCAGCCGGTCGTCGAGTTCCCGGGCGCTCTCGAGCAGGAACAGCCGGCGTACCGACACACCCTGTTCGTCGATCGCCGCCTGCTGGGCGTCGAGGTAGCGGCCGGCGGGCTCGCTGTTCCAGAACTCGCGGTCGACGGAGGTGCTGGTGGCGCAGATGGATTGTTCGGCGGCGCGGGTGAGGGTGAGCATCCAGTCGTGGTTCTCGCCGGGGCACTCGGCGCTCTGGTTGGTGAGGTCCGCCATGTGACCGACCACCCGCGCCATCTCCAGGTGGACGAAGGTGTGCAGGATCGAGGGTTCCGGCAGCAGTACGTCGGCGAAGCCCTTGGCGAGGTCGGGCACGCTGTCGATGCGGGCGCGGTCCAGTCGCGGGTAGGGCTCGGCGGGCCGGTGGTCCACCTGGGTGACGTGGGTCTCGACGAGCTGCTTCACGTCCTCGGTGTGCCGGGTCAGACCGGTTTTCAGCTCGTCGTCGTACCGGTTCAGTCCTTCTCGTACGGCGGCGGTGTTCTCGGCCAGTGCGCTCTCCACCCGGCGGGTGTGTTCCTCCAGCCGGATGTGACCCGGCCGCGGGGCCAGGCCCAGCACGTACTGGACCAGCACCGCGGCGCCGGCGCAGAGCACGGCGGCCACGAACTGCCGCAGCGTGCCGTCCTCGGGGCTGAGCAGGGCCGTGACGCTCCAGAAGAGGGCGCCGACGACGAGGGCGACCAGCAGCATGCGTGCCCATGGGGACTCCCCCCTCAGGTCGGCCGGGCCCGGTGTACGGGCCGTGTCGTCGGGCTGGGGTGACTGTGCCGTGCTCATCTCGCTTCTCCCCCCGTTGGGATACGCGTCGGATCGGGGTGCGGGGATGTGCGTGGGAGGTGCCGGCGCCCGGTCAGGGAACCGCTTCCACCTCCCGGTGGGGCGCGGGAATGGCGTGCAGCGTGAGCTGGTCGCGGATGCGCTGCACCAGGGCCTGCCACTGCCGCGTGAAGCCGGGCCGTTCCTCCAGCGGGTCCCAGAGCGGAGCCAGTTCCCCGGCCACCCTGGCGCGGGGCATCCACAGGTGCAGCAGATGGTCGACGGCCGGGCGCAGCGTTCGGACGACGGCGGTGGCGTCCTCGGCGGCCCCCGTGCCGAGGCGCAGGCCGTCGAGCATGCGGACGACGGTGGTGAGCAGCCAGTCGTGCAGGGCCAGGTCGCCGCAGAGCGCGGCGAGGTCGGCGCCGGTGGTGTCCTCGGGCACGCGCAGGCTCACGGTGCGCAGTTCGTCCTCGGCGAGGGTGAACCGTTCGATGGACGGGCCGTCGCCCGGGTCCGCGGGCAGGGCGGCCCAGCGCAGCCGGGTGGGGCGGGACCGGAAGGGCGGGCGCTGGTCGAGCAGGGCGTGGCGCAGCAGCCGGGTGAGCAGTCCGTCGGCGATCAGCCCGACGTCGAGGTCGCCGTGGCGCGGGCCGTCGAGCACGCCCCGCGCGACCGCCTCCTGGCTCGGCTTGCCGAGCGGCTCGACCACTCCGGGGCGTACCAGGTACTCGCCCCACGGCCGCCGCTGGTCGGGCCCGGTGGCGGGGACGCGGAAGTGGGCGGAGGTCTGCAGGACGCGCCCCTCGGTGAGCGCGGCGTGTGCGGTGACGGTGCCGACCGCGCGGATCCGGGCGCCGTTGGCGCTGGGCAGCGGGCAGTCGACGCCGGTGAGGGTGTCGGGGGAACGCGCGTAGAGGCCGGGGCGTTCGGAGAGCAGGACGCGTTCGTCGGCGCGCAGGGCCAGGAGTTGGGCGGCGGACCGGCTGTCGAGGGCCTGCCGGGCGGGCAGCAGGCAGGTGCGGACCTCGCCGCAGGCGAGTGCGGCGCGCGGTGTGCTCTCCCGCGGCGCCATGTCAGAGCCCCGGGTAGTAGACGTAGGAGACGCGGTCGGCGACCGAGTCGGGGACGGGTGTGCGTTCGCGGCCGGAGCGTTCGGCGACCTGTGCCAGTGCTCCCGGGTCGACCTCGATCTGGTCGAGGATCACGCGGACGGCGTGCTCGACGGGGAGGAAGCGGGTGGGCAGGACGGAGCAGGTCCGGTAGGCGGCGAAGGGGTCGGCGCGGTCGTCGAGCCGGAGCAGGGAGGGCAGTTCGTCCCAGTCGTCGGGGAAGCCGGTGGCGGTGTGCGGCTGGGGGACGAGGACGGGCTCGCCCTCGTCGCGCAGGAGTCCGAGGCGGGCGAGCTGCCACACGGCGGCGAGGAAGGGGCAGGACCAGGTGCGGTGCCCGTCGGCGTCGTCGCTCCACAGTTCGACGTCGAGGAAGACGGAGTGGCGGCGGGCGGCGGTCTCCCGGGGCGGCTGCCAGGCGGTGGCGCGCTTCATGGCCTGCGGGGCGCGGGCGACGGGGCTGCGCTCGCCGTTGGCCAGCCAGCCGGTCTGCGCGGCGGGCGGGCGCAGTCCGTAGCTGCCGGGCGGCGGCGACTCGACGATGCGGCCGGCCACCGCCTCGGCGACGGGCACCTTGCCGGCGGTGGCGCAGCCGGACTCGCGGGCCAGGTAGTCGATGCTCAGCCCGGCCCGCTCGGCCTCCGCGAGCAGCATGGGGACGACTTCGGCGGGGGTGGAGAAGCGGGTGAAGTAGTCGTCGATCAGGAAGCAGGTGCTGATCCGGGCGCGTTTGCCGCCGGCGCGGGCGGTGGCGGCGGTGCGGGCCGCGTCCACCCAGGGGCGTACTTCGGTGAAGTGCCGGCGCAGGCGTTCGGGGCCGGCCTCGAAGTCCTCCATGTAGAGGTGGCCCAGCTCCAGGGAGAGGTGGGCGAGCGGCACCGACTGGGTGCGTGGCTCGGCGGCGGTCTCCCGGAACACCGCGTCCGTCATGGCCGCCCCCAGTGCGAGTCGTCCGTCAGGCGCCGGGCGATCTCCTCCAGCGCCTCCAGGGTTTCCTTGTTGGCGATCTGGGTGGAGAGCACGTCCTCTTCGGTGATGAGCTGCTCGCGCCACTGGAGTATGGGCTCCAGCGGTACGACGCCGAGGACGACGCTGTCGCCGATGCGGTGCTCGGCGGCGAGCCGGCGCAGCGCCTCGTCGCAGGCCTGCATCCAGGCGGCCTGGGCGGGTGAGCCCTGGGACCACAGCGGCGAGTCGGGGTCGGGTACGGCGGCCCGTACGAAGCGGACCGCGGCGCGCAGGCTCTCCTCGTCGTGCCCGCGTTCGACGCCGCCGCCGATGATGCCGTGGTCGGCGTGGACGAGTCCGGAGGCGGCGATGACGTGCTGCCGGGTCCAGCGGTGGAAGACGAGCCAGCGGAAGGGGATGTTGCGCATCCGGGGGTGGGCGGTGGCCGCGAGGACCATGTCGACGGCGTAGCTGCGGCCGGCGCTGAGGTCGACGACGGTGACGTCGAACTCGCCGTTGAGCCGCAGCAGCAGGTCGATGCACCGCTCCAGGGACTCCTCGCCGACGGCGAACTCGCCGCCCCCGGCGTCGCCGGGGAACAGGACGAGGCGGCCGGACTGGTTGGGGCGGGCGCGCAGCAGGGGGTGCTCGGTCTGCCGCCACACGTCGATCCTGGCGGGCTCGGCGGTCTCGCCCTCCAGGTAGGAGTGGAGGCCGCGTTCCACGGTGCCGCGCATCGCGCCGGGCACGTCGAAGACGGCGGCGGCGGTGGGCGAGCCGAAGTCGAAGTCCACGTAGGCCACGTGGTCGCCGGTGAGGGCGCGCTGGTACGCCAGGTTGGCGCTGGTCACCGAGCGCCCCGTGCCTCCTTTGTCGGAGGCTGCGAAGACGAGCACCCTCACACCTCCTGCGCGGCGGCGCCCCTGGCCTGGGCCAGGGTGTCGAGTTCCTGGAGCACGGGCAGGGCCAGGGCGAAGGCGGTGGCGGGCCGGTCGTCGACGAGGCCGCGGGCGTGGTCGAGGCGGCTCTCGATGCTCCGCATGGCCCGGGCTCTGCTGCCGTCGGCGGCCGCGGAGGCCTCCAGTTGCTCCTTGCCGAACAGGTGGGTGGCCTCGCTGAGCAGTTCGCGGGCCAGTTCGGCCAGTTCGGGGCTGCGGATGGGCTGCTGCTCGTACAGGTTGCGGGCGGCGACGAGGCATTCGGTGACGCGCTCGGTGATGCTCCAGGACATGCGCTTGCCGACGTCGTGTGCCTCTGGGAAGACGGCCTGGACGTTGTCCCACAGGCCGGCGCCGTCGTCGTCCTCGTCGATGCGCCGTGACCACAGGTGCTCGAAGGTCTGCTCGGACAGGCGCAGGAGCCGGTCCTGCGCGCCGATGTTCCGGGAGAGTTCGGCGAGTTGGATGCTCCGTTTGAGGAGCTGTGCCGAGAAGTCGGGCATGCGCCACAGCAGTTGCCCGCCGGCGCGCTCGGATCCGGCGAGCGGCATGGTGACGCCCGGGTTGTGCAGCCGGATGGTGGGGTCCCGCCTGGTCATGCGGCTGGTGATCCGGCCGCGGTCGGCGAGGCGCTCCATGACGGCGACGGTGCGGGTGAGGTCGTCGTCGGTCGCCTTGCGGCGGATCAGGTCGTGGACGACGATGGCCGCGACGGTCAGGGAGAAGTACTCGGACTCCAGGCGCAGGCCGGTGGTCTGCCAGGGCAGGTCCTCCAGGGGCCAGCGCTCGGTGCCGAAGCGGGCGATCGCGGACCAGTACTGCTGGCTGAGTTCCCAGCGCAGGCGCAGTGCCTCGGCGAGTTTCTGCTGGTCGGCGTCGAGCAGGCCGAGGGTGAGGGTGCGGTCGGAGAACAGGTCCTGGATGCCGTCGAGGGCGACGACGGTGAAGTACACGTAGGGCAGCCGGTCGGCGATGCCTGCGGGCTGGCCGGGGACCGGGACGCTCAGGTCGGTGATCTGCGGGGCGTCCTGCACGACGCCCCAGGCCCAGCCGCACTCGAAGAGCTGGCTCTCGTCGCGGATGCCCTCGTCGACCTCGATGCCGCGGCTGAGGCTCTCGATGATGGTGGCGCGCAGGGGGCGTAACTTGTGGGAGAACTGCTGGAGGACGGCCCGGTCGGACTGTCTGCCCTGTCCCACGACCTGGATCAGCCGCTTGCCCTGTTCGGACTCGGCGTCGAAGACGTTGACGGTGAAGGAGCGCAGCAGGCTGACCATGGCGGCGGTCAGCCGGGCGTTCGTGGCCTCTCTCAGCTCGGTGATCGCCCTGCGCACCTCGGGGCGGGTCGTGGTGCCCTCGTAGACCTTGAGGAATCCGAGGGTGGCCAGGCAGAGGGTGACGGACATGGAGTAGGAGTCGACCACGCCCAGCTGGCTCTGCTCGTGCGTGATCTCACCGCCGGGTTCGGCGGGCCGGAAGTAGTGTCCGCCGGCGAAGGTGGGACTGTCGTCCGTCCCGGTGTGGGTGCGCATGAACTGGGTCAGCGCGCTGATCAGGTTGGGCGGGATCTCCAGCCGGCTGCCGATCCGCTCGAGGGCGCGCAGGACGTCGCGTTCGGTGGTGTCGGGCTGGTCGAGGCGGAAGGCGGGGACCTCGGTGGCCGGGTACAGCAGGCAGAGCAGGCGTTCGGCGTCGGCGACGCTGCTCAGCCCGTCGGTGTCACCCCACAGGAGTTTCCCGTCGTCGAACGAATGACGGGCCATGGCCTGCCAGATCTCCAGCATGTGCTGGCGTGGCTTGATCTGCATCCCCGCACCCCTCGTACAGATCTCGTTGCCCTGTGTTCAGCATGGTCCCCGTTCCTATGGGGCGGCAACCTCCGAATTGCGCCGCCCCAGGGCGAGGATCATTCCCTCGTGTCCCGGCCGCACCATGTGGTGCAGATCGTGGATTTCCAGCTCTCCGGTGTACGGTTCCAGGCTCTCCCTGACCTGGTCCTCGTTCACCCGGTAGGCCGGGTAGTCGTGTTCGCCCACGCGGTAACCGACCGACTCCTTCATGAAGGCGGCGGCGAACGGCGCGCCCGCGCTGAGCGCGTTCATGAAGCACCGCACTCCCCGGTGGAACTCCTCGGGGCACTCGGACATCGAGTCGGCGACGAAGAACATGGTGCCGATGTCCCAGCGCCGGTGCCCGTGCTCCAGGTCGAAGAGGTTGCCGCGCTCCACCCGGACGATCTCGCTGACCAGGTTCCTCGGTTCGACGGCGCGGTACGCGGGGGACTCGCGCAGCACTTCCCAGAAGGCGTCCCAGGCGGTGTCGTAACCTCCCGGGGAAACCTGCTTCTCCAGGTATTCGACGTTCGGGTGCGCGTATTCCAGCAGGAGCACCTTCTCGCACCACGGCAGCATGGAGAGCGCGGGATAGAGATTCGCACCGGCGCCGACGTCGACGCCACGCACCGAATCCGGGACGCCCCCGGTGAAACAGCGGCCGAAGTAGTCGCGCATCAACCGGACGATCAGCAGATCGACTTGGAGCGGTGTCCGGTAATTGTTGTCGACGTACACCTCTGGATCGAACTTCGACCAAGGTGCGTCGGCGTTGTGATCCATAGTCACCCTGCCGCGTTCCATTCGATTCCGGACAAGCCCCAGTGTCGTGCACGGTAGGCCACCAGGACACGTCGAGACAGCCGGGAACACGCCAGTCCTCTTCCGCCGGGCGCACGTCCGGCGCACCGTCGCACACCCGAACTCGCCCTTGCACGGCGGAAGTTGGAAGCTCACTCTAGCCAGGAGAAGTCACCGGCCGCCACATGGAGGCTCATTCCTTTGTGGGCGGCGCCGGTGTCGTCGAGTTGACGTCCGCATGTCCTGACTGGGGGTGGCATGACCGCCGAACCGCTGGAACGCTCCTTGGACCGCCACGAGCAGCTCACCGGGCCGGATCCGTACCAGGTCGACCGGCCGCTGGTCCTGCGGACGGCACGGGAGTCCGACCTGCCCGAACTGCGGCGGCTCGACGAGGAGGTCTTCCAGGAGGTCGCCTATCCCGGTTTCCTCCTGCGCCAGCTCTTCGACATGTACGAGGAGCACTTCCTGGTACTCGACGACGGCACCGGCCGGCTGCGCGGCTACGTGCTGGCCGCCACGAGGGCGCGCGGCGGGGACAGCTGGATCCTCGGCCTGTGCGTCACCCAGGACCGGCGCCGGCACGGGCTGGGCCGGGAGCTGATGACGGAGGTCCTGACCCGGTTGCGCCGGGACGGCATAGGTGTGGTCCGCCTCACCGTGGAACCCGCCAACCTCGCCGCCATCCTGCTCTACCGCTCCCTGGGCTTCCGTCCCGAGGAACCCGACGGCGGCCTGCGCCCGGACTACTTCGGCCCGGGCATGCACCGCCAGGTCATGCGGCTGGACATTCCCGCCTAGGAGGGCGTGCCCGCCGACTCCAGCAGGCGGGTCACGTCGTCGGAGCAGATGGTGAGGGCCGCGCCGACCGTCGCCAGGGCGTCGCGTTCGGCGGGTGTGTAGGGGCCGTCGGCCAGGGCGATGCGGGCACCCTGGAGCAGGATCGATTCGCGGCCGACGGCGGCGAGGTGCGGGGCCAGCGGGTCCAGCGCCTCGTGCAGCTCTATGGCCAGGCCGGGTACGCAGGGCTCGCCACGGACCCGGCCGGTGTCCGCCTCCAGCGCTTCGACCAGCGCGTTCAGCTGGTCCTCGGTGCAGTCCTCGAAGCCGGCCGCGCGCACCGCGACGGCCGCCGTCTCCAGCGACGTACGCGAGCAGGTGCCGCCGGCGGCCAGGACCGCGAGGGCGACGGTGTGGACGGCGTCGCGGAGCATCGCGGAGAAGCGGGTGGTGGTCGGGTGGTCGAGGACGTCGGTGCCGTAGTGGCGGCGGCAGGCCGCGCACTCGACGGTGGGCGCCGACTCGCCGCGCGGGAGCACGGGGACGCCGAGCAGGGTGAAGCGGCGACGGCCGGTGAGCCGCTGGTAGTTGCGGTCGCCTCCGCAGCCGGGGCAGAAGAACTCGCCGTCGCCGACGGGTGTCCACGCGGTGCGTGTGCCCAGGATGCGCGGCAGCCGGGCAGCTCGGCCGTTTCGTCCCCGTCCAGGCAGCACGTCGCACCTCCGTAACCGCGCGACAGCATCGTCGCGCTTGCGTGATGTTAGCCACATCACGGACGTGGAGTCAGTACCCGGGAAGAGACCTTTCCGTGACCTGCGCACGGAGATGGCCGGTATACGACGGGGCCCCGCCCGCCGTTTTCCGGCGAGCGGGGCCTCAAACCGCCGATTCGGCTGGTCAGCGAGTTGCGCGGTTGACGGCGGAGACGACGGCCTTGAGCGAGGCGCGCGTGGTGTTCGCGTCGATTCCGATGCCCCACAGCACCTTGTCGCCGATGGCGCACTCGATGTAGGAGGCGGCCTGCGCGGAGGCGCCCTCGCTCATCGTGTGCTCCTGGTAGTCCAGCAGGCGTACGTCGATGCCGACGCCCTGCAGCGCGTGGAAGAACGCCGAGATCGGGCCGTTGCCGGTGCCGACCAGGGTGGTCTCCGCGCCGTCGACCGTGGCGTCGACGGTGAGGGTGTCGATGCCGTCGCGGTCGGTCGTGGTCTGGCCGTTGGCGACCTGGATGCGGCCCCAGGGGTTGTCCGGGTTGGGCAGGTACTCGTCCTGGAAGACCTCCCAGATCGCCGTCGGCGTGATCTCGCCGCCCTCGGCGTCGGTCTTGGCCTGGATCAGCTTGGAGAACTCGATCTGCATGCGGCGCGGCAGGTCCAGCTTGTGGTCGTTCTTCAGGACGTAGGCGATGCCGCCCTTGCCGGACTGCGAGTTGACCCGGATGACCGCCTCGTAGGAGCGGCCGACGTCCTTGGGGTCGATCGGCAGGTAGGGGACCGCCCACTCGATGTCGTCGACGGTGACGCCCTTGACCTTCGCGTCGGCCTCCATGGCGTCGAAGCCCTTCTTGATGGCGTCCTGGTGGGAGCCGGAGAAGGACGTGTAGACCAGGTCGCCCACGTACGGGTGGCGCGGGTGGACCTGCATCTGGTTGCAGTACTCCCACGTGCGACGGATCTCGTCGATGTCGGAGAAGTCGATCTGCGGGTCGACGCCCTGGGAGAACAGGTTCATGCCCAGGGTGACCAGGTCCACGTTGCCGGTGCGCTCGCCCTGCCCGAACAGGCAGCCCTCGACGCGGTCGGCGCCGGCCATGACCGCCAGCTCGGCCGCGGCCACCGCCGTACCGCGGTCGTTGTGCGGGTGGACGGACAGCACCACGTGCTCGCGGCGGGAGAGGTTGCGGTGCATCCACTCGAAGCGGTCCGCGTGCGTGGACGGCGTGGAACGCTCCACGGTGGCGGGCAGGTTGAGGATGATCTCGCGGCCGGGACCGGGCTGGTAGGTGTCCATCACCGCCTCGCAGACCTCCAGGGCGAAGTCCAGCTCGGTGTCGGTGAAGATCTCGGGGCTGTACTGGTAGCCGAACTCCGTCTCGGGGCCCAGCAGCTTCTCCGCGTACTCCATGACCAGGCGGGTGCCGTCCACGGCGATCTGCTTGATGTCGTCGCGCGAGCCGCGGAAGACGACCCGGCGGAAGACCGGGGCGGTCGCGTTGTACAGGTGGACGGTGGCCCTCTTGGCGCCTTGCAGGGACTCGACCGTGCGCTCGATCAGGTCCTCGCGGGCCTGGGTCAGTACGGAGATCGTCACGTCGTCGGGGATGGCGTCCGGGTCCTCGATGATCGACCGTACGAAGTCGAAGTCGGTCTGGCCGGAGGCCGGGAAGCCGACCTCGATCTCCTTGTAGCCCATCTTGACCAGCAGGTCGAACATCGCGCGCTTGCGGGCGGGCGACATGGGGTCGATCAGCGCCTGGTTGCCGTCGCGCAGGTCGGTGGAGAGCCAGCGGGGGGCGGTGGTGATGCGCCGGTTCGGCCAGGTGCGGTCGGGGATGTCGACCTGCTCGTACCCGCGGTACTTGGCGGTCGGCATGGAAGTGGGCTGCTGGCGGTTGGCCATGATGGCGTGGGCTCCTCGTGATGTCCGCGGTGTGCGCGACGTCCGCGACGTCCGCGTGTTCCGGAAGGACGGCCGACGGCACCACCAAGCTCCGCGGGGAGGGAGTCGGCCTCTACAGGCCCTCGCCGCGGCAGCTAAGGAGAAGCAGCCCGAAACGCATGATGCCCAGCACCCTAGCCGAGTCACGCCGGTCACGCGGGTCCGTATCAGTATGCGGGACCACGGAGGGAATCGGGACAAAAAGTGCCGTATACCACTCGCGACTCACCACGGGGCCGTCTTGGCGCCGCTTTTCACCAATCGTGGTTGCGGGTGGTGACAGCAACATCACACAGTGCAAGGGTGCCGGACATGACGACATACGGGGGCTTCGAGCCCGTCTTCTGCACCATCGTGCCGCCCCACGTCCTCGACAAGCTCGCCCAGCACGAGGACCCCGTGCTCGCCGGACCCGCCCGCCGGACCCTCCAGCGCGACGCCTTCGAGCGCACCCACCGCTCGCTGACCACGGTCATCGGCGCCCCTGCCGTCGCCCCGCGGGCCGGCGCCGGGCCCGGGCAGCCGCAGCGCACGGTCTTCGACGCCCGGCACGGCACCGACCTGCCGGGCAAGAAGGTGCGCGGCGAGGGCGAGGAGCCCGGCAAGGACGCCACCGTGAACCGCGCCTACGCGGGACTCGGGGCCACCTTCGAGCACTTCCTGAAGGTGTACGGGCGCGACTCCATCGACGGCGCCGGACTGCCGCTGGACGCGACCGTGCACTACGACCGCGAGTACAACAACGCCTTCTGGAACGGCGAGCAGATGGTCTTCGGCGACGGGGACGGGGAGATCTTCCTCGACTTCACCCTCCCCCTCGACGTCATCGGCCACGAGCTGACCCACGGCGTCACCCAGCACACCGCCAACCTGACCTACTACGGCCAGCCCGGCGCCCTCAACGAGTCGGTCTCCGACGTCTTCGGCGCCCTCATCAAGCAGTACTCGCTCGGCCAGACCGCCGCCGAGGCCGACTGGCTGATCGGCGCCGGGCTGCTCGCCCCGCGCGTGACGGGAGTCGCGCTGCGCTCCATGAAGGCGCCGGGCACGGCGTACGACGACGACGTCCTCGGCAAGGACCCGCAGCCCGCGACGATGGACGACTTCGTCCGCACCGGCCGCGACAACGGCGGCGTCCACATCAACTCCGGCATCCCCAACCACGCCTTCCACCTCGTCGCCACCGCGCTCGGCGGGCACGCCTGGGAGCGGGCGGGACAGGTCTGGTACGACGTGCTGACCGGCGGCGAGCTGGCGCAGGACGCGCTGTTCGCGGACTTCGCGACACTGACCGTGAAGGCCGCCCGGGAGCGCTACGGCGACGCCGAGGAACTGGAGGCGGTACGCAAGGCCTGGGAGCAGGTCGGGGTGCGCACGCTGTAGTTCCGTACTAGACACGGACCCATGCGGATTCAGGTGAGGCGCACAGGAGGCTTCGCGGGCATCGAACGCCACGCGGAGATCGACACCGCGGGACGCCCCGACGCGGACGAGTGGCACGCCCTGGCGCAGCGGGCGGCCGCCGACGGCCGGGGCACGCCGCCCGTCGGGGTGCCGGACGGCTTCAGCTACCAGATCACCGTGGACGGGAGGACGGTGTACGCCGCCGATCCCCGGCTGACGGACGAGCAGCGGCGGCTGATCTCGCGGGTACTGAAGGAGGGTGCGTAACGCCGTCGCCGGGCAGGGGCGTTGACTTCCCTCACGGGCGGTACGGATGATCCGCGCATGGCGACTGATCCGAGCACGGTGACGAACCCGGTACCCCGGTTCCCGGACGGCTTCCTGTGGGGCGTGTCGACCTCGGCGCACCAGATCGAGGGCGCGGCCGAGACGCGGGGACCGTCCGTGTGGGACGTCTTCACGTCCGAGCCGGGACGGGTGAAGGACGGCTCGACGGCGGCGGTGGCCTGCGACCACTACCACCGCTACCGCGAGGACGTGGCGCTGCTGGCGGACCTGGGCGTGGACGCGTACCGCTTCTCGGTCTCCTGGCCGCGGGTGGACTCCCCCGGTGGCCTCGACTTCTACGACCGGCTGGTCGACGAACTGTGCGCGGCGGGCATCCGGCCGGTGCCGACGCTCTTCCACTGGGATCTGCCGGTGGGCCTGGACTGGCTGGAACGGGACACGGCGTCGCGTTTCGCGGAGTACGTGACGCGGGTCGCGGACCGGCTCGGCGACCGCGTCGGCAAGTGGATCACCCTGAACGAGCCCGCCGAGCACACCCTGCTGGGCCACGCCCTCGGCGCGCACGCCCCCGGCCGGGAGCTGCTGTTCGGCGCCCTGCCGGTGGCCCACCACCAGCTGCTCGCGCACGGCCTGGCGGTACGGGCCCTGCGCGCGTCCGGCGCCGCCGACATCGGGATCGCCAACTCGCACGGTCCGACCTGGCCGGCGTCGGACGAGGCGGCCGACCGGGAGGCGGCGGACTTCCACGACGTCCTCCTGAACCGCCTGTTCGCCGACCCGGTGCTGACCGGGCGGTACCCGGACGGCGTCGGGGAGCTGATGCCGGGGGACGTCCAGGCCGACCTGGAGGTCATCGCCGAGCCGCTGGACTGGTACGGCGTGAACTACTACGCGCCGACCCGGGTGGGCGCCCCGCAGGGTGCGGAGACCGAGTCCGGGGGCCTGACGCTCCCCGCGGAACTGCCCTTCTCGGTGCGCGAGATCGAGGGCCGGCCGCTGACCGACTTCGGCTGGCCCGTCGTCCCCGAGGGGCTGACGGAGCTGCTCACCGGCTTCCGCGACCGCTACGGCGACCGGCTCCCGCCCGTCGTCATCACCGAGAACGGCTGCTCCTACGACGGGCTCGACGACCAGGACCGCATCACCTACCTCGACGGGCACGTCCGCGCCCTGCACCGGGCGCTGGAGGCGGGCGTGGACGTGCGCGGCTACTTCGTGTGGTCGCTGCTGGACAACTTCGAGTGGGCGGAGGGGTACGCGCGCCGGTTCGGGCTGGTGCACGTCGACTTCGCCACGCAGAAGCGCACGCCCAAGGCGTCGTACGGCTGGTTCCGGGAGATGGTCCGCGCCCAGCGGTGAGCGCCGGTCGGATAAAAGCCTCGGCGCTGTCGGCGGGGAGTCGTACGCTGGAGGGAGCAGAGCACACCCGTCACGCGGCACACGCCGTAGAGGAGGACGAGCAGGCCTAGAGCGCCGGCCCATGACTCAGACACCCTCAGCTCAGCCCCCCGCGCAGGGACAGGCGAGAGCACGCATCGCCGTTCCCGCCCAGCACCCGATGGTGACCGTACTGGGCTCCGGAGACTCACTCCTGCGCGTGATCGAGAAGGCCTTCCCGGCGGCCGACATCCACGTCCGGGGAAACGAGATCAGCGCGGTCGGCGACACCCATGACGTCGCCCTCGTACAGCGCGTGTTCGACGAGATGATGCTGGTGCTCCGCACCGGACAGCCGATGACGGAGGACGCAGTGGAACGCTCGATCGCCATGCTCAAGGCGAGCGAGAACGGGGAGAGCGACGGCCAGGAGACCCCGGCCGAGGTGCTCACACAGAACATCCTGTCCTCTCGCGGCCGCACGATCCGCCCCAAGACGCTGAACCAGAAGCGGTACGTCGACGCGATCGACAAGCACACCATCGTCTTCGGCATCGGCCCCGCGGGCACCGGAAAGACCTACCTGGCGATGGCCAAGGCGGTGCAGGCCCTGCAGTCCAAGCAGGTCAACCGCATCATCCTGACCCGCCCGGCGGTCGAGGCAGGCGAGCGGCTCGGCTTCCTGCCGGGCACGCTCTACGAGAAGATCGACCCGTATCTGCGCCCGCTGTACGACGCGCTGCACGACATGCTCGACCCGGACTCGATCCCGCGGCTGATGGCGGCGGGGACGATCGAGGTCGCGCCGCTGGCGTACATGAGGGGCAGAAGCCAGCCGCTCTTCACGAACGTCCTCACGCCTGACGGCTGGCGCCCCATCGGCGACCTCCAGGTCGGTGACCTGGTCGTCGGCTCGAACGGCGAGCCGACCCCGGTCCTCGGTGTCTATCCGCAGGGCGAGCGGGACGTCTACCGCGTCACCGCTCAGGACGGCTCCTGGACCCTGTGCTGCGGCGAGCACCTGTGGACGGTCCGTACCGCCTCCGACAAGCGCCGCGGCGAACCGTGGCGTGTCCTCGAGACCCAGGAGATGATCGGCAACCTGCGGGCGGCCCACGCGCGACGGTATGAGCTGCCCCTGCTCACGGCACCGGTGCAGCTTCCCGAGCGTGAGGTTCCCATGGACCCGTACGCGCTGGGCCTACTGCTCGGTGACGGGTGCCTGACGGGCTCCACCACACCCTCCTCCGCCACAGAGGACGCCACAGAGGACGAGGAACTGGCACGCGCTCTGGAGGCCGTGCTGCCAGGTGTCAAGGCCCGGCACCGTGGTGGCCCGGACCACGTACTCAACCGGATCAAGGCTCCCGGGGACGTCATCACCGTGGAGAACCCGGTCACCCGAGTTCTGCGCGAACTGGACCTGCTGCGTACCCGGTCCCACAGCAAGTTCATCCCGGACGACTACCTCGGCAATTCCGCCGATGTCCGGCTGGCGGTGCTCCAGGGCCTGCTCGACGCCGACGGGAGCCCGGTCACCCAGAAGGACGGGTCCTGCCGCATCCAGTACACGACGACCTCGGTCCTGCTGCGTGACGACGTGATCTCGCTGGTGAGATCGCTGGGCGGAGTGGCGCACACGCGTCGCCGCCCTGCCGAGGGCCGTAGGCCGGGCCTCGCGAAGAGCCGCGAGGTCGCTCACCGCCATGACGCCCACATCATCGACATCCGGCTCCCGGAAGGCATCGAACCTTTCCGGCTGGCCCGCAAGCGCGACATGTACCACGCGGCCGGAGGCGGCGGACGTCCGATGCGGTTCATCGACAGCATCGAGCCCGCGGGGCGGGAGGAGACCGTCTGCATCCAGGTGGCGGCCGAGGACTCGCTGTACGTCACGCAGGACTACCTGCTGACACACAACACCCTCAATGACGCCTTCATCATCCTGGACGAGGCCCAGAACACCAGCCCCGAGCAGATGAAGATGTTCCTGACCCGCCTTGGCTTCGACTCGAAGATCGTGATCACGGGTGACGTGACGCAGGTCGACCTGCCCGGCGGCACCAAGTCCGGTCTGCGGCAGGTGCAGGACATCCTGGAGGGCGTCGACGACGTCCACTTCTCCCGGCTGTCGTCCCAGGACGTCGTCCGGCACAAGCTGGTGGGCCGTATCGTCGACGCGTACGAGCAGTACGACAGCAGGAACGGCACCGAGAACGGCGGCCACAACGGCGGCCGTGCGCCCAGGCACGGTGCCAAGGCCAAGGGGAAGTAGACCAGCACGACCATGTCGATCGACGTCAACAACGAGTCCGGAACCGAGGTCGACGAGCAGGCGATCCTCGACATCGCCCGCCACGCCCTCGCGCGGATGCGCATCCACCCGCTCTCCGAGCTCTCGGTGATCGTCGTGGACGCCGACGCCATGGAGCAGCTCCACATCCAGTGGATGGACCTGCCGGGTCCGACGGATGTCATGTCCTTCCCGATGGACGAGCTGCGTCCGCCGGCGAAGGACGAGGACGAGCCGCCGCAGGGGCTGCTCGGCGACATCGTGCTCTGCCCGGAGGTCGCCGCCAGGCAGGGCACCGAGGCACCGACGCAGCACTCCATGGACGAGGAGCTCCAGTTGCTCACCGTCCACGGGGTGCTGCACCTGCTCGGCTACGACCACGAGGAGCCGGACGAGAAGGCCGAGATGTTCGGCCTCCAGGCCGCCATCGTGGACGGCTGGCGTGCGGAGAAGGGCCTGACCGGCCCGTCCCCGGCCCCGACCGTCTCATGAGCCTCCCGCTAATCGCCGGCGCGGTCGCCCTGGTCGTGATCGCCTGGCTCGCCGCGTGCGCGGAGGCGGGGCTCGCGAGGGTCTCCAGCTTCCGCGCCGAGGAGGCGGTACGGTCCGGGCGGCGCGGCGCCGAGAAGCTCGCCAAGGTCGCCGCCGACCCGACGCGCTACCTCAACGTGGCGCTGCTGGTCCGCGTCGCCTGCGAGATGTCGGCCGCCGCGCTGGTCACGTACGCCTGTCTGAAGCAGTTCGACGGCACCGGCGAGGCGCTGGCGATCGCCATCGCGGTCATGGTGCTCGTCTCCTACGTCGCCGTCGGGGTCTCCCCGCGCACCATCGGACGCCAGCACCCGCTGAACACGGCGACCGCGGCGGCGTACATCCTGGTGCCGCTGGCCCGGATCATGGGCCCGGTCCCGTCGCTGCTCATCCTCATCGGCAACGCCCTCACCCCCGGCAAGGGCTTCCGCCGCGGCCCCTTCGCCTCCGAGGCCGAGCTGCGCGCGCTGGTCGACTACGCCGAGAAGGAGTCCCTGATCGAGGCCGAGGAGCGCCGCATGGTGCACTCGGTGTTCGAGCTGGGCGACACGCTGGTGCGGGAGGTCATGGTCCCGCGCACCGACCTCGTCGTCATCGAGCGCTACAAGACCATCCGGCAGGCGCTCACCCTCGCCCTGCGCTCCGGTTTCTCGCGGATACCGGTCACCGGTGACAGCGAGGACGACATCGTCGGCATCGTGTACCTGAAGGACCTGGTCCGCAGGACGCACATCAGCCGGGACGCGGAGAGCGACCTCGTCTCCACGGCGATGCGCCCGGCGTTCTTCGTGCCCGACACCAAGAACGCCGGTGACCTGCTGCGCGAGATGCAGAAGGAGCGCAACCACGTCGCCGTCGTCATCGACGAGTACGGCGGCACGGCGGGCATCGTCACCATCGAGGACATCCTGGAGGAGATCGTCGGCGAGATCACCGACGAGTACGACCGGGAGCTGCCTCCCGTCGAGGAACTGGGCGAGGACCGCTTCCGGGTCACCGCCCGCCTCGACATCGGCGACCTGGGCGAGCTGTACGGCCTGGAGGAGTTCGACGACGAGGACGTGGAGACCGTGGGCGGTCTGCTGGCGAAGGCGCTCGGCCGGGTGCCGATCGCCGGGGCCTCGTCGATCGTGGAGCTGCCGGACGGCCGCGAGCTGCGGCTGACGGCGGAGGCCGCGGCGGGCCGCCGGAACAAGATCGTGACGGTGCTGGTGGAGCCGGTGGGCGCGGTGAAGCGCGCCGAGGAGGCCGTGTCGGAATGACCCCCGGGGAACTGCGCGACTTCTGTCTGTCCTTCGACGCCGCGGTGGAGGACTTCCCCTTCAGCCCCGAGATCTCGGTCTTCAAGGTGCTGGGCAAGATGTTCGCGCTGTCCTTCCTGGACGCGCGCCCCCTCACCGTCAACCTGAAGTGCGACCCGGACGACGCGATCCGGCTGCGGGCCGGCCACCCGGGTCTGATCGTGCCGGGCTGGCACATGAACAAGCGGCACTGGAACACGGTGACCGTGGACGGCGGACCCGACGGCGAACCCGGTGGCGGGCTCCCGGACCGGGTCGTCCGGGAGCTGGTCGAGGACTCGTACGATCTGGTGGTCGCCGGCCTACCGCGCGCGGACAGGCTTCGCCTCGACCGTCCCTGAGCGCCCGGCCCGGACGTGATCGCGCGGACCGAGGCGGCGGCGACGGGCAGCGACCGTCGCCGCAGTGAGCTGCGGGAGTTCCTGATGAGCCGGCGGGCCCGGGTCTCCCCGGCCGAGGTCGGCCTGCCGGACGGCGGGGCACGGCGCCGGACGCCGGGACTGCGCCGCGAGGAGGTGGCCGTACTCGCCGGGGTGGGCGCCTCCTGGTACCAGTGGCTGGAGCAGGGCCGCGACATCTCCGTCTCCCCGCAGGTCCTGGACGCCGTGGCCCGGGTGCTGCGGCTCAGCAACGCCGAACGCCGTCATCTGTACGTGCTGGCCGGGCTGAACCCGCCGGCGCCCGAGGTGGAGCCGGCGAAGCGGGACATGTGCGAGGGGCTGCGGCGGCTGATCGACACGTGGATGCCGTATCCGGCGCACATCATGGACCGGTACTACAACTGCGTGATGTACAACGACGCGGCGGCGACGGTGCTGGGCATGCGGCCCGGGACGACGTGGAACTGCATCGTCGACTTCTTCACCGACCCCCTCTACCGCGTCCGTGCCCGGAGCTGGGAGGAGAACGCGCGCACGGTCGTCGCCCAGTTCCGTGCCACCTGCGCGGCCAATCCCGACGACGAGGGCTTCCAGCAGGTGCTGACGGACCTGACGGCGGCCAGCGGCGAGTTCGCGGCGCTGTGGGAGGAGCGGGACATCGAGGACGCCGGGCAGATCCGCAAGGAGCTGGACCATCCGCTGGTCGGGCTGCTCAGCCTGGAGTCGACGGCGCTGAAGGTACCGGCGCGGCCCGATCTGACGATCGTGCTGCACACGCCGCTGGACGAGGCGAACAGCGCGGCGAAGCTGGAGTGGCTGGCCTCGCCGGAGGGCCGGCGCGGGGCGATGTACCCGGTGGCGGGGTGACCGGCCCGCGGTCGGCGGTGCTACGTATGCTCGCCTCATGACCGAGACTCCCGCCCTCGACCCCGAGGACCGCAAGATCGTGACCCTGGCCCGTTCCGCGCGGGCCCGCAACGGTGTGCCCGAGGGCGCGGCCGTACGCGACGAGACCGGCCGTACCTACGTCGCCGGGACCGTCGGCCTGGATTCGCTGCGGCTCAGCGCGCTGCGGACGGCGGTGGCGATGGCGGTGGCGTCCGGCGCGAAGTCGCTGGAGGCGGCGGCCGTCGTGACGGAGGCCGAATCGGCGTCGGAGGAGGACCGGGCGGCGGTGCGGGACCTGGGCGGCCCCGGAACGCCGGTTCTCGTCGCCGGGCCGGACGGCACGGTGCGCGACACGGTACGCGCGGGCTGACCCGGGTGTCGCGGGCCCGGTGGGCGACCGTGGTACGGCGGGGCTTCGACGATCAGGGACAATGGGCGCCATGAGCGTTCGTACCCAGTCATCCGAAGAGTCGGCCGAGGCTGTCCACAGGGCCGGTTTCGCCTGCTTCGTGGGCCGCCCCAACGCGGGCAAGTCCACCCTCACGAACGCTCTGGTCGGGCAGAAGGTGGCGATCACCTCGAACCGTCCGCAGACGACCCGGCACACCGTGCGGGGCATCGTGCACCGCCCGGAGGCGCAGCTGATCCTGGTGGACACCCCGGGGCTGCACAAGCCGCGCACGCTGCTGGGCGAGCGGCTCAACGACGTCGTGCGGACGACGTGGGCCGAGGTGGACGTCATCGGCTTCTGCCTGCCGGCCAACGAGAAGCTGGGCCCCGGCGACCGCTTCATCGCCAAGGAACTGGCCGGGATCAAGAAGACCCCGAAGGTCGCGATCGTCACCAAGACCGACCTGGTGGACTCCAAGACCCTGGCCGAGCAGCTGATCGCGATCGATCAGCTCGGCCAGGAGCTGGGGATCACCTGGGCGGAGATCGTCCCGGTGTCGGCCACCGCCAACCAGCAGGTCGACCTGCTCGCGGACCTGCTGACCCCGCTGCTGCCCGAGGGCCCCGCGCTCTACCCCGAGGGTGACCTGACCGACGAGCCCGAGCAGGTCATGGTCGCCGAGCTGATCCGGGAGGCCGCGCTGGAGGGCGTACGGGACGAGCTGCCGCACTCCATCGCGGTGGTCGTCGAGGAGATGCTCCCGCGCGAGGACCGCCCCGCCGACAAGCCGCTCCTGGACATCCACGCCAACGTCTTCATCGAGCGCCCCAGCCAGAAGGGCATCATCATCGGCCCCAAGGGCAAGCGCCTGAAGGACGTGGGCATCAAGTCCCGCAAGCAGATCGAGGCGCTGCTCGGCACGCCTGTCTTCCTCGATCTGCACGTGAAGGTCGCCAAGGACTGGCAGCGCGACCCGAAACAGCTGCGGCGGCTCGGGTTCTGAGACCGCCCGGCAGCCTCCCGGCCCCACGTCCCGGACCCGACCCGACACGCCGGCCATGCGGCCGCAGCCGCACATGGACCCAGCCTCGATCTGCACGTGAACGTCGCCAAGGACTGGCAGCGCGACCCGAAGCAGCCGCGGCGGCTCGGGTTCTGAGCCTTCCGGGGAGCGGGTCCGGTCAGCCCGGGGGGCGGAAGCCGATGGTCGGGACGGCGCGGCGCAGGGGCCACGGTGCCACCAGGTCGGCCGGGACCAGGTCCGCGAGGAAAGCGTAGCGGCGCAGGGCCGTCGGGTCCTGGCCCTCGACGGACTGGACCTTGCGCCACCAGGTGGCGATCTCGCACCAGCCGGGCGCCGACAGCGAGCCGCCGAACTCCTGGACGGAGAGGGCGGCGGTCAGCCCGGCGAAGGCCAGGCGGTCGGCCAGCGGCCAGCCGGCCAGGGTGCCGGTGACGAATCCGGCGACGAAGACGTCCCCGGCACCGGTCGGGTCCAGGGCCTCGACCTCGATGGCCGGAACCTCGGCGCTCTCCCCCGTACGCCGGTCCACCGCGTAGGCGCCGTCCGCGCCGAGGGTGACCACGGCGAGCGGCACGTGCTCGGTCAGGGCGTGCGCGGCGGCGCGCGGGCAGGTGGCGCCGGTGTAGCGCATGGCCTCCTCCGCGTTCGGCAGGAAGGCCTCGCAGTGCGCGAGGTCGGGCAGCCCGGCCAGGTCCCAGGCGCCGGTGTCGTCCCAGCCGACGTCCGCGAAGACGCGGGTGCCGCGCGCGGCGGCCTGGGCGATCCAGGGGGCGCGGACGCCGGGTGTGAGGGAGGCGACGGCGGCACGCGCGCGGGGCGGGCAGTCGGGGGACGGTTCCTCGGGCGGCGGCTCGTGGCCGTGGGAGACCATCGTGCGCTCGCCCTCGTACGCCATCGAGACCGTCACTGGCGAGTGCCAGCCGGGCACGGTGCGCGAGGGGGTCAGGTCGATGCCCTCGCCCTGTGCGAGGGCGTCCCAGCAGTAGTCGCCGTAGTGGTCGTCGCCGAAGGCCGCGGCCAGCGAGGTGCGCAGCCCGAGGCGGGCCAGCGCGGTCGCCATGTTCGCCACGCCGCCGGGGCTCGACCCCATCCCCCGTGCCCAGGACTCGGTCCCGCGCACGGGTGCGGAGTCCAGCCCGGTGAAGACGACGTCGAGGAAGACGGTGCCCGTCAGGTACACGTCCCAGGGCGGGTCCTGCGGTGTGCGCAGGGCGGCGAGGGGATCGACCTGGGGACGGTGGTGCGATCCCTCGTCCGGGACGTGGCGGTGTGTTCTCTCGGCGGCCGGCATGACGGGCATGGCGGGCACGCCGGACGCGGTGGACACGGTGGACGCTGTCACGGTGCGCTCCCTGGCATGGTGCGGACCCCGCCAGTGTGCACCACGCCACTGACAACCCGACGGCGTCGGGGCCGGTGGCACCGGAGCGCGGCCGCCGCGGCCGCCGCCGCCGAGGACTGGCACTCCGGGCAGGGCGCGCAGCCGCTCGGCAGCGGTGCGGCCGGTTACCAGCGCGGGACGGGAGGCGCCACCCACTCCGGGTCGGCGACCCGCATGGCGGCCGCGTCGTCGCGGTCCCGGAGCGTGCCGTCGTCGTCGAGCCAGCGGCGGTGGAGGAACTCCAGCCGGTCCCGGTCGAGTTCGACGCCGAGGCCGGGCGCGTCGGAGACGGTGACGCTGCCGCCGTCGAAGGTGAGCCGTTCGGTGAGCACGTCCTCGGACTGCCAGGGGTAGTGGGAGTCGCAGGCGTGGTGGAGGTCCGGGACGGTGGCCGCCACGTGGGTCATGGCGGCGAGGCTGATGCCCAGGTGGGTGTTGGAGTGCATGGAGATCCCGACGCCGAAGGTGCGGCAGACGGCGGCGAGTTGCTGGGTGTTGCGCAGCCCGCCCCAGTAGTGGTGGTCCGAGAGCACGACCTGCACGGCGCCCGTCGTGAACGCCTCCTGGATCTCGGCGAACGTCGTCACACACATGTTGGTCGCGAGCGGCACCCCGGTCCTCGCGGCGACCTCCGCCATGGCCGGGGCGCCGAGCGCGGGGTCCTCCAGGTACTCCAGGACGTCGGCGAGTTCCGCGGCGACCTTGAGGGAGGTCTCCACGGACCAGGCGCCGTTGGGGTCCAGGCGCAGCGGGCGGCCGGGGAAGGCCTCGGCGAGCGCCCTGATCGCGGCGATCTCCTCCTCGGGCGGGAAGACGCCGCCCTTGAGTTTGAAGGAGGCGAAGCCGTACCGCTCGGCGAAGGTACGGGCCTGGGCGACGATCCCGGCCGGGTCGACGGCGGCGCCCCAGTCGTCCCGCTCGCTCGCCACGCCCGCCGGATGGCCGGCCCACTTGTAGAAGAGGTACGCGCTGTACTCGACGGCGTCGCGCACCTTGCCGCCCAGCAGCGCGTGCACGGGCAGGCCGAGCGCCTTGCCGAGGGCGTCGAGGCAGGCGACCTCGAAGCCGGAGACGACGGACAGGCGGAGCTTGTCGGCGGTCTGGACACCGCGCAGTCCGCCGACGTCCACCCGTCCGGAGACCCGGGAGGCGTCGACGGCCACCTCGTCCGCGGTCGTGAACAGGCCGTTGAGGTCGCAGACCTGTCGGCCGACCAGTCCCGCGGCGAGCGGGCGGGCCAGTTCCAGGTACTTGGCGTCGCCGTAGGTCTCGCCGATCCCGGTGATCCCGTCGGCGGTCTCCACCTCGATGATCAGGCGGGGGGTGTACGGCTGGTGGACGCCCTGCGTGTTGAGCAGGGGCGGGTCGGCGACCAGGACCGGCGTGAGGCGGACGTCGGCGATGGCGAGATCGCGGGTCACAGGGCTGCTCCTACGAGGTCGGTCCGGAACCGTCTCTGTATGTAAATGGCATCCACGTATGGAGTTGGAGATTAGGCAGGCGGGCGGGAGCCGTCAATGGGGCGGGGAGATCCGCGCGAGACGCGAGCACCCCGCCTCGCTCGGCCCGCGCGGCCGCCGGGCGGTCCTCGTCGGGTCGGCGTCCTCGCTGGGCACGGCGGCCGGGCCGCTGACCGGCAGTGTGCTGTCGGCGCAGGCCGGCCACCCGGTGATGGGCCTGGTCCTCGGCGCCGGTCCGCTGCTGGTCGCCGTCCCGATGACGGCCGTCGCCCTGCACACCGGCGGGCGCCCGCTGCTGCCCGGCGCGATCCGCCGCCGCGGTGGCACCCCGGCCGCCCTGGTCGCCGCCGCCACCGGCACGCCCAGCGGTGCGGTACCGGAGGCCGGCGCCACGGAGCAGCCGGCCGTGGAGATCGGCATGGCCGCCCCCGCCGTCCCGGTCCAGCGCGACTACGACACGGCGGGACCCCGGGCGGCCGCGGCCGCACCGGGGTCCGGGACGGGCCGAGCCGGGCCGGCTACCCGAACTCGTACGCCTCCACCTCGGCCAGGTAGCGCGCCCGCAGTTCCTCCTCGTCCTCCAGGAAGGAGGCGAGGAAGGAGTTGCGGGCGAGCTGCCGCAGCCGCTCCTCGGTGAGGCCCAGGGCCTCGCGTACGGCGTCGAAGTTGTCGCCCGCGTAGCCGCCGAAGTAGGCCGGGTCGTCGGAGTTCACCGTGCACATGAGACCCGCGTCGAGCATCGCGGGCAGCGGGTGGCCGGCGAGGGTGTCGACCGTGCGCAGCCGGACGTTGGACAGCGGGCACAGGGTGAGCGGGACGCGCTCGCGCACCAGCCGCTCGACCAGCGCGGGGTCCTCGACCGAGCGCAGGCCGTGGTCGATCCGTTCGACGCCGAGGACGTCCAGGGCCTCGACGACGTACTCCGGCGGCCCCTCCTCGCCCGCGTGCGCGACCCTGCGCAGCCCGAGGGCGGCGGCGGCCTCGTACACCTCGCGGAACTTGACGGGCGGGTGGCCGACCTCGGCGGAGTCCAGGCCGACGCCGGTGATCCGGTCGAGGTACGGCTTCGCGGCGTCGAGGGTCGCGAGCGCCGACTCGGCGGACTCGTCGCGCAGGAAGCACATGATCAGCCGGGTGGAGACGCCGTGGTTGTCGCGGCCGGCGCTCAGCGCCCGCCACAGGCCCTCCACGACCGTGCCCATCCCCACCCCCCGGGCGAGGTGCGCCTGCGGGTCGAAGAAGATCTCCGCGTGCCGCACGCCCTGCGCGGCGGCGCGGGCGAGGTAGGCGTTCGCGAGGTCCTCGAAGTCCCGCTCGGTGCGCAGGACGGCCATGAGTTCGTAGTACAGGTTCAGGAAGGACTGGAGGTCCTCGAACCGGTACGCCTCGCGCAGCGCGTCCGTGTCCGCGTACGGCAGGGACACGCCGTTGCGGGCGGCCAGCTCGAAGGCCAGCTCCGGCTCCAGGGTGCCTTCGATGTGGAGGTGCAGTTCAGCTTTGGGCAAGGGCATCAGAGAATCGTACGACCGGTTTACCGACGTTTCGGAAGCGGGACTCGGAGGAGGTCGTGGGCCACGGTCAGCTCCCCCTCGTAACCGGCCGCCCGCGCCTGCCGCTCGAACTCCTCCGGGTCCGGGTAGCGCTGGCTGAAGTGGGTGAGGACCAGGTGCCGTACGCCCGCGTCGCGGGCCACCCGCGCCGCCTGGCCCGCGGTGAGGTGGCCGTGGTCGGTGGCGAGGGGCTCGTCCTCGTCCAGGAACGTGGACTCGATGACCAGCAGGTCGCAGCCCTCGGCGAGCGCGTGCACGCCCTCGCACAGCCGGGTGTCCATGACGAACGCGAACCGCTGCCCGCGCCGGATCTCGCTGACCTCGTCGAGCGGCACGCCGTTCAGCGAGCCCTCGCGCTGGATGCGGCCCACGTCGGGGCCCTCGATGCCGTGCGCGGCGAGGCGATCGGGCAGCATGCGGCGGCCGTCGGGCTCGGTGAGGCGGTAGCCGTACGACTCGACGGGGTGGGAGAGCTTGCGGGCGTCCAGGGTGTAGGCGGGGGTGACCGCGAGGGCGCCGTCGGTGGCGACCGGGGCCTCGGTGAGGGCGACCGTCTCGCGGTAGGCGGTGGCGTACCGCAGGCGCTCGAAGAAGCGCCGGCCGGAGCGCGGGTAGTGGGCGGTGATCTCGTGCGGGACCTGGTCGAGGTTGATGCGCTGGATGACGCCGGCGAGGCCGAGGCTGTGGTCGCCGTGGAAGTGCGTGACGCAGATCCGGTTCAGGTCGTGGGCGGCGACCCCGGCGCGCAGCATCTGGCGCTGCGTGCCCTCGCCGGGGTCGAACAGGATGCCCTCGCCGTCCCAGCGCAGCAGGTAGCCGTTGTGGTTGCGGTGCCGGGTCGGGACCTGGCTGGCGGTGCCGAGGACCACCAGTTCGCGTACGGACACGGGATGCCTATCCGGGAGGCCATTCGAGGCCGCGGCCGCCGAGGACGTGGGCGTGGGCGTGCCAGACGGTCTGGCCCGCGCCGGTGCCGGTGTTGAAGATCGTGCGGTAGCTGTCCAGCTTCTCCTGGTCGGCGACCGCCTGGGTCTCGCGCAGGACGTCCGCGGCGATCTCCGGGGCGCCGGCGGCGAGGGCGGCGGCGTCCCGGTGGTGGGCCTTGGGGATCACCAGGACGTGGGTGGGCGCCTGGGGGTTTATGTCCCGGAAGGCGACGGTCGTGTCCGTCTCGCGGACGATCGTCGCGGGGATCTGGCCTGCGACGATCTTGCAGAACAGGCAGTCGTCCTGTGGTTCCCCCGTCATGGGGCTCTCCTCACGCCGGTGATCTTCTACGGCATCGTATCCGTCGGGCCGCGGGCAGTCGTGCCTCCCCGGCTTCCGGCTGCGGCTGCGGCTACGGCTACGGCTGCGGCTACGGCTACGGCTACGGCTACGGCAGGCTCGGCGGCGTCTTCGCCGGGGTCTCCTCCAGTGCCGCCAGCGCGAGCCTGATCGCCTCGTCCAGCTGGGGGTCCCGGCCCGCCGCGTGGTCCTGGGGGCGCTGGGGGACCTCCACGTCGGGGTCGACGCCGTGGTTCTCCACGCCCCAGCCGTAACCCTCCAGCCAGAAGGCGTACTTGGGCTGGGTGATCAGCGTGCCGTCGACGAGGCGGTAGCGGCTGTCGATGCCGATGACGCCGCCCCAGGTGCGGGTGCCGACGACCGGGCCGATGCCGAGTGCCTTGATCGCGGCGTTGACGATGTCGCCGTCGGAGCCGGAGAACTCGTTGGCGACGGCGACGACCGGTCCGCGGGGGGCGTCCAGCGGGTAGCTGGACGGCCGCATGCCGCGCGGCAGGTCCCAGCCGACGATGCGCCGGGCGAGCTTCTCGACGACCAGTTGGGAGGTGTGGCCGCCGCGGTTCTCGCGGACGTCGACGACCAGGCCCTCCCGGGCCACCTCGACGCGCAGGTCGCGGTGGATCTGCGCCCAGCCGGGGGCCTGCATGTCGGGGACGTGGAGGTAGCCGAGCCGGCCGCCGGACTTCTCGTGGACGTAGGCGCGGCGGTCGGCGACCCACGCGTGGTAGCGCAGGGGCTCCTCGTCGGCGAGGGGAACGACGACGGCGTGCCGCAGGTCCCCGCCGCCGGAGGGGGAGATGGTCAGTTCGACCGGCTTGCCCGCCGTGCCGACCAGCAGCGGGCCGGGCCCGGTGACCGGGTCGACGCCCTGTCCGGCGACCGCGACGATCGCGTCCCCGGCGCGCACGGCGACGCCGGGCGCGGCGAGCGGTGAACGGGCGTCCGGATCGGAGGTCTCCGAGGGCAGGACGCGGTCGATGCGCCAGGCGCCGTCCTCGTGCCGGGAGAGGTCGGCGCCCAGCAGGCCCTGCCGGGCGCCGCCGCCGTGGCCGCCGCGTGGGGTGACGTAGGCGTGCGAGGTGCCGAGTTCGCCGTGCACCTCCCACAGGAGGTCGACCAGGTCGTCGTGGGTGGCGAGGCGGTCGAGGACGGGCCGGTAGCGGTCGAGGACGCCGTCCCAGTCGACACCGCTCATGTCGGGCCGCCAGAAGTGGTCCCGCATGATGCGGCCGGTCTCGTCGTACATCTGGCGCCACTCGGCGGCCGGGTCGACGGTCTGCCGCACGCGGCTCAGGTCGACGGTGATGTTGGTGTCGCTGTCCTCGTCGCCGGAGGCCCGCCGGTCGCTGGGGACGACCTTGAGGCGTCCGTCGGTCCACAGCAGCACCCGCTTGCCGTCGCCGCTGACCTCGAAGTGGTCGGCGTCGGCGGCGAGGTGCTCGACGCGCTGCTGGGCGAGGTCGTAGCGCTCCAGCTCGGTGTGCGGGTCGGGGTCGTCCGGGGCGGCGCGGGAGGCGCCGAGGACCCCGGTGACCGGGTGGCGCAGCCACAGCACGCCGTCCTTGGCGGCGCGCAGCCGGGAGTACCGGGCGGCCTCGACGGGGAACGGCACGATGCGGTCGGCGAGGCCCTCGATGTCGATCCGGGTGGTCGGGGTGCCCTCGCTGTCGGGGGTCTCGTCCCGGTCCGGGGTCTCGAAGGGGCGGCCGTGGCGCTGCGGGCCGAAGGGCGACGGGGTGGTCGCGGCGAGCGTGATCAGGTACGGGCGGGCGCCCTCGACGAAGGCCAGGTCGAAGACGTGCTCGTCGTAGACGGGGTCGAAGGAGCGGGTGGAGAGGAAGGCGAGGTGCTTGCCGTCCAGGGTGAAGGCCGGCGAGTAGTCCTTGAAGCGCAGCGGGGTCGCCTCGCTCACCGACAGGTCGGTGGTGCCCGCGAGCTTGAGCTGGCGCAGCGGGTCGGGGCCGGGGTGGGACCAGGCGAGCCAGGCGGAGTCGGGCGAGAAGACCAGCCCGGAGGCGTCCCCGTGGTCGCTGCGGTCGACCTCGCGGACCTCGCCGCTCTCGCGCTCGACGAGCAGGACCCGCCCGTCGTGCGAGGCGACGGCGGCGCGGCTGCCGTCCGGTGCCATGGCGAGGGCGAGCACCCGGCCGAGCTGTCCGGCGGCGAGGCGCCGCGCGGTGGCGCCGGGCGCGAGTCCGGTGGCGGGGGCGAACTCCAGGGCGTCGTCGCCCTCGGCGTCCGTCACCCACACCACCCACTCCTCGCCGTCCGCGCGGAAGGCGCGCGGCAGCCGGGTCCGTACGCCGGGCCGCGCGGCCAGCGCGCGGGCCGGCCCGGCGCGGTGGGTGACCCAGTGCACGCCGCCGCGTACGGCGACGGCACTGCCGCGCGCGGTGTGGTCGGGGGACGCGGAGCCGAACCAGCGGGCGGCGTTGACGGGGTAGGCCTGGAGGTCGACGCGGGCACCGCCGAGCCGGATGTCGAGCCGGCGCGGCTCGGCGCCGTCGAGGTCGTCCAGCGTCCACAGTTCACCGGCGCTGGAGTAGACGACGCGGACGCCGTCGGTGGCGGCCTGCCGGGCGTAGAAACCGTCGAGGGGGGTGTGGCGGCGCAGTTCGGAACCGTCGGCGAGGGAGGAGTAGAGGGCGCCGGTGCCCTCGTGGTCGGAGAGGAAGGCGATCCGGTCGCCGACCCAGAACGGGTACTCGATGTTGCCGTCGAGGTCGCCGTGCAGCCGCACGAACTCGCCGTCGCCCTCGGCACCGTCGATCCACAGCTTGCCCGCCGTGCCGCCCCGGTAGCGCTTCCACCAGGCGGCCTCGCGGCCCATCGGCGCGGACAGCAGCACGGTGCGCGGCCCGTACGCGACGTCCCCGACGGGCCCGTACGGCAGGGTGGTGGCCGGCCCCCCGTCGAGCGGGACGGCGCGGGCCCAGCTGCGGCGCAGGCTGGCCTGGCCGTAGGTGCTGAGGGCGAGGACCCGCCCTTGCGGGGTCCAGCCGCGTACCTGGGTCTTCAGGCTGCCCCAGTGCGTGAGTCGCTTGGCGGGGCCGCCGTCGGCGGGGGCGATGTGCACCTCGGGGGCGCCGTCGCGGGTGGAGGACCAGGCGACCGTGGTGCCGTCGGGCGAGATACGCGGGTGGTTCACCGGCACGTTGTCGGCACTGACCCGCCAGGCCCGGCCGCCGTCGAGCGGGGCGAGCCACACGTCGTCCTCGGCGGTGAAGGCGACCAACTCGCCGTGCGGGTGCGGAAAGCGGAGGTAGGCAGGCGCTGCGGGCTGTGTCACCCTCTCACCCTATGCAGGGGCGGGGTCCGCCGACAGAGGTTTGGATCACTTACCGGCCACGGCACGCGGGTGCGGCTACTTGCCCTCCACCGGCCGGCAGTGCGGATCGTCCGGGCACCAGATGGTGCGGGTGACGGTCACGGTGGGCCCGGGCCCGTGCTGGGAGGGCCGGTTCGCGGGCGGGGCGCTCGTGGCGTCGCAGTCGCCCAGCCCCTTGACCCGGAACCACTCCTCGCCGTCGACCTTGGCGGTGAGATCGCCGCGCACGCAGGCGCCGTTGACGACGCGGGTCACCTCGCCGTCGACGGTGATGTCCTGTCCGCCGTCGGTCTTCCCCTCGCAGTGGACGGACGCGACGGTGTCCTCGCCCGCCGAGGCGGTGGCACCGTCGTCCCCGAAGGAGGCGGTGCAGGTGAGCCACCGCACCTCCGCCTTCTGCCGCTCCAGCTCGCGTGTCACGGTCTGGTCCGTCGTGTACGCCACCGACGCGGAACTGAGCCCGCCCGGTTCGCAAGCGACGACACCGCCGACGGCGACGACCGCGCCGACGGCCGCCGGAGCCACACGCCGAATCCGCCTCAACGCCCCCATGGAGGGCAGCCTGCCACCGGTGCGTGGCCCGCGGTAGGGCGCATACGGCCACTCCTCACTACCCTTGGCGGATGCACAGTGGACGTCGGCGCAGACGGCTCGTCGTGGACGAAACCACGGCCTACGTGTGGTCGGTACGGCACCGGCACAGTGTCACGGGGCCCTGCCAGGAGGTACTCAGCCTCTCCCGGGACGGGACGAGGACGAGGATTCTGCTGCTGTTCCGGGGCGGCGAGGGACGGTTCGTCCCCGACGGCTTCCTGCCTTCGGGCTGCGTGGCCGTGGGGAACGAGTCGCTCAACCTGCACGAACCCGGTGTCGTACGGGGTTTCGTCGACGAGGCGGCCCGGCGCGGGCTGCTCGACCGGTCCGCGGACCTGGACGGCTGGGAACTGTTCCCGGCGGTCGCCGCCGCCCGCGCGGCGGACGGCTGAACGGTGCGGCCGGGGGCTCCTGCGGTCGGTGCCGGGGAGGCTCCGGCCGTGGTGCCGGCGGCGCCGTCGTCGGACCGGCGGCGTCGCCGTCAGGACCAGCGGCCGGTGCGGGCCAGGAGTACCGCCGTCGCCGCCGTGCCTGCGGTGGAGGTGCGCAGGACGCTGTGTCCCAGTCGGTAGGGCTTGGCCCCAGCCTGGGCGAAGAGGGCCAGCTCCTCCGGGGAGACCCCGCCTTCGGGGCCGACGACCAGCACGATGTCACCGGCGGCGGGGAGTTCGGCGGTGGCCAGGGGCTCCTCACCGCTCTCGTGGAGTACGGCGGCGAAGTCGGCGTCGGCCAGAAACGAGGCAACCTGCTTGCTCGTCGCCGCGTCCGCGACGTCGGGGAAGCGGACCCGGCGGGACTGCTTGCCGGCCTCCCGGGCCGTGGCCCGCCACTTGCCGAGCGCCTTCAGGCCGCGGTCGCCCTTCCACTGCGTGACGCAGCGGGACGCCGCCCACGGCACGATCGCGTCGACCCCGACCTCGGTCATCGTCTCGACGGCCAGCTCCCCGCGATCGCCCTTGGGCAGGGCCTGGACGACGGTGACGCGGGGCCGCTCCGGCGGTTCCTCGTGGACCGTCGCCAGCCCCGTGACGACCAGCCGGTCCTTGCCCTCGGCGGCCTTCACCACGCCCTCCGCCCAGCGTCCGCGTCCGTCGGTGAGAACGACGTCCTCGCCGGCCCGCAGCCGCTTCACGGAGACGGCGTGCCGTCCCTCGGGGCCGTCCAGGACGTACTCCCCTCCGGGCAGGTCCCCCGGCTGGAGGGAGTCGACCACGAACACCGGCGCCGTCATCGGCCCGTCCCTCCCGTCACGAACCCTGACAACGCTGTCCCGGCGGACGCGAGTTCGGCCGCCAGCACCTCCACCAGCTGCCCGGCGGGCAGCTCCCGGGCCATCCGGTGGCCCTGCCCCGCCCAGAGCGCCATGCCCTGCGCGTCGCCCGCCTTCGCCGCCGCCTTGCGCAGCGGCGCGGTGAGGTGGTGCACCTCCGGGTAGGCGGCGGGGGCGTAGGGGCCGTGCTCGCGCAGGAAGCGGTTGACCAGGCCGCGGGCGGGGCGGCCGGAGAAGGCGCGGGTCAGTTCGGTGCGTACGAACAGGGGGTTGGTCAGGCCCTGTTTGTGCAGGGCGTGCGCGCCGGACTCGGGGGTGGCGAGGAAGGCGGTGCCGAGCTGGGCCGCGCTCGCGCCGGCCGCGAGGACGGCGGCGATCTGCCCGCCCCGCATGATGCCGCCCGCGGCGACGATCGGCAGGCTCACCGCCTCCCGGACCTGGGCGACCAGCGACAGCAGTCCGGTGCCGGAGCCGCCCGTCTCGGGGTGGTCCCGGTGGGTGCCCTGGTGTCCGCCGGCCTCGGCGCCCTGTGCGATCACCGCGTCCGCGCCGGACCGCTCGACGGCCCTGGCCTCCTCCGCCGTGGTCGCTGTGACCAGGGCGAAGGTGCCGACGCGGTGCAGGGAGTCGACGACCTCGCGGCTCGGGACGCCGAAGTGGAACGACACCACCGGCACCGGGTTGTCCAGCAGCACGGCGATTTTGGTGTCGTAGCCGTCGTCCCTGCCGCACTCGGGGTCGCCTAGCTCCGTCTCGTACCAGGCGGCCTCGCCGGCGAGCTGGTGGGCGTAGACGCCGACGGCGGCGGGGTCGGCCGTCTCGGGCTGCGGCATGAAGAGGTTGACGCCGAAGGGGCGGCTCGTCAGTCCCCGCAGCTGCTTGATCTCCTGGTACATCCCGTCCGCGGTCTTGTACCCGGCGGCGAGGAATCCCAGCCCGCCCGCCTCGCAGACCGCGGCGGCGAGCTGCGGCACGGAGACGCCGCCCGCCATGGGCGCCTGCACGATCGGATAGGGGAAAAGATCGGTCAGTGCGGAGGACATGACCGCATGTTGTCACGTCCTCCGAGCGAGTCCGAATCCGGGCTTCCGTTGGCATACGCCAGGAGCATCCGCATCGGAACGCCCCTGGCGGTGGCCGGCGGTGGCCGATGTCAGCGCCCGTTGAAGGCGTCCTTCAGACGCGAGAACAGCCCCTGCTGCCCGGGCTGGAACTGCCCCGTCGGACGCTCCTCGCCGCGCAGCTTGGCCAGCTCGCGGAGCAGGCGTTCCTGCTCGGCGTCGAGCTTGCTCGGGGTCATGACCTCGACGTGGACGATGAGGTCGCCCCGGCCGCCGCCGCGCAGGTGGGTGACACCGCGGCCGTGCAGCGGGATCGACTGGCCGGACTGGGTGCCCGGGCGGATGTCGACCTCCTCCATGCCGTCGAGCGTCTCCAGCGGCACCTTCGTGCCGAGGGACGCCGCCGTCATCGGGATCGTGACCGTGCAGTGCAGGTCGTCGCCGCGCCGCTGGAAGGTCGAGTGCGGCAGCTCGTGGATCTCGACGTACAGGTCGCCGGCGGGGCCGCCGCCGGGGCCGACCTCGCCCTCGCCCGCGAGCTGGATCCGCGTGCCGTTGTCGACACCGGCCGGGATCTTCACGGTCAGGGTGCGCCGGGAGCGGACCCGGCCGTCGCCCGCGCACTCGGGGCACGGGGTCGGGACCACGGTGCCGAAGCCCTGGCACTGCGGGCAGGGGCGGGAGGTCATGACCTGGCCCAGGAAGGACCGGGTGACCTGCGAGACCTCGCCGCGGCCGCGGCACATGTCACACGTCTGGGCCGACGTGCCGGGGGCCGCGCCCTCACCGTTGCAGGTGTTGCAGACAACCGCGGTGTCGACCTGGATGTCCTTGGTCGTACCGAACGCGGCCTCGTCCAGCTCGACCTCGATGCGGATCATCGCGTCCTGGCCCCGGCGGGTGCGCGAGCGCGGCCCGCGCTGCGACGCCGTACCGAAGAACGCGTCCATGATGTCCGAGAAGTTCCCGAAGCCACCCGCGCCGAAGCCGCCCGCGCCGCCGCCGGCCGCCTGCGAGATGGGGTCGCCGCCGAGGTCGTAGACCTGCTTCTTCTGCGGGTCCGACAGCACCTCGTAGGCGGCGTTGATCTCCTTGAACCGCTCCTGGGTCTTCGGATCGGGGTTGACGTCCGGGTGCAGCTCGCGGGCGAGCCTCCGGAACGCCTTCTTGATCTCGTCCTGGGAAGCGTCGCGGCGCACGCCGAGTACGGCGTAGTAGTCCGTGGCCACCTACGACTCCGCCAGGATCTGTCCGACGTACCGTGCCACTGCGCGTACCGCTCCCATCGTTCCCGGGTAGTCCATGCGGGTCGGTCCGACCACGCCGAGCTTGGCAACCGCCTCGCCGCCCGAACCGTAGCCCACCGACACGACGGACGTGGAGTTGAGTCCTTCGTGGGCGTTCTCATGACCGATACGGACGGTCACGCCCGGATCCTTCGCCTCGCCGAGCAGCTTGAGGAGCACGACCTGCTCCTCCAGCGCCTCGAGGACGGGTCGGATCACCAAGGGGAAGTCGTGCCCGAAGCGGGTCAGATTGGCGGTGCCGCCGATCATCAACCGCTCCTCGTTCTCCTCGACCAGCGTCTCCAGGAGAGTGGAGAGCACGGTGGAGACCGTACCGCGGTCCTCGGCCTCGAAGGCCTCCGCCAGATCCTCCACCAGGCTCGGCACGTCCGAGAACCGCCGCCCGGCGACCCGGCTGTTGAGCCGCGCGCGCAGGTCCGCCAGGGACGCCTCGCCGAACGGCGCCGGGCAGTCCACCATCCGCTGCTCGACCCGGCCGGTGTCCGTGATCAGCACGAGCATCAGCCGCGCGGGCGCCAGGGAGAGCAACTCCACGTGCCGCACGGTCGAGCGGGTCAGCGACGGATACTGCACGACGGCGACCTGCCGGGTCAGCTGCGCGAGCAGCCGCACCGTGCGGGCCACCACGTCGTCGAGGTCGACGGCGCCCTCCAGGAAGTTCTGGATGGCGCGCCGCTCGGGCCCGGTCATCGGCTTGACGCCGGCCAGCTTGTCGACGAAGAGCCGGTAGCCCTTGTCGGTCGGGATACGCCCGGCGCTGGTGTGCGGCTGGGCGATGAACCCCTCGTCCTCCAGGGCCGCCATGTCATTGCGCACGGTGGCCGGGGAGACGCCGAGGTTGTGCCGCTCGGTGAGCGCCTTGGAGCCGACCGGCTCCTCGGTGCCGACGTAGTCCTGGACGATGGCGCGCAGCACCTGGAGCCTGCGTTCACTCAGCATTCGCGCGCACCTCCAGAATGTCGTCCGCCCGGCTTCCCGCCCGGCTCGCCGCCGTGTCCCTGGCACTCACGGCGCGCGAGTGCCAGACTTCCCCGGCCCAGTGTACGGCCGTGGGGTACGCCCCCGGCAAGGCCGGGGGCACGCCGCCGTGCACGGAGGTGTCACGGCGCTAGCGTCGTCGTCGTGACGGTGACTTGGGAAGACCTGGGATGGGAGCGACTGGCGGCCGGGGTGGGGCGGTGCCGGCTGCCGGGGTGGGACTGCACGGCGGGGCTGGTCGTCGGCGCGGGCGCGGCGCTGGTGGTGGACGCGGGATCGAGCCTCGACGAGGGCGCCCGGCTGCGCGCGGGGGCGCGGGAGCTCGCCGGTCACCGTGTGACACATCTCGCGCTGACCCATCCGCACTTCGACCACGTCTTCGGCGCGGCGGCGTTCGCGGACGCGGAGGTCTACGGCGCGGTGGGCACGGACGCGGTGTTCGCGCCGGGCGGACACGGGCGGGAGGCGCTGCGGTCGGAGGCGGTGGCGGAGGGCCTGGACGCACGGCAGGCGGCGGAGGCGGCCGACGCGCTCGTCCGCGTCCGCCACGAGGTCCGCGGCGAGTGGACGCTCGACCTGGGCGGCGGCCGGCAGGCGCTGCTCGCCGACGTGGGCCCGGGGCACACCGGCCACGACCTCGCGGTGCTGGTGCCCGGCGAGGTGGCGGTCGTCTTCTGCGGCGACCTGGTCGAGGAGTCCGGTGAGCCGCAGGCGGGCCCCGACGCCGTACCGTCGCACTGGCCGGCCGCCCTGGACCGGCTGCTCGGCCTGGGCGGCGAGGACGCGCTGTACGTCCCCGGTCACGGAGCGGTGGTGGACGCGGCGTTCGTCCGGGCCCAACGGGACGCGCTGGCCGCGCGGTTCGGCGTGTCGCGCTGATCACGGCGGGTCGACTCCTCGTATCGTCGTGAGAATGCGCCAGTACTCCGCCGACCTGACCCCTTCGTGGAAGAAGCCGCAGCCCGTACCGGAGGTCCCGGCCGACCCCGGCCGTGTGGTCGAGGAGTCCGGCACCGGCTTCTGCGGCGCGGTGATCGGCTGCGAGGCGGGCACGGTGACCCTGGAGGACCGCTTCGGCAAGCACCGGGTCTTCCCGATGGAGCCGCGGGGCTTCCTGCTGGAGGGGCGGGTGGTCACGCTGGTCCGGCCGTCGTCCGGTCCGGTGCGCCCCACCCGTACGGCGTCGGGCTCGGTGGCGGTCCCGGGGGCACGCGCGCGTGTGGCCCGCGCCGGGCGCATCTACGTCGAGGGACGGCACGACGCCGAGCTGGTCGAGAAGGTCTGGGGCGACGACCTGCGTGTCGAGGGCGTGGTCGTGGAGTACCTGGAGGGCGTGGACGACCTGCCGTCGATCGTCGCCGACTTCGCGCCCGGGCCCGACGCACGGCTGGGCGTCCTGGTGGACCACCTGGTGCCGGGCTCGAAGGAGTGGCGGATCGCGGAGGCGGTGACGAGCGAGCACGCGCTGGTCGTCGGCCATCCCTACATCGACATCTGGGAGGCGGTGAAGCCGTCGTCCCTGGGGATCCCCGGCTGGCCGCGAGTGCCGCGCGGGCAGGACTGGAAGACGGGGGTGTGCCGGGCGCTGGGGTGGCCGCCGGAGAACACGGGGGCGGTGTGGCAGGCGATCCTGGCGCGGGTGGGGTCCTACAGGGACCTGGAGCCGGAGCTGCTGGGCAGTGTGGAGCGACTCATCGATCACGTGACCGTGCCCTGACCGTCGCCCGGGCGCCGGCGGGCCGGGCCTGACGGGCCGGACCTGACGGGCCGGACCTGACGGGCCGGGCTCCGCCGCCGCGGAGGCCGGCCCGTCGATCAGCTCGTCCACACGGCCGGGCAGTCCGCGCTCCCCGCCGCAGCGGGGGCCCGTCCCCCGTCGGTCCGCCGAAGGGGGATCCTCCCTCAGTCCACCAGGTCCCGCACCACCGCGTCCGCCAGCAGCCGCCCGCGCAGGGTCAGCACCGCGCGTCCGCCCTCGTACGGCCCCTCCTGGAGAAGTCCGTCGGACAGGGCCCGTCGGGAGGCCGCGAGGCCCTCTTCCCGCAGCAGCGACAGCGGGGCCCCTTCCCGCAGCCTCAGCTCGAGCAGGATCCGCTCCACCCTGCGGTCCTCGTCCGTCAGAAGCTCCCGCCCGGCCCCCGGTGACGTCCCCGCCGCCAGGGCCCCCGCGTACGCCCCCGGATGCTTCACGTTCCACCACCGCACCCCGCCCACGTGGCTGTGCGCTCCCGGTCCGGCGCCCCACCAGTCGGCGCCCCGCCAGTACAGCTCGTTGTGCAGGCAGCGCGCCGCGTCGGAGGCGGCCCAGTTCGACACCTCGTACCAGTCGAAGCCCGCCGCGGACAGCGTCTCCTCGGCGATCAGGTAGCGGTCGGCGTGGACGTCGTCGTCGGTCATGGGGACCTCGCCGCGCCGGATGCGCCGGGCCAGCTGGGTGCCCTCCTCGACGATCAGCGCGTACGCCGAGACGTGGTCCGGTCCGGCCCCGAGCGCCGCCTCCAGCGAGGCGCGCCAGTCGTCGTCGGTCTCGCCGGGGGTGCCGTAGATCAGGTCGAGGTTGACGTGCTCGAAGCCGGCCGCGCGGGCCTCGGCGACGCAGGCCTCGGGGCGGCCCGGGGTGTGGGTGCGGTCCAGCACCTTCAGGACGTGCCGCTTCGCGCTCTGCATGCCGAAGGAGATCCGGTTGAAGCCGCCCTCACGGAGGGTGGCGAGGTACGCCGGGTCGACCGACTCCGGGTTGGCCTCCGTCGTGATCTCCGCGTCCGCCGCCAGGCCGAACTCGCCGCGGACCGCGTGCAGCATCCGCACCAGGTCGCCGGCGGCCAGCAGCGTGGGCGTACCGCCGCCGACGAAGACCGTGCGGACCTCGCGGGCATCGTCGCCGAGCACCTTGCGGGCCAGGCGGACCTCGTCGACGAGCGTCTCCGCGTAGTTGTCGCGGGAGGCGAGGACGCCGCCGGTGCCGCGCAGCTCGGTCGCGGTGTAGGTGTTGAAGTCGCAGTAGCCGCAGCGGGTCGCGCAGTACGGCACGTGCAGGTAGAAACCGAGGGGGCGGTCGGCGGCGCCGGCGAGCGCGGACGCCGGGAGGGCGCCGTCGGCGGGGACGGGTTCGCCGTCGGGGAGTGCGGAGGGCATGCGTCCATTGTCCCGTACGGCGACGGCTACTCGGCCTGGAGCACCAGCAGGGCCAGATCGTCCTCCGGGGGCCGGGGCCCGAACTCGTGCACCAACCGCCTGATGCGCTCGGCGACGAGCCCGGCGTCCAGTCCCGCGCATCCGGCGAGCGCGGCGGCGAGCCCGTCCCCGTCGTCGAACTGGCGGGACCCGCTGCGCCGCTCGGTGATCCCGTCCGTGACGCAGAGCAGGGTGTCGCCGGACCCCAGCTCGAAGGTCTCGCTGGTGTACGTCGCGTCCTCGACGACCCCGAGCAGGGTCTGCGGCTGCGCGACCGCCCGCACCGTGCCGTCGGGGCCGAGGAGCAGCGGCAGAGGGTGTCCGGCGGAGGCGAGGGTGCAGCGGACGGCGCCGCCGCCGACCGGGACCAGCTCGCCGTAGAGCAGGGACAGGAAGCGGGTCTGCGGTCCGTCGCCCGGGGCAACCGGAGGGCCGCTGGCGACCAGGGCGCGGGCGGCGGCGTCCGCGGCCTCGGTGGCGTCGTCGAGGAGGAGCTGGTTGAGGCGGTCGAGGACGTCGGGGACGTCGTACTCCTCGCGGGCCAGCAACCGCAGCCAGGGCCGGGCCAGGCCGATGACGACGGCGGCCTCGGGGCCCTTGCCCTGGACATCGCCGACGGCGAAGCACCAGCGGCCCTCGCCGGCCGGGAAGAGGTCGTAGAAGTCGCCGCTGGGGCCGCCCTTGTCGCACGGTTCGTAGACGAGCGCGCTGCGCACGCCGGGGATCTCGGCGACGGCGCCGGGCAGCAGGCCGCGCTGGAGGACGGCGCTGATGGTGGCCTGCCGGGCGTACTGGCGGGCGGCGCCGATGGCCAGCGCCACCCGGCGGCTGAGGTCCTCGACCAGGCCGGTGATCTCGTCGGGGAAGCCGGGGGCGCCGGGGGCGCCGGTCCGCCCGATGACCAGGGTGCCCAGGGGCCGGCCGCCGGCGACCAGGCGGTACGCGAGCGCGGCGCCGTGCGGGCCGTCCGGGCCGAGCGCCTCGCCGGGCCAGGGGTGCGCGACGGGGCCCGAGCGCCACGGGTCACGCGGGCGGGGCGGGTCCTTCTCCAGGGCCCGGCGCAGTTCCTCGATGCAGCTCTCGCTGCCGTGCCAGACGCGGGCCAGCCGGGCCCCCACGGCCGCCCCCGGGTCGTCGCTCCAGGCGCCCCGGCCCAGGGACTCGTCCTCCAGCCACACGGCGCACCAGTCGGCGAGCCGGGGCACGATCAGCTGGCCGGTGAGGGAGGCGACCAGATCCTCGTCCAGTTGTCCGGCCAGGAGGTCGGAGGCCTCGGCGAGGAAGGACAGGGCACCGCGGCCCAGCCACTCCCGGTCGCGGATGCCGCGCCGACCGGCCCCGGCCGTCCCGCCCCCGCCCCTGCCCCTGCCCCTGCCCCTGCCCCTGCCTCCGCCCTGCCAGTACGCCGCGCCGTCCGGGCCGTCCGGGCCGTCCGGGCCGTCCGGGCCGTCCTGACGGTCTCCGCCACCGCGGCCGTCCGGGCCATCCGAATCGTCCAGGCCGCCCCGGAACTCCCGGGGAACGCCGTGGTCCGGGGCACTCTGAACGTCCGAGCCCTCCTGGCCACCCCGGCTGTCCCAGCCACCCCGGCGGTCCCAGCCACCACCCCGGCCGTCCCAGGCGCCACCCCGGCCGTCCCAGGCGCCACCCCGGCCGTCCCAGGCACCGCCCCGGCCATCCCAGGCACCACCCCGGCCGCCCCAGGCATCCCGGCCGTCCCAGGCATCCCGGCCGTCCGGGCCACCAGTACCGCCCTGTGCGTCGGGGCCATCCGCGGCTGTCGAACCACCCGGGCTTTCCGGGACCACGGGAGCATCCCGGCCACCCGAGCCGTCCAGGACCGCCACCGGGCCGCTCGGGGAGCCGGAGCCGGTCGGGGAGCCCGGGCCCGTCGGGGAGCCCGGGCCGGTCGGGGTGCCCGCGGCGCCCGGCCCGTCGGCCGCCTTCCCCGGCAGCTCCATGCCCGCCGCCGGCTCGGCGTGCCGTGCCCCACGACTCCCGGCGTACGCCTCGATCTGTTCGGCGGCCTCGGCGCCCGCGGCCGGCAGTCGCGCCCACACCGTCTTGGTGCCAGGGCGGTACGTGATGCCCCAGGCCTCCGAGACCGCGGCGACGAGCCGCAGGCCGCGCCCGTACTCGGGTGGCTCGTACGGCGACTCGTGGTCACCGCTCCTGGGCGCCCGGGAGGGGTGGTGGTCGGTGGCCTCGACGACGAGGGTGCCCGTCTCCTCCAGCCGGCAGGCCACCTGCACGTCGGTGCCGGCGTGCACGACGGCGTTGGTGACCAGCTCGCTGACGACCACCAGGGCGTCGGCGGCGAGATGCTCGGTCAGTTGTTCCGTGCCGGGCAGGGCGAGCTCGGACCAGTCGGCGAGCGCGGCCCGCACCATCGCGCGGGCCGCGCCAGGCGCCAGGGAGCTCCCGAGCAGGGTCACGTGAGCCCGCGCGCACTCCTGGGCGGATGCCTCAGCAGTGTGCGCGGGCACTCCACTGGCGCGGGAGACGGTCTCCCGTTGCGTCGGAATGGCCCCCATGGACGGCTCCCCGGGCAGTTCGTGCGAGTACTTCGCAGTCGATGCCGACAGAGTGACAGACCGGCCCCGTCCATAAGCGCGGAGTTACCGAAGTGGGCCGCCATGAGTGAGGACCGTGCTAGGCGAACGTTCGAAGACAGCCGTAAGACGGACAGTTTCGAGCATCGGCCGAACGGACCGCGCCCCTCGCCCGCCCGGCGCCTCGCCCGTTCCGGGCCGCCTCGCCCGCTCTACGCCTCGCGCGAGCCGTCGTACATCTCCTCGATCAGGTGCTTGTACTCCCGCTCCACCACCGGCCGCTTCAGCTTCAGGCTCGGCGTGATCTCCCCGTGCTCGACGTCGAGGTCGCGGGGCAGCAGGCGGAACTTCTTGATGGTCTGCCAGCGCTGGAGGCCCTCGTTGAGCTGCTTGACGTAGCCGTCGACCATCTCGACGGTCACGGGCGCCGCGACGATCTCCGCGTACGGCTTGCCCTCCAGGCCGTTCTCCTTGGCCCACTCGGTGATCGCGATCTCGTCGAGGGCGATGAGGGCGGTGCAGAAGTTCCGGTCGGCGCCGTGCACCAGGATGTTGGAGACGTAGGGGCAGACCGCCTTGAACTGGCCCTCGACCTCGGCGGGCGCGATGTACTTGCCGCCCGAGGTCTTGATGAGGTCCTTCTTGCGGTCGGTGATGCGCAGGTAGCCGTCGGGCGAGAGCTCGCCGATGTCGCCGGTGTGGAACCAGCCGTCGGCCTCCAGCACCTCGGCGGTCTTCTCGGGCAGCTTGTGGTAGCCCTCCATGATGCCGGGGCCGCGCAGCAGGATCTCGCCGTCGTCCGCGATGCGCACCTCGGTGCCGGGCAGCGGCTTGCCGACCGTGCCGGTGCGGTAGGCCTCGCCGGGGTTGACGAAGGACGCGGCGGAGGACTCGGTGAGGCCGTAGCCCTCGAGGATGTGGATGCCGGCGCCGGCGAAGAAGTAGCCGATGTCGGGGGCGAGGGCGGCCGAGCCCGAGACGCAGGCGCGCAGGCGGCCGCCGAAGGCCTCACGGATCTTGGCGTAGACGAGCTTGTCGGCGATGCCGTGTTTGGTGGACAGGCCGAAGGGCGCGTTCGCGGTGCCGGTGCGCTTGAAGTTGTCCTGGGTGGCCTTGGCGTATTCGCGGGCGACGTCGGCGGCCCACTGGAAGATCTTGTACTTGGCTCCGCCGCCCGCGCGGGCCTTGGCGGCGACGCCGTTGTAGACCTTCTCGAAGATGCGCGGCACGGCCGCCATGTAGGTCGGCTGGACGACCGGCAGATTCTCGATGATCTTGTCGACGCGGCCGTCGACGGCGGTGACGTGACCGACCTCGATCTGGCCGGAGGTCAGCACCTTGCCGAAGACGTGCGCGAGCGGCAGCCACAGGTACTGCACGTCGTCGCCGGTGACCAGGCCGGTCGCGGCGATCGCCTTCGCCATGTACGACCAGTTGTCGTGCGGGAGGCGGACGCCCTTGGGCCGGCCGGTGGTGCCGGAGGTGTAGATGAGGGTGGCGAGGTGGTCCTTGGTGAGGGCGCCGACCCGCTTCGTGACCAGCTCCGGGTCCTTCTCCAGGCGGGCCGCGCCGAGGGCCTCCAGCGCGCCGAGGGTGAGGATCCAGTCCTCGCCGGTGTCGGCGCCGGCCGCGTCGATCACGACGACGTGGGTGAGGTCGGGCAGCTCCGCCTTCTTCTCCCGGGCCTTGGCCAGCTGCGTGGCGTCCTCCGCGATCAGCACCCGGCTCTCGGAGTCGGAGAGGATGTACGCCGACTCGTCGGCGTTGGTCTGCGGATAGACGGTGGTCGTCGCCGCGCCCGCGCACATGATGCCGAGGTCGGCCAGGATCCACTCCAGCCGCGTGGCGGAGGCCAGGGCCACGCGCTGCTGCGGCTGGATGCCCAGCTCGATCAGGCCGGCCGCGATCGCGTAGACCCGATCGGCCGCCTGCGCCCAGGTCAGCGACTTCCAGTCGTCCGGGCCCTCGCCCGAGGCCGACGGGACCGGGTAGCGATAGGCCTCGGCGTCCGGCGTGGCCGCCACCCGCTCCAGGAAGAGTCCCGCCACGGAGGGCGGACGGTTCTCGATCAGTGTCTGTGTGTCGCTCACGACATCCTCCGTGGGCCCGCGACGGTGCGGCCGGGTCGGTGCGGCCGACTCAGGTGCGGCTGGTTCAGGTGCGGCTGGCTCAGGTGTGCTGGTTCCGGTGTGGCTGGACCGCTCTCGGGCGGTTGTTCAGGCGTTGTTTAACTCGCGAGTAACTAGCGAGCAGGCATCAGAGTAAAGGGCGACCGGCCCGTGCGTAAGTCTCCGCGCCCTGTCACTTCGTACAGACGCACACCCGTGACATGCGAAGGGGCCCGCCGCGCTTTCGCACGGCGGGCCCTTCGTGTCCGTTTCGCCGGGGTGGGCGGGACGCGCCGCGAGGGCGGTCTCGGCTACTTCTTGCCCTTGCCCGACCCCGCGCTGTCATCGCTGGACAGGACCGCGATGAAGGCCTCCTGCGGAACCTCCACGGAACCCACCATCTTCATCCGCTTCTTGCCTTCCTTCTGCTTCTCCAGCAGCTTCCGCTTACGGGAGATGTCACCGCCGTAGCACTTGGCAAGGACGTCCTTGCGGATGGCGCGGATGGTCTCGCGGGCGATCACCCGGGAGCCGATGGCGGCCTGGATGGGCACCTCGAAGGCCTGGCGCGGGATGAGCTCGCGCAGCTTGGCGACGAGCCGCACGCCGTACGCGTACGCCTGGTCCTTGTGGGTGATCGCCGAGAAGGCGTCCACCTTGTCGCCGTGCAGCAGGATGTCGACCTTGACCAGGCTGGAGGTCTGCTCGCCGGTGGGCTCGTAGTCCAGCGACGCGTAGCCGCGCGTCTTCGACTTCAGCTGGTCGAAGAAGTCGAAGACGATCTCGGCGAGCGGGAGGGTGTAGCGGATCTCCACCCGGTCCTCGGAGAGGTAGTCCATGCCGAGCAGGGTGCCGCGCCGGGTCTGGCACAGCTCCATGATCGCGCCGATGAACTCGGTCGGCGCGAGGATGGTGGCGCGTACGACCGGCTCGTACACCTCGTTGATCTTGCCCTCGGGGAACTCGCTCGGGTTGGTGACGGTGTGCTCGACGCCGTCCTCCATGATCACGCGGTAGACCACGTTGGGCGCGGTGGCGATCAGATCGAGGCCGAACTCGCGCTCCAGCCGCTCCCGGATCACGTCGAGGTGCAGCAGACCCAGGAAACCGACCCGGAAGCCGAAGCCGAGGGCCGCGGAGGTCTCCGGCTCGTAGACGAGGGCGGCGTCGTTGAGCAGGAGCTTGTCCAGGGCCTCGCGCAGCAGGGGGTAATCCGAGCCGTCCAGCGGATACAGACCGGAGAAGACCATGGGCCTGGGGTCCTTGTAGCCGCCGAGCGCCTCCTCGGCGCCCTTGTGCATGCTGGTGACGGTGTCACCGACCTTGGACTGGCGGACGTCCTTCACGCCGGTGATCAGGTATCCCACCTCGCCGACGCCGAGGCCGTCGGCGGACAGCATCTCCGGCGAGTTGGTGCCGATCTCCAGCAGCTCGTGCGTGGCGCCGGTGGACATCATCCGGATCCGCTCGCGCCTGTTGAGCTGGCCGTCGATGACACGGACGTACGTCACGACACCGCGGTAGGAGTCGTAGACGGAGTCGAAGATCATCGCGCGGGCGGGGGCGTCCTTGACGCCGACCGGGGGCGGGACCTCGGCGACGACCTTGTCCAGCAGCGCCTCGACCCCGAGGCCGGTCTTGGCGGATACCTTGAGCACGTCGTCGGGGTCGCAGCCGATCAGGTTGGCGAGTTCCTCGGCGAACTTCTCGGGCTGCGCGGCCGGCAGGTCGATCTTGTTCAGCACGGGGATGATCGTGAGGTCGTTCTCCATCGCCAGGTAGAGGTTGGCGAGGGTCTGGGCCTCGATGCCCTGGGCGGCGTCGACGAGGAGGATGGTGCCCTCGCACGCGGCCAGCGACCGCGAGACCTCGTAGGTGAAGTCGACGTGCCCCGGCGTGTCGATCATGTTGAGGATGTGCGTACTGGTCTTGTCGTGGGTGGGGGCCCACGGCAATCGCACCGCCTGGGACTTGATCGTGATGCCGCGCTCGCGCTCGATGTCCATGCGGTCGAGGTACTGGGCGCGCATCTGCCGCTGCTCCACCACACCGGTCAGCTGGAGCATCCGGTCGGCGAGCGTGGACTTGCCGTGGTCGATGTGCGCGATGATGCAGAAATTGCGGATCAGCGCCGGGTCTGTACGGCTCGGCTCGGGCACATGGCTGGGGATCGCGGGCACGCAGGGTCCTGATTCTTGAGGCGTCCGCAGTGTCTGCGGTCTCGGGTCGGATCGATACGTAGCTTCCATCGTCCCACGGGTGGGGAGCTGGGATGGGTTTGGGACGGGTCGAGGGCGGGCGCGGGGCCGGATCAGGGCCGTGGCGAGGCCGGACCGGGGCCGGACCGGGGCCGGACGGGGCTGGGGCAAGGGCGGGATCGGGCCGGACCGGGGCCGTGGCGAGGGCGGCGTTCGGGCCGGAGCGGGGCGGGGCGAGGGCGAGGGCGATCGGGACCGGAGCGGGGCCGTGGCGAGGGCCGGATTGGGTGGCCCGTCGGGCCGCTGGTAGTGTGGGGGGCTGTGTCTCTTGCCCTCTCAGCGCGAGGCACTCCTTCAAGAAATCATCGGCACGGGACCTTCGCGGCCTCGTGCCTGAACCTGCAAAGGCTCATTCGTGGCGAACATCAAGTCCCAGATCAAGCGGAACAAGACCAACGAGAAGGCCCGGCTGCGCAACAAGGCCGTCAAGTCCTCTCTGAAGACCGCGATCCGCAAGGCCCGCGAGGCCGCTGCCGCGGGTGACGTCGAGAAGGCCACCGAGTACCAGCGCGTCGCTTCGCGCCAGCTCGACAAGGCCGTCTCCAAGGGCGTCATCCACAAGAACCAGGCCGCCAACAAGAAGTCGGCGCTGTCGACGAAGGTCGGCGCTCTCAAGGGCTGAACCCCTCATCTGGTCTGATCGCCGGAAGGACCCAGAGCGGGCCCTCTCTCATCCGCTCCCGTCCGGCACCCAAGGATCCATGCGCGGCCTGCGTTCGCCACGCGGGCATGGATCCGCGAGCTTGATCCGAAGGCCCCGGTGGCCGTCCTTCCCCAGGACGGACGCCGGGGCCTTCGGTATGCGCACGCGCCGGGGCCTTCGGTCTGCGCACGCCCCTGACGCCCGGCCTCGCGGGGCTGTGCGCGCCCATGACGCCCCGCGCCTCGCGGTTCTCCGCACGCCCCTGACACCCGGCCTCGCGGGTCCGCGCACGGCCCTGACGCCCGGCCTCGCGGATCTGGACGCGGCCCCTACGCTCGGCCTCGCGACCGCGCCGCCCGCGCGATGGTCACCACGGCCTTCTCCAGGACGTACTCGGGATCGTCTCCGCCGCCCTTGACCCCGGCGTCCGCCTCGGCCACCGCGCGCAGGGCCACGGAGACGCCGTCCGGTGTCCAGCCGCGCATCTGCTGCCGGACGCGGTCGATCTTCCACGGCGGCATCCCCAGCTCGCGGGCGAGGTCGGCGGGGCGTCCGCCGCGGGCGGAGGACAACTTGCCGATCGCCCGCACGCCCTGGGCCAGTGCGCTGGTGATCAGCACCGGTGCCACTCCGGTCGCCAGCGACCAGCGCAGCGCCTCCAGCGCCTCCGCCGCCCGTCCCTCGACCGCCCGGTCGGCGACCGTGAAGCTGGAGGCCTCGGCCCGTCCGGTGTAGTACCGCCCGACGATCGCCTCGTCGATGGTGCCCTCGACGTCCGCGGTCAGCTGGGACACCGCCGAGGCCAGCTCCCGCAGGTCGCTGCCGATCGCGTCGACCAGCGCCTGGCAGGCCTCCGGGGTGGCCGACCGCCCGGCGGTGCGGAACTCAGTCCGGACGAAGGCCAGCCGGTCGGCGGGCTTCGTCATCTTCGGACACGCCACCTCGCGCGCCCCCGCCTTGCGGGCGGCGTCCAGCAGACCCTTGCCCTTCGCACCGCCGGCGTGCAGCAGGACCAGGGTGATCTCCTCAGCGGGCGCGCCGAGGTAGGCCTTCACGTCCTTGACCGTGTCGGCGGACAGGTCCTGCGCGTTGCGTACGACCACGACCTTGCGCTCGGCGAAGAGCGAGGGGCTGGTGAGCTCGGCGAGCGTGCCGGGCTGCAACTGGTCGGGGGTCAGGTCGCGTACGTCCGTGTCGGCGTCGGCGGCCTTCGCGGCGGCCACCACCTCCTGCACGGCACGGTCGAGCAGGAGGTCCTCCTGGCCCACTGCAAGGGTCACCGGGGCGAGAGGGTCGTCATTCGCAGTCTTCCTGGCCATCGCGACAAGCATCGCACGCACCACTGACAACGAACCCCGCCCGGAGCACCGGCAGGGTCAGGGTCAGGGCTCCTCGCGCCAGCCCTCCCACTCCCCGGCGAACTCGTCGAGCGCGCCGGGGTCCAGCCGCTCCTTCTCGTCGCGCAGGACGACGAGCCACTGGGCGTCCTCGGCGTCGTCCTCGCCGGCGAGGGCGTCCCGGACCAGCTGGGGTTCCTCGTCGAGCCCGAACCGCTCCCCGAGTGCCTGGGCCACCTCCTCCGCGGCGTCGCGGTCGGGCAGCACCAGCACATGTCTCACATCACTCACGGGTGCCATTGTCGGACACCGCGCGGCGGGCGGACCATCGGGGCGGTGACAGGTCAGCCCTCGGCCGCGGTCAGGCCGGCCGCGGTCAGCCCTCGGCCGCGGTCAGGTCAGCCTTGGGCAGGGTCGGTTCAGCCTTCGGCAGGGCCGGTTCAGCCCTTGGGCACGATCTGCACGTCGAGGTCGATCCTGATGCTGGGCCCGACCACCGCGATGCCGCGCGCCAGCATCGTCTGCCAGCTCACCGTGAAGTCGTCGCGGTGCAGTTCGGTGGTGGCGCGGCAGGCCGCCCGCACCTCGTTCTCCATGCCGTTGCCGAGGCCGAGGTACTCGGTGTCCAGGGTCACCGTGCGGGTCACGCCGTGCAGCGACAGCGCCCCCGTGACGGCCCATCGGCTGCCGCCCCGGTGCGTGAACCGGTCGCTGTAGAACTCAAGCGTCGGAAACCTCTGCACGTCCAGGAAGTCCCCCGACCTCAGGTGGTCGTCGCGCATCTTCACGTTGGTGTCGATGGACGCCGCGTCGATCACCACGTGCATCGCCGACCGGTCCATGTCGTCGGCTATCCGCACCGCGCCCGCGAAGGAGTTGAACCGGCCGTGGATCCGGGCCAGCCCGATGTGCCGGGCGGTGAACGCGATCGACGAGTGCGCCGGCTCGATCTCCCAGTCGCCCTGCGCGGGCAGCTCCGGGGGCTGGGCCACTTGCAGGGTCACGTCGCCGAGCGAGGCCAGCGCGTCCTCGGTGACGGTCGCGGACGCCCGGTACGGCGTGTAGCCCTCGGCGGACACCGCGAGCCGGTACTCGCCCGTGGGAACCGTCGCCACGAACGACCCGAAGGGGTCCGTCCCCCCGCTGACCACCTTGCGCCCCATGGTGTCGCTGACCGCGAACTCCGCGTGCGGAATGGGCTCGTTGACGGGGTCGAGGACCCGGCAGCTCAGCACTCCCGCGTTCGGCGGGGTTCGCACCGACGCCAGGGGACCCGTCCGTTGCACCCGCTTCGTTCGGCTTCCCAGCCAGCGGCCGATCATCTTCGACACCCTCTGCACGACGTGGCAAAACTAGTTGACGAAGAAACATTCGATCACTGATGAGGCTTTCGAGGCAACACAGGACCACATCACGGGAAACCGGCGCATGTGCTGGGACTACACACGAGTGGCCCCCTGTCGCCCGAATTTGCCGCTACGGGCGGAATTCCCCCAGGGACAGTCGGGACCGGGTCGCCTCACAGCGGGCGCGCGGTCGGCACCCGGTCGAGGGCGATGCCGAAGCGGTCCCGGTACGCCGCGAGTACCTCCTCGTCCGTGGCCGGCTCACGCTCCACCCGCCTGCCGTCGGCCGTCGTGAACGTGAGCCTGCGGCCGCTGAGCGTGATCCTCCCTCCGTCCTCCGTGACCCGCGAGCAGACCGGCGACTGGAGAAAGTGCGACTGCGGCGAGGTGCTGTGCCACCACGCCCCGGACACGAAGTCGCCGAGCACCCGCGGGCGTGGCTCCACCCGGTACACGGGCTTCCCGTCACGCAGCACGTCCAGGTCGGCCGCCCGCGCCGAATCGTGCCCGCCGCGCACGCCGGCCGCGTCCGGACCCGCCTCGACGACCCGGAACGTGCCGCCGGGATCCTCCTGCTCGCCCCGCTCCCCGAACGCCAGCGGACCGTGGCTGTGCGCCCCGAACCCGACGTCGGCGAGCACGTCGCCCCCGTCCACCGTCCGCACCCGCAGGGCCAGATGGTCGTACGGGATCCCCAGCCTGCCCCCGTCCCCGTACACCCGCGCCGCGAGCAGGGTGACCTCGTACCCGAGCGCCGTGAGCAACGCCCCGAAGAGCCCGTTGAGTTCGTAGCAGAACCCGCCCCTTCGCGCGCCCACCACCTTGTCGAGCAGCTGCTTCTCCTCGAGCACGATCTCCTCGCCCAGATGGACGGAGAGGTTCTCGAACGGCACTGTCCGCAGATGGCACAGGTGCAGCTCGCGCAGGGCGTCGACGGTGGGCCACGCCGGATACTCGACGCCCAGCCGGCTGAGGTAGGCGTCGACCTGTAGGGGATCCATGTCCTCAGTCTCCCGCGACCCGCAGCGCCCCGCCCGTGCCGACGACCGCCAGGGCACCGTCCCGGTCCGTCCGCAGCACCATCGCGCCCTGGGCGCGCAGCGCCTCGACGGTGCCGGGGGCCGGGTGCCCGTAGGTGTTGTCCTCACCGCAGCTGATGAGCGCCAGGCGTGGGGCCACCTTCCGTATCAGGTCGGGGTCCTGGTGGGCGGAGCCATGATGGGCCACCTTCAGCACGTCGACTCCTTCCAGTGCCGCTGCCGCCGGTGAGCGCGCCAGCCGCTGCTGGGCCGGCGGCTCCAGGTCCCCCAGCAGCAGCAGACGCAGCCCCGCCGTCCGCACCAGGAGGGTGACGCTGGCGTCATTGGCGCCTTCCGCGGCCGGTGCTGTGCTCGTCGGTGGGCTCGGTGGTGGCCACACCACCTGCCAGGAGAGCGGACCGGCCCGCCGCTGTTCTCCCGCGGCGGCGTGCCGCAGGGGAATCCCCCGTGCCGCCGCCTGTCCGCGGACGGACCGCGCCTGGTCCGCGGGCTCTTCGAGGGCGGTGGTCTCGATCGCGCCCACCGAACGCCCCCGCAACACCCCGGGCAGGCCCGCCACGTGGTCGGCGTGGAAGTGGGTCAGCACCACGAGCGGGACGCGGGTGATGCCGAGCGAGCGCAGGCAGTGGTCGACCAGCGCAGGGTCCGGGCCGGTGTCCACCACGATGCCCGCGCCCTTCCCCGCCGCGAGCACCATGGCGTCGCCCTGGCCGACGTCGCACATCACCATCCGCCAGCCCGGCGGAGGCCACCCCGTGAGCACCCGGGCCAGTGGCGGCGGCCGTACCACCGCCAGTACCAGCAGCACCGCACACACACCGCACCACCAGGGATGCCTCAGCAACCGCCGGCCGACGAGCAGCGCGCCCACCGTGACGACGGCGAGCAGCGCCGCCCCGGTCCAGCTGCCCGGCCAGTCCACTCCCGCGCCGGGCAGCGCGGCCCCGGTGCGGGCGATCCCCGCGATCCACTCGGCCGGCCATCCCCCGCACCAGGCCAGTCCCTTGGCAACCGGCATCGCCGCCGGTGCCGTGGCCAGCGCCGCGAAGCCCAGCACCGTGGCCGGCGCGACCGCGAACTCCGCGAGCAGATTGCACGGCACCCCCACCAGGCTCACCCGCGCCGACAGCACGGCGACGACAGGCGCGCACAGTGCCTGCGCCGCGCAGGCGGCTGCCAGCGCCTCGGCGATCCGGGGCGGGACCCCGCGCCTGCGCAACGCCCTGCTCCACCGCGGGGCGAGCGTGAGCAGCGCCCCGGTGGCCAGCACCGAGAGCAGGAACCCGTAACTACGGGCCAGCCCCGGGTCGTACAGCACCAGGAGCAACACGGCCGTCGCCAGCGCCGGGAGCAGCGATCTGCGCCGTCCGGTGGCCAGGGCCAGCAGGGCGACGGCCCCGCAGGCGGCGGCCCGCAGCACGCTCGGGTCGGGCCGGCAGACGACGACGAAGCCGAGGGCGAGCACCCCGCCGAGCACCGCGGTCGTCCGCAGGGAGATACCGAGACGGGGCGCCAGGCCCCGGCGCTCACTGCGCTGGGCCAGTCCGGGCGGTCCGAGCAGCAGGGCGAGCACGATCGTGAAGTTGGCTCCGGAGACCGCCAGGGTGTGCGCGAGGTCGGTCTCCTTGAATGCCTCCTCCAGCTCCGGCGTGATACGCGAGGTGTCCCCGACGACCAGCCCCGGCAGCAGCGCCCGCGCGTCCGCCGGCAGAGCGTCGGTGGCCTCCCGCAGCCCGGCCCGCAGCCCGCCCGCGAGTCGCTGGGCCCCCGACGGCCCGGCCACCACCTCGGGCGCTCCCCGGCCGTCCCGCACGCGCAGCACGGCGGCGATCCGGTCCCCGCTCGTCCTCGGCGGCGCTGCCCGGGCGGTGACGCGGATCCTGGTGGTCGGCAGCAGCCCCAGCCAGCGCGGGGCACCCGGCCCGGCTCGGGTGGGCCCCGAATCGTCCGGGGCCCACCCGAGCCGGGAGGTGCGGCTCCGGTCTTCCCGGCCCACGTCGACGAGCACCAGCACGGGTGTGCGGGTGATCACGGGCGTTCCGCCCGCCTCCGCCACTCGTCGTACGTCGGCTTCGAGCAGCACGGTGGGCGGCACGGTCCGGTTTCCCCGGACACGGGGCCGGGTGAGGCGGGGGTCGGCGGTGATCTCCACCTCGGCGGTGACGGTGGCGTACTGCCGCGCCAGCGCCGGTACGGGACCCCGGCGCAGGTCCGCGCCGTGCAGTGCCGCCGAGGTGGCGGACGCGGCGACGCAGAGGAGCAGGGCGGCGACCGCTACCCGGGGCCGTTCGTGCGGCGCACGGGACCTCCGTGCCCTCAGCAGCAGGCCGGCCAGGGCCAGAGCGCCGATCACTCCCCCCACGGCCCACCGTGCCGGCACGTCCGGGATCAGCGCCGCCGTCGCCCAGGCCGCGAGCGCGGGCGGCACCAGCCGCAGGTCGGTGGGCCCGTCCTGCCGGGGGTGGGCCGCGCCGAGCCGGTGCCCGGAGGCGGCGTGCACGGCTGCGCGTGGGGGCGCCGTCCGGTCGTGGGGCTCCCCCGACCCGCCCCGCCGCCACGTCTCCGTACTCGTCTCGGCGCTCGCCTCCCTACTCGTCTCGGCGCTCGCCTCCCTGCCCGCCTCCCTGCTCGTCTCGGCACCCGACTGCGTGCTCGTCTGCCTGCTCGTCTCGGCACCCGACTGCGTGCTCGTCTGCCTGCTCGTCGGCGTGCTCATGGCCGCACGAGGTCGCGTAGGTCGGCGAATCGGCGCTCTCCGATGCCGTTCACCTCGCGCAACTCGTCCACCGAGCGGAAACCGCCGTGCCGGGTGCGGTAGTCGATGATGTGCCGGGCCAGCACGGGGCCGACGCCCGGCAGAGTGTCGAGCTGGGCGGCGGTCGCCGTGTTGAGGGAGACCGGTGTCCCGGGAGCGGCTCCCGCCGCCGACCCGCCTGGGACACCTGGCCCGCCTGGGACACCTGGCCCGCCTGGGACGCCTGGGACGCCTGGGACGCCTGGGACGGTGCCGTCCGGGCCGGGTCCCGTGACCGGCGTGGGAGCTCCGACGATCACCTGCTCGCCGTCCACCAGGAAGCGCGCCTGGTTCAGCCCGTCGGTCTTGGTTCCGGATCGCACGCCTCCCGCGGCCCGCAGGGCGTCCGCGACGCGTGACCCTGCCGGAAGGCGGTGGACTCCGGGCTTGCGGACCTTGCCGCCGACGTCCACCACGATCTCAGCCCCGGCCGTGGCCGTGGCCGAGACCCTGGGCGCACCGGTCGTGGGACCGCCCCCTGCCGCCTGGTCTCCTCCTGCCGCGCCGTAGGCCGCCGCCTCCCGCACCATCTCGGGTGCCGGGACGGGCTGGGTGCGGCCGGTCCAGAAGTGCTGCGCGGCGACGACCGCCGCGACGACGAGCAGCACCGTGAGCGCTGCCACGCTGCGCCGCTCCAGCCCGCACCGCGTCTGCAGCCACACCGGCATCCGCTCCCGGAGCGCCTGACCGACCCGCTCGCGCCAGGGCGCCGCGGCGGCGTCCCGTGGCACCTCCTCTCCTCGCACTCCGACTGCTTGCACCCCGTCCGCTTGCGACCCGTCCGCTAGCACCTCCTCTGCTCGGACCCCCTTCTCCCGCGCCGCCTTCTCCTCCCTCCAGGACGGCGGCCCCTTCCCCGGTTCGCCCCGCCACCCGGTGCTTTCGACGCGTCCGGTGCTTTCGACGCGTCCGGCGGGTTCGACGCGTCCGGCGGGTTCGACGCGTCCCGTGTGTTCGCCGAGGAGCGCCTCCGCGCGTCGACGGAGCTCCTCCTCCGACGCGTGACGGCGCCCGTGCCGTGCCCGGCCGAGGGACCGGGAGCGAGAACGGGAGGAGGAGCGGGACGCGCGCTGGTGGCGGAGCCGGCCGTCGGAGGCCGGGGCGCGGCCCGGGCCGCTGGTCGCGGTCGCTGTGCGTGGGCGTGATCGAAGAGCCATGTGGCGAGGATCGGACACCTCGGCACACCCGCGACGATCATGCTCAATTCCCGGGGACTACCCCCGGGTTGTGGAAAACTCCGGCCCCCGCGCGGGTGACGCGCAACGGCCCCTCACCGCGAAGAGACCACAACTCCCAGCAACCCGGGTCCCGTGTGCGCCCCGATCACCGCGCCGACCTCGCTCACATGCAGGTCGGCCAGGCCGGGCACCCGGTCCCGCAGGCGGTCCGCCAGGGCAGACGCCCGGTCGGGGGCGGCGAGATGGTGGACGGCGATGTCGACGGGGGCGGTGCCCGCCCGGTCGGCGGCGATCTCCTCCAGCCGAGCGATGGCCTTGGACGCGGTCCGGACCTTTTCCAGGGGCTCGATGCGGCCGCCGTCCAGCCGCAGCAGCGGTTTCACCGCGAGCGCGGAACCGAACAGCGCCTGGGCCGCTCCGATCCGCCCGCCGCGACGCAGATAGTCGAGGGTGTCGACGTAGAAGTAGGCGGAGGTGCCCGCGGCACGCTTCTCCGCGGCCGTGACGGCTTCGTCCACCGTGTCGCCCGCCTCCGCGGCCTCCGCCGCGGCGAGCGCGCAGAATCCGAGGGCCATCGCGATCATCCCGGTGTCCACCACGCGCACCGGTACCGGCGCCTCACGTGCCGCGACGACGGCCGCGTCGTGCGTCCCGGAGAGCTCGGCGGAGAGGTGGAGGGAGACGATGCCGTCCGCGCCGGACTCGGCGATCCTGCGGTAGGTCTCGGCGAAGACTTCGGGACTGGGGCGGGAGGTGGTGACGGGCCGCCGCTTCTGCAGGGCCTGGGCCAGCGAGCGGGTCGAGATCTCGGTGCCCTCCTCCAGCGCCCGGTCGCCCAGGACGACGGTCAGGGGTACCGCGGTGATGCCGTGCCGCTCCATCGTCCGGGCCGGGAGGTAGGCCGTTGAATCCGTGACGATAGCGACATGGCGGGACATGAGCTGGAGGTTACCTGGCGTAGCGCCCGTCCGGCAGCCCGGCCCCGACGACCCGGCTCACAAGGTGATGGTCAGGTCGTGTTCTCCGGGCGGGCCTGCTTCTGCCAGGGATACACGGGATCCGGGGCGGGCGGGGTGATGGCGGGCCGCCCGGATTCCTCTGCCTGGTCCTGCCGCGAGGACCGCGAGGACTGCGGTGTCTGCGGTGTCTGCGGTGTCTGCGAGGGGTCCGGCGTCTCCGGCGTCTCCGGCCAACTCTGCCGGGCGGCCGGGGCGTCGGTGGCCGGCGCCTCGGGCCAGGGCGGCGGCGCGGCGGCGGGTTCCGTCTCCGTCCAGTGCCGCAGGGCACCGGCCTCGACGTCGATCTGTGCGCTCAGGGAGTCCAGGTCGTCGTCGGCGAAACGGTGGGCCCGGTCGCGGGCCGCCCAGCGCAGGGACTCGGCCGACTGGATGATGCGCTCGGTGCGCTCGCGCAGCGTGGGAAGCCGCTCGGCGAGTGTGGGGCGGTCCGGCTCGGACTCCAGCCGCCTGAGCTCGCCGTCCAGTTCGAACCCGTGCGCGCTGAGCCGCTCGAAGAGGGCGAGGGACTCCTTGAGGGACTCGTCCTCGGCCACGCCCGCGTGCAGCGCGTCCTGCGTGGCCCGCATCGACGTACGCAGCGTCAGCCGCAGCTGTGCGAGCTCGCCCGCCGGCCCCATCTGGACGAAAGACTTGGCCCGCAGTGTGTGGTCCTCGACCGTGCGCCGGGCCTGGGTGATGCCTCGGTCCACGCTGCGCTTGGCCGCGCCGACGGCCTTCACCGTGGCGTAGACGCCCAGCACGAGGGCGAGCACGAAAAGCAGACCGAGGACTGCGATCACTGCTTCCACGAAGCTCCTCCTCCGAGCGTCCGGCCCACTGATCGGCGGGCCGCGGCACGGCACCCGCCGCACCGCTCTTCCACGGTAAACGCAACGGGCAGGCCCAGGGTTCCGAGAGAACCCCGAACCTGCCCGCACCGAACCCTGAACCTGCCCGCACCGGACCCCGGGCCCGCCCGTAGGGGACTCCCCTGAGCCACCCTGAGCGCGCCGCCCCCGCCACCCGGAGCGCGCCGCCCCCGCTTAGGCGGGGACGATGTTCACCAGCTTCGGCGCCCGCACGATCACCTTGCGGATCCCGGCCCCGCCCAGCGCGGCCACGACCTTCTCGTCGGCCAGCGCCGCCTTCTCCAGGTCGTCCTCGGAGATGGACGGGGCGACCTCCAGCCGCGCCTTGACCTTGCCCTTGATCTGCACGACGCAGGTCACGGTCTCGTCGACGACGTAGGCCGGGTCGGCGACCGGGAAGTCCTGGTGGACGACCGAGTCCGGGTGCCCCAGCTTGCGCCACAGCTCCTCGGCGACGTGCGGGGCCAGCGGCGCGATCAGCAGCACCAGCCGCTCGGCGACCGACCGGGGAACCACGCCGCCGACCTTGGTCAGGTGGTTGTTCAGCTCGGTGACCTTGGCGATGGCGGTGTTGAACCGCATGCCCTCCAGGTCCTGCCGTACGCCGTCGATGGCCTTGTGCAGGGCGCGCAGGGTGTCCGCGTCGATGTCGGCGTCAGCGACGTCCGCGACCGTCACCGCGCCGGTGTTCTCGTCGACGACGTTGCGCCACAGCCGCTGCAGCAGCCGGAACTGGCCCACCACCGCGCGCGTGTCCCACGGCCGGGAGACGTCCAGCGGGCCCATCGCCATCTCGTACAGCCGCAGGGTGTCGGCACCGTACTCGGCGCAGATCTCGTCGGGAGTGACCGCGTTCTTCAGGGACTTGCCCATCTTGCCCAGCAGCCGGGAGACCTTCTCGCCCTGGTGGTAAAAGGCGCCGTCGCGCTCCTCCACCTCGGCGGCCGGCACCGCGATGCCGCGGCTGTCCCGGTAGACGTAGGCCTGGATCATGCCCTGGTTGAACAGCTTGTGGAACGGCTCGGCCGAGGACACGTGCCCCAGGTCGAACAGGACCTTGGACCAGAAGCGCGCGTACAGCAGGTGCAGCACGGCGTGCTCGGCGCCGCCGACGTACAGGTCGACGCCGCCGTGCGGCAGTCCCTCGCGCGGGCCCATCCAGTACTGCTCGATCTCCGGGTCGACCAGCCGCTCGCCGTTGTGCGGGTCCAGGTAGCGCAGTTCGTACCAGCAGGAGCCCGCCCAGTTGGGCATGGTGTTGGTCTCGCGACGGTACTTGCGGGGGCCGCGGCCGTCGCCCAGGTCCAGGGTGACGTTCACCCAGTCCTCGTTGCGCGACAGCGGGGTCTCGGGCCGGGTGTCGGCGTCGTCCGGGTCGAAGGTGCGCGGGGAGTAGTCCTCGACCTCGGGCAGCTCCAGCGGCAGCATCGACTCGGGCAGGGCGTGCGCGATGCCGTCCTCGTCGTAGACGATCGGGAAGGGCTCGCCCCAGTAGCGCTGGCGGCTGAACAGCCAGTCGCGCAGGCGGAAGTTGACGGTGCCCTCGCCGGCGCCGGTGCGCTCCAGCCACTCGGTGATGCGCTCCTTGGCCTCGACGACGGGCAGGCCGTCCAGGCTGATCTCGCCGTTCGACGAGTTCATGATCTTCGCGTCGTACGACCCGAAGGCGTCCTCCCACGTGGCCGGGTCGGTGCCCCGGCCGTCGGTCGGCTCGACGATGCAGCGGATCGGCAGCTCGAAGGCGCGCGCGAACTCGAAGTCGCGCTGGTCACCGGCCGGGACGGCCATGATCGCGCCGGTGCCGTAGCCCATCAGCACGTAGTCGGCGATGAAGACCGGGACCTGCTCGCCGTTGACCGGGTTGGTCGCGTAGGCGCCGATGAAGACGCCGGTCTTGTCCTTGGCCTCGGCCTGCCGCTCGACGTCGGACTTGGACGCGGCCTGCGCGCGGTAGGCCGCGACGGCCTCGGTCGGGGTCGCGTGGCCGCCGGTCCACACGTCGTGCGTGCCCTCGGGCCAGGCGGCCGGGGTGAACTTCTCGACCAGCGGGTGCTCGGGCGCCAGCACCATGTACGTCGCGCCGAACAGGGTGTCCTGGCGGGTGGTGAAGACGGTGATGCGCTCGCCGTCGACGGGGAAGTCGACGCGGGCGCCCTCGGAGCGGCCGATCCAGTTGCGCTGCTGCAGCTTGATGGCCTCGGGCCAGTCCAGCTCGTCCAGATCGTCCAGCAGCCGGTCGGCGTAGGCGGTGATGCGCATGTTCCACTGGCGCAGCTTGGACTTGAAGACGGGGAAGTTGCCGCGCTCGGAGCGGCCGTCGGCGGTGACCTCCTCGTTGGCCAGCACCGTGCCCAGGCCGGGGCACCAGTTGACGGGCGCGTCGGAGGCGTAGGCCAGGCGGAACCCGCCCAGCACGTCGGCGCGCTCGGCGTCGCTCAGGGCGCTCCACGCGCGCCCGGGGTGGCCCGGTACCGCCCGCTCACCGGACTCGAACTGGGCGACCAGCTCGGCGATCGGGCGGGCCTTCTTCGCCTCGTCGTCGTACCAGGAGTTGAAGATCTGCAGGAAGATCCACTGGGTCCACTTGTAGTACTCGGGGTCGATCGTGGCGAACGACCGGCGCTTGTCGTGGCCCAGACCCAGCCGGCGCAGCTGGCTCTGCATGTTCTTCATGTTGGCCTCGGTGGACACGCGCGGGTGCGTGCCGGTCTGCACGGCGTACTGCTCCGCGGGCAGGCCGAAGGCGTCGAAGCCCAGGGTGTGCAGGACGTTGTGGCCGGTCATCCGCTGGAAGCGGGCGAAGACGTCGGTGGCGATGTAGCCCAGGGGGTGGCCGACGTGCAGGCCCGCACCGGAGGGGTACGGGAACATGTCCATGATGAACTTCTTGGGCTTGGCGACCAGCTCCGGGTCGCCCGCCAGGTCACCCCTGGGGTTCGGCGCGGCGTACGTCCCCTCGGCGTCCCAGAAGTCCTGCCAGCGTGCCTCGATCTCGGCGGCCATGGCAGCCGTGTAGCGGTGCGGCGCGGCGTCCGCCGGCACAGGGGCGGTCGCCGCGGGGTTCGTCTCGCTCATGATCCTCAAAGCTCCATCGATCGTCTCTGCCAGCGGCTGCGACATTCAAGACCAGCGGCTGCGACTGCCGGGAAATGAAAAATCCCCTCGCACAGGAGGGGACGCCGCGCCGATTCCGGCCACCGGACTACGACCGGGGTCGGGACTGATCAGCGCGGCTCGCTAAGCAGAAGGCGTACGGCACGCATGGCGTCAGGGTACCGCAGTCGCCGATCGGGCCGCGACGGGACTTCCGGCCGCCTTCCGCGCCGCCCGCACCACGCCTCACGGCCGACAAACCTGAACCAAGGTCAAAGATTACTTCGCGTAACGACTGCTAAAGGACATCGCCACGGGCGCATTGTCATTTGATAACAACGCAATAACTCAAACCTCGTACCCGCGGGTATGGCGCCACTTAGAGTGCGGCAGCGGGACCGCTTTTCCCGAACCGCTCCGGAGTTGCCCCCATGAACCCTCCCCTGATCCGCCCCCGCAGCAACAGCTCGCCCCCTCCCCTCGCGTCCGTGACACGGGGAGGTCTGCCGTGGTGACGAACGACAGCACGGCGGACGACACCTTCGCGGAGTTCCTCAACTTCGGCGCCGGCGTCCTCTCCCTCGTCTTCCTCAGCTGCTCGGTGATCTGGGGTCTCATCGCCCAGGACCGGATCGTCCTCGACACCCGCCAGCGGATCCTGGCGCAGGCGGTACACCGGATCACCGCGGTCGCGTCGGTCGTGTTCCTGCTGGTGCACATCGGGGTGAAGCTGGCGCTGGAGCACACCACCTGGGTCGCCGCGGTGGTTCCGTTCGGGCTGCTGGCCACGGACGACGAGTCGTTCGGCGGCCGGGGCGTCCTCATCGGTTTCGGCACCCTGGCCAGCATGCTCATGATCTTCGTGGGCGTCACCGGTGCCCTGCGCAACCGCTTCGCGTCCGCGCCCCCCGTGGCCGCCCGCTGGCGGGCCATGCACATGCTGGCCTACCCGGCGTGGTGCCTGGCCCTGCTGCACGGGCTCTACGCGGGTCGCGCGGCGAAACCGGTCTTCCTGGTCCTGTACGGACTGTCCGTGCTCGGCGTCATGGCGGCCCTGGCACTGCGCGCGGCGCCCCGCCCGGTCAAGCGCAGGGTCGCCGACAGGATCGCCGGGTTCCTCGGGACCGGGGAGCGGTTGGCCCGCGAGGAACTCGAGGAGAGCCGGGCCCGGACGACGGCCGGCTCCGCGCTGCCGGGCTACGAGGACGCCGGGGCGCCGCGACCGCGCGCGGCACCCCCGTCCGCACCCCTGTACGAGCCCGCGGAGCGCCTCGCGCCCCCGGAGCCCGCGGGCGGCTTCGCGGCGGCCTACCGTGCCGTGTCCGGCTCCTCCGGCACGCGCCGGAGGCCGCTGACGGCCGAGGCGACAGCGGCCGCCCAGCTGCCGCCGGACATGCGGCCCACCGAGTCGATGCCCCTCGCGGACGGCGGCGGCAGCACCTCGGGCAGCTGGCCCGTCCCGTCGCCGCCACCGGTCGGCGAGGCACCCCCGTCGGCCTACGACCCGCTCAACGACACCGGACACACCATCCCGGTCTACGGCAATACGGACGCCTCGGGCTACGGCTCGAGTGACGTGTACGACACCAGTGAGACGAACACCGTCTACGACACGTACTACCCCAACGACACGTACAACAGCGGTCCCGCCACTGAACCAACCCCCGGTGCGTCCCCCGGCGCGTCGCCCTACGACGCGTCCTACGACTTCGACGCACCGGGTTCGGGCGAACCTTGGAACACGCCTTCCGGAGGCTTTTAAGTGAACGAGGCCCTGCCCGACGTCCCCGAAGTCCGCGTGGTCGGTCTTCCCCAGCTCACGTCGGGCTTCGACCTTGTCGAGCGCCTGGATCTGCCCATGCACCTCAAGGTGCACGGGCCGCTCGAACCGCTGGGCGGCGAACAGCTCGCGCAGCTCTCCGAGCGCATCAACCTGAAGGGCCGCGGCGGCGCGGGCTTCCCCTTCCACAAGAAGCTGCGCTCGGTCGCCGAGGCGGCGATCAAGCGCGGCGTACGGCCGGTCGTGGTCGTCAACGGCAGCGAGGACGAGCCGGCCTGCCGCAAGGACACGGTGCTCATCAACCGTGCGCCGCACCTGATCCTGGACGGCGCGCTGCTGTGCGCCGAGGCCATGGGCGCCCGCACCCTCGTCATCGGCGTCACCCGCGAGTCCACGCAGCGCTCCATGGAGGCCGCCCTCGCCGAGCGCGGCCTGAGCAACGGACGCCGCTCCGCCCTCCGCGCGCGCGTGCAGCGCAATCCGGTCCGCATGGTCACCGGCGCCGCGGCCTCCCTGGTCCGCTCCATCGACGGTGGCCCGGCGATCCCGCCCGGCCGCAAGATCAGCGCGTCCAGGAGCGGCGTCGGCGGCGCGCCGACCCTGCTGTCCAACGCCGAGACGTTCGCCCAGCTGGCGATCGCCGCCCGCATCGGCCCGGAGCGCTACGGCAACACCGGCCTGTACGACGAGCCGGGCACCGTCATGCTCACGGTCTCCGGCGCGGTGGCCCGCCCCATGGTCATCGAGGTGCCGACGGGCGTGCCGCTGCGCTACGTCCTCCAGCTCGCCGGCGCCCCGCCGGTGCCGCAGGGGGTGCTGACCGGCGGCTACCACGGCAAGTGGATCGACGCGGCGACCATCGACGAGGCCATCGTCTCCCGCAACTCCCTGCAGCAGGTGGGCGGCTCGCTGGGCGCGGGCGCGATCCTGCCGATCAGTCAGGACACCTGCCCGCTGGGCGAGTCGCTGCGGGTGGCGCAGTGGCTGGCCGAGGAGAGCGCGGGCCAGTGCGGCCCCTGCTACCTGGGCCTGCCGGCCGCCGCGCGCGGCCTGGAGGACATCCTGAACGGCGGCGGCCCGGCCGCCCTGGAGGCGGTCAAGCAGGTGGCGAAGAACGTGAAGCGGCGCGGCGCCTGCTCGCACCCGGACGGCTCGGCGATGTTCCTCGAGTCGACCCTCAAGGCCTTCACGGACGACCTCGCCGCCCATGTCCTCGGCAACGGCTGCGGACGGCCCGTGGAGGGCGTTCTGCCGCTCTTCGAAGGGGGCAGGGCCCCCACGGGCATCCCGGGCGGCGGCGGGGAGGAGAACGGGCCCAGCCGCCAGAAGATCTACGTCGACTGGACGCTGTGCCGGGGCCACGGCCTGTGCGCGGACATCCTCCCGGAGGTCTTCCAGCTCGGCGCCGACGGCTTCCCGACCGTCGCGCAGGCCGAGGTGCCGCGCTTCGCGGAGGCCAAGGCGGTCCGCGCGGTGCGCCGCTGCCCGGCGCTCGCCCTGCGCATCGAGGAGGACACCCGCGGACAGGCACCGTCCTCGCGCACCAACCTGCCGGTCCTGTCCCAGGGCCAGGGCCGTGGCCGCCGGGCGCTGGGCCGCTGAGCCGGGCACGAAGAAACCCCCGGATCGCTGATCCGGGGGTTTCCCTGTGTTCCTGTGGAGCTAAGGAGAATTGAACTCCTGACCTCCTGCATGCCATGCAGGCGCTCTACCAACTGAGCTATAGCCCCTTGCCGTCTGCCACCCGGTCTCCCCGGCGGCGACGCCAACATTACACGGTCGACCGGGCACAACACCAAATCGTTTCCAGTTTGCCCGTTTTACCCCTTGCGTAGGCCGCTACGTCATGACGCCCGGGGCCGCTACGCCGTGACGAACGAATAGAACCGCTTGAGTGTGCAGTGCTCCTCGAGAAGCCGGCCGTAGATCGGCTCACCCTCGAGTTCGCGGTACGTCTCGATCGGGTCGCCTTTTATGATCAGCGCCCGCGCGCACTCCTCGCACCAGTACTGGTAGTCCGGATTGACCGGCTCCATGTCCCGCACGATCGGGGTGCCACTGCCGCACCAATCGCACTTTCGCCTGTGTGCACCCATCGATCAGCTCCAGCTGTGGCCGCAGGCCGTGCACACGTACGAGATTCCGCCGTTGTCACCGAGGACTTGGGCCACGTGCCCGGAACCGCAGGAAGGGCAGCTGAGACGGGTGACCGTGTTCCGTGTCACCGCTCCGCCGAGGAGGTGACCGACCTCCTCGAGGATGCTCGCAGGCATCGCCACTCCCTCCCGTCGGGTCGCGGTCCCCTTCCGGCCGTTTGATTCTGCCACGACCGGGCCAATACGGTCAGCGACGCCTCAGTACCAGTCCGGACACGGAGTCCCACAGGGGTATACGCCCGTGGGACGCCTGCTGCTCAAGTGGGCGCAAACGAAAAATCCCGCCCCCCGAGGGGGACGGGATTCGTCCGTGGGCTGTGGAGCTAAGGAGAATTGAACTCCTGACCTCCTGCATGCCATGCAGGCGCTCTACCAACTGAGCTATAGCCCCTGGTGCCACGCGGCTGAGCCGCATGGTCTTTCGCTCCGCTCGGCGGGGCGAACAAGAAGAACTTTAGCCTGCGACCTGCCGGAAAGTGAAATCCGGGTACCGGGCCCGGCCGGCCCCTCCTCAGTCGTCGTCGCCGAGCACCGGTTCCGGCAGGGTGCCGGCGTTGTGCTCCAGCAGACGCCAGCCGCGGGCCCCCTCGCCCAGGACGGACCAGCAGCAGTTGGTGAGGCCGCCGAGGCTCTCCCAGCTGCGCGGTTCCAGCCCGAGCAGGCGGCCGATGGTGGTGCGGATCGTGCCGCCGTGGCTGACCACGACGAGGGTGCCGTCCTCGGCGAGCTTCTCGGCGTGCCGGAGGACCACGGGGGCGGCGCGGTCGGCCACCTCGGTCTCCAGCTCGCCACCGCCGCGGCGGACCGGCTCGCCGCGCTTCCACGCGGCGTACTCCTCGCCGTGCCGGGCGATGATCTCGTCGTGGGTCAGCCCCTGCCAGACACCCGCGTACGTCTCCCGCAGGCCCTCTTCGAGAGTCACGTCCAGGCCGGTGAGCGCGGCGAGCTCGGCGGCCGTGTTCGCGGCGCGCGCCAGGTCGGAGGCGACGATGGCGTCGGGGCGGAGGCCGACCAGCAGCCGGGCGGCGCGGCGGGCCTGGGCGACGCCGGTCTCGGTGAGCTCGACGTCCGTGGTGCCCTGGAAGCGGCGCTCCACGTTCCACGAGGTCTGGCCGTGCCGCCAGAGGATGACGCGCCGGCCGCGGCCGGGCTGCCCGGCCGTGACCTCGCCGGTGGCGCTCATCGCCAGTCCCCGTCGGTCTCCGTCGCCTCCTCGGCGGCCCGGAGCCTGGCGTGCTCCTCCGCCTTGCCGCGGGTCTCCTTGGCGTCGGCGGGCAGCTCCAGCTCGGGGCAGTCCTTCCACAGCCGCTCCAGGGCGTAGAAGACGCGCTCCTCGCTGTGCTGGACGTGGACGACGATGTCGACGTAGTCGAGCAGGACCCAGCGGGCCTCGCGGTCGCCCTCGCGGCGTACCGGCTTGGCGCCGAGTTCCTTGCTGAGCCGCTCCTCGATCTCGTCGACGATCGACTTGACCTGGCGGTCGTTGGGCGCGGAGGCCAGCAGGAAGGCGTCCGTGATCGACAGCACGTCGCTGACGTCGTAGGCGATGATGTCGTGGGCGAGCTTGTCGGCCGCCGCCTGCGCGGCGGTGTTGATGAGTTCGATGGAGCGGTCGGTCGCGGTCACTGCCTGGCTTTCGGGTCGGCGGTCGGTTGACCTCAAGGGTCTCACGACCGCCGACGGCAGCCCACGTGATAATCACCCGCCCCTAGGAAGCCGGTTCGTAGTCCTGGCCCAGCACCACCGAGACCCTCGCGTTCGCGGAGACCTCACCCTGGATGACGGAGTCGGTGGGCAGGCCCAGCGTCTTGGCGACCTGGACGGCGTTCTCCTTGTCGGCCGCCTCCGCGTAGACGACCTTCGACGTCGCCTCGCTGCCGGACGCGGTGCCGCCCGACAGGAAGGTGAAGCCGCCGTTGAGGAGGACGACGCGGGCCTTGCCGGTGCGGTCCTCCACGCCGGTGGCGTTGCGGACGGAGACGCTGACGGCCGCGTCCTTGTCGGGGCTCTTGGCGGTGCCGCCGAGGACGTCCTTGACGACGCTGTCACTCGCCTCCGCGCTGAGCCTGCCGTCCTTCTGGACGGGCAGCAGCGCGGTCTCGAAGTCGCCGCCCTTGGCGAGGTCGGAGAGCCCGGCGAGGAAGGAGCCGAGGTCCTTCTCGGTCAGCGGCGGGTCGAGGATCAGCCCGAGGGTCTGGACGGTGGTCGTCGCGCCCGCGGGATCCGAGGAGAGCTTGCGCAGCACCCCCTGCATGACCTGTCCGAACCGCCGCAGCTGGGCGTCCGCCTCCTCCCCGGAGCCGCGGTGGGTGGCGTAGGCCACGGCCATCTTGCCGCTGAGGGTCTGCCCCTCGCCCATACGTACGAGGGGCGCGGCCCCCTTGTCCTTGGCCTCCGGGTCGGGGACGTCGGTGTCGGTGTCCACCTCGATGTTGCCGACCAGGTCGACCAGGATCTGGAGGTAGGGCGTGTCCAGGCGCCAGGTGCCCTCGATGTCGGTACCGAGGGCCGAGTCGAGCGCGGTCCGGGTGGCGTCGGGGCCGTCCTCGTCGACGGACTTGGCGAGCGTCGTGGTGCTGCCGTCGTCGCCGGTCAGAGCGAGGGAGTTGGGCACCAGCACGGCGGTGCCCCGCTTGGTGGTGGCGTTGTCCACGAGCAGCGCGGTGGAGGTGCCGCCGCCTTTGGTGTCGTGCAGGTGGACGGCGATCACGTCGCGCTTCTGGGCGCCCGCCGCCGTCGTACCGCCCGTCTTGTCGTCCGAGGAGGACAGGCCGGGCAGCTGCCCGGCGTACCAGAGGTAGCCGACGCCGCCGGCCGCGACCAGTGCCAGGACGACGACCAGGGCGACGACACGCGCGCGTGCGCGCCGCCGGGCCTCCTCGCGGCGCTCGGTGCGGTTCTCCGTGAACTTCATCCAGTCGATGACGTCCTCGGAGTCGTCGGTCGGCTCCTCGACGAAGGCGAACTGCTCGGTGTGGTACTCCCGGCCGGGTTCCGTCCCCTCCGCGGGGGCTTGCGCCTCCGGTTCACCGGGCGGGCCCGCCTGCTGCGGGATGTAGGCGGTCTGCTCGGCGACCCGGGGCTGCCTGCCACTGGTCGCCGCCTGCCCGTACGGGTCGTACGAGGGCTGGGCGTGCGTGCCGGAGGCGTAGCCGTCGTAGGCGTCGTAGCCGGGGGTGGGCGGCTGCCCGCCGGTGTCGTAGCCGGTCTGGGATGCGTAGCCGGTCTGGGAGGCGTAGCCGTCATACGGCTCGTAGGGCTGTGCGGCGGGCTGCGGACCGCCCGTGGCGTACGGGTCGTAACCGTAGCCCTGCTGTCCGTACTGCCGGCCTTCCCGGTCCTGCTGTCCCCGCTGCTGCGCGTACGGGTCGTACGCCTGCTGCCCGCCGGGCTGGGCCGGGGCCTGGCCCTGGGCCTGGCGGTACACCGGCCGGCCGTACTCGTCGTAGCCGACGAGTTCGTACTGGTCGCCGCCGTCGCCGTAGCCCGGGTCGTATCCGTCGTTCACCGGTGCCCCTCTCGGTTCACTCGCCGCGGTACAGCTGGCGTTTGTCGATGTAGCGCACGACCCCGTCCGGCACCAGATACCAGACGGGGTCGCCCTTGGCGACTCTCGCACGGCAGTCCGTGGAGGAGATGGCGAGGGCGGGGACCTCGACGAGCGAGACGCCCCCCTTGGGGAGCCCGGCGTCGGTCAGCGTGTGGCCGGGCCGGGTGACGCCGATGAAGTGCGCGAGGGAGAACAGCTCCTCGCTGTCGCGCCAGGTGAGGATCTGGGCGAGGGCGTCGGCGCCGGTGATGAAGAACAGGTCGGCGTCCGGGTTGAGCTCGCGCAGGTCGCGCAGGGTGTCCACGGTGTATGTGGGGCCGCCGCGGTCGATGTCGATGCGGCTGACCGAGAACTGCGGGTTCTCGACGGTCGCCACTACCGTCATCAGGTAGCGGTCCTCGGCCGCGGAGACCGTGCGGTGGCTCTTCTGCCACGGTTGCCCGGTGGGCACGAACACCACCTCGTCGAGGTGGAACTGCGCGGCGACCTCACTGGCCGCCACGAGGTGCCCGTGGTGGATCGGGTCGAAGGTGCCGCCCATGACGCCGAGGCGGCGCTTGCCCGACGGCGTCGGGCCGTTGCCCAGGCCGGCGGCGCGGGCGGGCACCGCGCGGCTCTGCGCGCCCCGCGCCGGCGCGTGCGCGGTGTCGTGCGCCGGACCGGTAGGCATGTCCTGCTCTCCCATGCGTGCAGACCCTACCGGCCCGGTCCGGGGGCTCCTGCCGGGCCCACGGCCCCCGCGCTCAGCGGTCGCGGTTGAACCGGGTGGTGATCCACAGCAGGAGCATCAGGATGACGAAGGCGCCGATGCCGGTGACGTAGGGGCTGAGACTCTCGTGGTTGCCGCTGTGCTCCTCGCCGCCCTCGGAGGCGAGGGTCACGAACTGGGCAGCGGTGCTGTGGAAGCTCATCTTCGGCAGGACCTATCCGGTGTGGGCGGAATAAAGACGTCGGCCCATCGTATGCGGGCGCCTCTCGGGCGATCACGCCGACTCCGCCGTTGGGGACGGGGCCGGGGGGTCCGGGGAACCTTCGGATCTCCTCAGTCGTCCTTCCGCTTGTACCCCCGCAGCAGGAACCACGCGGTCAGCACACAGCCCAGCACCATCACGATCAGCACGACCCGGAGCAGATTCCCCGCCCCTTGCTGCTCGGCCGCCGTCGCCGCGGTGGCGAGCCAGTCGGTGTGGGGGGTGTGCGCCATGACGTGGACTCCTTCGTTGCACTGCCCGTCCACGGTATCTCCGCCTAGGCTGGGCTCGGCTTCGGGGGCGCAAAGGGCCGCACAAGGGTTCGCAAAGGGCCGGACACACGCACAGGCCGCACAGACGCACAGGCCACACACACGCACATGGGGGAAGACATGTCCGACGGCCACCAGCACAACGGGCACGAGAACGTGCCGAGCAGGCAGCGCAGGCGCTTCCCCGGAATCTCCTCGCGTGCGTACGAGCACCCCGCCGACCGGTCCGCCCTGGTGGCGCTGCGCAAACTGAGCGGCTTCGACACGGTCTTCAAGGCACTGAGCGGCCTGTTGCCGGAGCGGAGCCTGAGGCTGCTGTTCCTGTCCGACTCGGTACGGGTCTCGGACCGGCAGTTCGCCCATCTGAACGTCATGCTGCGCGACGCCTGCTACATCCTGGACCTGGAGAAGGTCCCCCCGATGTACGTCAACCAGGACCCGACTCCGAACGCGATGTGCATCGGCCTGGACGAGCCGATCATCGTCGTCACCACGGGCCTCGTCGAGCTGCTGGACGAGGAGGAGATGCGGGCGGTCGTCGGGCACGAGGTCGGGCACGCGCTGTCCGGACACTCCGTCTACCGGACCATCCTGCTCTTCCTGACGTCCCTCGCGGTCCGGGTCGCCTGGATTCCGCTGGGCAACATCGCGATCATGGCGATCGTGACCGGGCTGCGCGAGTGGTTCCGCAAGTCGGAGCTGTCCGCGGACCGCGCGGGTCTGCTGGTGGGCCAGGATCTGCAGGCCTCCATGCGCGGCCTGATGAAGATCGCGGGCGGCAACCACCTGCACGAGATGAACGTGGACGCGTTCCTCGAGCAGGCCGACGAGTACGAGGCCGGGGGCGACCTGCGCGACTCCGTGCTGAAGATCCTGAACGTGCTGCCCCGCTCCCACCCCTTCACCACGGTGCGCGCCGCCGAGCTCAAGAAGTGGGCCGCGTCCCGGGACTACCAGCGGATCATGGACGGCCACTACCCGCGGCGCGACGAGGACAAGGACACCTCGGTCCGGGACTCCTTCCGCGAGTCGGCGTCCAGCTACGCCACGCATGTGCGCGGCTCCAAGGACCCGCTGATGAAGCTGGTGAACGACATCGCGGGCGGTGCCGGTGACCTCGGTGACCGGATGCGGCGGGGATTCGGCGGCTTCACGTCCTCCCAGCCGAGGCCGCCGAAGGACGCGGACGGACCCGCGGGGCCGGAAGGGACGGACAGGACGGACGGGACGGGGGGACAGCCGGGCGGCGGGTCCGGCGGACCGGAGGGTTCCGGCGGACCGGGCGCGCCGGACGACCGCCCGCCGCGCGACGGCGCCTGAGCCGGGGCGGGCGCGGACGACCCGCCCGAGCCCGACCGCTCCGGCGGCCGGCGGCCTCCTGCCCCTGCCTCACACCCTCGGCTGGGCCTCGGCCGCGAGGGTGCCGCACAGGGCCGTGGCGTCGTCCGTGGTGTACGGGTCGGTGCCGGCGGGGGCACCGGTCCCGGCCGTCTGGCCCGCGAGCAGCGGGCGGAGGTGGTTCGCCGAGTCCTCGGCACAGGAGAGCGGCCCGGCCTGGACGTAGGCGGCGACGAGCTGCGCCTGGTGCAGCCGCAGGTCGTCCCGGTCGAAGCGGAAGTGCAGCTCGCGCCGGACGGTGAACAGCGACGTCTCGGCCCCCTCGTCGCCGGCCGGCCGCAGCGGGTACACCATGGTGTGGTCGGCCGCGACTTCCAGTGTGGACGCGTCGCTCTCCACGGCCCGCAGGCTGCCGCTCACCCGGATCTCCGCGTCGGTCAGCTCGGCACGGGCCGGGTCGAAGCGGACCAGCCATCCGGTGGGCGCGTGCCGGCCGTCCGCGGCGGGCCTCTCCAAGCTCTCGTCGAACTGGTCGAGCTGGTCCGGGGCGAGCAGCACCCTTACCGGGCGGACCTCACCGCCGCCGAGCACGTCCCGGTCGAGCGCCGAGCGGTCGATGTAGTTCTTGGCGGTGGTCAGCGCGCTCAGCACCTGGTCGTCCGAGAAGTGCGCGGTGCGCCGGTGGCCCGGCAGCGGGACGCCCTCGGCGGCGGAGCGGAAGTGCGCGGCGGGGCTGCGCTCGTACAGGTGCACGGCGTCGTCGGCGCCGGGCACCCTGCCCTCGGGTGCCAGCGGGACGACGGTCATCCGTACCGGCTCTGCGGCCCGCTGCGCGTCGGGACCCTGGTAGGGATGCCGTACGCCCATGAAGATGGCGGTGCCGAAGGCGACGGCGATCAGCATGACGAGGACCAGCGCCTGCCGGGACAGTCCGGCCCGGCGCAGCGGCGTACGGCGGCGTACGGCGGGCGCGTGGTCGGCGATGCGCTCCTGCGCGGAGAACTCCTGGAGCCGGGCAGCGCGGACGAACGACTCGTCGAAGACGACGGATCGGTACTCGTCCTCTCCGCCTCCGGGGGCGCCTTCGGGCGTCCCACCGGGCGGACCGCCAAGCCCTGCCATACCTTCAGGGTAGGTCCGCGGAAGCTCGGGTAAACGCGCCGGTGCAGGTCAAGTTGGGCCGGTTTCTCAGCGGTCGGAGAGCAGGTCAGGGGCTGCGCGGGATCACCGAGACGGCCGGCTGGGAGAAGTCGGCGGAGGCCGACGGGGTCACCGTGCCGCCCTGCTCGGGACCGGTCGAGGCGGGGGGCGGTACCTGCTCTGTGCCGCCCTCCGAGGAGGCGCCCCGGTAGACGGCCACGAAGGCCAGCGCGACCATGCCCACGCCCATCACCAGGGCGAGCATCCAGGCGACCGGCCGGTGCCAGCGGACCTGCTTGCCGTACGCCGCTGGAGCGCCGTACGGGCGGTCGAGGGGGTCGCGGTCGTCGTCCGGGTCGTCGAGGTCGGGATCATGGCCGAAATCGCCGTACCCGTCGTCGTAGCGCTCGCCTCTGATGCGGCCGCGGCGGGCCGCTTCCGCCTCGGTGGCCTCGGCTCTGGCCTGCGCGGCGGCCAGGAGGCGTTCGACGGCGGTCGGCTCGTGCAGCGCGGCCGCCTGTACGAAGGCCTCGTCGAAGACCACGGAGGCGAACTCTTCGTCCGACACCCCGCGGTCGTGGTCGTCGTCGGGCTCCCAGCCGTCAGGGAACGGCCTACCCCCCACGTCCTCCGGCACGGGTCCAGACTAGACCCGGTCGGTCGTTTTGGGCAGACGGCGGGGAAATTCATCCGGTGGGTGAGATGCCCCGATCGGTACATGAGCGCGGTCGAGGGCGCGTGCGGATCGCGTATGCCCCCGGCGTGTGCCCAAGGGCGCGGACTCGCACGCAGGCGCGCCCCGCCCGTCGGCGCGCGACCCCGCCTGTCAGCGCCGTACGCGCCCGTCAGCGCCGTACGCGCCGTACCTGCCCGTCAGCGCCGTACGTGCCCGTCACCGGTGACGATGTACTTGGTGCTGGTCAGCTCCGGCAGTCCCATCGGGCCGCGGGCGTGCAGCTTCTGCGTGGAGATGCCGATCTCGGCGCCGAAGCCGAACTGGCCGCCGTCGGTGAACCGGGTGGAGGTGTTCACCGCGACCGTGGTGGAGTCGACCAGCTGGGTGAAGCGCCGGGCGGCCTGCTGGGAGGTCGTCACGATGGCCTCGGTGTGGCCGGAGGTCCACAGCCGGATGTGCTCGACGGCCTTGTCGAGGGAGTCGACGACCGCCGCGGCGATGTCGTAGGACAGGTACTCCGTCTCCCAGTCCTCCGGCGTGGCCTCGACGGCCGTCACCTTGGACTCCTCGGCGTACGCCAGCACGCGCTCGTCGCCGTGCACGGTGACCCCGGCCTCGGCGAGGGCGTCCAGCGCGCGGGGCAGGAATTCGGCGGCGACGTCCTGGTGGACCAGGAGGGTCTCGGCGGCGTTGCAGACGCTCACGCGCTGCGCCTTGGAGTTGATCAGGATGTCGACGGCCATGTCGAGGTCGGCCTGCGCATCGACGTAGACGTGGCAGTTGCCGGTGCCGGTCTCGATGACGGGGACGGTGGACTCCTGGACGACCGTGTTGATCAGGGAGGCGCCGCCGCGCGGGATGAGCACGTCGACCAGGCCGCGGGCCCGCATCAGCTCGCGCACGCTCTCGCGGCTCTCGCCGGGCACCAGCTGCACGGCGTCGGCGGGCAGCCCGGCTCCGCCCACGGCGTCGCGGACGACCCGGACGAGGGCGGTGTTGGACTGGTAGGCCGAGGAGGAGCCGCGCAGCAGGACGGCGTTGCCGGACTTCAGGCACAGGGCGGCGGCGTCGACCGTCACGTTGGGCCGGCCCTCGTAGATGATGCCGACCACGCCGAGCGGCACACGGACCTGGCGCAGGTCGATGCCGTTGGGAAGGGTGGAGCCGCGCACGACCTCGCCGACGGGGTCGGGCAGCGCGACGACGTCCCGCACGTCGGAGGCGATGGCGCGGACCCGTTCCGGGGTCAGCGTCAGCCGGTCGATGATGGCCTCGCTGATCCCGGCGGCGCGGGCCTTGGCCACGTCCTGGGCGTTGGCCTCGACGATCTCGCTGGTCCGGACCTCCAGCGCGTCCGCGACGGCGAGCAGCGCGTCGTCCTTCGCGGCCCGCGGCAACGGCGCGAGGTCGGCCGCGGCGGACTTGGCCCGGTAGGCGGCCCGGGTGACCGGGGACATCGAGTCGTACGGCGAGAGCGTGGTCATAGGGGAAGCGTAATAGGCCGGGCGGGGCCGTTCACCGGCCGTCCCGAACCGCGAGACGTGCGCCGGACCGGAACAAGTGGGCCGGAAGGACGGGCCGGAGGGGGCGGGCCGGAACAGGCGGACCGGAACAGGCGGACCGGAGGGGGCGGGCCGGAGGGGGCGGGCCGGAGGGGGCGGGCCGGAGGGGGCGGGCCGGAAACGGGTGGAGGGCGGCTAGAAGGGGTGCACCCCGACCGGTGTCGCGGGGGCCGGTCCGTACCCGGCGGCGATGCGCTGGTGGTAGGTCGCCCGGTCGATGACCTCCAGGCCGACGATCTCCCAGGGCGGCAGTCCCGCGGTCTGCCGGTGCTCGCCCCACAGGCGCAGGGCGACGGCGGCGGCGTCGTGCAGGTCGCGGGCCTCCTCCCAGTACCGGATCTCCGCGTGGTCGTCGGCGTAGCGGCTGGTCAGCAGAAAGGGGTGGTCGTGGGCGAGCTGCTCCAGGGCGCGCCGGACCTCGGTGAGCGGGGCCCGGGCGCCGGAGACGCTGAGGGTGACGTGCCACAGTCGCGGGGTGTGCTCGGGCTCGCCGCCCCGGAACCGGTCACCGGCCGCGACGCTGGTCAGGGCGCGCTCCTCGCCGGCCGGGCGGGATCCGCCGCGGGCGCCGCGGGAGCCGGTGACACCGCGGGAGCCATTACCACCGCGGGACGCCGCCGTTCCAGGGCGCACTCCGCTCACGACGGCCTCCTTCACGCACACGGCTCGGCCCGGTGGTCGGCCGGGCTTGTCCCTGAGGAAAGTTGAGCAGGCCGCGCGGGATCGCGGGGCGGTTTTGCGGAACGTCCACCGCCGATTCGGGGACGTTTCGACCCATTACGGGTGCAGGATCACCAGATCGTCCCTGTGTACGACCTCGCGTTCGTACGCCGGTCCGAGCTCGCGCGCCAGTTCCCGGGTGGAGCGGCCGAGCAGCCGGGGCAGTTCCTTGGCGTCGAAGCTCACGAGCCCCCGGGCCACCGCGCGCCCCGCGCCGTCCCGCAACTCGACGGGGTCGCCCGCGGCGAACTCGCCCTCGACGCCGGCGATCCCGGCCGGCAGCAGCGACTTGCGGCCCTCGACGACCGCGCGCACCGCCCCGTCGTCGAGGACGAGCGCGCCCTGCGGGGTGGACGCGTGCTGGAGCCACAGCAGCCGGTCGGCGGAGCGCTTGCCGGTGGTGTGGAAGTAGGTGCCGGTGTCCTTGCCGGCCAGGGCGTCGGCCGCGTGGACCGCGCTGGTCAGGACCACGGGGATGCCCGCGGCGGCGGCGATCCGGGCGGCCTCGACCTTGGTGACCATGCCTCCGGTGCCGACGCCGGCCTTGCCCGCGCTGCCGATGTCCACGCCCGCGAGGTCGGCCGTCTCCCGCACCTCCGCCAGCCGCGACGTGCCCGGCCTGCTCGGGTCGCCGTCGTACACGCCGTCCACGTCGGACAGCAGCACCAGCAGGTCGGCCCGGACCAGGTGGGCGACGAGGGCGGCGAGCCGGTCGTTGTCGCCGAAGCGGATCTCGTCGGTGGCGACGGTGTCGTTCTCGTTGACGATGGGGAACGCGCCCATCGCCAGCAGTTTGTCGAGGGTGCGGGAGGCGTTGCGGTGGTGGGCGCGGCGGCTCATGTCGTCGCTGGTCAGCAGCACCTGGCCGACGCGGACGCCGTAGCGGGCGAAGGAGGCGGTGTAGCGGGCGACCAGCAGGCCCTGGCCGACGCTGGCGGCGGCCTGCTGGCGGGCCAGGTCCCTGGGGCGGCGGCGCAGGCCCAGCGGGGCGAGTCCGGCGGCGATGGCACCGGAGGAGACGAGGACGATCTCCTTGTCCGTACCCCGCACCTTGGCCAGGACGTCGACGAGGGCGTCGACCCGGTCGGCGTCCAGGCCGCCCGACGCGGTGGTCAGCGAGGAGGAGCCGATTTTGACGACGATCCTGCGGGCCTCGCCCACGGCCTGCCTTGCCCCAGCCACTGTGCCGTCCGCCCTCTCCCGTCGACGCGCGCCGATCCGGGCGCTCGCCAGGCAATCTACGCGAACGGGGCCGCGCCCCGCGCCGGGGTCCAGGCTGCGGACGGGCAGCGGCGTTGCCCACCGCGTCAGGGCGCGGTCAACACGCGCGTGTCGTCCGGAGGTCGGCCGGCGTTAACCCGGATGTCCGATGCGCGACGAGCAAGCCTGGAGCGACCGCAGTGCCCCTATCCCTGCCCCGCCGCAGTCTTTCCCGCCGTCGTCCTCCCCGCCGAGGTCCCCGCCGGCCACGCCTCCTCGGCCGCGGGCCCCTCCCGCTGCCGCTCCTCCGCCCCGGCCCCCTCCGGCTCCGTCTCCCCCGCCCCGGCCCCTCCCGGCTCCGTCCTCCCCGCCGCGGTCCCCGCCGGCTCGGCCCCCCGGGCCGGCGTCTGCTGCGTCTCGGTCTCCCCCACCGGCGGACCGCCGTGAAGCTGCTCGTCCTCGGCGTGCTGGCGGCCGCCTTCGCCGCGCAGGCCGTGGGCGCGCTGCTGCCGCACGTGCCGCTGCTGCTGGCCGCGACCGCCGGTTCGCTGGCCGCCGAGGCGGTGCTGTACCGCTGGCAGCGGGGCATGGTGTCGCTGTTCGCCAAGACGCACGCCGACGTCACCGTGCGGCACGTGCTGCGGGACCTGCTGCTCGTGGTGGGCCTCCTGCGGCTCGGCGAGCAGCACCGGGAGACGGTGTACGCCCCGCTCGTCGCCGCCCTGCTCGCCTTCTACGGGCTGCACTGGGCGATCCAGGCGGTGTCCGTCCTGGTCCGGCGTACCCGGACGCTGCCCGTGGTGACCCGGAACATCGACGTCTCGCCGCTGCGCCTGTCCCCGGCGCCGCCGCTGCTGCTGCGCCGCCCCGGGCACCGGCTGGCCGCCTTCGGGCTGCCGGCGACGGCGGGGCTGCTGGCGACGGCGGCCACCGACGCGCCGGTGTACGGCGCGGTCGGCCTCGCGCTGTCCCTGGCGGTGGCGCTGACGGGCCTCGGCGCGCTGCTGCTGCGGCTGCTGCCGGGGCGCCGGCCGGCGGGCGAGCGGGAGGTGCTCGACTGGTTCGAGGCGTGGCTGGCGGAGTACCGGCCCACCGTCGGCCTGTACTTCTCGGGCGGGGCGTCCTCGGCCTACCAGGCCAACATGTGGCTGGAGGCCCTCGCGCGGCTGGACGGGCGGCCGGTGATCGTACTGCGGGAGCGGTTCATGGTGCAGCGGATCGCGGCGACCGACATCCCCATCGTGTGCCTGCCGAAGGTGTCCACGCTGATGCGCCTGGAGCACTCCGCCCTCCGGGTCCTGCTGCACCCCTCCAACTCCGGGAAGACCTCGCAGGTCCTGCGCATCCCGACGCTCAAGCACGCCTTCGTCAACCACGGGGAGAGCGACAAGCTGTCCTCCTGCAACCCGTACGCGAAGGCGTACGACGAGGTGTGGGTGGCCGGTCCGGCGGCGCGCGAGCGGTACGCGCTGGCGGAGGTCGGCGTCGAGGACAAGGACGTGGTGGAGATCGGCCGCCCGCAGCTGCACGCCGTACGGCCGTACGCGGGGCCGCCCGCCCCCGGGGCGTTCACGACGGTGCTGTACGCGCCGACGTGGGAGGGCTGGGACGGCAACCCCGGCAACACGTCGCTGGTCGAGGCCGGCGAGAACCTCGTACGGGCGCTCCTCGCGGACCCGGGGGTGCGGCTGCTGTACAAGCCCCATCCGCTGACGGGGTCGGTGGACCCGCGGGCCGGGGCCGCCGACGTGCGCATCCGGGAGCTGGTGCGGGCCGCGAACCGGGAGCGGAGCGGGCCCCGGCCGGACGCGTCGGCGGCCGGGGAACTGGCCCGGCGGACGGCGGAGCTGGACCGGCTGACGACGGCCTGCTTCCGCTCCGCGGCGGACCAGGTGGAGCGGATGCTGCGGCAACCGGCGCCGGAGCCGGGGCGGGCCTCGGCCGTGACGCGGGCGGCGGCTGCCTGGGAGGAGGCGTACTGGTCCTCGCTGCCCGAGTGGGAGCACCAGGTCGTCACGGACGCCCGGCCGCCGCTCTACGCCTGCTTCAACCGGGCCGACCTGCTGATCAGCGACGTGTCCAGCGTGATCAGCGACTTCCTGGCGAGCGGCAAGCCGTACGCGGTGGCCAACACCAGCGGACTGGCCGAGGACGGGTTCCGCAAGTCGTTCCCGACGGTGGCGGCGGCGACCGTGCTGGCGCCGGACGCGGCCGGGGTGCCGGAGCTGCTGGACGCGGTCCGGCACCCGGAACGCGACGAACTGTCCGGGGCGCGCACCGCGTTGGCCCTGCGTCTGCTGGGCCCGGCCGAACGGCCCTCCCAGGAGCGCTTCGCCGGTGCCGTACGGGCCCTGTGCGCGGCGGCCGGAGAGCACCGGGCGCGGATGGCGGAGCGTCTCGCCACCGAACTGGCACTCCCCGGCCCACGACAGCGGCCCGAACCCTTGAGCTCGGACAGCCACGGCAGGCCCCCGGCCGGGGCCCGCTGAGCCGGGGGCGGCCCTGGAACGACGCGGGTCAGCCGTGGTGGTGGCGCCAGCCCTGCCAGGCGGAGTCGATCATGTCGTCCAGGTCGTGGCGTGCCGACCAGCCGAGTTCGTCGTGGGCGCGGTCGGCGGAGGCGACGACGCGGGCCGGGTCGCCGGGGCGGCGGCCGGTCACGTGCGGGGCGACGTCCTGCCTGCCGGTGACCTTGAGGATGCGGTCCACCATCTCCCGGACCGAACTGCCCTCACCGCGTCCGATGTTGAGGGTGAGTGACGTCCCCTCGGGGGCGTCCGTCAGACGCCGGGCCGCCGCGAGATGGGCGGAGGCCACGTCCTGGACGTGGATGTAGTCCCGTACGCAGGTGCCGTCCGGCGTGGCGTAGTCGTCGCCGAAGACGCGCGGGGCGTCGCCCGCCTCGAGGCGCTCGAAGACCATGGGGACGAGGTTGAAGACGCCGGAGTCGGCCAGCTCGGGGGCGGCCGCGCCCGCGACGTTGAAGTAGCGCAGGGACGCGGCGCGGATGCCGTGGGCCCGGGCGGCGGCGTTGATCAGCCACTCGCCGATCAGCTTGGTCTCGCCGTAGGGGCTCATCGGCAGGCAGGGGGTGTCCTCCGTGACGAGGTCCACATCGGGCATGCCGTAGACGGCGGCGGAGGAGGAGAAGACGAGGCAGCCGACGCCGGTGGACGTCATGGCCTCCAGGAGGGTCGCCAGGCCGGTCACGTTCTCCCGGTAGTAGTGGAGCGGCCGCTCCACCGACTCCCCGACCTGTTTCTTGGCCGCGATGTGCACCACACCTGTCACAGCATGGTCACGAATCGCGTCCTCCAGCGCCGCCCGGTCCAGCACGCTGCCGACGACCAGCGGCACCCCGTCGGGCACGCGGCCGGTGCTGCCGGTGGACAGGTCGTCGTACACGACGACGCGTTCGCCGCCGTCGGCCAGGGCGCGCACCACATGCGCGCCGATGTATCCGGCTCCGCCCGTGACCAGCCAGCTCATCCTCATGCCTCCCAGGTCTCCGTCAGTGGGTGCAGACTCGTCCGTGCGCGCCGGAAAATCGAGTCGGGCAGATGGGACGGAAGGCTACGGAAGTAAATAAAGAGGACAGGGGGGCCGAATGTGAGGAAGTTCTCCAGGCGCTTCCATGCGATGGATTCGGGCGCCCCGCTCCGGGCATTTCCCGCTGTGACAGGGCACAGTCGGCCCGACTACCGTGCCAGCGGAAACTCCGCGTGAATCCTTTACGCTGATGCGGCGGCGCGCTCCAGGCCCCAACGGCGCCCGGAGCGCGTTCCGGTCCCAGCCCGCGGTCCCGTGGTCAGTTCTCGGAACAGGTTGTAAGGATGCCCAAGCTCTCTCTCGTTGTCCCCGTGTACAAGGTGCAGGGCTATCTGCCCGAGTGCCTTGACTCCGTACTCGGGCAGGACTGCACGGACTTCGAGATCATCGCGGTCGACGACTGTTCGCCGGACGGGTCAGGGGCCATTCTCGACGAGTACGCGAAACGGGACTCCCGGATTCATGTGATTCACCTCACGGAAAACGTGGGCCTGGGGGGTGCCCGCAACGCCGGGCTGGAAAAGGCCACGGGCGATTACGTGTTGTTCCTGGACAGTGACGACACGTTGTCCACCGGTGCCTTGTCGGCCATTTGCGACCGGCTCGACGCCACCGGGAATCCCGAGATCCTGGTCTTCGACTACGCCCGCACCTACTGGGACGGCAGGGTCCGCCCGAACCTGCGGGCCGGCCTCCTCAAGGAGGACGGCCCGGACGTCTTCCCGCTCACCGAGCGCCCGCGGCTGCTCGACCTGCTCCAGATCGTCTGGAACAAGGCCTACCGGCGCGACTTCGTCACCCGGACCGGGCTCACCTTCCCGCCCGGGTACTACGAGGACGCCCCCTGGACGTTCTGCTCCCTGATCAGCGCCGAGCGGATCGCCGTACTGGACCGGGTCTGCGTCCACTACCGGCAGCGCCGCGAGGGCGGCAACATCCTCAAGACGGTCAGCCGCAAGCACTTCGACGTCTTCGACCAGTACCAGCGCGTCTTCGACTACCTCGACGCGCACGAGGAACTCAGCGAGTGGCGCGGCCCGTTGTTCCGCAAGATGGCCGACCACTACCTGACCATCCTGGAGCGCCCGGGCCGCCTGCCGCAGGAAGCTCGGGCGGAGTTCTTCCACCGCGCCTCGGCGGACTACCGCGCCCGCCTGCCCAAGGGCTTCACCCGGCCGGCCGGCGGTCGAGGGCACAAGTACGGGATGCTGGAGCGCGACGCGTACACGACCATGGTCAGCGCCCTGGCGGCGGTGAAGTTCCGCCAGCGGGTCAAGAGCCGCACTCGCACCGCGATCAACCGGTCCAAGCGCGGCGCGATGGGCGCCTTCTACCAGTCGCAGCTCAGGCTGCCCCTGGACGACAACCTGGTGCTGTTCTCCGCCTACTGGAGCCGCAGCGTCTCCTGCAACCCCGCCGCCATCGACGCCGAACTGGCCCGGCTGGCCCCGCACATGCGTCGCGTGTGGGCGATCCGCACGGAGGACGCGGCCCGGGTACCCAAGGGCGTGCGGGCCGTGCGGGTGGGCTCGCGCGAGTACTGGGCGGCCCTGGCCCGCGCCAAGTATCTCGTGAACAACGTGAACTTCGCGGACTCCGTGGTGAAGCGGGAGGGCCAGGTCCATGTGCAGACCCACCACGGCACCCCGCTGAAGACCATGGGCCTGGACCAGCAGAAGTACCCCGCCTCGACCGACATGGACTTCGAGAAGCTCCTGGAGCGGTGCGACCGCTGGGACTTCAGCCTCAGCTCCAACCAGTTCTCGACGGTGGTCTGGGAGCGGGTCTACCCCTGCTCGTACACGACGCTGGAGACCGGCTACCCGCGCAACGACGTCCTCGTCAACGCCACCGCCGAGGACGTGCGCGCGGCGCGCGGCGCGCTCGGACTGGCCGACGGCACCAGGGCGTTCCTGTACATGCCGACGCACCGCGAGTACCAGCCGGGCTTCACCCCGCCGCTGGACCTGGCGCGGATCGCCGACGAACTCGGCCCCGACGTGACCCTGCTGGTGCGCGGCCACTACTTCTACGGCAGCTCCCCGCACGTCGCCGAACTGCGCCGCACCGGCCGGATCGTCGACGTGTCCGGGCACGACCGGGTCGAGGAGCTGTACCTCGCCGCGGACGCCCTGATCACGGACTACTCCTCGGCGATGTTCGACTACGCGGTACTGGACCGCCCGGTCATCAGCTACGTTCCCGACTGGGACGTCTACTCGGCGGTGCGCGGCACCTACTTCGACCTGCTCCAGGAACCGCCCGGCGCGGTGGCCACCACGCAGGCGGAGCTGCTGCGGCTGCTCACCTCGGGCGACTACGACAGCCGGGACACCACCGAGCGCCGGGACGCCTTCCGCCGGCGTTTCTGCGAATTCGACGACGGACACGCAGCCGAACGCGTCGTGCGACGCGTCTTCCTCGGTGAAGAGAGCCTGCTGCCCATCGTCCCGTTCGACGAACGCCCTCACGCCCCGACCCCCGCCCAGTCGCTCGAACTGGTCGAGCGGGCCTGACCCCGAAAGGAGATCACCAAGCCATGGCCCCTCGGCTCAGTGTCATCGTCCCCATCTACGACGTGGAGCGTTACCTCCCCGCCTGTCTGGACTCGCTCGCGGCACAGACCTTCCGCGACTTCGAGGTCCTGATGGTGGACGACGGTTCACCGGACGGCTCCGCCGCCATCGCCGAGGAGTACGCCTCCCGCGACCCGCGCTTCAAGCTCATACGCAAGGAGAACGGCGGCCTCGGCGCCGCCCGCAACACCGGCATGGCCCACCTGGCGCCGCAGTCCGAGTTCCTGACCTTCGTCGACAGCGACGACCTGATACCGCCGGACGCCTACCGGCTCATGGTCGGCAGCCTCGACGAGAGCGGCTCGGACTTCGCCACCGGCAACGTCTTCCACCTCAGGGGCGAGAAGTCCTGGCAGGTCCCGCTGATGCGGATGCTGGCCGGCGAGGCCCGCGTGCGCACCCACATATCCCGCTACGCCAAGCTCGTCGCCGACCGCATCGCGTGCAACAAGGTCTTCCGCCGCGCCTTCTGGGAGAAGAACGGCTTCGCCTTCCCCGAGGGCCGGCTGTACGAGGACACCCCGGTCACCATGCGGGCCCACTACCTGGCCGAGAGCGTCGACGTCATCTCGGAGCCCTGCTACTACTGGCGGCTGCGCGAGGGCGAGTCCGCCCCGTCGATCACGCAGCGCCGCACCGACCCGGCCGGCGTACGCGACCGCGTCACCTCCGTGATGGAGATCAGCGCCTTCCTCGCCGAGCAGCCCGGCGAGACCTACGCCCGCCTCAAGCGCGAGTACGACACCCGCGTCCTCCGTGACGACCTGCGGCTGTTCCTCAACGTGGTGCCGGACGGCGACGAGGAGTACCGGGCCGAGTTCCTGCGCTCGGCGAACCGATTCCTCGACAGCATCGACCCCAAGGTCGTCATGGACCTCCCGGCCGAACTGCGCGTGCAGTGGCTGCTGGTGCGCAAGCACCAGATGGAGGAGCTGATCGCCCTGCTGGCCGGCCAGCGCCGCCGCGAGACGCCCGAGGTCAGCGGTCTGGTCCGCAAGTACGCCTCGTGGCCCTCCCTGGCAGGTGCCGACCTGCACCTGCCCAAGGAAGCGCTGCGCATCGACCAGCACCTGAACATGCGCGCGCCGCTGCAGGAGGTGAGCTGGTCCGGGGGCAAGCTCCTGCTGTCCGGCAACGCCTGGATCGACAAGATCGAGCAGCCGACGCGCAAGTCCTCGGTCAAGGTGCTCCAGCTGCGCAAGGACCGCTCCCGCCGCCGCATCCTGCTGCCGGCCCGCAATCTGCCGCGCCCCGAGGTCACCACCGACTCCGGCCAGGACCGCTACAACTACGACTGGGCGGGCTGGGAGGTCACCATCGACCCCGCCCGGCTCCGCAAGGGCGGCGAGTGGCAGGAGTCCGTGTGGCACGTGGGCCTCGGCATCTTCTCCTCCGGCCTGGTGCGGCGCCACGCCGTCCACTCCAGCGGCGGCGCGGCCTGCAACTTCCCGCCGTACCACTGGCTGAGCCCGGACTTCCGGATGCTGCCGTCCGTCGAGCGCGGCGCGCTGAAGCTGCGGATCGAGAAGGTCCGCGCCCTGATCACCGGCCGCGCCCTGGAGGGCGACCGGATCAGGGTCACCGGTGAGATCCGCGAGCCCCTCGCGGCGGACGAGCAGGTGACCCTGCGGGTCAAGAACCAGAAGGGCGCCGAGACCCTCGAGTACCCCGTCACCGTGACGCGCGAGGGCGGCGCACAGGCGTTCTCGGTCGAGGTGCCGGTGGCCGACGTGGCGCTCGTCTTCCACGAGGGCGTCGACGAGAAGGCCCAGCCGGAGAAGCGCACCTGGTCCACGGTGCTGGTCGCGACCGACCCGCAGGGCAAGGAGCGCCGGTTCGGCACCGTGATGCAGGAGGGGCTGTCCGACGCCGAGTTCCCGCTGCCCGCCTCGCTCGGCAGTCAGGCGCACCTGGTCGAGCTCGCCGTGGTGGCGGGCCACACCGGCTTCCTGAAGTTCTCCGGCCGCACCCGCCGGGCCCTGATCGACACCGCCACCGTGCGCGACGGCCGGATCGCCCTCACCGGGCACGCCGACCCGCGGCTGACCGGCTCCCGCTTCCTGCTCAAGCCGCGCAACCGCTACGAGGAGCGGTTCGTCGAGACCCGCTGGCTGGAGGGCGGCCGCTTCGAGGTGTCCTTCGACCCCTCCCGGCTCGGCGGCAACGGCGGCGTCCCGCTGCGCGCCGGCCGCTGGAACCTCTTCCTGCGGCCCGAGGAGGAGGGCGCGCCCGACGTGCCCTTCGTGGTCGACCGCCTGGCCGCGGACTCCTTCCCGGTCCAGGCCGAGCTCGGCGGCCGCCGCTACTGGCTGGAGAACCGCTGGGGCGACTTCCCGCAGCTCAACGCCCGCTCCGAGCTGAGCGACCTGGAGCGCGGCCCGTTCCGCCAGCGGCAGCTGCGCAAGGAGGTCTACGAGCCGCTGTTCCGGCAGCCGCTCAAGGACCAGGTCTTCTACCTGAGCTACAACGGCAAGCAGTTCTCGGACAGCCCCCGCGCCATGTACGAGGAACTGGTGCGCCGCGACTCCGGTCTGAAGCACCTGTGGGCGGTCCGTGACGGCCAGGTCGCGCTGCCGGAGGGCGTCGAGCCGGTCCGCATGTGGGGCCGGGAGTGGTACGAGGCGCTGGCCTCCAGCCGCTACATCGTCACCAACGCCCACCTTCCCGACTGGATCGAGCGCCGGCCCGGCCAGTCCATCGTGCAGACCTGGCACGGCACGATGCTGAAGAAGATCGGCCACGACATCGACACGCTGCACTTCGACCGGCGCTACCAGGAGAAGCTGGCGCTGGAGGCCAAGCAGTGGAGCCTGCTCGTCTCCTCCAACCGCTTCAGCACGCCGATCCTCAAGCGCGCGTTCTCCTACGACGGTGAGATCCAGGAGGCGGGCTACCCCCGCAACGACTACCTGTACTCGCCCGACAAGGACGCGATCGCGGCGCGGGTCAGGAAGGCGCTCGGCCTGCCCGAGGGCAAGAAGGTCGTCCTGTACGCGCCGACCTGGCGCGACGACCAGTCGCACAGCGCCGGCCAGTACCTGTTCGACCTGCGCATCGACCTCGAGGACGCCCAGCGCCGCCTGGGCGACGACCACGTGCTGCTGATCCGCCGCCACTCCAACGTGGTGGACGCGGTGCCGGGCGCGGGCAACGGGTTCGTGTGGGACGCCTCGGAGTACCCGGACATCGCCGACCTGTACCTCGCGGCGGACATCATGATCACGGACTACTCGTCGGTGATGTTCGACTACGCGCACCTGAAGCGGCCGATGCTGTTCTTCACGTACGACCTGGAGCACTACCGGGACACGCTGCGCGGGTTCTACTTCGACTTCGAGCAGGACTCCCCCGGCCCGCTGATCGACAACTCCAAGGAACTGGTCGACGCGATCCGGGACATCGACCAGGTCCAGGCGGAGTACCAGGACCGGTTCGACCGCTTCCACCACCTGTTCTGCGACCTGGACGACGGTAACGCGTCCGCGCGGGTCGTCGACCGGATGCTGGAGCAGGCCCGGGAGAGCTGAGCGGTACCCGACGCGAGGGGGGGGGGGGGGGGGGGGGGGGGGGGGGGGGGGGGGGGGGGGGGGGGGGGGGGGGGGGGGGGGGGGAGGGGGGGGGGAGGGGAGGGAGAGTTCGGGGAAACCCACCCCCCCCCCCCCCCCCCCCCCCCCCCCCCCCCCCCCCTCCCGCCCTCCCCCCCCCCCCCCCCCCCCCCCCCCCCCCCCCCCCCCCTCGCGTCGGGTACCGGGAGTCAGAGCCGCACGGTCTTCACCGCGAACTGGCAGGCGGCGGTGAAGTAGGGCCGCAGTTCCGTACGCCGGCGGGTGGGCAGCAGCGGCGCGGGGGTCTGGCCGAGTGCCCGGCGGGACTTGCGCACCGCCCGGGTCAGTACCGTCGGCCCCGCCGCCACGGTCTCGCTGATCACCGGGCGCGGGAAGGTGAACACGTTGATCGGCGCCAGTACGTCGGTCGCGAGCTTGGCCAGCTGCACCCGGGGCGCGCCGGTCGCCGGGCGCAGCGAGAAGTCCCAGATGACTTCCTTCTCGTCGGCGTCGGTGTGCTCGCGCACCAGCGCGGCGCAGTCGACGTCCACCGCCACCCGGCCGTCGCCCTCGTCGCGCAGCGGGAAGGTCAGCACCCGCTTCTTGTCCCTGCGGTGCACGGCCTCCACGACGGCTCCCGCGGCCGGCCGGGCGCCCCACAGCTCGGCGCGCACGGCGATGGTCCGCTCGTCGACCCTGACCGGGCCGACCTCGGCGTGGACGTCGCGCAGCGCGCTGCGCAGCCGCAGCCCGCCGTCCTCGTGCACGTGCGGCAGCAGCACCGCCAGGGACGGCCCCTGCGGGCGCGGCAGCTCCACGGCGAGCAGGTCCCGGGTGTCGCAGCCGTAGCCGTCGGTGCCGAGTGCCACCTCGCGGTCGCCGTCACGGGTGGCCAGGGTCAGCTCCCACGTGCCGTGCGGCAGCCCCGCGTCCCAGGGCACGACGGCGTCGCCGTCGGCGGAGATCGGGAAGCGGTGCTCCTCGGCGCCGGCGGCGCCCTTGCGCAGTACGAGGTCGGCCTGCCCGGCGCTCGGCGGCAGCGTGCCCACGGCGACGTGGACGGAGCCCTGCCGGTCCACGCGGGCCGTGGCGTGCCGGGGCAGCTCCTTGCGGGCGAGGGCCTCCTCGACGATGGCCTCGAAGCGTTCGCGGCTGGCCCGCTCGTGGAAGCGCTCGGCGTTGCGGATGGCGGCGGCGGCCATCTTCAGCCGCAGCCCGTCGTCCTGGACCAGGCTCCGGATCGCCTCGGCCATCGCCTCCACGTCATCGCGCGGGACGATCAGCCCGTCCTCGCCGTCGGTGAGGATGTTGCGCGGCCCGTGGTCGGCGTCCGTGGCGACGACCGGCAGCCCGGCGGCCATCGCCTCGACGAGGACGTTGCCGAACGCCTCCCGCTTGGAGGGCAGGACGAAGATCGAGCCCTTGCCGAACTCCGGGGTGACCGGCGAGGTCTGGCCCATCAGCAGGATGCTGTTGGACAGCCCCAGTTCCTCGATGCGGGCGCGCAGCTTGTTCTTCTCGGCGCCGTGGCCGTAGATGCGCAGCGTCCAGTCCGGGGCCACGGCGTGGACCTTGGCGAAGGCCTCGATCAGGAGGGCGTGGTTCTTGTTGCCGGTCAGGTGGCCGGCCGAGACCACGACCTTGTTGGTGCCGGTGGAGCGGATGGTGGAGGCGGGTACGCAGTTGGGCATCACCGCGAGGCGGTTGCGGACCGCGGGCACCTGCTTGCCGATGGCGGCGACCTCCTCCGGCGTGAGCGCCGTGAGGACGTCCAGGGACCGGTAGGCCGGGAAGAGGCGTTCCTTGATGTCCGTGGCGTAGATGGCGGGCATCGAGTGTTCCTGAGTGACCTTCAGGTAGTCACCGCGCGCCTGCGCCAGCATGATCGTGTTCCGCGGGCTGGAGCTGACGACCACGTCGGCGTCGGTGGTGTCGAGGTACTCCAGGAGCCTGAGCTCGGCGAGCCTGCTCACCACCGGCGTCTTGGCACCGGCGTTGAGCGGGTAGATCAGCGGGAACTTGTCGGACAGCGGGTCGTCCACGTCGGAGACCGGCGAGTGCGGACGCATGTCGCTGAGCACCCGGACGGACACCCGCGGGTCCAGTGGGAAGTACGACTCGTCGCGCACCTTGCGCAGGGCCACGATCTCGACGTCGTGCCGCTCGGCGAGCGCTCCCGCGAGGTTCTGCGTCGCACTGACCACGCCCCCCATGTGGCACAGGTCCCGGACGAGGAATGCGATCTTCACTTGGCGGCTTCTCTCTGCTTTCGGGGAAACGGCTGGTCAGTCCGTTCACCCACCCCTGGCCACACATCTGTGGCCACATCCTCCTCACAACGTACACATCGATGTTCGACAGCGGATCACGGCCCAGACACACCTGTGTAACCCTGCGGGCAGCGTGCTGCCGCCGCCCGCAGGGCCAGGCCGAACCCCAGGGGGCCGGGTACCGAGCCTAGAACGGCTCGAAACCGTCGAACTCCTGCTCCGCCTCGTCGCGTTCGGCGTCCCGGTCGCGGCGGCGCTGGGCGGCCGGGCGGGGTGCCTCGAAGCGGTGGTCCTCGCCGCGGCGGCCGAGCATCTCGGCGCCGGCCGTCACCGACGGCTCCCAGTCGAAGACGACCGCGTTGTCCTCGGGGCCGATGGCCACGCCGTCGCCGTTGCGCGCGCCCGCCTTCATCAACCGCTCCTCGACACCGAGGCGGTTGAGCCGGTCTGAGAGGTAGCCGACGGCCTCGTCGTTGTTGAAGTCGGTCTGGCGCACCCAGCGTTCGGGCTTCTCGCCGCGCACCCGGAACAGGCCGTCCTCCTCGCGGGTGACGGTGAAGCCGACGTCGTCCACGGCCTTGGGCCGGATGACGATCCGCGTGGCCTCCTCCTTGGGGCGGGCGGCGCGCGCGTCGGCGACCAGCTCGGCCAGCGCGAAGGACAGCTCCTTCAGCCCCATGTGGGCCACCGCGGACACCTCGAAGACGCGGTAGCCGCGCGCCTCCAGGTCCGGGCGGACCATCTCGGCGAGGTCCTTGCCGTCGGGCACGTCGATCTTGTTGAGAACGACGATCCGGGGCCGGTTGTCCAGCCCGCCGTACTCGCTGAGCTCCGCCTCGATGATGTCCAGGTCGGAGACCGGGTCGCGCTCGGACTCCAGCGTCGCCGTGTCCAGGACGTGTACCAGCACGCTGCACCGCTCCACGTGCCGCAGGAACTCCAGGCCGAGCCCCTTGCCCTGGCTGGCGCCGGGGATGAGGCCGGGGACGTCCGCGACGGTGTAGACCGTCTCGCCCGCCGTCACCACGCCCAGATTCGGCACGAGCGTCGTGAAGGGGTAGTCGGCGATCTTCGGCTTGGCCGCGCTCAGTACGGAGATCAGCGAGGACTTGCCGGCGCTCGGGTAGCCGACCAGTGCCACGTCGGCGACGGTCTTCAGCTCCAGGTGGATGTCCTGGAGGTCGCCGGGCTCACCGAGCAGTGCGAAGCCGGGCGCCTTGCGCCTCGCGGAGGCCAGCGCCGCGTTGCCGAGGCCGCCCCGGCCGCCCTGCGCGGCGACGTAGGAGGTGCCGTGGCCGACCATGTCGGCCAGCACGTTGCCCTCCTTGTCGAGGACCACGGTGCCGTCGGGCACGGGCAGGACCAGGTCCTGACCGTCCTTGCCGGAGCGGTTGCCGCCCTCGCCGGGCTTGCCGTTGGTGGCCTTGCGGTGCGGGGAGTGGTGGTATTCGAGGAGCGTGGTCACCGACTGGTCGACGGTGAGGATCACGTCGCCGCCCCGGCCGCCGTTGCCGCCGTCCGGGCCGCCGAGCGGCTTGAACTTCTCACGGTGGACGGAGGCACAGCCGTGGCCCCCGCTACCCGCGGCGACGTGCAGCTCGACGCGGTCCACGAAGGTGGTCATGGGATGTGCCTCCAGTTACCGGTTACTACTTACTACGGGAATGTCTCTTGGTTAACACGCGAAAGGCGGACCCGCTTCCCCTGGGGGAAGTGAGGCCCGCCTCGCGAAAGTTTCCGATCAGGCGACCGGAACGATGTTCACGACCTTGCGGCCACGGTGGGTGCCGAACTGCACCGCACCGGCCTGCAGGGCGAACAGCGTGTCGTCGCCGCCACGGCCGACGCCCGCGCCCGGGTGGAAGTGGGTGCCGCGCTGGCGGACCAGGATCTCACCCGCGTTGACGGCCTGACCGCCGAAGCGCTTCACGCCGAGCCGCTGGGCATTGGAGTCGCGACCGTTCCGAGTGGACGATGCGCCCTTCTTGTGTGCCATCTGTTCTCAGTCCCTTACTTCGCAGCCGCGGGGATCTCAGTGACCTTGATCGCCGTGTACTGCTGGCGGTGGCCCTGACGACGGCGGTAGCCGGTCTTGTTCTTGTAGCGCAGAATGTCGATCTTCTGGCCCTTGTGGTGGTCCACGACCTCGGCCTGGACCTTGATGCCGGCCAGCACCCACGGGTCGCTGGTCACAGCGTCGCCGTCAACGACGAGCAGGGTCGAGAGCTCGACCGTGTCGCCGACCTGGGCGGTGGAAATCTTGTCAACCTCAACGATGTCGCCGACAGCAACCTTGTGCTGGCGACCACCGCTGCGCACGATGGCGTACACGCGGATCTCACTCTCTCGCTCGGGAACGGCACCCCCGCAGTCCAGCCGCCCGGTGAACACGCGGACAGCCTCTCCCGGCCGCGGCCCGTCAGGGCCCGCACCCGGAAGGAAAAAGGTTTACGGGGATGTGACGCGTCAGTCGACACGCCGACGCTCAAGATTACGGGGCCGCACGACAGGGGTCAAACCGGGCTCCGGCGCCCCTGCCGCCGCCTCAGTCGGCGACCGCCGCGGCGTACTCCGCGTACGCCTGCCCGGCCCGCGCCGGCGACAGGTCGAGGTGCTCCAGGACCGTGTACCGGCCCGGCCGGGTCTGCGGGGCGAACTCCACGGCCCGTACGAACTCGTCGTCGCCGAACCCGATCTCCCGGGCCACCACCGGCAACCCGTGCCGGCGCAGCGTCCCGGCCATCAGCAGGGCGCCCTCGTGGTCGCCGCGCAGATACGTCGCGAAGGCCGCGCCGATGCCCACCTGCTCACCGTGGCTCGCGGCGCGCCGGGGATAGAGCAGGTCGAGCGCGTGGCTGATCTCGTGGCAGGCGCCGGACGAGGGACGGGTGTGCCCGGCGATCGTCATGGCGATGCCGGACAGCACCAGGCCCTCGGTCAGCACGGTCAGGAACCCGTCGTCACCGCAGCCGCCGGGGTGGCGCAGCACCGCCTCGCCGGCCTGCCGGGCCAGGGCCGCGGCGAGGCCGTCGACCTTCTCGCCGTTGACCCGGTGGGCCAGCTCCCAGTCGGCCACCGCGGAGATGTTGGAGACGGCGTCGCCGATCCCGGAGCGGACGAAACGGATCGGCGCCTCGCGGATCACCGCGAGGTCGACGACGAGCCCGATGGGCGTCGGCACACCGTACGAACCGCGGCCCGCGTCGTTGTCCAGTATCGACACCGGCGAGCAGATACCGTCGTGGGAGAGGTTGGTGGCCACGGCGACCATGGGCAGGCCGACGCGGGCCGCGGCGAACTTGGCGCAGTCGATCACCTTGCCGCCGCCCAGACCCACGATCGCGTCGTAGCGGCTCGCCTTCACGCCGTCCGCCAGCCGCACCGCGTCGTCGATGGTGCCGCCGCCGACCTCGAACCAGTCGGCGCCGGGCAGGGACGGCTCCAGTCTCCGGCGCAGACGTGCTCCGGAGCCGTCGCTGATGGCCACGGCGAGCTTTCCGGACTGGGAGATCCGCTGGTCCGCGAGGACGCTCGCCAGGTCGTCCAGCGCGCCCGGGCGGATGTCCACTACGAGCGGCGAGGGGATGAGCCTCGTCAGTACCGGCACGTGATCTTCTCTCCTCGCGAGGACGGGAACGGGGACAGGGACGGGGACAGAGACGAGGACAGGGACGAGGACGGGCATCGCGACGGGAACGGCTCGGTGGCACGCTTCCGGTGATGATGCGCCCGGAGACGTCCGGGGAAACGTGTGGTCCTGTCCGAACGGACTCCTGGCGGAATCCGGTCCGGACAGGACCACACGTTCTTCGACTGGCGGCCGGATCAGCCCTCGTCGGTGGCGGCCGTGACCGAGGACGACGCCTGCTGGGCAGCCGCCGCGGTCTTCTTCGACGCCGTCTTCTTGGCCGTGGCCTTCTTGGCGGTCGTCGTCTTGGCCGCCTTCTTGGCCGTGGCCTTCTTCGCGGTCGTCGTCTTCTTGGCCGCGGTCTTCTTGGTGGCGGCCTTCTTCGCCGTCGCCTTCTTGGCCGTCTTGCGGGCCGCCGCCTTCTTGGCCGGGGCGGCCTCCTCGGCGGCGTCCGCCTCGGGCGCCGCCTGCTCGGCCGCCGCCTGCTCGCCCGCGTCCTCCGCCGGGGCCGACGGGACGACCATGACGGCCGCCTCCTCGGACGCGGTGGACGTGGTGGGCTTGCGCACGGCCCGGCGCCGCGGACGGGCCGGGGCGGCGCTCTCGGCGGCCGCACCGGACGGCTCCGCGGGAACTTCGGCCGCCTCGGCGGCCACCGGTGCCTCCGGAGCCTGTTCGGCCTGCGGTGCCTGGGCGGCCCGCTCCGGCTGAACGGTCTCCGGGACCGTCAGCACGGCGGCCTCGGCGCCCGCGGGCGAACCGGCCGGTGCGGACACCTTCCGGGTGGCCCGGCGGCGCGTGCGGCCCTTGGGCGCGGCCTCCTCGGCAGCCGGTGCCCCGGTGACTTCCGGGGCTTCCTCGGCGGCCGGGGCAGGGGCGCCGGAGACGGCGTCCTCGATGGCGGCCGGCTCGGCCAGCACCTCGGCGGCGGGCTCCTGCCGCACCGGACGCTCGACCTCCTCCTCGACCGTGACGTCCTGCGCCGTCGGGGCCCCGGCGCGCCGGGACTCGCCCTTCGCGGCCTTCGGGGCACCCGCCGGAGCCGACGCCCGCCGGCTGGTGCGGCGCCGGCCGCGACCGCGCGTGGCGGCAGCCTCGGCCTCGGCGGCGCTGCTGTACAGCTCCTCGTCCGCGCTGAAGTCGGGCGCCGGGAGGGCGACCGGCTCGGCCACCTCTGCGGCGATCTCGGACTCGGACTCGGTGTCCGCCTCCTGCTCCGCGGTCACACCGGTCTCGACACCGTCCACGGCCTCGTGCTCGTGCGGCTGCTCGCCGCCGCCGGCCCGCGCCCGCTTGCGGCGCTTGCCACCGCCGCCACCGGCGGCGGCGGTCGGCTGGTCCAGGTGGACGATGACGCCGCGGCCGTTGCAGTGCACGCAGGTCTCGGAGAACGACTCCAGCAGTCCCTGCCCGACCCGCTTCCGCGTCATCTGTACGAGCCCCAGCGAGGTCACCTCCGCGACCTGGTGCTTCGTACGGTCACGGCCCAGGCACTCCAGCAGGCGCCGCAGCACCAGGTCCCGGTTGGACTCCAGGACCATGTCGATGAAGTCGATGACGATGATGCCGCCGAGGTCGCGCAGCCTGAGCTGGCGCACGATCTCCTCGGCCGCCTCCAGGTTGTTCCTGGTGACCGTCTCCTCGAGGTTGCCGCCCTGACCGGTGAACTTGCCGGTGTTGACGTCGACGACGACCATCGCCTCGGTCCGGTCGATCACCAGCGAACCGCCGCTGGGCAGCCAGACCTTGCGGTCCAGCGCCTTGGCGAGCTGCTCGTCGATCCGGTACGTGGCGAAGACGTCGACCTCGCTGGTCCACTTGGACAGCCGGTCGGCGAGGTCCGGCGCGACGTGGGAGACGTAGCCGTGGATGGTCTGCCAGGCGTCGTCACCGCTGACGACGACCTTGGTGAAGTCCTCGTTGAAGATGTCGCGCACGACCCGGACGGTCATGTCCGGCTCGCCGTAGAGCAGCGTGGGCGCGTTCGAGCTGCCGCCGCTCTTCGCCTTCTTCCGGATCTCCTCCCACTGCCCCTGGAGCCGCTCGACGTCGCGTCGCAGCTCGTCCTCGCTCGCGCCCTCCGCGGCGGTGCGCACGATGACGCCCGCGTCCTCGGGGACGATCTTCTTGAGGATGGTCTTCAGGCGGGACCGCTCGGTGTCGGGCAGCTTGCGGCTGATGCCGGTCATCGAGCCCTCGGGCACGTAGACCAGGTAGCGGCCGGGCAGCGAGACCTGGCTGGTCAGGCGGGCGCCCTTGTGGCCGATCGGGTCCTTGGTGACCTGCACCAGGACCGACTGGCCGGACTTGAGGGCGGACTCGATGCGGCGCGGCCCGCCGGACATGCCGAGGGCCTCGAAGTTGACCTCACCGGCGTACAGGACGGCGTTGCGGCCCTTGCCGATGTCGATGAAGGCGGCCTCCATCGACGGCAGCACGTTCTGCACCTTGCCGAGGTAGACGTTGCCGACGTACGAGGTCGCCTGCTCCTTGTTGACGTAGTGCTCGACGAGCACGCCGTCCTCCAGGACGCCGATCTGGGTGCGCTCGCCGTGCTGGCGGACGACCATGACGCGCTCGACGGCCTCGCGGCGGGCCAGGAACTCGGCCTCGGTGATGATCGGAACGCGTCGGCGCCCCTGCTCGCGGCCTTCCCGGCGGCGCTGCTTCTTGGCCTCCAGGCGGGTCGAGCCCTTGATGGACTGGACCTCGTCGGACGGCTCGGAGCTCTTCTCCCGCGCGGGGCGGGGCTCGCGGACCTTGACGACGGTGCGCTCGGGGTCGTCGGCGGACGACTCGCCGTCACCGGAGCCGTCACCGGCACGGCGGCGACGGCGCCGGCGGCGACGGCTGCTGCTGGAGCCACCGCTCTCGCCCGAGGCGTCCTCGCCCTCCTCGGTGTCGTCCTCGGCCTGCTCGGCGGTGTCCTCGGCGTCCTGGGCGGCCTGTTCCGCGGCGGTGTGCTCGGTGTCGCCTTCGAGGGACTCACCGGCGTCACCGTCGGCGGCATCGCCCCGGCGACGGCGACGGCCGCCCCGGCGACGGCGACGGCGCGAACCGGACTCCTCGGAGCCCTCGGCGTCGTCGTGGTCCTCGCCGGACTCGTCGGCGTCGGAGTCGGCATCGGAGTCGGCGTCGGCGTCGGCCTCGCTCTCGGCCTCCGGCGCCTCCTGCTTCGGGGCGGCGGTGGCCCGCTCCTCGGTGGCCTCCTCGGCGGCGGCGCCCCGGCGCTTGCGACGGCGGCGCGACCCGGCGGGCGGCTCCTCCGCGAGCTCCTCGGTCTCCTCCGGCGCCTTCGCCTGTCCGGCCCCGGCGGCCTCGGCGGCGGCCTCGGCGGCGGCCCGCTCGGGCGTCTGGAACTGGGGCTCGGCGAACACGGGCGCCTGGAACACGGCGACGGCGGGACGGGACGGGCGCTTGGGGGCGTCCGCCTCGTCGGAGGCCGCGGCGGCGGTCTGCGCCGGCGCGGCGAAACCGGTGGCGGCCTTACGGGTGGACCGGCGGCGCGCACGGCGCGGAGCGGCGTCCTCGACGGGCGCGGCAGGCGCGGCGGGCGCGGCCGTCTCTTCCGGCGCCTCGGGGGCCGCCTGCGCGGTCTCGGGTGCCTGAGCGGGCTCGCTCGCCTCCGCGCCGGCGTCGGCGGGCGCGCCGGTCGGGGCGGCGACACTCCGCGTGGCACGGCGGCGGGTACGGCGGGGCGTGGCGTCCTCGGTCGCGGCGGGGGCGGGCTCGGCCGATGCCCCGGGGGCCTCGGTGTCCGTCACGGGAGCGGCGGGAGCCTCCACGGCGGCCGGCTCGCCGGACGAGGCCACACTGCGCGTGGCGCGACGGCGGCTACGACGCGGAGCCGCGTCCCCGGCCTCGGCGGGCGCGGGCGTCTCGGTGTCCGTCGCCGGAGCGACGGGGGCCTGTGCGGCGGCCGGCTCGGTGGGCGAGGTCGTACTGCGCGTGGCGCGACGGCGGGTGCGGCGCGGAGCCGCGTCCTCGGCCTCGGCGGGCTCGGGCGCGGCGGCCGGCGTCTCGGCGGCGGACGCCGGTACGACGGTCTCGGCCGTCCCCGCCGACGTCGGGGTACCGGCGGGCGCGGAGGCGCGGCGCACCGCACGGCGCCGCGGTCGGCCCGCGGGCTCCGGAGCCGTCTCCGGCACCGCTGCGGCAGCCTCTTCGGCCGCCGTCTCTTCCGTCTCTTCCGCCTCGTCGGTCACGGCGGTCACCTCTGCCGGTGCGACGCTCTCCGCCTGCGCCTCGGGGGCACCGGACGGCGGTCCCGCCGGGCGGGACGCGGCCCTGCGCCGCCGACGCGGCGGCAGGGTGTCGCTGGGGGTGTTCGCTTCGGAGCCCGTCGAGGTGGTCGAGGACTCTGTGGGTTCGGTCGGTTCGAGCATGCGGGGGTTTCTCCCGTCAGGCTCCCGGGCGCCGCGCCTGGTCCGGCATCGATCATGTCGACCGCCGGTGACGTCCGCGGCTCGCGCGATGCGCGGTCGCCGCCGTCCGGGGCGCGGGCGCCGCTCGGAAGCTCTCCGTGTCTTGTCTCGCCGGTTCCGTACCCCTTGTCGTGCACGGCCTGGCGAAAGTCTTGTGGTCGGTGCGCTGCCCGACCCAGGTGGCTCCCGAGTTCGAGGGCGGCGCTACGACGTCCGTCCCTGAGCGGAACCTTCCTTACGCCGACGCCTTCGCGGCGGCGGAAGCGGCGGCCGGTTGCGGCTCGGGCACTTCTGCCTCGCGGTCGGGCGCGAGCGGGTCGGTCACCGCACCGGTCTCTTCATCGAACAGCCCCTGCGCCAGCCTGGTCACCGCTGCGGGGACCGGCGGCGCCAGGTCGGCCACGGCGCGAAGACCGGACAGGACGTCGTCGGGTCGTACGGCAGGCGTCACGTGCCGAACAACCAGCCGCAGTATCGCACAGGGCTGGTCGGTCGGCCTATCAGCCGGTGAACCGTACGTGGTGACGCTCTCGAGGTGCACGACGGCGGAGCGGGCGTCGAAGGTACGGACGCCGTTCTTCGTCTTGCGCTGGACCTCCACGGCCGGGGCCGCGTTGAACGACTCCACGGCGCGCTCGGCGTCCGCGGACTCCACACCGGCCAGCCGCAGCTCCCACACGGAAGCCGTCAGCCGGTCGGCGAGCCCGGAGGCCCGGGCCTCGACCGCCTCGACGATGTCGAGCCCGGCGGGCAGCGACTCGTCGAGAAGCAGCCTGAGCCGCTCCGGGTCGCGCGCTTCGGTGAGCGCGATCTCCAGGTACTCCGCCTCACTGCCCGTGCCGGTGGGTGCGGCATTGGCGTACGACACCTTCGGGTGCGGCGTGAACCCCGCCGAGTACGCCATGGGCACCTCGGCACGGCGCAGGGCACGCTCGAAGGCGCGCTGGAAGTCACGGTGGCTGGTGAACCGGAGGCGGCCGCGCTTGGTGTAACGCAGTCGGATGCGCTGCACCGCGGGTACGGGCGGCGGGCCTTCGGGCTGTCGCTTGCCCAGTGTCGTTCAGTCCTTCGTGAGAGCGGTCGTACTGCTACCAAGAGTACGTGCCTCGGCCGCGGATGGTTCCCGCCGGGCCACCGGCCGCGCCTTGACCGGCTCCCCGAAAAGCATTCTGCGCACGTCGGCGCGGGCCTGCCGCGCGGACAGCCGGGCGGAGCCGAGCACCTGCCTGGCGGCCCTCCCCGCCCCCCGCGCGGCCTCGGCCAGCGGCCGCAGGACGCCGTCCCGCACGGCGTGCCCCACCGGCGTCAGGACACCGCGGTACACCCAGCGCGCCGGCTCGGCGACCGTCCACCGGAAGAGGGTGCCGAGGAACCGCCCGACGGCGCGCGAGACGTACCCGGCGATCCTCCATACGTGCCCGAGGGCGTCCCATACCTCCCTCACGGCGACGGCGAGCACCCGGCCGACCGGAGCGAGCACCCACCGCCACAGCGCGAGGGCCGGCAGCACCAGCAGCACCCGGACGATCCAGTACACGGCCGTGCCGACGCCGGTGACGACAACGCCGAGGCACCAGGCCAGTCCCCTGCCGCACCAGGCGAGCCCCTTGCCGCACCAGGCGAGCGCGTGCCCGACCGGGGTGAGCACCCAGGCGTACGACCACGCGGCCGGTACGACGACGAGATACCGCGCGAGCCAGGAAAGACCGGCGTACAGCCCGCGGCCGACGGCGGCGGACACGGCGCCCACCCCCCGGAAGAACCAGCCGAGCGCGTGCCCCACCGGTGTGAGCAACCACCGGTACACCCACACCGCCGGGACCACGACCAGCACGTTCCCGAGCCAGGCCACGCCCCTGGCCAGCGGCACGACGGCATACCGCCACGCACCGACCAGCGGCCACACGAAGACGGCCCGCCCCAGCCACGCCAGCGCCCGCCCGAACGGCCGCAGCACCGTGTCCCGCAGGAACCGCCCGCCCACGACCAGCGCGTCCCACACCATCCGCACCGGCAAGACCAGCACCAGCACGACGATCCGCACGGGAATCCGGACCGCCACGACGAGACACCCCTCGGCATCCGACCGCGGCGCCGGCTCCGCCCGCGTGCCCGCGACGGGCGCCTTCTCCAGATCCACCATGACCATGAAGACGCCGCGGGGACCGTTTCGGATCCCCGCGGCGTTCGATCGCCGTGGGCTGTCAGCGGCTCGCCGCTCGGCCGCAGCCGGCGATGCGAGCGCCACCGGCCGCGCACGGCCCGCACCGCGACCGCTCAGGCTCGCCGCAGGGAAAGGGACAGCCGGCGTCGCTCGCGGTCGATGTCCGTGACCATGACCGTAAGCTCCTCGCCCAGCTGTACGACATCCTCCGGTGCCTCGACCGGCGCCGGACTCAGCTCGGGCAAGCGCACCAGGCCCTCGACGTCATCCGCGACCTGCACGAAGGCACCGAACGGGAGCAACTTGGTCACCCGCCCACTCAGTCTCTGTCCCACCGCGACGCCTTCGGCGAACCCCATGAAGGGGTCCGGCCGGGTAGCCCGCAGAGACAGCCGGGCCTCCCCTTGCCATGTGTCGAACTGCAAGAACTCGCAACACACCCGCTGCCCGACCTCAACGACCTCCGACACCTCCTCGAAGCGCCCCCAGGACAGCTCGGGATACGTGATGAAGCCGACGCCGGGATAGACCGGGTGATCGGGGCCCTCGTCCAGCGCCACGAACACGCCGAACGACTCGACCGCCGCCACCGTGCCGGTGAGACGTCGGCCGAAGCCGAGCCGCTTGAGGAACGCCCAGAGCTCCGGGTTCTCGGTGGCCGCCATCGACAGCCGTACCCGGCTCTCCTCCAAGTCGACGGCGAGCACCTCGGCGGTGATCCGCCGGCCGACCGCGACGGCATCGGCCATACGCCGTTGCCAGGAGACGTCCAGCGGCCCCGCCACCCCGAGTGGACGAGCGGCGAACCCGTCCAGGGTCACGGTCACCTCGGACCGGGTGACCGCCGCCACCACTCCGCTACAGCGATCACCGACCCGGATCGGTACCAGAAAACTTCTGATGGCCTGATCAACCGACGCGTCCCCCATGCCGGCCAGGATCCCACGTGGCCGGCTGGCCCCACTCCCGTACGGCCTCAGCGGTACACCGCTGTGGCCCGGTCAGCCCCGCTCCGCCGTTTCAGCCGGCAGGAGCGCTGTTCTTGACCGTCAACGGCAGCAGCTTCTTGCCGGTCGGGCCGACCTGGATCTCGGTGTCCATCGCCGGGCATATGGAAAAACGCTTAAAACTATCCGCGAACTGCGCCACGCTGTCTGACATGAGGAAACGAGGACAGCGGCGGCTCGCGGCAGATCGAGCGGCCTACAGCGTGGAAGCCGAGTGGACAGAAGCCGACCTTGCCCTGCTGGAGGAGCTCAAACGGGCTGAGGCCCTACTCCCCCAGGACGCACCCCGGGCGCTCTTATCCATCCGCCTGTCCGTACTGACGGACGACACGACGTCACCGGTACGGCAGGAGCTCGATCTCCGCATCCTGGCGAGGGAGCGAGGGTGCCGAGTCGTCGGTGTCGCCTCAGACCTGAACGTGTCGGCGACGAAGGTTCCGCCGTGGAAGCGGAAGGAGCTCGGGGAGTGGCTGAACAACCGCTCCCCCGAGTTCGACGAGCTCTTGTTCTGGAAGCTCGACCGCTTCGTACGTCGTCTCTCCGATCTCTCGACGATGATCGAGTGGAGCCTGAAGCGCGGGAAGAACCTGGTCTCGAAGAACGACAGCCTCGACCTCACGACGACCGCCGGAAAGATCATGGTCACGATCATCGGCGGCATCGCCGAGATCGAGGCGGTCAACACCTCGACCCGCGTCGCGAGCCTGTGGGACTACGCGAAGTCGCAGGAAGACTGGATCATCGGGAAGCCGGCGTACGGCTACGTCACGGACGAGGACGACACGGGGAAGGTCGTTCTCGTCATCGATCCCGAGGCGGCCAAGGCCCTGCACTGGGCCCGACGCATGGCGCTTCGTGGACGCTCCGCAGGGTTCATGGTGCGCTGCTTGAAGCGGTCCGGCCTGATGACCCAAGGGCTCACCGTGGCAACGCTCCACCGACGCCTGCGCAACCCTGCGCTCCTCGGCTACCGAGTGGAGGAGGACAGGAACGGCGGGCAGCGACGATCGAAGCCGCTCCTCGGCAAGGACGGCAGGCCGATCAGAGTCGCCCCTCCCCTCTTTACTGAGGAGGAGTTCGAGACCCTCGGCGCCGCTCTCGACAAGCGCAAGAAGAACCAGCCGCCGCGTCGTGTCGGAGGAGCGACACAGTTCCTCGGCGTCCTGCTGTGCGCCGACTGCAAGACGAACATGACCGTGCAGATCACGAACAACACGCACGGGACGTACCAGTACCTGCGGTGCCGCAACTGCAAGAGCGGCGGACTCGGAGCGCCCAACCCCGAGCGAGTCTACGAGCGCCTGGTGCAGGACGTGCTCAAGGTCCTCGGAGACTTCCCCGTACAGGTTCGCCAGTACGCAGAGGGCGCCGAGGCCCGCAAGGAGATCAAGCGCCTTCAAGAGACCATCGCGCTGTACATGAAGGACCTCGAACCCGGGGGTCGGTACACGAAGACGCGGTTCACGAAGGAGCAGGCGGAAGCAACGTTGGACAAGCTCATCAGTGAGCTCGAAGCGATCGACCCCGAGACGGCGAAGGATCGATGGGTCAACGTCCACGGCGGCAAGACGTTCCGTGAGCACTGGCAGGAAGGCGGCATGGAGGCCATGTCCGCGGACCTGTACCGGGTAGGGATCCGCTGCGAGGTGACCCGCACGAAGGTGCCGAAGGTCCGAGCACCGAAGGTGCACCTCCGACTACTGATCCCGAAGGACGTACGCGAGCGACTCGTGATCCGAGAGGACGACTTCGCGCAAGCCTTCTGATCCAGCCCTCGCACGAACGAAGCCGCCTTCCCGTCATCTGAGGGAGGCGGCTTCGTCGGTTACTCGAACCATGCAGCAGGGTCAAACGGTTCTTCCGCGCCGTCCTCACTCACAATCACAATCTCGCTGTCGATCAGAGACATCGCTTCGTCGTTCGCAGGCTCAGGCTTGGGCAGAGGAGTTATCGACCCCACCCCCCTGTTGGCTGGCTTCTGAACTGAGTCGCCGAGACTCCGCGAGGTCTTCAGCGACTCCGGCAGCGATGAGAGCGGCGCCCGGTGTGTGGCCGGAGCCGATATAGCGCCAGTGCGCGTCTGTGATCGCGTCGGGGATGTCGGTGTGGCCGACGTGGTGGGCGCGTTCGGCACGTAGTGCGGCGTAGGTGGTGGAGTAGACGCGGGATTTCGTGAGGATGTGGCCCCGGTAGCCGAGGGTGTGGGTCCAGGTACGTAGGCGCAGCGGTGCGTATTCGGGGAGGCCGCCGAGTCGCCAACAGGTGTGCATGAGGGCGCGGACGTGTCGGCTGACGGGTGCCGTGTCGATGTCGTCCCTGGTGGTGACCTTATGGTCGGTGCCGGCGCCGGTCTCGTCGGTGCCCTTGGTGACGTACTTCGCGACGTAGGCGGCCACGGCGTCGTCGTCAGGGCCGTCACCATCGGCGTTCAGGGCACGGACGTCGGTCTGTATGCCCCAGCGCAGTTCCAGTTCGCCGACGGCTGGGCTGTAGGTGGTGTGGACGGTGACCCGCTGGGCGGATGCGTACACGGCGCGGGTGAGCCGGTCCGGGGTGCCCCAGGGCGGGGGTTCGTCGGTGGGTCCGTCCGGGCCGTCGAGGCGGATGACGGCGTGCACGTGGACGGCCGCCCTCTTCTGGTACTCGGCGATACGAGCGAAAGACAACCGGGCGTGCCGGGCGAAGCGCGACTGCACGATGCCGGCCGAGGAGGCGAGGCGGCGGCGGACGTCGATGACGAACCGGTCCCACAGCTTGGCAGCGTGCGCGTGCCAGAGGACGTGGCTGGTGTGGTCGTAGCAGTCCGGGCAGACGGGTTGGCCGACGAGCGGGTCGGCCGGGGCGTGGACGGTGTGGCAGCCGAGGGGACGGCCGTGCTCGCAGGCACCGCCGTTACGGCGGGGGCGGCACGTTGTGCCCACGCGGTGTACCGGTCCGAAGGAGGGGGCGGTGAGGGTGACGAAGAGGCGAGGCCGCGTGCGCACCGTGGTCGGGACGTTCTTGCCGCCGACGAGGCCCGCGCGGACGAGGTGGAAGGTGTCTCCCGCGTGGAGTCGGGAGCAGGCGGGGCAGATGGTTGCGCGGCGGTTGCGGCAGCGGACGAGGAGGCGTTCGCCGGGTTCGTTGCGGGTGTCGTAGTGGTGGAGGATCTCGCCGGTTGCGTGGTCCAGGGTGGTGGTGTGGCCGGAGAGGTGGACGGGGTGGGCGCAGCCGCCGGTTTGGGTGATCTGCTGCAGCCAGCGGGGGAAGTCGGGGTCTTGGGCGATGCGGAGGGCGTCTCGGTCTGCTTCGGGGAGGTGGCGCAGGCGCGCCGCGTGGTCGAGGGCGGCGCGCCGGTCAGCCGGGGTGGTGGGGTGCGGGGTGATGGTGGTGACCTTCCGGGGTGGGCCGCCGCAGCGGCCGGGATGGTGGGTGGTGGCGCGTCGTCGTTCATGGGGATCACTCCTGGTCGGGTCGGTCGTGGGTGGTGGGTTAGCGGATGGTGCCGGTGCCCCGGCAGACGCGGCAGCGGCGCAGTCGTCCGGTCCAGGTCTTGCGGGCTCCGTCGCCCTTGCAGTGGGGGCACCTCACGCGGCGCATGGTCATGCGATGGGGTCCTTGTCTTTCAGGTGTGGGAGAAGCCGCTGATGACCCAGGTGACGAGGCCATGGATGGTGAAGAGGACGGGGGTCTGTCCGAGGTAGAGGCCGAAGAGGCCGACGCAGACCGCTTCCCAGCCGCGTACGTCGCGGGAGCGGACGAGGAGGACGGTGATGATCCCGAAGACCACCGCGAAGCCGAATGCCGTACCTTCGCTGATCACTTGCCGTCTCCTTCTAGCGTCACCAGGGCGCGGTCAAGGGCGGGGAGTTGGGGGGTCATGCCGGAGTGCTTCCGGGCCGTGGCCACGGCTTCATCGGTGGGGGTGAGGTGGGAGCGGGCACGGGCCCAGCCGCCGTCAGGTCCGGTGCAGACGGCCACGCCGCGTTCCTGGGCCGTGATGGCTTGAGCGACGGTTACGGCGTCCTTGTTGAGGTCGCCGAGGGTCATTTCTGCGGTGCCGGGGTCGTTGACGCGGTGGCAGATCCGGCCGCCGAGCTGGGCGCGCAGGGCGGTGACGCCGGGGCCGAGGTCGGAGCCGACGCGTTGGCCGGCCACGACCAGGTGCAGGCCGAGTGCGGCGCCGAGCTGCGCCAGCCGCAGCAGGAGCGTGGAGCACTGCTCTGCTTCCGCCTTGCTCTGGCGGGTGCCGTCGGACAGGTACAGTTCCGCGATCTCGTCGACCAGGACCACGACCGGCACCGGACGGAGCTTGTCCGGCAGCTCCCAGATCGAGCGGACCCCAGCCGTACGGCAAGCGCTCATCCGGTCCTGCATGTCGACCACGAGGGCCGTGAGCACGGCGACTGCTTCGCGCCTGCACGTGGCGAGGGCGCTGAGGCGTTCGGTGAAGAGGCCGAGTTCCATGCCGCCCTTGCAGTCGATGCCGACCAGGGCGACGGGTTGGGATGCGAGTTGGGTGATGAGCCGGGCGAGGAGGGTGGACTTGCCGGAGCGGGTGGCCCCGGCGATGAGCCAGTGCGGGACCAGGCGCAGGTTCATCACCCACGCCCCGCCCGTCTCCAGCGCGCCGATGAGGGCGGAGAGCAGTTCGGCCGGTGCGCTGGCTAAGCCGGGGCGTTCCAGTGGGTCTGTGGCGGTGGCGGTCAGCAGCACGAGGCCGCGTTCCGGCGAGGCCACCCGCACCGCGTGGACCTTCCACGCGTGGACCAGAGCGTCAGCCGCCTGCATGTACGCGGCCGGGGTCTGGCCCGCGTGCAGCCGCACAACCACGCTCAGCCCCATGCGGGTGGCGCGGGGGAAGGAGATCCGCGGAGCCACAGGCCGCACCGGGTCGCCCTTGACCAGCAGATGCCCGACCACCGTCCGCGCGGGGAGCCGGGACACGGCGAGGTCGTTGAGCAGGGCGACCCGACGCCAGGTGAACACCACCCGCCAGGCCGCCGCCGGGTATCCGGTGAGGTACCAGTGCCAGGCCGGACGGTGCCGGCGCACCAGGTCACCGACGACCAGCAGCCAGGCCGCCACGGCGAGGGCGAAGGCGAGGAAGAGGGGTCCCATCAGGCGTCACCGCCCTTGCCGTGCGCCGTCGCCGTACCGGAGATGGGGGTGATGGCCTCGGCACGGAAGCTGATGCCGTGCCGGTCTCCCATCGCCCAGGCGAACGCGATCAGGCCGGTGACCTTGACGATCTGGCCCTCTTGGATGCCCTTCGGTTCGCCGCTCACGGCGATCTCGATGACGGAGATCCGCCGCCGGTCCTGCCGCACGGTCACGGCGACGGTGTAGACCGGGTTGCCGTCCCGGTCCTTCTTCACCTCCTGCGTCTCGGGGTTGCTGAGCTTCGCTTCCGGCGCGATGGCACAGCGCAGTACGCCGAGCCGCGTCGTGTCCACGGGAATGGACTGCATGTTCTGTGGCCTCCCTGGCCGTCGAGGACGCCCGGCACATCCGGACGTCACTTGTCCTTATGAGTTATGACTATGGAGTTCTGTACGGCGAGAGCGCAACTACTTATGCTGACGAGTGCTGTCGCGCGTGCGACGTGCCTACGACACCAGACCGGAGATGTTGAGATGGCGGAGATCCAGCGCCCCGGAGCCCTCTACCAACAGGTGGCTGCGGCCATCCGGGAAGCGATCGTGTCGGGCCAGTTCGCCCCCGCGTCCCTGCTGCCGTCCGAAGCGCAGCTCATGGCCCGCTACCAGGTCTCCCGCCCCACCGTCCGCAACGCCATCGCAGCCCTGCGCGCGGAAGGACTGATCGACGTCCGGCACGGCAAGGGCAGCTTCGTACGCTCCGAGGGACACCCCACGCTCGCCCTTGACCGCCGCATCCAGCACGCCCCCGGCGGAAGATTCGTGATGCTCGGCGGCGACGTCTGGGACGAGGCCGAGGAACCGAGCGTGCACCGCACCCGCACGACGAAGGCGACCGGGCGACTCCTCGGTCTGGGCGAGGAAGAGGAGCTGTTCGGCTGTGACCGCCTCCTGACCAACGCCGCCACGGGCACCCGGGCGATGCACCGGACGCTGATCCCCTTCGCGGTCGCCGAGAGTGTGCCGGCACTCGCCCAGGAGCCTGGCCAGCAGCCGACAGACGTCTACACGGTGCTCGCCAAGGCGGGGCACAAGCTGTGGTGGTCGGAGACAGTACGCGCCCGCATGCCGGTGCCCGACGAGCGCACCACGCTCCACCTCCCGGACGCGACCCCGATCCTGCACCTGTCCCGCATCACACACGGCACCGACGACCGCCCGCTCATCCTCGAAGAACTCCGCATCGGAGCCGACCGCGCCGAAGCCGCCTACCGGATCACCGCCGACAAACAACCCACCCGACGCCGCCAGACCTGACCGGCAACGACGATCGGTCGAAACCCCCTTCACTTCCTCAAGGGCGCGCCTGCGGCGCGCCGGGGCGCCCGGCCGCCCCGGCCGGGCATGCGGCGTGACCGCCGGTCCCGTCCGGTCGCCCGACGCCCCACACCGCAGCACGGCCGAGGAGTCGAGGCGATACCCGCCCGCCGGTGGCAAGGGCGTGGTGGGCTGGGGGTCGCCGGGCTCCGAGACTTTAGGCAGCCACCATGGGGCGAGCCTCGAAGAACAGGGGGCCCATCGGGCACAAACGCGGGCAGGACCAGTGCCTGCCCGATTCGCCGGGCGAGCGTAAGGCCCCCTGTTCACTCGCCCCATGGCAGCTCCCGCCCAAAGTCTCTCCACCCGACGACGTGCCCACCCACACCGCTCACCCGCCGCGGCGCCCATCACCGCGCACCGCCGTCGTGGCCAGCAAGCGCCTCCAGGAGTACGGCGAGCCGATCCGCCGTCTCCGGCCAGCCCGTCAGGCGCACCACACCGCGCCCCGTCTCGTCCGCCGACGCCACGGCCCGCACCGCGGACAACTCGAAGCCCGCGCCCAGGAGCGCACGGTTCAGCCGATCCGCAGACTCACGCGCCGACCGCCAGCCCTCGACGTAATCGACCCCACGCACCCACAGACCCGACTCCGCGTCCGCGATGTCGTCGAGGCCGCCCCGAAGCCAATCCTCACCCGCGCCAGTCACTTGGCCACTCCCATCCGCTTAACCGACGGATCGTCAACTCTTCGTGGCCCGGGGCGTGTAGACAGCACAGCGACCCCGGTACCATCGGGCACCGGGGAACGCTGTGTCCCCTCCCGGACCACCCCGGTTGCTGCCAGGCGCGGGGGTGGTCCGGTCTCGGTATGAGGTTGTGAAGCGCGGCCCCTTGGCCGGGTGGGGAACCCGGTAGACAGTTCGCAAGGGACCGCGCCCCGTGGGCCGGAGAGGTCAGACTCCGGCCGGTGTCCGGGCCGTCGCTCCGCTCCTGATCGCGAAGGAGTGCTCGGGAGGCGACGGTCCGGAGCTCAACGAGGTGAGCCGGCCTCTGCTCCTTGGGCCACGTCCATGCGGCACCACACTGTCTTGCCGCCGCCTTCTCCCGGCGTCCACCAGACAGCGGACGCCAGCCGCTGAACGATCAGCAGCCCTCGACCGTCGTCGGGCAGCACTGCCTCTGACAGCTCACCCATCAGCCCAGGCGAGAAAACATCTCCCACAGGGAGAAGCGGTGGTGTCGAGTCCTCATCCGTGACCCCGATGAAAAGCCACTTCGGCCACAGCTTGAAGCTCACGTCCATACGACGGGACCCGCCAGGCTGAGCCAGAGCAGGTTCCGGCACCACGTGATTCACCACGTTGCCGACCAGTTCCGAGACGATCAACCGAGCGTCGTCCACCATGGCATCCGCACCTGCGCCCCGCAGGAACACGGCCGTCATGTCTCGCGCCACGCGAGCCGAGTCGGCAGCCTCCGCAAAGAGGGTCACGGTCAAGAAGTGCCCTGCGGAGAGATCAGGCTTCGCGAACCAATGGGCGAACGCCTCGATCTCCGCACCCACGTGCTCGCGCTGCCGCGTTTTCCTCGCGTCCATGACGTCCCCTTGTCAGCTTCGACGGCCCCTTCCCGGACCACTTGCTACGCGGAAGCCAGTACACGGCGAACGACGTCTGACCGGGAGTGTCCACCGGGGGGTTCAGATGAACACCGGCAAAGCCCACGGGGGTTCGCCAATGAACCCCCCAACCCCCCACGTTGTGACACGATGAATACTCGCCGTCATTTCTCGGGTTGGCAGGAGAGCATGAGCCGAGAGCCGAACGCGCAACTGATCGCAGTCATGAACGAAGCGCAGGTCTCGAACAAAGGGCTTGCGAAACGAATGAAGGACGCCGCAACACAACGCGGCGTGCCCCTGGGAACCACTCACGTCGCCGTCCAGCGTTGGCGCGACGGCGCAGGCATCCAGCCTCAGACGGCAGCGATCATGGCCGATGTCCTCAGTGCCAAACTGAACCGTCGCGTCACGCCCGGCGATCTCGGATTCTTCGATCATGCGAAGCAACCCAACCCGGACTCTGTCGGTTACCCGCGCACTGTCCCCGACGCGCTGTCCATGCTTGACGGCCTGGCCCAGGAACGCGCCGAGGACACACCGGACGATGGAGGTCTGATCGTCGCCGACGCGGACCTGAGTTCCACCGTCCTGTCGTGGATGATCAGTAGGCCCGACGGCATCCAGGCCGACAGGCCGGCACACCAGCGAATCGGCATGCGCGACGTCCGGGCAATCCGGGACGCAGCGGACATGTTCATGCAGCTCGACTTCAAGTACGGAGGCGGCCACGGCCACCGCGCCTTACGCCACTACTTCCGGCACGAAGTCCTTCCCCTGCTCAGCGCGAGCTACAGTCAGAAGGTAGGCACCGCGCTATACGGCGCAGCCGCCGAGGTGTCGCAGCTCCTCGCGTGGACCGCGTACGACACCGGCAACCATCGACTCGCCCACCGCTACCTGACCTCCACGCTGCGCCTGTCCCAGGTCATCGACGACCGCATGTTCGGCGCCCGCATTCTCGGCAACCTCAGCCACCAGGCCAACTACCTCGGCCACCACACACAGGCCATCCAGTTGGCCCGAGCCGCCGTCGAGGGAGCCAAAGGGAGAGCCACCCCACGTGCCATGGCGAACTACGCCGCCATGGAAGCACGGGCCCTGTCGAACGCAGGCGACCGAATCGCCGCCGGACGCGCCATGAACGAAGCGGAACGCCACTTCGAGCGCGCGGAAACCGGAGAAGATCCGGCATGGCTGGGCTACTTCGACTCAGCGGAACTCATGGGCGAACTCTGCCACTGCTTCCGCGACCTCACGATGCGCCGCGAAGCCGTCGAGCAGGCACAGCGGGCCGTGGACACCACCGACCCGAAGTACGCCCGCACCCTCGGGTTCTGCCGCATGGTGCTCGCCCAGAGCCAGCTACTCAACGGCGAACTCGAAGCCGCCGTCCAGACAGCCAGCCTGGCCGTGGACGGTGGCGACAGCCTCCAGTCAAACCGCTTCCAGCGCTACGTCACCGACTTCCAGACCGAGGTCAGCGCACACTCGTGCAACCCCGTGGTGACCGCCTTCAACGACCAGGTACGCGATGCACTGGCCCGCCTGGACGACGACGAGTAGCTCCCTACCAGGGACGCCAGTCCCGCGGAGCAGCGTCATCACGAAGCGCCGCAATGCGCCGGCGGTACTCGGCAGCCGTCTGCTCGTCCTCCCGGATGTTCTGCATGAGCCACGTCGTCATGCCGAACTCCTGAAGGCCGCGCAGCATCTCATAGCCAGGCCAGTCGTACAGATCACGACCGTACGCACTCACGAAGTCGGCGTACTGCTCGTCGCTCTGCCACCCAAGGCTGTGATGCTCAACGGCCGTGACCATCAGATCCCACTCAGGATGGTCACAGCAGAACGCCTCGAAGTCGATCAGAATCACCTGCCCACGGTCGTCCACCATGAGGTTCTGCACATGGGCATCCCCGTGCACCGGCCCCTTGGGCGTATCGAACTGCAGGTCCGCATACCGGTCTTGCAGCTCACGCCACCGCTTCCGCAGGAATGTCCGGTCATCCTCAGGGATCGGCGCACGGTCGATCCGCAGTTCCTGCTTACCGAAGGGGTCAAACCGAGGCAACTCAAGCCCGGCCGGCACCGTGAGCGAGTGAAGGTCACGCAGCACCGCCCCCAGCTCCCCGTAGGCAGGCTTCCTATCGCCCTCCACGATCCGGTGCCAGAACGTCACAGGGTGCCCGTGGATCAGCAGCGGCTGCTCAAGATCCTCCACAATGCGCGCCGCAGGGACCCCCTCCCCCTCCAACCACCCAGCAACGGCAACCTCCTTCTGAGCCGTCGGCAGCCACTCCCGCCCCCGGGCCACACGCACGATCACCGGGGCTTCCGCCAGCCAAAACAGTGCATTCTCGCCCAGCCGGATCAACTTTGCGCCTCTGTCTTCGAGCCCCACAGCCCGGCACGCGGCGACCAGCACCCGCGAGACCACCGCCGACGTGAACCCCTCATCCGATCGAGCAGCCTCAACTGCCATGCCCGTACCAGCTCCCCTAGTCGCGCGCGATCAACCAGCACACGCCCACGGGTGACCAACCCGACGCGCGCCGGACACGACCACGAATCTACCTGGACGACACCACGGCACACGAGAGCACAGGCGCTACTCACAGTGGTCAGCGACATCGGCACCACCCGACGAACAAAATCGATACCATAACGGTCCATTAGATCCACAGGGGGGTGCGGTGAATAACGAAATCAAAGACGGCGTCTTCTTTGGTGCAGTGATTCAAGGTCAACACACGACGATTCAGCTGCCACCTGTAGTGAGCCCAGCCCTGAGTGGCCTACCTCGTCGGGCATCTACTTTCGAAGGGCGCGATCGCGAGATTTCCGAGATGCACGCTATCTTGCGACCCACGGCATCCAAGAGTGAAGCCGTGATTGCCGTGACAGGTATGGCTGGCGTCGGCAAGACAGAACTCGCGCTCCAGGTGGCACATTTCGCCCTAAATGAGACCGAATGGTTCCCTGGCGGCGTTTTGTTCATTGACCTATTTGGGTATGACACCGACCGCCGAGTTGAGCCCCACGCGGCTCTCGGCAGCCTGCTTGGTTCACTCGGACTACCAGCAGAATCTATTCCCGAGGAGACGCAAGATCGCGCGAGAATGTTCCGCTCTGTACTGCAGTCATACGCCGAACAAGGCAAGCGCATCCTCGTCCTACTCGATAATGCAGACTCCTCCGACCAAGTATCTCCTCTAATCCCTAGTGACGGAATAAATGCAGCTCTGGTCACCTCAAGACACACGCTGTCCATCGACGCGAAACTGTATGACCTCGATGTACTGAGGCCTGATTCCGCAATCGACGTCATCCGAGCAGTAATTCGACGACACAGAGGGCCCCAAGATTCCAGGGTAGAGCAAGAGCCGACGGACACACTTCGAGTCGCAGGGTTGTGCGGCTTCCTCCCATTAGCACTACAGATCGCCGCAGCTCTACTGGCGGACTCATCAAGTCGTCCGATTAAGTCACTGGCGGACGACTTGGCCAATGCTCATTCTAGACTGGACACCCTGACACGAGAAGAGCGAGCTGTCCGGGCAGCCTTTGATCTGTCCTATGAAAGACTGCCGAAAGATCAGGCCCGCCTCTTTCGCCTACTCCCGCTCAATGCAGGTCCAGACGTTGCAAGTGAAGCTGTCTCTAAACTGGCCGAGCTTGAAGTACGGGAAACTGCCCGAATGCTGGAGTCCCTGAGTCGGGCCCACCTGGTCGAAGTGGGGCAGGTTTGGGGACGGTGGCGCCTCCATGACTTGCTGCGAATTTATGCAAACGAGAAGGGTGACGCCTCAAAAAGAGAAGATGGACAGGAACAGGCCGTACGCCGCTTGGTCAGATACTACTCGGATACTTCAGAGTCTGCTGATTGGGTTCTTAGAGACAGAGCATCAAAAGCGGAAGGGAAATGCTTTCGGGATAGGCACGGCGAGCCAGTCAAATGGTTCCACATCGAAGAGGCTAACCTTCTCGCCGCGAGTCATCTAGCAGAGAGGGAAGGACTGTTCGAAGGCGCCTATTCCATCTCCATACACCTCGGCCTATATCTAGATGTTCGAAGAAGGGTAACGGATCTAATCGGTGTCGCCAAGACCGCACTAAGTGCTGCACGTAAAGCCGAAAACATCGATTGGCAAGCCCGGTCTCTGAATCATTTGGGGCTTGCACTCTCAAGCATTAGGCGTTTTAGTGACGCAATTCCACCCCTCATGGAAGGAGTCAAGCTCGCCCGGGCGGCAGGAGCTAGAGAAGTGGAGTGTGACATGTTGATCGCTCTTGGTGCTGCACTGAGGCAGGTGAATGGACCGGCAGCAGGCATCCCTCCGCTAAAACGCGCTCTCACGTTGGGGCGAGCGTTGGGCGATCCTCTCCATGTCGGAACAGTCTTGACGAATCTTGGAAACGTTTACCGGGAATCTGGAAGACTCGCTGAAGCTGTCAAAGCGTATGGCGAATCAGTTCGATTTCATCAACTTAGCGGTGATCGCCGAAAGGAAGCATCGGGACACTCAGGGCTCGCCTTAGCCTTCTCGCAACTAGGGAATCACGATGCATCACTCCCTCATTTCAGAAAGGCGATCGAACTGTACAAGAGTGTCGGGGACCAGCACGGGCTAGCTATCACGTTGATGAATCTTGGAGGCACTCACACCGCGATGGCAGATTTGAAGAGTGCGCGCGACATCTTCCAGAAAGCAAGAGTATGCTATCGAGAGAGCCGCGACCCTCACGGCGAGGGGGTTACTCTCCTCAACCTATCTTTCCTTGAACGTGATGCAGGCAATCAGAAACAGTCACGCGCCTACTTCGAGATGGCTCAGGAGCTGTTCAATGCTAAGTAGCGCTATAGGTACCTGTAGCCGTGCCACGTTAAACGCTTCTTTCAGCGAGACCGGGGAACCGGCGATGCTGCAGCAGCGTCCTCGTGTGAGAACGCGAACCAGTGAGGAGGCAGCGCGAATGGATCCTGTTTCAACGGCGCTACTGATCGCTCTTGCAGGCGGCGCTGGGGGTGAGGTTGGCCGACAGACTTGGGCAGCGTTGACCGCTCTGATCCGTCGGCCTTTTCGAAGTGAAGAGGAAGTCACGTCACCTTCACCTGCAGTGGGGTCAGGAGAGCTTGAACTGCAGAGGCTAGAGCAAGCGCCGGCCGATGTATCCCTTGCGCAAGCCTTGAGTGTCGCCTTGGCGGCACGGGCAGCAAATGACGAACACTTCCGTAGCGAACTCGGCCGATGGCATGAGCAGGCTAAGACCGTCGGTGTGAGTAGCGAAGACGTAACCAACACAATCAGCGGAGGCACATTCAATGGTCCAGTTGTACAGGGAAGAGACTTCTCAGGAGTGACCTTCACTGACCGGCCAGCTTCCTCTCCTGAAGCACCACGTCGGCCCTAAGTTGCCGCAGGGATGCGCCTATCTACAGCGCACCTCGTTCGCGTGAGATAGACATATGGGCCCTCGATGCGTCTTTGGGGGCCCATAAATTCATTTCGTTACGTGTATAACTTCACGACCCGGCAGCGCGTTGAGACGACTTGAAGGCTTAATTATCACAAATTCGCCTTACTGAACCTACTTTCGCAAGGTGCTTGCGATCTGGTCTGTCTGCCCGAGCAGTCTCAGGGTAGGCGTCCACTGGCCGAGCAAAGTCATCAGATCCGGAAGAGCTGCCGCATAGGCCGTGAGTATGGTCCCGTCCGCGTTCCCCGTCAGCAGAAGAGCAAATCGGGGGACTCGATCATGACGTTCGTAGACAACCAAGTTCAGAGGAAGATGCAGATCGTGGACATACCTATTGTGAACTTTATCCGCAAAGCCGTTCGCAGCAAACCAAGGATGAAAACCGGCTGCACGAAGATCATCAGCGTAGTCACTTGTGCCAGCATCGGGTATAGGGTCATACGCAAGATCAACCCACTCGCCGTGGGAAAACATCTGATCGTGCGCCCCCAGTCGAGTACCAGTCCGGACCTTATGCTGCGGCAACTCGAACTGAACCTGGCCACCCATGATCACCGGGCCGTGGAAAGTTCCGCCGCTCGCTTCGTTGTTCGTTTGAGGCGCTCCGAGGCTCCGGCTCCTGCCTTCTTTGCGGCTCTCTTCCATAGCGTCCCCCACTCGCATAGTTCAGAGCTTCATCCTGCCCGATGAGGGGAGCAAGGGCCCGCGAAAGCTCCTGAGCACTCCTCTGCGCTCTCAAACCCACTCCACTTCGGACAGGATGCTCGCGTGGCCGCCAGAGCTCGGGAGAGGCGTCCGGGGAGCGTCTCGCGTCGACTGCCGCGCCGTCACGGCCCCGAGCGAACCGAGCACCGCGGCCACCTCATCCTCTGTGGCGTCCGCCACAGCCTCAGCAATGCGCCGCAGTGGCTCAGTCATCCCTCACTCCTCCGTTTCCGCTGGTCAGTCGGACTTCTTCACCGTCAGCGGCAGCAGCTTCTTGCCCGTCGGGCCCGTTTGTGGCCATGTGTCGAACTGGGGGCACACTCGCTCACACAATCGTGTGTGTAGTGCCCGAGGTGTAGTCAGCGCCGTACGCTTCGATGTGCCGCATTGCCGCGGGATCCTGCACCAGGTCGGTGATCACAAGGCTCTTCCGCCTTGCTCCCGTTCGGGAGCTTGGTGCGTGCGACGATCAGAGGGTGGACGAACCCGACTTCATAGTTCTCCGGCGCCTTCTGAGCAACTCCCTGTCGGTACTGGCCGCCGATGCTCCGGTCCAGACGGCCTGGCTCGATGAGCACAAGGTGGCGGCGGATGAGATCGCGCTGGACTTCGAATGCGCCTTTCGCATGGCCAACAGGTTGGTGGAGCGCCATCAGATCAGCAGGAACGCCGCTGCCCAGCTCCAAGAAATCGACGTGCTACTCGCCGATATGAGTGGTTACGTACAGGCCAACCGATGGACACGGAATGCACTGGCCAGCGACGCCGGGTGGAGCCAGGCCCGGCATCTCGCGCGCCAAGTCCTCATCGAGCTGACTGGCAAGTGGGAGCACCCACTACCGAGCATCAAAGTGATCCGCTGACGCGGATGGTCACCTGGCCGGCTGGGGGTGTCACTTCGGTTGGATGTACCTGATCCTGCCGTCAGGTCACCGCGGGGCCCCGGCTCCATCCCTCACACCCACTCCACGTCCGACGAGACTTCCGAAGGGACGCCAGGCGGCGGCAGTGGCGTTCTCAGCGCCTTCTTCGCCGGCTGCCGCCGATCCCTCTGCAAGCCGAGCGCGGTCAGCAGCGTCACCGCATCCGGCTCTGTGACGTCATCCACAGCCTCAGCGATGCGGTGGAGCGGATCGCTCATCCCACAGCCCCGTTTCAGCTGGTCAGCCGGACTTCTTCACCGTCAGCGGCAGCAGCTTCTTGCCCGTCGGGCCCGTTTGTGGCCATGTGTCGAACTGGGGGCACACTCGCTCACACAAGTCGAGCATGTAGCGACCGAGGTGCCTTCAGCGGCGTGCACTTCGATGTGCCGCACTACCGTTCACGACGTGGTCCGCGCCCTGCCTAGACGAGTAGATCCGATGTGACAGTGGTTGCCGCCCCTATGGCCCGAGCCTCATGAGGGCCCGATGGGAGAACTGGCCAGACCGCTCTCTGCCCGGACACCGCGTCGTTATGGTGTGGTGGTTTGCCCAGGCCATGAACAGGAGGGGATCATGACCGTCGAGCATGAGTGGCTGTTGGACGAGACTCCCTGGCCCGAGCAGGCCGCGCTGGTCTATGGCGAGATGGTGGAACTGACGACGCCACATCCACCAATTCCGAAATTGGGCTGGCTTGGGCCGGAGATCATAGGCAGCCGCGGTGTGGTCGTCGCGTGTGTCATCGAGCAGGATGAGCGTGACGGTCGTGTAGGACCGCTCTACGCGGTGGAGACCGAGGACGGCAGTCCCTGGAGGCTGCGGTCGGAGTTTTTGGTCTCCCGGGGAGGTCTTCACCCCGACATGCCGCCCCGCTATTGCAGCGACCTACCCGAAGGAACCCGCGTCCGAATCCGCTTGGAGTCGGACAGACCAGGCGCGACGACGGAAGCTGTCGGGGAGGTTACCGGGATCTGGCGGACGACGTCCTTGGAGCCGCCGAAGGGCTACATCGTGCAGGTTGGCGAGTACTCCCACTGCGTGACCCCGCAGCAGACCGAGGTCCTCTGACTCAGCGGCAGCCTGCGGGCAGTCGCTGCCAAATGCTCGCCAGGACCCGCTGGATCACCCGATCAAGACACCCCCGAAGGCCCGCCCGCCTGTTGTTTCAGGCCAAGCTGACCTTTGAGGGTGTCTATTCCTCACATCCACTCCACGTCCGAGGAGACGCCTGAAGGGGCACCAGGCGGCGGCAGTGGCATTCTCAGCGCCTTCTTCGCCGGCTGACGCCGATCCTTCTGCAAGCCGAGCGAGGTCAGCACTGCCACCGCATCCGTCTCTGTGACGTCAGCCACAGCGTCAGCAATGCGGTGCAGCGGCTCGCTCATCCCACAGCCCCCGTTTCCGCTGGTCAGTCGGACTTCTTGACCGTCAGCGGCAATAGCTTCTTGCCCGTCGGGCCCGTTTGTGGCCATGTGTCGAACTGGGGGCACACCCCGCAGTCGAAGCAAGGCGTCCAGCGGCAGTCGTCGACCTCGGTCTCGTCGAGGGCGTCCTGCCAGTCCTCCCAGAGCCATTCCTTGTCGAGGCCCGAGTCGAGGTGGTCCCAGGGAAGGACCTCCTCGTAGCCGCGCTCGCGGGTGGTGTACCAGTCGACGTCGACGCCGAAGGGCTCCAGGGCCTTGTCGGCGCAGGCCATCCAGCGGTCGTAGGAGAAGTGCTCGCGCCAGCCGTCGAAGCGGCCGCCGTCGTCGTAGACGGCGCGGATGACGGCGCCGATGCGGCGGTCGCCGCGGGAGAGGAGGCCCTCGACGATGCCGGGCTTGCCGTCGTGGTAGCGGAAGCCGATGGAGCGGCCGTACTTCTTGTCGCCGCGGATCTTGTCGCGGAGCTTCTGCAGGCGGGCGTCCGTCTCCTCGGAGGAGAGCTGCGGGGACCACTGGAAGGGGGTGTGGGGCTTGGGGACGAAGCCGCCGATCGAGACCGTGCAGCGGATGTCGCCGGAACCGGAGACCTCGCGGCCCTTCTGGATCACGCGGGTGGCCATGTCGGCGATCTGGAGGACGTCGTCGTCGGTCTCGGTGGGCAGGCCGCACATGAAGTACAGCTTCACCTGGCGCCAGCCGTTGCCGTAGGCCGTGGCGACGGTCCGGATGAGGTCGTCCTCCGAGACCATCTTGTTGATGACCTTGCGGATGCGCTCGGAGCCGCCCTCGGGGGCGAAGGTGAGGCCGGAGCGGCGGCCGTTGCGGGTCAGCTCGTTGGCCAGGTCGATGTTGAAGGCGTCCACCCGGGTGGAGGGGAGGGACAGGCCGATCTTGTCCTCCTCGTACCGGTCCGCGAGGCCCTTGGCGACGTCACCGATCTCCGAGTGGTCGGCGGAGGAGAGCGAGAGCAGGCCGACCTCTTCGAAGCCGGTGGCCTTCAGGCCCTTCTCGACCATGTCGCCGATGCCGGTGATGGAGCGCTCGCGCACCGGGCGGGTGATCATGCCGGCCTGGCAGAAACGGCAGCCGCGGGTGCAGCCGCGGAAGATCTCGACGGACATGCGTTCGTGGACGGTCTCGGCGAGCGGGACCAGCGGCTGCTTGGGGTAAGGCCACTCGTCGAGGTCCATGACGGTGTGCTTGGAGACGCGCCACGGGACGCCCGAGCGGTTGGGGACGACGCGGGCGATACGGCCGTCGGGGAGGTACTCGACGTCGTAGAAGCCGGGGACGTAGACCCCGCCGGTCTTCGCCAGGCGCAGGAGGAGTTCCTCGCGGCCGCCGGGGCGGCCCTCGGCCTTCCAGGCGCGGATGATCGCGGTGATCTCCAGGACGGCCTGCTCGCCGTCGCCGATGACCGCGCAGTCGATGAAGTCGGCGATCGGCTCGGGGTTGAAGGCCGCGTGGCCGCCGGCCAGGACGACCGGGTCGTCGATGCCGCGGTCCTTGGACTCCAGCGGGATGCCGGCCAGGTCCAGGGCGGCGAGCATGTTGGTGTAGCCGAGCTCCGTGGAGAAGGAGAGGCCGAAGACGTCGAAGGCCTTCACCGGGCGGTGGCTGTCGACGGTGAACTGCGGGACGGAGTGCTCCCGCATCAGCGCCTCCAGGTCCGGCCAGACGCTGTAGGTGCGCTCGGCGAGGACGCCCTGCTGCTCGTTGAGGACCTCGTAGAGGATCATGACGCCCTGGTTGGGCAGACCGACCTCGTACGCGTCGGGGTACATCAGGGCCCAGCGGACGTCGCAGGATTCCCATTCCTTGACCGTCGAGTTGAGCTCTCCGCCGACGTACTGGATCGGCTTCTGCACATGCGGGAGCAGAGCTTCGAGCTGCGGAAACACGGAAGACACAGACTCGGCGGCTTCGGCAGGCATCTCACGGGACCTTTGTGTGCTGACAGGGGGGACCATCCAGCCTAACCCGGCGGAGCACGTCCCCCGTACCGCCCGCGGTCCTCCCTGTCCGGCGGCCCCGTGCTCAGGCCGACATCGGTCTTTGCACCGTGATCGACTGGAGCAGCCCGACCGCCAGCCACACGGAGAACATCGACGAGCCGCCGTACGACACGAAGGGCAGCGGCAGGCCGGTGACCGGCATGATGCCGAGCGTCATGCCGATGTTCTCGAAGGTCTGGAAGGCGAACCAGGCGACGATCCCGGCGGCGACGACCGTCCCGTACAGGTCGGTGGTCTCGCGGGCGATCTTGCAGGCGCGCCAGAGCACCACCCCGAGCAGGGCGATGATGAGGCCCGCGCCGAGGAAGCCGAGCTCCTCTCCGGCGACCGTGAAGACGAAGTCGGTCTGCTGTTCGGGGACGAAGCGGCCGGTGGTCTGTGAGCCGTTGAACAGGCCGGAGCCGGTGAGTCCGCCGGAGCCGATGGCGATGCGTGCCTGGTTGGTGTTGTAGCCGACGCCCGCGGGGTCGAGTTCCGGGTTGGCGAAGGCGGCGAAACGGGCGATCTGGTAGTCGTCGAGGATGCCGAGCTGCCAGACGGCGAGGGCGCCGGCGGTTCCGGCGCCGATGAGTCCGAACACCCAGCGGTTGGTGGCGCCGGAGGCGAGCAGTACGCCCAGCACGATGATGACCATGACCATGACCGAGCCGAGGTCGGGCATCAGCATCACGATCAGCATCGGCACGGTGGCCAGGCCCAGGGCCTGGAGCACGGTCCGGTGGTCCGGGTTCGGCCGGTCCCCCGCGTCGACGCGTGCGGCCAGCAGCATCGCCATGCCGAGGATGATCGTGATCTTCACGAACTCCGAGGGCTGCAGGGAGAAGCCGCCGGGGAGTTTGATCCAGGAGTGGGCGCCGTTGATGGTCGAGCCGAGCGGCGTGAGTACCAGCAGGATCAGGAAGACGGACGCGCCGTAGAGGACCGGCACGGCGGTGCGCAGGGCGCGGTGGCCGAGCCAGACGACTCCGACCATCAGGGCGAGCCCGATGCCGGTGTTCAGCAGGTGCCGGGTCAGGAAGTAGTACGGGTCGCCCTGGTTGAGCTCGGTGCGGTTGCGGGTGGCCGAGTAGACGAGCAGCGAGCCCATCAGCGAGAGCGCGACGGCGGCCAGCAGTATCGGCCAGTCGAGCCGGCGCGCCATCGAGTCGCGGGCGAGGAGCCGGGTCCAGCCGGCCTTCTCGGGGCCGTATCCGGAGACCTGGAAGCTCTTGGTCCCGGTCATGCGCGTGCCCTCCGGCTTCCGCCGCGGCCCGCACCGCGGCTTGTGCTGCCGCGCCGGTCTCCGCCGCCGCGTCGTCGTCGGTGGCGGCGCGTGTCGCGGTTGTCCCCGTTCTGCGTCGGGGTCGTCGCGCCCTGCTCCTGTCCGTCGATGGGGGCGTACTCCTCCTCCGGGGATGCCTTCTCGTCCGGCAGCAGGTCCTTGACGACGTCCTTGGGGATCTTCGGCGCGGGGATGGTCCCGTCCGGCTTGACCGTCGGGAGCTTCGCCTGCGGCTCGGGCAGCAGTGCCTTCTTCTTGTCGATCTCTCCGTCGTCCGAGACGCCGTACAGCGCGTCGTAGATGTTGCGGACGGCGGGTCCCGAGGCGCCGGATCCGGTGCCGCCCTGGGAGATCGTCATGACGATCGCGTACTCGTCGGTGTACGTGGCGAACCAGGAGGTGGTCTGCTTGCCGTGGACCTCGGCCGTACCGGTCTTGGCGTGCATCGGGATCTTGTCCTGGGGCCAGCCGACCTGTGCGAACCGCCAGGCGGCGGTGCCGCGGGTGGCGACGCCGGCGAGGGCTTCGTCCATCTTGGTCAGTGTGGTCTTGCTTATCGGCAGCTTGCCGTGCGCCTCGGGCTCGATCGCGCGGATCTCCTTGCCGTCGGGGCTGACGATCGCCTTGCCGATGCTCGGGTCGTACAGGGTCCCGCCGTTGGAGATGGCGGCGTAGATGGTGGCCATCTGGATGGGGGTGGTGAGGGTGTCGCCCTGGCCGATGGAGTAGTTGATGGCGTCACCGGCGCGCATCTTGTTGCCTTCGAGGCAGCCCTCGTAGGCGAGCTTCTCGACGTAGGTGCCGTCCTTCTTGCCGGACTTGCACCAGGCGTCCTTGTTGGCCTCCCAGTAGTCCTGCTTCCACTGCCGGTCGGGGACGCGGCCGGTGACCTCGTTGGGGAGGTCGATGCCGGTCTTCTTGCCGAGGCCGAAGTCGTGGGCGGCCTTGTAGAAGTAGTCGTTGGGGTTCTTCGGCTTGTTGCCGCCGTCCCTCTTCCACTCCTGGTGGGCCAGGCGGTAGTAGACGGTGTCGCAGGAGAGTTCCAGGGCGCGGCCGAGGCTGATCGCGCCGTAGCTGGCGGACTCGTAGTTCTTGAAGACCTGGCCGCCGACGGAGTAGGAGCTGGAGCAGTCGTAACGGCCGTCGAATTCGTAGCCCGCTTCGACCGCGGCGGACGTGGAGATCACCTTGAAGATCGAGCCGGGGGCCGCCTGGCCCTGGGTGGCGCGGTTGAGCAGCGGGTAGTTGGAGTCCTTGCCGGTCATCTCCTTGTAGTCGGCGGCGGAGATGCCGCCGACCCAGGCGTTGGGGTCGTAGGCCGGGTTGGAGGCCATGGCGACGACGCGGCCGGTCTTGGCCTCCATGACCACGACGGCGCCGGCGTCGGCCTTGTAGTTCTCGCCGGTGTTGTCGTCGTACTGCTTGCGGGCTTCCTTCATCGCCTCGTTCAGCTCGTACTCGGCGACCCGCTGGACGCGGGCGTCGATGCTGGTGACGAGGTTGGAGCCGGGCACGCCGGGGTCGGACTCGGACTCGCCGATGACGCGGCCGAGGTTGTCGACCTCGTAGCGGGTGACGCCGGCCTTGCCGCGCAGCGCCTTGTCGTACTGGCGTTCCAGGCCGGAGCGGCCGACCTGGTCCGAGCGCAGGAAGGGCGAGTCGGTGTCCTGGGCCTTCTGGATCTCCTCGTCGGTGACCGGCGAGAGGTAGCCGAGGACCTGCGCGGTGTTGGACCCGCCGGGGCCGGCGTAGCGGCGCAGGGCCTCGGGTTCGGCGGTGATGCCGGGGAAGTCCTCGGCGCGCTCGCGGATCTGGAGGGCCTGTTTGGGGGTGGCCTCGGCGGTGACGGGGATCGGCTGGTAGGGCGAGCCGTTCCAGCAGGGCTGGGGGGTCTCGGCGTCGCACAGCCGGACCTTGTCCATGACCTCCTGGGGCTTCATGCCGAGGACGCCGGCGAGCTTGGTGAGGACGGCCTTGCCGTCGTCCTTCATCTTCAGCAGGTCGGTGCGGGAGGCGGAGACGACGAGCCGGGTCTCGTTGTCGGCGAGCGCCACGCCGCGGGCGTCCAGGATCGAGCCGCGGGGCGCGGGCTGGACGACCTGCTGGACGTGGTTCCCGGAGGCTTCTTCGGCGTACTCGTCGCCCTGGCGGACCTGGAGGTACCAGAGCCGGCCTCCGAGGGTGGCGAGGAGGGAGAGGACGAGGATCTGGATGACGACGAGCCGGGTCTGGACACGGGTGCTGCGGCCGGTCTCGGGGATGTTAGTCATGGGCGCGGCCCATTCGGTCGAGGGTGGTGGTGGGCGACGGGTGGGCGTTCGTCACTGCGGCTTCCTCCCCCTCGCGAAGTGCGTACTCGTCGTGTGGTGCCGCGTCACAGCCGCTTGACCCCCTTGATGCGTCCGGCCCGGGCGACCCGCGCTCGCGCCGCCTTCACCCGCAGTCCGTTGCGCTGGCCGCCGATGCGCAGGCCGGTGCCGCCGGAGAGCCAGCCGGAGGCGATGTCGGTGTTCTGGCCGGCGGAGTTGGTGTCGGCCAGTGGGTCGTTCTCGGCGCGTCTGGCCAGGGCCATGATGCCGGGGACGACGAAGGGCGCGAGCAGCAGGTCGTACAGGGCGGCGGTGAACACCAGGCTGGGCAGGCCGACATGGCGGGCGGCGGTGTCTCCGACGAGGGCGCCGACGCCGGCGTAGAGCAGGGTGGTGCCGATGGCGGCGACGACCACGACGGCCATGGGGCCGGTGGCCGACTTGAGCCGGCCATTCTCCGGTTTGGCGAGGCCGGCGAGGTAGCCGACGACGCAGAGGACGAGGGCGTAGCGGCCGGCGGCGTGGTCGGCGGGCGGGGCGAGGTCGGCGAGCAGTCCGGCGCCGAAACCGACGAGGGCGCCGCCGACGTGGCCGTAGACCAGGGCGAGGCCGAGGACGGTGAGGAGCAGCAGGTCGGGGACGGCGCCGGGGAGGTGGAGGCGGGCGAGGACGCTCACCTGGAGCACCAGGGCGACGGCGACCAGGGAGACGGACAGCAGGATCCGGTTGACACGCATGGGGTGAGAACTCCTACTGCTCGGTCTGCTCGGTCTGCTCGTTCTCTCCGGTCGACGACTGGCCGTCGGCAGGAGCCCCGGCGGACGGGGTCACGGTCACCGTCACGGTCGGCGTGGGCTGCGGCTTCGGCTTGTCCGGGAGCACCGTGTCGCGCGGGTCCTTCTGCGGTGCCTGGACGACGACGCCGACGATGTCGAGCTTGGTGAAGCTGACGAACGGTGTGACGTCGAGGGTGCGGGTCAGGTCGCCGCCGGAGGGGTCGACGCGGGAGACGACGCCGACGGGCACGCCGGGTACGAACGGCTTGTCGGCCTGGGAGCCGAAGGTGACCAGGCGGTCGCCCTTCTTGACGTCGGCCTTGCCGTTGAGGAGTTCGACGCGCAGGGGCCGCCCGCCCTGACCGGAGGCGAAGCCGAGTTCGTCGCCGGCCTCCATCCGGGTGCCGACGGTGAAATCGGGGTCGTTGGCGAGCAGCACGGTGGCGGTGTTCGGGCCGACGGTGGTCACGCGGCCGACGAGGCCGTCGCCGTTGAGGACGGTCATGTCGCGCTCGAGGCCGTCGTTCGCGCCGGCGTCGATGGTGATGGTCCAGGAGAAGCCCTGGGCCGCTCCTATGGCGATGACCTGGGCGCCCTTGATGCCGTACTGGCCGGCGCCGGCGAGCCCGAGCATCTTGTCGAACTGCTTCAGGCGGCTGCGGCCGCGCTCGTCGCTGCCGAGTTTCGCCTTCAGGGCCGCGTTCTGCGTCTCCAGTTCGGCGAGGCGGTCGTGCCGGTCACCGGAGTCGCGGATCGCGGAGACCGCGTTGCCGACCGGGTCGACCGCGGACGACACTCCGTTCTCGATCGGGCCGAAGACGGTGGCCGCGGCCTGCCGGGCACCGTCGACCGGTGAGTCCTCCCCACCGCGGATGTCCACCGTGATCAGCGCGAACGCGATGGCGATCAGCAGCACCAGGAGCAGCCGGCTCTCTTTCGTGTCCCTCACGTGCGGCGGCCGTGCCTTCCTCGTCGAATTCGGGAATTACGTGGCGGTGTTCAGGAATTCAGGAGATCCAGTACGTGAGGTAACAAGCGCGGTACCAGCGGCACTCACGGTACTGAAGCCTCTATATCAACGATCCGCCGCACGAGAGGAGATCGTCTCGTACGGCGGAACCGAAGTGTTACGTCATCTGCGGGGCTGGGCGTCCAGCACCTGCTGGAGCGCCTCGAACTCCTCGACGCACTTGCCGGAGCCGAGCGCGACGCTGTCGAGCGGGTCCTCGGCGATGTGGATCGGCATCCCGGTCTCCCGGCGCAGCCGTTCGTCGAGCCCGCGCAGCAGCGCGCCGCCGCCGGTCAGGACGATGCCCCGGTCCATGATGTCGCCGGACAGCTCCGGCGGACACTTGTCGAGGGTGGTCTTGACGGCGTCGACGATCGCGTTGACCGGCTCCTCGATCGCCTTGCGCACTTCGGCGGCGGAGATGACGACGGTCTTGGGCAGCCCGGACACGAGGTCCCGGCCGCGGATTTCGGTGTGCTCGTCGGAGTCGAGGTCGTACGCCGAACCGATCGTGATCTTGATCTGTTCGGCCGTGCGCTCACCCAGCAGAAGGCTGTACTCCTTCTTCACATGCTGGATGATGGCGTTGTCCAGTTCGTCACCCGCGACGCGGATGGACTGGGCGGTGACGATGCCGCCGAGCGAGATGACCGCGACCTCCGTGGTGCCGCCGCCGATGTCCACCACCATGTTGCCCGTGGCCTCGTGGACCGGCAGGCCGGAGCCGATGGCCGCGGCCATGGGCTCCTCGATGATGTGCACCTGCCGGGCGCCGGCCTGGGACGACGCCTCGATGACGGCGCGGCGCTCGACACCGGTGATGCCCGAGGGCACACAGACGACGACCCGCGGACGAGCCAGATACCGCCGCTTGTGGATCTTCAGGATGAAGTAGCGGAGCATCCGCTCGGTGATCTCGAAGTCGGCGATGACGCCGTCCTTCAACGGGCGCACGGCAACGATGTTGCCGGGCGTGCGCCCGATCATCTTCTTCGCTTCGGCGCCGACCGCGAGGATGCCACCGGTATTGGTGTTGATCGCGACGACGGACGGCTCGTTGAGTACGATCCCGCGACCCCTGACGTACACCAGCGTGTTGGCGGTCCCGAGGTCGACAGCCATGTCACGGCCGATGAACGACATTGAGTTCCCCATCAGGATTCGACTGGCCTTCCCGGGAGCTTTTGAGGGCTTTTCAGGTAGGCGAAGTGGGTGCAGTGACGCGTGGAGGCTTCCATCGTAGACGCGCTTTCGCGAACACTGCGCGAGGGTCTTCGCCATTGTCAGCAGATGGCGCACTGCCTCGCTTGTGGAGACGGGCCAACGGGGGTATCCGTTCCCCCGATCAGGCGCGCATATGCCACAGGGCGGTCGCTTTTACGCGACCGCCCTGGTCCGCTGCGGGCCATTCGGCTGACGTGGCGTCAGAAAAAAGACTCGTCCGGCGTGTCCGGAAGGAGGCGTCGAGGCCTCAGACCCGTCCCGGGAAGAAGATCTTCAGCTCACGCTCGGCGGACTCCTCGGAGTCGGAGGCGTGGATGAGGTTCTCCCGGACGATCACGCCGAAGTCCCCGCGGATGGAGCCGGGGGCGGCGGCGATCGGGTCGGTCGGGCCGGCCAGCGCGCGCACGCCCTCGATGACCCGCTCGCCCTCGACGACCATGGCGACGACCGGGCCGGACGCCATGAACTCGACCAGCGGCTCGTAGAAGGGCTTGCCCTTGTGCTCGCCGTAGTGCTGCTCCAGCGTCCCGGCGTCCAGGGTGCGCAGTTCCAGCGCGGTGATCTGCCAGCCGGCCTTGCGCTCGATACGGCTGATGATCTCGCCGGTCAGGCCGCGACGGACGGCGTCGGGCTTGAGGAGGACGAGGCTGCGCTGGGTCACGACGGGCTCCTTGGAGATGTGCGGTTGTGCGAAGTGATGACTGAGGTTACCGGGCGTGTCGCGGCGCCTGTCACGCAGCGTCAGCCGGGCCCTCGGCCGGCGCCGGGGCGGGAGGGCTCGGGCGGCGTCGAACGCACGGGCTCAGCCGGCTCGGGCAGCATCGAACGCGCGGGCTCGCGCGGCGTCGGGTGCGCGGGCTCGAGCGGCTCGGGCAGCATCGGCACGCAGCAGCCTCAAGCGGCTCAAGCAGCATCGGCGCGCAGCAGCCTCAAGCGACTCAGGCGGCGTCGGGCGCGGAGGTCTCGGCCTGGGCCGCGAATCTCGCCTTGGCCTCGTCGATCTTCCGCCCGTAGTGCACGGAGGCCCACCACAGGGCGGCGAAGATCGCGCCCAGGAAGAACATGGACGGCACGACGAAGCCGGAGGCGATCAGGGCGACCTGCAGTGCCCAGCCGAAGGCGATGCCGCCCGGCCGGGTGACCGCGCCGCACAGCGCCACGCACAGGAACATCGCGATGCCGCTGACCGTCCACACCGTCGTCACGGACAGGTCCGGGTCCTTCATGGCGACCAGTCCGGCGAAGCCGATCACGAAGAACTCGCCGATCAGAGTAGAAGCACAGAGCGTACGCACGGTTTCTCAGCCCCTCCCGAGGAGCAGTCGGGCCTCGCCGACGGTGATGACGGAACCGGTGACGAGCACACCGCCGCCCGCGAACTCGCCCTCCTCCTCGGCCAGCGTGATCGCGGCCTCCAGGGCGTCCGGCAGCCGCGGCTCGACCTGGACGCGGTCCTCGCCGAACACCTCGACGGCGATTCCGGCCAGTTCGTCGGCGTCCATCGCGCGGTGGCTGGAGTTCTGGGTGACGACGACCTCGGCGAAGACCGGCTCGAAGGCCTCGAGGAGGCCCCGCACGTTCTTGTCGCCGCTCGCGCCCACCACGCCGATGAGCCGGCTGAACTGGAAGGCCTCCCCGACCGCCTCGGCGGTGACCCGGGCGCCGGCCGGATTGTGCGCGGCGTCCAGCACCACGGTCGGCGAGCGCCGCACCACCTCCATCCGCCCCGGTGACGCGACGGCGGCGAAGGCCTTGCGCACGGTGTCGATGTCCAGCGGCTCGGGACGCTGCGCCCCGACGCCGAAGAACGCCTCGACGGCGGCCAGCGCGACCGCCGCGTTGTGCGCCTGGTGGGCGCCGTGCAGCGGCAGGTAGACCTCGGTGTACTCGCCGCCGAGCCCGCGCAGGGTCATCAGCTGCCCGCCGACGGCGACCTGCCGGGCGACGACACCGAACTCCAGGCCCTCGCGCGCCACGGTCGCGTTGACGTCCACGGCCTTCTTCAGCATGACCTGCGCGGCGTCCACCGGCTGCTGGGCCAGGATCACGGTGGCGTCCTGCTTGACGATGCCGGCCTTCTCGGTCGCGATCGCGCCGGGCGTCTCGCCGAGCCGGTCGGTGTGGTCCAGGTCGATGGGGGTGACGACGGCGACGTCCCCGTCGATGACGTTGGTCGCGTCCCAGGAGCCGCCCATCCCGACCTCGACGACGGCCACGTCCACGGGCGCGTCGGCGAAGGCGGCGTACGCCATGCCGGTCAGCACCTCGAAGAAGGACAGCCGGTGCTCCTGCCGGGCGTCCACCATCTCGACGTACGGCTTGATGTCCTCGTAGGTCTCGATGAACCGCTCGGCGGCGATCGGCGCCCCGTCCAGGCTGATGCGCTCGGTGACCGACTGCACGTGCGGCGAGGTGTACCGCCCGGTGCGCAGCTCGAAGGCGCCGAGCAGGGCCTCGATCATGCGGGCGGTGGTGGTCTTGCCGTTGGTCCCCGTGATGTGGATGGACGGGTACGACCGCTGCGGGTCCCCCAGTACGTCCATCAGCGCGGCGATCCGGGCGACGGAGGGCTCCAGCTTGGTCTCGCCCCAGCGGGTGGCGAGCTCTGCCTCCACCTCGCGCAGGGCCTTGTCCACCTCGGGGTCCTCGGGACGCGTGGGGATGTCGGCCTGCGGGGGGCCGCCCTGGGTGCGGAGGGTGCGGCTGCCGGCCTCGATGACGGCGAGGTCGGGGTCGCGGGTGGTCTCCGCCGCGATGATCTCGTCGAAGTCGCTGGTGGAGTCGGAGGGGTCGGGCTGGTCGTTCTGGCCGGGGATGTCGCTCACGGGCACCAGTCTACGGAGGTCGGCCGACGGGACGCCCACGGAGTGGGGTGGCTGATGTTCTGGGGCGAGTGCACGCGCGATGTGGCTGGTCGCGCGGTTCCCCGCGCCCCTCAAGGGACGTGAAGGCTCCCGGCGCCTGCAACGGCACCGGGAGCCTTCATCGGGGTATCGGCGTATCGGGGTATCGGCGTCTACGCCTCCGGCAGCCGGTCGAGCTGCGCGGCGATCCGCGCGATGTCCTCGTCCGCCTTGGCCAGCCGCCCCCGGATCTTGTCCACGACGTGGTCCGGCGCCTTGGCGAGGAACGCCTCGTTGCCGAGCTTGGCCGTGGCCTGGGCCTTCTCCTTCTCGGCGGCGGCGAGGTCCTTGGCCAGGCGCTTGCGCTCCGCCGCGACGTCGATCACGCCGGAGAGGTCGAGGGCGACCTCGGCACCCGCCACCGGCAGGGTCGCCGTGGCCGTGAAGCCGTCGCCCTCCGGCTGGAGCCGCAGCAGTTGCCGGACGGCCGCCTCGTGCGGGGCCAGCGCCGTGCCGTCGAGGGTCAGCCGGGCCGGGACCCGCTGGCCGGGCTGGAGGCCCTGGTCGTGGCGGAAACGGCGAACCTCGGTGACCACCGACTGGACCGCCCCGATCTCCCGCTCCGCGGCCTCGTCACGGAAACCGGAGTCGGTCGGCCACTCGGCGATGACGACCGACTCGCCGCCGGTGAGCGTGGTCCACAGCGTGTCGGCGACGAACGGAACGACCGGGTGCAGCAGCCTCAGCGTCACGTCGAGGACCTCGCCCAGGACGCGCTTGCTGATCTCGGCGGCCTCGCCGCCCGCCTGGAACGTCGTCTTGGACAGCTCGACGTACCAGTCGAAGACCTCGTCCCAGGCGAAGTGGAACAGGGCCTCGGACAGCTTCGCGAACTGGTAGTCCTCGTAGTACGCGTCGACCTCGGCGACCACCGAGTTGAGCCGGGACAGGATCCAGCGGTCGGTCGAGGACATCCTCGACGCGTCCGGCAGCGGGCCCTCGACCGTCGCGCCGTTCATCAGGGCGAAGCGGGTGGCGTTCCAGATCTTGTTGGTGAAGTTCCGGGAGCCCTGGACCCAGTCCTCGCCGATCGGGACGTCGACGCCCGGGTTGGCGCCGCGCGCGAGGGTGAAGCGGAGCGCGTCGGAGCCGTACTTGTCCATCCAGTCCAGCGGGTTCACGACGTTCCCGAAGGACTTGGACATCTTCTTGCCGTTCTGGTCACGGACCATGCCGTGCAGGGCGATGGTGTGGAACGGCGGGGTGCCGTCCATCGCGTACAGGCCGAACATCATCATCCGGGCGACCCAGAAGAAGAGGATGTCGTAGCCGGTGACCAGGACGGAGTTCGGGTAGAACTTCGCGAGCGAGTCGGTCTGCTCCGGCCAGCCGAGCGTGGAGAACGGCCACAGGCCGGAGGAGAACCAGGTGTCCAGGACGTCGGAGTCCTGGTGCCAGCCCTCACCGCTCGGCGGCTCCTCGTCGGGACCGACGCAGACGACCTCACCCTCCGGGCCGTACCAGACCGGGATCCGGTGGCCCCACCACAGCTGGCGCGAGATGCACCAGTCGTGGAGGTTGTCGACCCAGTCGAAGTACCGCTTCTCCATCTCCTGCGGATGGATCTTGACGCGGCCGTCGCGGACGGCGTCACCGGCGGCCTTCGCCAGCGGGCCGACCTTGACCCACCACTGCATGGACAGGCGCGGCTCGATGGTGGTCTTGCAGCGCGAGCAGTGGCCGACGCTGTGGACGTACGGCCGCTTCTCGGCGACGATCCGGCCCTCGGCGCGCAGCGCGGCGACGATGGCCGAACGGGCCTCCAGCCGGTCCAGGCCCTGGAAGGGGCCGTGGACGGTGATGACGGCGTGCTCGTCCATGACCGCGATGGCGGGCAGGTCGTGACGCCGGCCGATCTCGAAGTCGTTCGGGTCGTGGGCGGGCGTCACCTTGACGGCGCCGGTACCGAATTCGGGGTCGACGTGCTCGTCGGCGACGACCGGGATGGAGCGGTCGGTGAGCGGGAGCTTGATGAGCTTGCCGACGAGGTGCTTGTAGCGCTCGTCCTCGGGGTGGACGGCGACGGCCGTGTCGCCGAGCATCGTCTCGGCACGGGTGGTGGCGACGACGAGGGTGTCGTCCCCGTCGCCGTACTTCATGGAGACGAGCTCGCCGTCGTCGTCCTGGTACTCGACCTCGATGTCGGAGATCGCGGTCAGGCAGCGCGGGCACCAGTTGATGATGCGCTCGGCGCGGTAGATCAGCTCGTCGTCGTAGAGCCGCTTGAAGATGGTCTGGACGGCCTGGGACAGGCCCTCGTCCATCGTGAAGCGCTCACGCGACCATGCGACACCGTCGCCGAGGCGGCGCATCTGCCCGCCGATCTGCCCGCCGGACTCGGCCTTCCACTGCCAGACCCGCTCGACGAAGGCCTCACGGCCGAGGTCGTGCCGGGACTTGCCCTCCTTGGCCAGCTCCCGCTCGACGACGTTCTGCGTGGCGATGCCGGCGTGGTCCATGCCGGGCTGCCACAGCGTCTCGTAGCCCTGCATGCGCTTGCGGCGGGTGAGGGCGTCGATGAGCGTGTGCTCGAAGGCGTGCCCGAGGTGCAGGCTGCCCGTGACGTTCGGCGGCGGGATGACGACGGTGTACGGCGGCTTGTCGCTGTCCGCGTCCGCCTCGAAGTAACCCCGTTCCACCCAGCGCTCGTACAGCTTCCCCTCTACCTCGGCCGGCGTGTACTGGGTCGGCAGTTCGGTGGTGGGTGCTGGCTGCGGCTGCTGAGAGTTCTCGGTCACGGGGGTCAGTTTAAGGGCGTCACGGTCCTGTCCCGAAACGCGTTTCGTTTGTAACGGTGCGGCCCCCGGTGACCTGCGCACGCCAGGTCTGGGTCAGGATGTCAGCACCACGTAAGCATCTGGAGGGGAACCCAGTAATGAGTCACAACCAGCCGGGCCCGTACGGCGGGCAGCCCCAGCAGCCCGGACCGTACGGCCAGCCGGGACCGTACGGCCAGCAGCCGCCGCAGGCCCCCCAGCCCGGCTACGGCTACCCCCAGCAGACGCCCCCGCCCGCGCAGCCGGGCTACGGCTACCCGCAGCAGCCCCAGCAGGGCGGCGTCCCGCCGCAGACTCCCCCGTACGGCCAGCAGCAGCCGCCGTACGGCCAGCAGCCTCCGTACGGGCAGCAGCCGCCCGGCCAGCCCCCGTACGGCATGCCCCAGCCCCCCGCCCCGGGCGGCGGCAAGAAGAAGACGGGCCTGATCATCGGCGCGGTCGCCGTCGTGGCGGCGATCGGTGTGGGGGCGTACTTCGTGATCGGCGGCAGCGGGAGCGGCGGCGGCTCGGACATCGCCGACGACGGCCCGCACAAGCTGACGACTCCGGCGACGGTGCTCGGTGAGTACGAGAAGGACAGCAGCGACGGCGGCACCATGGACGAGAGCGACCTCAAGGACGCCGAGTCCTGGGGGGTGAAGGACGCCAAGGACGTCAGCGCCTCGTACCAGGCGAAGAACGAGGAGAACCCGCTGGCCAGCAAGCAGCTCGTGTTCGCCGGCGTCTACGGCACCATCGACGACCCCGAGAAGGCTGTCGACGCGATGTTCGCCCACATGAAGAAGGAGAGCGAGAAGGGCGGCAGCGACGAGGACGTCACGCTGCAGGGCGAACCGAAGGTGTACGAACCGGAATCCCTGGAGGGCGCGATCCTCAAGTGCCAGCAGGCCGAGGTGGACAACTCCAGCGGCGGCGCGAACGAACCGAAGAAGATGAAGATGACGTACTGCATCTGGGGTGACCACAGCACGCTCGGCTGGGTCATGCCGATGAACATCCTCGACATCGCGGCGGGCAAGGGCGGCGATCCGGAGACGGCGGCCGACATTGCCGCCAAGCTCCGCAAGGAAGTCCGCGTCAAGGCCTGACGCCGGTACGGCTACGCGGGAGGGGCCCGGTCGGTCGACCGGGCCCCTCCCGCGTGCTGCTTCGTGCGGTGACGGCTACGCCGTCTTCTGCTCCCCCGGGCCCCGCCCCCGCGAATCCCGCGGAATCAGCGTCGGGTTGACGTTGGAGAGGACCACGTCGGCCGTGATGACGACGCGGGCGACGTCCTTGCGCGAGGGGACCTCGTACATGACGCCCTGGAGGACTTCCTCCATGATGGCGCGCAGGCCGCGAGCGCCGGTCTGGCGGAGGATGGCCTGGTCGGCGATGGCCTCCAGCGCCTCGCGCTCGAACTCCAGCTCGACGCCGTCGAGTTCGAAGAGGCGCTCGTACTGCTTGACGAGCGCGTTGCGCGGCTCGACCAGGATCTGGAGCAGGGCCTCGCGGTCGAGGTTGTGGACCGAGGTGATGACGGGGAGCCGGCCGATGAACTCGGGGATCATGCCGAACTTGACCAGGTCCTCGGGCATGACGGACTCGAACTGGTCCTTGGCTTCCAGCTCCCGCTTGGAGAGGATCGTCGCGCCGAAGCCGATGCCCTTGGCGCCGGCCCGGCCCTCGATGATCTTCTCCAGGCCCGAGAAGGCACCGCCCACGATGAACAGCACGTTCGTCGTGTCGATCTGGATGAACTCCTGGTGCGGGTGCTTGCGGCCGCCCTGCGGCGGGACGGAGGCCGTGGTGCCCTCGAGGATCTTCAACAGGGCCTGCTGGACGCCCTCGCCGCTGACGTCGCGCGTGATCGAAGGATTTTCACTCTTCCGCGCGACCTTGTCGATCTCGTCGATGTAGATGATCCCGGTCTCGGCCTTCTTGACGTCGTAGTCCGCCGCCTGGATCAGCTTGAGCAGGATGTTCTCGACGTCCTCGCCGACGTACCCCGCCTCGGTGAGCGCCGTGGCGTCGGCGATCGCGAAGGGGACGTTCAGCATGCGCGCCAGGGTCTGGGCGAGGAGGGTCTTGCCGGAGCCGGTGGGGCCCAGCAGCAGGATGTTGGACTTCGCCAACTCGATGGCGTCCTCGCGGCTTTGGGCGCCGCCGTTCTCACCGGCCTGGACGCGCTTGTAGTGGTTGTACACCGCGACGGAGAGCGCCTTCTTGGCGGCTTCCTGGCCGACGACGTACCCGTCGAGGAACTCGTAGATCTCGCGGGGCTTGGGGAGCTCCTCCCAGCGCACCTCGCTGGTCTCGGCCAGCTCCTCCTCGATGATCTCGTTGCAGAGGTCGATGCACTCGTCGCAGATGTACACGCCGGGCCCTGCGATGAGCTTCTTGACCTGCTTCTGGCTCTTGCCGCAGAACGAGCACTTGAGCAGATCGCCGCCGTCACCGATGCGTGCCACGGTGTGCTTCCCCTTCGCCTGGGAGACTCCCGGCCGCCGACATCACGTCAACGGCCGGCGGACTCCTGGTGCTGCCTTATGTCCGACGGTACCTTGCCGGGCCCCCCGTCCGGGCCCCCCTTGGCACGGTTCACTTTGACGTGGACCGTGCCAAGGAGCAGCAGACGATACCCGCTCCGTGTCAGCGAACCGACTCGTTGTTCATCTTCCGGGTGGAGATGATCTGGTCGACCAGGCCGTAGGCCAGGGCGTCCTCGGCCGTGAGGATCTTGTCGCGCTCGATGTCGTCGCGGATCTTCTCGACCGGCGTCGTGGAGTGCTTGGCCAGCATCTCCTCCAGCTGCGCGCGCATCCGGAGGATCTCGTTGGCCGCGATCTCCAGGTCGGAGACCTGGCCGCGGCCGGTCTCGCTGTACGGCTGGTGGATCAGCACGCGGGCGTTCGGCAGCGCCATGCGCTTGCCCGGCGTGCCGGCGGCCAGCAGGATCGCGGCGGCGGAGGCGGCCTGGCCCATGCAGACCGTCTGGATGTCGGGCTTCACGAACTGCATCGTGTCGTAGATGGCCGTGAGCGCGGTGAAGGAGCCGCCGGGGCTGTTGATGTAGATCGAGATGTCCCGGTCCGGGTCCATCGACTCCAGGCACAGCAGCTGCGCCATGACGTCGTTGGCGGAGGCGTCGTCGATCTGGACGCCGAGGAAGATCACCCGCTCCTCGAAGAGCTTCGCGTACGGGTCGTACTCGCGAACGCCCTGGGAAGTGCGCTCGACGAAGCGCGGGATCACGTAGCGGGACTCGGCGGAGGGGCCGGTGTACTCGGCACGCATGCGGTCGTGCGGGCCGCTGCCGGGGAAGTCGTTCACAGTGTCTCCTGGGAAGGGGCTGAGGCAGTCGGCTCGGGGCCGGCTGGACGGGCGCGCTGGGCCCGCGGGGGCTGGGCTCGGCTCCGCGGGGCCCGGGAGACCCGGGAGGCCCGCGGGGAGCGGCTCAGGCCCCCGTGCCGCCGCCGCCCGGCATGCCGGCGGCCGTGGTGATGACGTCGTCGACGAGGCCGTACTCCTTGGCCTCGAAGGCGTCGAACCAGCGGTCGCGGTCCGAGTCGCGGGTGATCTGCTCGATCGTCTGACCGGTGTGCTGGGACGTGAGCTCCGCCATGCGCTTCTTGGTGTGCAGCAGCCGCTCGGCGTGGATCTTGATGTCCGAGGCGGAGCCGGCCAGGCCGGCGGAGGGCTGATGGATCAGGATCTCGGCGTTCGGGAGCGCGAAGCGCTTGCCCGGGGTGCCGGCGCTGAGCAGGAACTGACCCATCGAGGCCGCCAGGCCCATGGCGATCGTCACCACGTCGTTCTTGATGTACTGCATGGTGTCGTAGATCGCCATGCCGGCCGTGATCGAACCGCCGGGGCTGTTGATGTACAGGAAGATGTCCTTGTCCGGGTCGGCGGCAAGGAGCAACAGCTGTGCGGTGATCTTGTTGGCAATGTCGTCGTCGACCGGCTGGCCGAGGAAGATGATCCGCTCGCCGAGCAGCCGGTTGTAGACCTGGTCGCCGAGGCCACCACCGATGGAGGGCTCGCCGGCGGCGGAGGGCATCAGATTCGTCACGTATCCACCTGCTCGTCTTACGACGGCGCCGGGCCGTCTCACGTGTTCTGCCGGGGCTCGGGGCCGTCCGGCCGGTTTCGGGGACTCCCCTGCCCTCGTATTCATGGACCCTAACGCGCAGGCCCTGCGGTGCCATCCCGGTTCCGCGGGTGTTCGCTGTGAGCGCATGTCGCTCCGCTGGGTGAGCGGGGTGCGGCACGCCGTGGCGACGCCGGTCGGGAGCAGCCCCGGGTGCTCCGTGGCCGAGTCCCAGGCGCTGGGTGCCGGGCGCCGGGCGCTGGATGCTGGGCGCCGGGCGCGCCCACGGGGCGGGGCCGCACGTCGACACAGGCCCCGCGCTCCGCACCCCCGGGCGTACAACCCGACGGGCCCCGAGAGGCGAACGCGTCTCGGGGCCCGTCGTTACGGCGTCACAGGTGCCGTGGGGCTCAGCCCTCGGTCTTCTCCGCGGCCTTGTCCTCGGCCTTGTCGTCACCGGACTCGGCGTCGGCGGACTCGGCGGCGGCCTCCGTGGCCTCCGCGTCGTCCTCCTCGTCATCGAGGTCGACGATCTCGCCGTTGGTGTCCTTGACCGTGGCCTTCTCGACCACGACGGCCAGGGCCTTGCCGCGGGCGACCTCGCCGACGAGGAGCGGGACCTGGCCCTGCTCGACGACGGCCTGGGCGAACTGGTCGGGGGACATGCCGGAGGAGGCGGCGCGGCGCATGAGGTGCTCGGTGAGCTCCTCCTGGCTGACGTTGAGCTTCTCCTGCTTGACCAGCTCGTCGAGGACGAACTGGGTCTTGATGCCCTTGACCGCGGCCTCGCGGGTCTCGGCCTCGAACTCCTCGACGGTCTTGCCCTGGAGCTCCAGGTACTTCTCGAGGTCCAGGCCCATCTGGCCGAGCTGGTGGTGCTGCAGGTTGTGCTTGCGGGTGTTGACCTCGTCCTCGAGGAGCTTCTCGGGGACGGGGACCTCGACCAGCTCGAGGAGCTTGTCGAGCACGCGCTCCTGGGCCTGCGTGGCCTGGTCGTACTGCTTGGTGTTGGCCAGGCGCTTGCGGCTGTCGGCCTTCAGCTCCTCCAGCGTGTCGAACTCCGACGCGAGCTGGGCGAAGTCGTCGTCGAGCTCGGGCAGCTCGCGCTTGGCGACCTGGGTGACCTTGACGGTGACCTCGGCCTCCTTGCCGGCCGCCGAGCCGCCCTTGAGCTCGGAGGTGAAGGTGGCCTCGCCACCGGCCTCCACGCCCTTGACGGCGTCGTCGATGCCTTCCAGCAGCTCGCCGGAGCCGATGGTGTAGGAGACGCCGTCGGCGACGCCGTCCTCGAGGACCTCGCCGTCGACCTTGGCCTGCAGGTCGAGGGTGACCACGTCGCCGTCCTCGGCGGCACGCTCGACCGGGGAGGTGGAGGCGAAGCGCTCGCGGAGCTGCTCCACCGCCTTCTCGACGTCCTCGTCGCTGACCTCGACGGCGTCCACCTCGATCTCGATGCCGGAGTAGTCCGGGATCTCGATGGCGGGGCGGATGTCGACCTCGGCGGTGAAGTTCAGCGTCTCGCCGTCCTTCAGCTCCGTGATGTCGACCTCGGGCTGGCCGAGCGGGTTCAGCTCCGCCTCGTTGACCGCGTCGGTGTAGAACTTCGGAAGCGCGTCGTTGACCGCCTCCTCCAGAACCGCACCGCGGCCGAACCGCTGGTCGATGACTCGGGCCGGGATCTTGCCCTTGCGGAAGCCCTTCACCGTGACCTGCTGGTTGATCTTCTTGTACGCCGCGTCGAGGCTGTCCTTGAGCTCCTCGAAGGGCACCTCGACAGTGAGCCGAACCCGGGTCGGGTTCAGGGTCTCCACGGCGCTCTTCACGGTTCGGTCTCCTTGGTGGCTGACTTCTTGGGTTCTGCCGGAGCCAGAGAGGCACCCGGCAAATTTCGCCGCCCGGAGACTTCATACGCTGAGACACACGGGCGTGCAGCTTGCATAGTAACGGCAGCGACTACACGGCCCAAAAGGCGATCACGCGAATCACGGGCGATCAGGAGCCGGTCAGGCGGTCGATCACCCGAGGCGGCCGACCGGACGGCCCTGCGGGAGGCCGCCCGGGAACGCCGCCCGGGCGGGCGAATCACCGGCGAATCACCGGCGAGTGGCCGCGCCGGCGGTGTCGGTGGTTGGTCGGGGTGGCGGGATTTGAACCCACGGCCTTCCGCTCCCAAAGCGGACGCGCTACCAAGCTGCGCCACACCCCGTCTGGTGCGACACGTAGGGTACATGCCGCCAGGCACCGGGGACCGCCGAGTTTCCCGTGCGTCCGTGAAGGTCCGGCGCGGACCGGAAGGGGTGTGCGGTGAAGGGCGGCGACCCGCTAAGATGCCTCCAGTGCCGCGGTCGGCGACCTGCGGCGCGCGCTGTGCGGGCGTAGCTCAATGGTAGAGCCCTAGTCTTCCAAACTAGCTACGCGGGTTCGATTCCCGTCGCCCGCTCCGAGAGGCCTCCGGCCCGGTCCCCCTGGGGGCCGGGCCGGAGGCCTTCGTGCGGCCCGGGACTAGAACTGGATCGAGTTGAGCGTCTCCGCTATCGAGTCCAGGAACCGCTGGATGTCGTCGGCCATGCCCGTCGAGGCCAGGAAGAAGCCGAAGAGGACCGCGACGATCGCCGGGCCCGCCTTGATCGAGCCTCCTCGCAGCAGCACCACCAGGATGATCGCCAACAGCAGCACCACTGACAGCGAAATGGCCACAACTGATCACACCCTCGGTCGGTCCGCTCTCCCGGCCCGGAGGTGAAGCCCAGCACACCCCCGCCAGAACCATCGTGCCACCAACCGGGCCCCGCCATGCGGCGGGTGACACATCGTCCGACCGGTTCCCGGGGCGTCGCAGTCCCCCGCACGCGCGGACGTATCCAACCATCACACGCCGCACATAAATTCGAAAGAGCACCCGTGTGGGGAATTCCGCCACTTCGTTTCCATGCCCACACAACGCGTTCGCAGATATTTCGAATTGCCACCGGACCCACATCGACAGGTACTCCACAGGGAGATCACAGGGAGATCACAGGGCCGTCGACAGCTCTCGCAAGCGCATCGAAGCGGACATTCCAGCGGAGTCGCCCGCCGGTCTTATGCACTGTTTAGTCCTGACGAGTCATGACAAGTGGGGTGGCTCACGGGCTACTTCGCCGTGCGGCGGCGCACGGAGGTGTGGAAGCCGTCACGCGAGCGGGAGGCGCCGAGTTCCCCGGAATACGGAGTACTCACGAAGAACTCGGGAGCCGAATGCGGGAATGACGTCGAGGGTTTTACGGAAACACAGGGAGAACGCTAGGGTGCCTCAGATGTTCTACGCTGCCCCGTCCCCCATCAGAGCAGCGAGGTCCTGCTACGACCCGCCGAGTTTTTGGCGGGGGGTTGCATGACGAGCTCGCTGCGACCGCACGGCGACCGGAAGTCGCCGTTCCGCTCGGACCAGCAGGCACCCAGCCAACAGGCACAGCCGAGTCGGCAGCGCGATGCGTTCTTCGACAACGCCAAGTACCTGGCGATCGTGCTGGTCGGCGTGGGTCACGCCTGGGGACAGATCCTGGACGGGAACCGGACCGTCGAGACCCTGTACCGGGTCCTGTACACGTTCCACATGCCGGCGTTCATCATCATCTCCGGCTACTTCTCGCGCAGTTTCGATCTGAGCCCCAAGCGCGTCAAACGGCTGATCACCGGTGTGGCCGTCCCCTATCTCGTCTTCGAGGCCGCCTACGCGCTGCACCGCCGCGTCAGCGAGGACCCGGCCAACGACATCAGCCTGCTGGACCCCACCTACCTCCTGTGGTTCCTGTGCGCGCTGTTCGTCTGGCGGCTGACCACTCCCATCTGGCAGACGGTCCGCTGGCCGCTGCCGATCGCGCTGGGCATCGCGGCACTGGCCTCCGTGACACCCACGGTCGGCAACGACCTGAACATGCAGCGGGTGCTGCAGTTCCTGCCGTGCTTCGTGCTGGGCCTGGTGCTCCGCCCCGAGCACTTCCAGCTGGTACGGCGCCGCTCGATGCGGATCCTGTCCGTGCCGGTGGCCGCGGCGGCGGTGGCCGTCGCCTGGTGGTCGGTGCCGCGTATGGAGACCGGCTGGTTCTACCGCAACGCCGCCGTACAGGACACGGGCGCCCCCTGGTGGTCCGGTCCGGTCCTGACGCTCGCGCTCTTCGGCTGCTCGCTGGTGCTGTCCGCGTGCTTCTTCGCCTGGGTGCCGGGCCGGCGCATGTGGTTCACGGCCCTCGGCGCGGGCACGATCTACGGCTACCTGGTGCACGGCTTCCTGGTGAAGGAGGGCAGCTACGCCGGCTGGTTCTCCCACCCCGCGCTGGACTCGCCGCTCGGTGAGATCGGGCTCACCGTCCTCGGTGCCGCGGTCATCACCCTGCTGTGCACCAAGCCCGTCCAACGGGTTCTGCGGTGTGTGGTGGAGCCGAGAATGGAATGGGCCTTCAAGCGGGACCCGGGCGAGGCCGCGCGGGGCCGCGAGCGGCGGGGGAAGACGGAGGTGCGCGAGGCGCGTGCGCCGAGCGAGACCGGCGAGAAGGTCTCCGTCTGAAGCCCGCCCGTCCTGGGGCACGCTGACGTCCGGGTCCGATCCGGCATCCGGGTCCGATCCGGCGTCCGGGTCCGATCCGGCGTCCGGGTCCGATCCGGCGTCCGGGTCCGATCCGACGTCCGGGTCCGGTCCGCTCCGACGGCCGGGATCCTGACCGGCGTCCGGGACCCTCGTCGGCGTTCAGGGGCCCCCGGGCCTCCGGGATCCGCTCCGCCTTGGCGTTTCAGGCGCCCGCGTCCGGACCGGCCAGACCGAGAAGTGCGCGCATCCGTGCGTACTTCTCGGTCAGTCGTGTGCGGGTCGCCGGGTCCAGGACCGCGAGCCGCGCCGGGTCCGCGTTGTGTGCGAGGTCCGCCTCCTTCACCAGCCGCGCGCCGGGCGTGGCGAGGATACGCGCGGCGTACGCCTCGGGCGGTTCCCCGGCCCGCTTGGTGAGGGCCAGGACGATGTCCTTGGTACGTCGGCTCAGCGCAGCCTCGCGCAGCCATCGCTCGGACAGCGCGCCGTCCTCGACGGCGTCGTGCAGCCAGGCCGCCGCGATCTGCTCGTCGTCCCCGCCGCGCCTCCGCACGCCCTCGGCGACGGCCCACAGGTGTTCGGCGTACGGGCGTCCCGCCTTGTCGGTCTGTCCGGCGTGTGCGGCGCGGGCGGTTGCCTCGACCTCGGCCGGGGAGAGCGGCTCGACGGGCGGTGAGGCGGGCGACGGAGTCCGGGACATGCGGCCCAGTGTGTCAGTCCGCCGCCGTGGGGGACTGGGCCGTCGGGCCCTCCCGGCAGATCAGCAGGAGCGCCCGGTCGTCGTTGACGTCCTTGGCCACCGCCTCGATCAGATGCCAGGCGGCCCCGTGGAAGCCGCCCGCGACATAGCGGTCGGCCTCGCCGGTGAGGCGGTCCATGCCCTCGGCGATGTCGCGGTCGGAGGTTTCCACCAGTCCGTCCGTGAACAGCATCAACACGTCTCCGGGACGAAGTGAGCCCTTCACCGGGTCGAACTGCGCCCCGTCGTACACGCCCAGCAGCGGTCCCTCGGCCGACTTCTCCTCCCACCGGCCGGTGCCCGCGCTGAGCTGGAGGCCCGGTGGATGTCCGGCGGAGTACAGCTCGTAGTCGCCGGAGTCGAGGTCCAGCACGAGATGGATCGAGGTGGCGAAGCCCTCGTCCCAGTCCTGGCGGAGCAGGTAGCCGTTGGCGGCCGGCAGGAACGCGTGCGGGGGCAGGCTGCCGAGCAGTCCGCCGAACGCGCCCGACAGCAGCAGGGCTCGGGAGCCCGCGTCCATGCCCTTGCCGGACACGTCGGTGAGAACCACCTCGAGCGTCCGGCCGCCGTTCGTGCGGGCCGCGACGACGAAGTCGCCGGAGAAGGACTGGCCGCCGGCCGGGCGCAGGGCCATCTCCCGGTGCCAGCCCGCCGGCAGCTTGGGCAGCTTGCTCTGCACGCGGATGCGTTCGCGCAGGTCGAAGAGCATGGTGCCGCCGCGCCGCCAGGGCACGCCGACCCGGCTGCGGAACTGGGCGACCAGCAGCCCGAAGAAGCCGCAGGCCGCGACGACCAGGACCACGCCGGGGGTGACCCGGGAGGGGCCCTCGGTGTACGGGCCCAGCTGGACCGACTCCACGATCAGCGCCGTGGCCGCGGCCGCGTACAGGCCGAGCAGGCTCGCCGGGCGCAGCAGCAGGCCGCCCGCCACGATCGGCAGGACCAGCGCGGCCGGTGAGCACCACACGGAGTTCGCCATCGTGGTGGCCGCGATGACGGGGATCATCAGCAGCAGTCCGGCCAGGGCGATCCAGTCCGAGCCGTCGCCCCGGAAGTAGTCGACGGCGGATCGGCGCACGCCGACGCGGGCCCGGTGCCACTGCTTCTTCCACCGGGCCGTGAACGTGTCGGCTTCCGCGCGCCGCTGCCGTCCTGCTGCCATTAGTTCGGGACCCTATCCATCGGACCGGGCGCTTGGCACGGGAGGTCCTACTTGTCCCCCGTCCGAGGCCCGACTTCACAGTGAACTTCACGAACGGCCGCCGCGCCGCAACCTGACGGAAATTGTCTCGCCCGCCCCGCACGGCCCTGGTACGCATGGTCCATGGGACGTTCCATGGGAAACGACGGCGGCGACCTGACGACCGCGCCGCGGGTACTGCGGCAGGACGAGTGGGACGAGTGGTACGGGACGCTGATCCGCGCCTTCGGCGGGGTCCCGGAGTCGGCCGAGGAGTTGGAGCTGTACAGAACTCTGACCGAGTTCGAGCGGTCGCTCGGCGTCTGGGAGGGCGACGAGTGCGTCGGGACGGCGGGGGCGTTCGCTTTCCGGATGACCGTGCCGGGCGGTGCGGAGGTGGCCGCGGCGGGCGTGACGATGGTGAGCGTCGCCGCCACGCACCGGCGGCGGGGTGTGCTGACGTCGATGATGCGGCGGCAGCTGGACGACGTACGGTCCTGGGGCGAGCCGCTGGCCGTGCTGACGGCCTCCGAACCGGCGATCTACGGCAGATTCGGGTACGGCGCCGCGACCTTCCAGATCAACGCGGAGATCGACACGAACCGGGTCCGGCTGTCGGTGCCGGACGGCACGGATGACGTACGGCTGCGGTACACGGCGCCCGCGGACGTACTCGACGCCTGCGAGGCGGTGTACGCGCGGCTGGTACCCGGACGGCCCGGGATGCTGGCCCGCCGGCCCGGCTGGGAGCGGGTGGGGCTGCTGGACCCGGAGAGCGGGCGGGAGGGCGCGTCGCCACTGCAGTGCGTGGTCGCCCGGCGGGACGGCGAAGTCACGGGGTACGCGCGGTTCCGGGTGCGGCCCGGCTGGGGGAACGAGGGGCCGGGCGGCACGGTGGTGGTGGACGACCTGGCCGGGCTGGACCCGGCGACCGAGGCGGCGCTGTGGCGCTTCCTGTTCGGCATCGACCTCACCTCGACGCTGACGGCGCGCGGGCGGCCGGTCGACGAGGCGTGGCAGCACCAGGTGTCGGACATCCGGCGGTGCCGGCCGGTGCTGCGGGACGCGTTGTACGTGCGGCTGGTGGATGTGGGGGCCGCGTTGGCGGCACGGACCTATCAGACGCCGGTGGACGTGGTGTTCGAGGTCGAGGACGCCTTCTGCCCCTGGAACGCGGGGCGTTGGCGGCTGAGCGGGGACGCGAAGGGCGCGTCCTGCGAGCGGACGTCCGACGCGGCGGATCTGGCTCTGTCCGTGCGGGAGTTGGGGGCGGCGTATCTCGGGGGCGTGGCCCTGGCCTCGCTGGGTGCGGCCGGGCGGGTGCGGGAGGTGCGGCGGGGCGCGCTGGCGGAGGCGTCGGTGGGGTTCGGGTCGCACGTCGCGCCGTGGTTGCCGCACGGGTTCTGACCGAGACGGGGACAGGGACCGGGACGGGGGCCAGGACGGGGACCGGGACATGGACCGGGACCGGGACGGGGACCAGGACGGCGACCGGGACATGGACCGGGACCGGGACCAGGACAGGGGCCGGGACAGGGGCCGGGACCGGGACCAGGACAGGGGCCGGGACAGGGGCCGGGACCGGGACCAGGACAGGGGCCGGGGCCAGGACGGGGACCGGGACCGGGGCCAGCACGCGGGGCATCGACGTCCCGGGACAGCACACCTAGCGCTGCTGGCAGGCGGGGCACCAGAAGAGGTTGCGGGCGGCGAGGTCCGCGGTGCGGATGGTCTCGCCGCAGAGGTGGCAGGGCCGGCCGGTCCGGCGGTAGACGTAGACCTCGCCGCCGTGGTCGTCGACGCGGGGCGGGCGGCCCATGGCCTCGGGGGCGTGTTCCGGGCGGACGGTGTCGATGCGGTTGTTCCTGACGCCCTCGCGCATGAGGGCGGCGAGGTCGTGCCAGATCGCGTCCCACTCGCCGGGGGTGATCTCCCGGCCCGCGCGGTACGGGTCGATGCCGTGGCGGAAGAGGACCTCGGCGCGGTAGACGTTGCCGACGCCGGCGATGACCTTCTGGTCCATGAGCAGGGCCGCGATGGTGCTGCGGCTGCGGCAGACGCGGCGGTACGCGGCTTGCGGGTCGGCGTCCGGGCGCAGGGGGTCGGGACCGAGGCGGCCGTGTATCGCCTGCTTCTCCGGGTCCGTGATCAGGGCGCAGGTGGTGGGGCCGCGGAGGTCGACGTAGGAGGTTTCGTCGGCGAGGCGGAGACGGACGGTGTCGGTGGGCGGGGGCGCCGGGGTTCCCCCGAAGGTGACCTTGCCGAAGAGGCCGAGGTGGATGTGGACCCAGTCGGCGGGCTCGGCGGCGCCGAAGCCGAGGAAGAGGTGCTTGCCGTGAGCCTCGGTGCGGGTGAGCGGCGTGCCGGTGAGGAGGGCGGCGGCGTCGGCGAACTTGCCCTGGGGGCTGGTGGCTTGCACGGCTCGCACCGGCGTGCCGGCGAACGCGGTGGCGTAGTCCTTGGCCAGCCGGTGGATCGTGTGGCCTTCTGGCAACGGGATCGTCCTTCCTGCGCTTTGCCCACTCCCCCGCCCGCCCCGGTCGGACGAGGGGCCGGACTCGTCTCGGGGCGCCGCCCGGGCGCGGCGGGGGCCGCGTCCCCCGCACCCCTGTGTGGGTTCACCCAGGCGCGCGGCCCGGTCGGCCGAGCGACGGGTGCCGCCCCGGGGCTTCCGCCCCGGCCCTGGCGGGACTGCGTCCCGCGCGTCCCTGCGGCTCGTCGTCCCGGCCTCTTCCGGGGTGGCGGGGCCGGCCCGTCCGGGTCCTGAGTCACGCGCCGTCCTGAGGCCGGGGTGCCGCAGCCCCCGGGTGGCGGGGCCACGGCCTCCCGGAGCCTGGGACCGTATGCCTGGGCGGGTTCGTTCGTCGTCCCCGGCGCTCACGCGCCCGGGGGAAACGAGGCACCTCGCGGTGGGATTACCGCCGCGGGTGGTGCGAGGGGATCGGCGGGAGGTCGCCCGTCGTTTCGTAGGACGTGAGCATGTCGATGCGGCGGACATGGCGCTCGTCGCCCGAGAACGGCGTGGCGAGGAAGGTCTCGACGAACTTCGTCGCCTCGTCCTGCGTGTGCATGCGGGCGCCGACCGCGACGACGTTGGCGTCGTTGTGCTGGCGGCCGAGGGACGCCGTCTCCTCGCTCCAGGCCAGCGCCGCGCGCACGCCCTTCACCTTGTTCGCCGCGATCTGCTCGCCGTTGCCGGAGCCGCCGATCACGACGCCGAGGGCGCCGGGGTCCGCGGCCGTCCGCTCGGCGGCGCGGAGGCAGAAGGGCGGGTAGTCGTCCTGGGCGTCGTAGATGTGCGGGCCGCAGTCGACGGGCTCGTGGCCCGCCGCCTCGAGCCACTCGACGAGATGGTTCTTGAGTTCGTAGCCCGCATGGTCGGAGCCGAGATACACGCGCATGGGTTGAGTGTGACACGGGGGTCACAGGGCGGCAGCGCCGGGTGTCGGGTCTGAAGAGAGCACGTGAACCCCCCCCCCGCGACCTCGCAGCCGGCCCTGACGAAGCCCCCGGGGCCTGCCGCGGCTCTACCGCTTGTCGACCAGCTTCCAGGCGGTGGGCAGCACGCCCATCGCCAGGGCCGCCTTCAGGGCGTCCCCGATCAGGAACGGGGTGAGGCCGGCCGCGATCGCCGCGGTGAGGGACATGTCGGCGGCGAGGGCCAGGTACGGGACGCCGACGGCGTAGATGATCGCCTCGCCGACCAGCATCGTGCCGGCCATGCGGAGCATCGAACGGTCCGCGCCGCGGCGGGCCAGGGCGCCCACGACGGTGGCGGCGAGCAGCATGCCGAAGACGTAGCCGAGGGACGGGGCACCGGTGCCGGAGCCGCCCTCCGCGAACCACGGCACGCCGGCCATGCCGACCAGCGCGTACAGCGCGAGCGAGAGGAGGCCGCGACGGGCGCCGAGCGAGGTGCCCACCAGCAGCGCCGCGAAGGTCTGGCCGGTCACCGGCACCGGGGAGCCCGGCACGGGCACCGCGATCTGGGCCGCGACGCCGACGAGCGCGGCACCGCCGGCCACCAGCGCGACATCCCGGACTCGGGAGGAGGGGAGGAGGTCGGCGAGGACCTGCCCGGTGCGGGCGGGAACGGCAGCGGTGCTCATGGGGACTCCGCGGTGGTGTGGACATGTCGGGACACCGCGACGCTATCCCAGCGGGTCGGACCCGATCACCAGCAGCGCTCGACAAAGGCTCGATCGGCGGCTTGGTGGGCTCCCGACAAAGGACACCGGATACACGTGGTTCCACGTGACACCGGTCACCGAGGCGGAGAGGCGCGCGTCACCGGAAGCGGAGTGGCGCATTCGGACGATCACGTTCCGTATTGGGACCGTCCGCATCGTGGGCAACCGCTGTCGCCGACCGGCACGAGACCGGAGACTGTGGGCGTTTTTGCCCTGCCCCCGCCCCCCACGCATCGGACGAGCCGCTCCATGTCCAACAGCACCACCACCGGCACTCCGCCGCAGTCGGACGACGCCACCCTCTCCCACGGCCTCAAGCAGCGCCACCTGTCGATGATCGCCCTCGGCGGTGTGATCGGCGCCGGGCTGTTCGTGGGCTCCGGGGCCGGTATCGCCGCCGCAGGCCCGTCGATCGTCCTCGCCTACACCCTCTCCGGTCTCCTCGTGATGCTGGTGATGCGGATGCTGGGCGAGATGTCGGCCGCCTATCCGTCGTCGGGTTCCTTCTCCGCGCACGCCGAGCGGGCCCTCGGCCCCTGGGCCGGCTTCACCGCGGGCTGGGCCTTCTGGGTGCTGCTGTGCACGGCCGTCGGGCTGGAGGGCATCGGCGCGGCGCAGATCGTCCACGGCTGGCTGCCGGGCACGCCCGAGTGGGCGTGGGTGGCGCTGTTCATGGTGGTGTTCTGCGGGACGAACCTGGCCGCCGTGAAGAACTTCGGCGAGTTCGAGTTCTGGTTCGCCGCCCTCAAGGTCGGCGCCATCTCGCTGTTCCTGGTGCTGGGCGTGCTGGCGATCGCCGGGGCCCTGCCGGGCACCGACTCCCCCGGCACCTCGCACCTGACCGACTTCCTGCCGAACGGCGGAAACGGTCTGATCATCGGCCTGCTCGCCTCCGTGTTCGCCTACGGCGGCCTGGAGACGGTGACCATCGCGGCGGCCGAGTCGGAGAACCCGGTCAAGGGTGTGGCGAGCGCCGTGCGGACGGCGATGTGGCGGATCGCGCTGTTCTACATCGGCTCGATGGCGGTCATCGTCACCCTGGTCCCCTGGGACTCCGCGGAGGTCGTGGAGAAGGGCCCGTACGTCGCCGCCCTCGACGAACTCGGCATCCCGGGCGCCGGGCAGCTCATGAACGTCGTCGTGCTGGTCGCGCTGCTGAGCGCGATGAACGCCAACATCTACGGCGCCTCCCGCATCGGCTACTCGCTGGTCGAGCGCGGTCAGGGCCCGAAGGCGCTGGGCCGGGTGTCGGGCGGGGTGCCGCGGGTCGCGGTGCTCGTCTCCTCCCTCTTCGGCTTCGGCTGCGTGCTGCTCAGCTACTGGCGTCCGGACGACGTCTTCTCCTGGCTGCTGAACATGATCGGCGCGGTCATCCTGGTCGTCTGGATCTTCATCGCCGTCTCCCAGCTGCGGCTGCGCCGCCGGCTGGAGCGGGAGGCGCCCGGGAAACTGGTCGTGCGCATGTGGGGCTTCCCCTGGCTGACGTGGGTGGCGCTGGCGGGCATGGTCACGGTGTTCGTGCTGATGGCCCGCGAGCCCGACACCCGGGTGCAGTTGTACTCGACGGGCGCCATGACGCTGGTTCTGGCCGCCGTCGGCTACGCCCGGCAGCGGCGGCGGGTGCGCGGCTAGCCGCCACCCCGACGCCCTCGGAGGGCCCCCGCACGGAGACGGATCCGTACGGGGGCCCTTTCGTGTGCCTCCCCCCGGCACGCCCGTCCGCCCTCCGGCCCACCGGAGCACTCTTGCTGCTAGCGTGCACTTGCAAGCCTTTTGCAATAAGAGGTCGGAGGGGATCCGCCATGCCCGTCTACACACTTCCTGAACTGCCGTACGACTACTCCGCGCTGGCCCCCGTGATCAGCCCCGAGATCATCGAGCTGCACCACGACAAGCACCACGCCGCCTATGTGAAGGGCGCCAACGACACGCTGGAACAGCTCGCCGAGGCGCGGGACAAGGAGACGTGGGGTTCGGTCAACGTCCTGGAGAAGAACCTGGCCTTCCACCTCTCCGGGCACATCCTGCACTCGATCTACTGGCACAACATGACCGGTGACGGCGGCGGCGAGCCGCTGGAGGCGGACGGCGTGGGCGAGCTGGCCGACGCGATCGCCGAGTCGTTCGGCTCCTTCGCCGGCTTCAAGGCGCAGCTGACCAAGGCCGCCGCGACCACGCAGGGCTCCGGCTGGGGCGTGCTGGCGTACGAACCGCTGAGCGGTCGCCTGATCGTCGAGCAGGTCTACGACCACCAGGGCAACGTCGGCCAGGGCGCCACCCCGATCCTGGTCTTCGACGCCTGGGAGCACGCCTTCTACCTCCAGTACAGGAACCAGAAGGTCGACTTCATCGACGCCATGTGGGCCGTCGTCAACTGGCAGGACGTGGCGAAGCGCTACGAGGCCGCCAAGTCCCGTACGAACACGCTGCTGCTGGCGCCCTGAGCTCCTGAGCCCCTGAGCCCCTGAGCCCCTGAGCCCCTGAGACGTCCTGCCTCGTGATCGTCTTCTCACCCTTCACGGCGGCAGGCGGATGAAGGAAAGCCCCCGCGAGGACGTGACTCGCGGGGGCTTTCCGTACGGCCGGGAAGGCCAGGGCTTGTCAGGGCTTGTCAGGGCTTGCGGGCGAGGCCGCCGTGCTGGCCGATCGGCCGCGGGGCCGTGCCGTCCGGGGACGGTTCCGGCCGCCACAGCGGGACGGACACGACGCCGGGGCCGACCGGTTCGAGCCCTTCGAAGTACGCCTCGATCTGCTCGACCGGGCGCAGGAAGTACGGGACGGCCCCGGTCTCGTTGTAGCCGTCCTGGGCCGCCTCGTAGTCCGGGTCGGTGCCGCGGGAGCCGTCGTTGACGCACAGGTAGCTGCCGGAGGGCAGCCCGGCCATCAGGCGGCGGACCAGGTCACGGGCCTTCTCGTGGTCGGCGACGTGACCGAGGATGCCGCTGAGGACGAGGGCGGTGGGCCGGGTGGGGTCGAGGGTGCGGTCGGCCGCTTCGAGGATGCGCTCCGGCTCGAAGAGGCTCATGTCCTCGTAGGCGGTGACGCCCTCGGGAGTGGAGGTGAGCAGGGCACGGGCGTGCGCGAGGACCAGCGGGTCGTTGTCGACGTAGACGATCCGTGCCTCGGGGGCGTACCGCTGGGCGACCTCGTGGGTGTTGTCGACGGTCGGCAGCCCGGTGCCGACGTCCAGGAACTGGCGTACGCCCGCCTCCAGCACCAGGTACCGGATGGCACGGCCGAGGAAGGCGCGGCTGCTGCGGGCGATGGTGACGATGCCGGGGAAGACGGCGGTGTAGGCGTCACCGGCCGCCTCGTCCACGGGGTAGTTGTCCTTGCCGCCCAGCCAGTAGTTCCAGATCCGCGCCGAGTGCGGCACAGAGGTGTCGATCTCCGTCATCGGGTCTCCGTCACGAGGTCTTCGTCAGGTGTGCTGTACGCCGCCGGGGTCGTCTTGGCGAGCGTACGGCTCCGGGGACCGGCGCGCGCGTCCGGGACCCAATCACCGGTCTGGGGCGGCGCGTTCACCGGCGCGCGGCGTCGTACCACCGGCGCGTACCTGCCCCGCGCGCCGTACGGCCCCCGGCGCTGCGACGTCACCGGCTGCCCGCGCCTTCGGCGCCGGGACCGGCAGCGCGTCGGCGGCCTGCCGCCGGAGAGGTTCCGGAGGCAGGCCGCCGACGGGGAGGAGTGACCACCGGGGGCCGGGACTCCTACAGGTTGCTGAAGTCCGGGCCCTTGGTGCGGGTGCGCTTGATCTCGTAGAAGCCGGGGACCGAGGCGACCGCGAGGGTGCCGTCCCAGAGCTTGGCGGCGTCCTCGCCCTTGGGGGCCGGGGTGACGACCGGGCCGAAGAAGGCGAGCTGCTCGCCGTCGGCGCCCGGGACGGCGATGACCGGGGTGCCGACCTCCTGGCCGACCTTGTCGATGCCCTCCTTGTGGGAGGCGCGCAGCTGGGGCTCGTAGGGGGTGGAGTCCCAGTGGTCCATGAGCGACTCGGGCAGGCCGACGTCCTTCAGGGCGGCGGCCACCGTCTCCTTCTCCGGGCCCTCGCCCTGGTTGTGGAAGCGGGTGCCGAGCGCCGTGTAGAGGTCGCCGAGGATCTGCGAGCCGTGCTCCTCCTGGGCGGCGATGACGACCCGGACCGGCCCCCAGGCCTTGGTCCGGAGCATCTCCCGGTAGTCCTCGGGCAGCTCGTCGATCTTGTCCTCGTTCAGGACGGCCAGGCTCATCACATGCCAGCGGACCTCGATGTCCCGGACCTTCTCCACTTCCAGGACCCAGCGGGAGGTCATCCAGGCCCAGGGGCACAGCGGGTCGAACCAGAAGTCGACGGGCGTCTTCTCCGACATGTCTCTCCTCATGAGGCGGCGCAACGGAGCGTTCCTCCGGAGAACCGGCCGGCCGCTCCGGCCATTCCCGACCCGCCCGGCCATTCCCGGCCCGCCCCGCCGCTCCCGGCCCGCCCCGCCGCTCAACGGCCCGCCCCGCCGCTCAACGGCCCGCCCGGCCGTTCCCGGCTGCCGCGCGTCAGGGGCACATGGCAGGATCGGTGCTGTCCGCATACTGAACACCACCCCAGGGAGTACCGCCCGTGCCCGGTGAGAATCTGTCCCGCGACGAGGCCCGGGAGCGGGCCGCCCTGCTCTCCGTCGACGGGTACGAGGTGTCCCTCGACGTGCGCTCGGCCACCGGTGAGGCGGAGGGCGACGGTCCGCGCACCTTCCGCTCGGTCACCACGATCCGCTTCCGCTGCAACGAGCCCGGCGCGAGCAGCTTCGCCGACCTGATCGCGCCGAGCGTGACCGCCGTGTCCCTGAACGGCCGGGACCTCGATCCGAGCGAGGTCTTCGACGGCGCCCGGATCGCCCTGGAGGACCTGGCCGCCGAGAACGAGCTGGTCGTCGACGCCCGGTGCGCGTACTCCCGTACCGGCGAGGGCCTGCACCGCTTCGTCGACCCCGAGGACGGCGAGGTCTACCTCTACACCCAGTACGAGCCGGCCGACTCGCGCCGGGTCTTCGCGGGCTTCGAGCAGCCGGACCTCAAGGCGCCGTTCCGCTTCGAGGTGCGGGCGCCCGAGGAGTGGACGGTGTGGAGCAACGGCGCCGGCGAGCGCGCCGACGGGGTCTGGCGGTTCGCGGAGACCAAGCCGATCTCGACGTACATCACGTGCGTCGTGGCGGGCCCGTACCACTACGTGACGGACTCCTATGAGCGTGTGTTCGAGGACGGCACGCGGCTGGAGATCCCGCTCGGCGCCCTGTGCCGCAAGGGCCTGGCGCCCCACTTCGACGCGGACGACGTCTTCCTGGTCACCAAGCAGGGCCTGGACTTCTTCCACGACCACTTCGACTACCCGTACCCGTTCGGGAAGTACGACCAGGCGTTCGTGCCCGAGTACAACCTCGGCGCGATGGAGAACCCGGGACTGGTCACCTTCCAGGAGGAGTTCATCTTCCGGGGCAAGGTGACGCGGGCGTCGTACGAGGGCCGCGCCAACGTGATCCTGCACGAGATGGCGCACATGTGGTTCGGCGACCTGGTCACCATGGAGTGGTGGGACGACCTGTGGCTCAAGGAGTCCTTCGCCGACTTCATGGGCGCCTTCTCGCTGGTCGGCGCGACCCGCTTCACCGACGGCTGGATCACCTTCGCCAACCGCCGCAAGGCCTGGGCCTACCGCGCCGACCAGCTGCCCTCCACGCACCCGATCACCGCCGACATCCGCGACCTCCAGGACGCCAAGCTCAACTTCGACGGCATCACGTACGCGAAGGGCGCCTCGGTACTCAAGCAGCTGGTGGCGTACGTCGGCCGGGACGCGTTCCTCGAGGGCGCGCGGCGCTACTTCAAGCGGCACGCGTACGGCAACACGCGCCTCGGTGACCTGCTGTCGGTGCTGGAGGAGACCAGCGGGCGGGACATGGCCGCCTGGTCGCGTGCGTGGCTGCAGACGGCGGGCGTCAACTCCCTCACCCCGCAGGTGCTCTTGGATGCCGGGGGAAGGATCGACGAGCTGGCGATCGTGCAGGAGGCCGCGGAGTCGCATCCCGAACTGCGCCCGCACCGGGTGGCGGTGGGCCTGTACCGGCACACGGACGCCGGTGCCCTGGAGCGGTACGCGCAGGCCGAGACGGACGTCGACGGGGCGCGTACGGTCGTGGCGGAGCTGGCGGGCGCGGAGGCGCCGGAGCTGGTGCTGGTCAACGACGACGACCTGACGTACTGCAAGACCCGCTTCGACGAGACCTCGCTGGCGGCGCTCCGGCACGGACTGGGTGACCTCACCGACCCACTGGCGCGCGCCCTGTGCTGGTCGGCGCTGTGGAACATGACGCGGGACGCGTTGCTGCCGGCCCGGGAGTTCATCGACCTGGTGCTGCGGTTCGGGGGCCGCGAGTCCGACATCGGTGTGCTGCAGATGCTGCAGGCCTGGGCGGAGTCGGCCGCCGTGCGCTACACCGCGCCCGAGCACCGGGAGCGGGCCGGCCGCCGGCTCGCCGAGGGTGCCTCGCTCCAGCTGTACGCCGCCGAGGCGGGCAGCGAGCACCAGCTGGCGTGGGCGAGGTTCTTCGCCCGCGTGGCCGACGCGCCGGCCGACTTCGAGCTGCTGGCCTCGCTGCTGGACGGCACGGTGTCGCTGCCGGGGCTACAGGTGGACCAGGAGCTGCGCTGGGCGTTCCTGGCGCCGCTCGCGGCGCACGGGGTGGCGGACGAGAAGGCGCTGGACGAGGAGCTGGCCCGGGACGACACGGCCTCCGGCAAGCGCCACCATGTGCGCTGTCTGGCGGCCCGCCCGTCGGCGGCGGTCAAGGCGCAGGCCTGGGCGCAGGTAGTGGAGTCGGACGCGCTGTCGAACGCCCTGGTGGAGGCGACCATCGCGGGCTTCGCGCAGGCCTCTCAGCGCGAGCTGATCGCGCCGTACGCCGAGAAGTACTTCGCGGCGATCGAGCGGGTGTGGGCCGAGCGGTCCATCCAGATCGGGATGGACGTGGTCCAGGGCCTGTTCCCGTCCCTGCGGGACTCCCGGGACACCCTCGAGGCGGCGGACGCGTGGCTGTCCGCGCACGAGGGTGCCGCGCCCGCGCTGCGCCGGCTGGTGCTGGAGGCGCGGGACGACCTGGCGCGGGCGCTGCGGGGCCAGGCGTGCGACGCGGCGGCGGCAGGCCGCCAGACCTCGCCCGCACTCTGACCTCTGGCCAAAGATCTGGCGTTCCGTCATCGTTACGGAATTCTGTCGACGGCAGCCGTAACCCCTGGTCCCCACCTCGGCGGACCAGGGGTTTTCGGCATCCGAACACCCGTCCTTTAGGGCGAGCTTGTCCGGGTTTGGCGATGGACTTGTAACAGCGGTTAAGGGACGGATCGGACGCGGGAAAGTCCCCGGTCATGACGCACAACACCCCGCTCTCCCCCCGCCCGCTCCACCACCTGGCCGACGGCCGGCGCCGGCTGATGACGGCCGCTCAGTTGCGGGCCCACGGTGTCTCCGCCGCCGAGACCGACGAGCAGTGCCGGCCCGGGGGCCCCTGGCAGCAGCTCCTCCCGAACGTCGTCCTGCTCCACCCGGGTCCGCCGACCAGTGAGGAGCGCCTGCACGCGGTGCTGCTGTACGCGGCGCGGGAGCGGTCCGCCGGCGCGAACGGCGGCGCCCGTGCCGGCCTCGCCCCCTCCGTGCCGGTCCAGCCGGGCGGGGAGGAGAAGCCCGCGCCCGCCTACGCGGAGGCGATGATCACGGGCCTGGCGGCGCTGACGCTGCACGGTTTCTCCGCCGCTCCCCCGCTGACGTCCCTGGACGCCATCGACGTCCTGGTCCCGAGACTGCGCCGGCTGCGGACGACGGGCTGCGCGCGGATCGTCCGCACGACCGCGCTGCCCACCGCCACGCAGGTCACCGGGGTGCCGGTGGCGCCGGTGGCGCGGGCCCTGGCCGACGCGGTGGCGGAGCTGACGGACGCGGGCGCGGTCCGCCGGCTGCTGACGGAGGCGGTGCGCGGCGGGCACTGCGAACCGGCTGCCGTGGTGCGGGAGCTGAACCGGGCCCGGCTGCTCAGCCGCCCGCACGTGGTCGACGCGGTGGACTCGCTGGTCGCGGAGGGGCGGGCGCTGGCCGAGCAGCGTCTGTACCGGATGGTGCGCGAGCACGGCCTGCCGGAACCGGTCTGGAACGTCGACCTGCGCCTGCCCGGCGGCCCCCACCTCGGCGGCGTCGACGCCTTCTGGCCCGAGCACTCGGTGGCGCTGGAGCTGGACACCCGCGCCTGCCGGCAGCGGGAGGACGACGCGGTCTGGGCGGAATACGCCCGCAGGCGCGAGCACTTGGAACGACTCGGCATCACGGTCGTGCACCTCACGCCGCGCAAGCTGCGGGACTGCCCGGAGCACCAGGCGGCCGTCGTCCGTACGGCGTTGATGGCGGCCGGGGACCGGGAACCCGCCGCCTATGTCGTGGTGTTGCCCCGGTAGTGACGGACCGGGGCAACACCAGGAGGGGAGAGGAGGGGCCGCGGGGCACGACGCCCGGCGGCCCCTCCTCGCGTCCCCGGGGCGAATCTCCGGCCCACGCCCCCGGTCCCCTTTCGGCCCGCGCCCCGCGACGGCCCCCGCTCACCGCCCCGCGGGCGGCCGCTCCCGCCACAGCCGCAGCCCGGCGTCGACCAGCGGCACCCTGGTCAGGCCGGGTACGGCGGTCAGGTCCTGCCAGGCCGCCAGGTCCGTGGAGCCGCCGACCTCGAACCGCAGCTCACCGCCGGTGACCCGGACCTCGTAGAGGAGCTGTACGGCGTGATGGTCGACGGTTCGCCGCAGCAGCCCTCCGAGTCCGGCGCGGCTCGGGCGGGTGGCGCGGTGGGAGCCGACGCCGAGCAGGGCGGTGGGCTCGACGCGGTAGCCGGTCTCCTCCTCGGCCTCGCGCACGACGGTGTCGTGGGGATCCTCGCCGTGTTCCGTGCCGCCGCCCGGCAGCACCCACTCGGGGACCCCGCCGGGGCCCGGGGACCGGGCGAGCAGGACCCGTCCGTCGCGAACGCATATGGCGTAGGCCGCCACCCTCAGCTTTCGGCGCACTCCGAGACGTTAGCCCGCCGGGCGCGGGGTGCGGCGCGGCTCACAGGATTGTCACAGGCCGCCCCTTGTGTCCCCGATGGCGTATGGCGGAAGTACGCCATGGCTCCATCCCGCCCCGGACAACTCTCCCCAAACAGTGAACCCTTGCGTAAAGCTGAGCGGTCGTCCGGGATCGGATTCCGGACTGCCGCGGCCAGGACCGATCGGCCCCGGTCGTTCACGCACGTTCCTTTACCTACAAGGGATGCCGATGACCCACACCCCCCAGCGCGAACCGATACCGGGCGCGAGACGCGCGGCCCGCGTCGCCGTGGCCACGGGCCTCGCCGCCGCGCTCTGCGCCGTCGGACCGATACCCATGGCGCTGGCCGCCGACGGTCCGGGTACCACTCCCCCCGTCGACGCACCCGCCGACGCCTCCGTCAAGTCCGCCCACGACAAGCTCGGTTCGGACGACGCGGACCTGCTCGCCGAGGCGAAGGCCGACGGCACGAAGAACGTCACGATGATGGTCGCCACCGCGCCGGGCCAGACCGAGCAGGTGGCGAAGAAGCTGGACGCGGTCGGCGGCGGCACCGTCGGCCGGACCTACGACGAGCTCGGCTACGTCCGCGCCACCGTGCCCACCGCCAAGGCGGACTCGGCCATCGCCGCCGCCACCAGGCTCTCCTCCGTGCACGGCATCGACCTGCGCGACGAGATCCCGCTGGACGACCCGACGCCGGGCGCCGACCGGGCGAAGGGCGGCGAACACCACAAGGGCCGCACCTACCCGGCGCCGGACCGCCGGACCCCCGCCGAGAACCCGTACAACCCGTCCTTCGAGACGGGCGCCGTCGACTTCGTGAAGAAGTACCCGAAGGCGGACGGCCGCGGCATCACCATCGGCATCCTCGACTCGGGCGTCGACCTCGCCCACCCGGCGCTGCAGAAGACCACCACCGGCGAGCGCAAGATCGTCGACTGGGTCACCGCGACCGACCCCGTCGTCGACGGCGACCGGACCTGGCGCCCGATGCTCACCTCCGTCTCCGGGCCGACCTTCACCTTCGGCGGCGAGACCTGGACGGCGCCCGCGGGCTCGTACCAGGTGAGCACCTTCCTGGAGTCGTACACCACCGGCGGTGACGCCGCGGGTGACGCCAACCGCGACGGCGACACCACCGACTCCTGGGGCGTCCTGTACGACAAGGCGGCCGGCACGGTCCGCGTCGACCTGAACGACAACCACGACTTCGCCGACGACACCCCGATGAAGCCCTACAAGGACGGCTTCCAGATCGGGTACTTCGGCACCGACGACCCGAAGACGGACGTGGCCGAGCGCCAGCCGTTCGTCGTCGAGATCCGCGAGGACGTCGTCCACAACGCGGCCGGTGCGAAGGCCGACTTCGTCAACATCGGCGTCATCGAGGGTTCGCACGGCTCGCACGTGGCCGGCCTCGCCGCCGCCAACGGCCTGTTCGGCGGCCGGATGGACGGTGCGGCCCCGGGCGCAAAGATCGTCTCCTCCCGCGCCTGCACCTGGAGCGGCGGCTGCACCAACGTCGCGCTCACCGAAGGCATGATCGACCTCGTCGTCAACCGCGGCGTCGACATCGTCAACATGTCGATCGGCGGGCTCCCCGCCCTCAACGACGGCAACAACGCGCGCGCCGAGCTCTACACGCGGCTCATCGACACCTACGGCGTCCAGCTGGTGATCTCCGCGGGCAACTCCGGCCCCGGCGCCAACACCATCGGCGACCCGTCGCTGGCCGACAAGGTCATCTCCGTCGGCGCGTCCATCTCGCGCGAGACGTGGGCCGCCAACTACGGCTCCGCGGTGAAGAAGAAGTACCAGATGATGCCGTTCTCCTCGCGCGGCCCGCGTGAGGACGGCGGCTTCACCCCGACGCTCACCGCGCCCGGCGCGGCCGTCAACACCATCCAGACCTGGGTGCCCGGCGCCCCGGTCCCCGAGGCGGGCTACGACCTCCCGGCCGGCTACGGCATGCTCCAGGGCACCTCGATGGCCTCCCCGCAGGCCGCCGGCGCCTCGGCGCTGCTGCTGTCGGCCGCGAAGCAGGCGGACATCGACCTGACCCCGGCGAAGCTGCGCACGGCGCTCACCTCCACCGCCGACCACATCAGGGGTGTGCAGGCGTACGAGGAGGGCGCGGGTCTGATCAACATCCCCGACGCCTGGCGCGCGGTCCGCAAGGGCGCCACCGCCCACGAGTACACGGTGAAGGCGCCGGTCGACACGGCGATCGACCAGTTCCTGGAAACCCCGGGCTTCGGCACCGGCCTCTACGACCGCGAGGGCGGCCTGGAGGCGGGCGAGCGCAAGACGTACGAGATCACGCTGACCCGTACGTCCGGCGCGGACCGGGCGGTCCGGCACGAGCTGCACTTCGAGAACAACGCCGACCGCACCTTCCGGATCGTCGGCTCCGACGAGGTGCGGCTGCCGCTGAACGAGCCGGTGACCGTCAAGGTGCAGGCGAAGCCGCGCTCCGAGGGCATCAAGAGCGCGATGCTCGAGGTCGACGACCCGCGCACCGAGGGCACCGACAAGCTGGTCCTCACCACGGTCGTGGCCTCGGCCCCGCTGGAGTACGACTTCTCCGCGAGGAACTCCGTGCAGCGCAACAGCACCGAGTCGTACTTCGTGACCGTCCCCGAGGGCGCCAAGGCGCTGGAGGTGGCGATGAGCGGGCTGAAGGGTGGGAGCCAGACCCGGTTCATCGCCATCCACCCGTACGGCGTCCCGGTCGACAACACCTCCACGCCGTACTGCTACAACAACTACCTCGACGGCAACGGCTGCCGCCCCGACGTGCGTTCGTACACCGACCCGCAGCCCGGTGTCTGGGAGATCGAGGTCGAGTCGCGGCGCACCTCGCCGCTGCTGGACAACCCGTACGAGCTGGACGTCACCGTCCTCGGCGCGGCCTTCGACCCGGAGGTCGTCACCGTGCCCGAGGCCCAGGTCGGCACCCCGGCCGCCGCCTCCTGGAAGGTGACGAACCAGTACGGCCCGATCGACGGCAAGCTCGTCGGCGGCCCGCTCGGCTCGGCCGAGACGTCCCGCCCCACGATCGAGCAGGGCGCGACGGCCACCTCCACGGTCGAGGTGCCCGAGGGCGCCACGTCGCTCGACGTGACCATCGGGGGCGTCTCCGACGCCGCCTCCGACCTGGACCTGACGGTCTACGGCAAGGACGGCAACGTCGTCGGCCAGTCCGCCGACGGCGACTCGGAGGAGTCGGTCTCCGTGCCGAAGCCGGCCGCCGGCGCCTACACCGTCGAGGTCGTGGGCTACTCGGTGCCGTCGGGCAGCACGGAGTACGACTACCGGGACGTGTACTTCGCCGCGTCCCTCGGCTCGGTCACCGTGGACGGCTCGGCGCCGGTGAAGCTGGGCACGGGCGACTCGGCGACGGTCTCCGGCAGCGTCACGGCGCTGGCCGCCGCTCCGGAGGGCCGTGAGTTCTTCGGCCGGGTCCAGCTGGTGAACGCCCACGGCACGGCCGCGGGCCTCGGCAGCGTACGGATCGGGAAGGTCGTGCCGTAGTCCGGTGCGGTACGCGGGAGGGGCGGGCGCTCCGCGGGGTGCCCGCCCCTTCCGGCTGCCCGCGGGAGGTCAGTGGCAGGTGAGGGTGCGGGACTCGGGGAGGGACGCGGTGATCCGGGCGCGGGCGGTGGCGATGTCCCGCTCACCCGTGATCACCGTGTCCGGGGTGGGCCGGTCCCGCGGGATGCCGACCAGCACCCGGTCGCCGGGGCTGAGCCGGGCGGTGGCGTCGTCCAGGACGAAGGTCGTCCGCTCGGGGGCCCCCTCCGGCCCGCCGGTTCCTCCGACGCCCTTCTCCGGCTGGTACGAGCGGGTCACCTCGAGCGTGACCCGGTGCCGCGCGGCCGCCGGCACCGGTTCGGCGCCGGTCACCGTGCCCTCGGCGACCAGGCGGGCGCAGGCGAGGTAGCGGGGGGTGCCGAAGACCGGCCCGGCCTCCCGCGCGGGTGCGGAGCGGTCCTGCTCGGCGCCGGCCACCGCCTTGCCGCTCGCCGCGTCGTCCGCGGTACCGCTCGCGCCCCGCACCACCAGCCACCCCAGCCCCACCACCACGACACCCGCGCACGCCGCCGCGAGGACGCCCAGGGTGACGCGGAGCGGACGGCGCCGGGGGCGGTGCACGGGCGTGCGCGGCGCCGTCCCGGCGGCCCGCGGCTCGGGGAGCGGTTCGGGGGGCGGCTCGCTCAGGGCGCGTCCGAGGACGTCCAGCTGCTCCCGCAGCAGCGCCACGTCGGCCGCCGCCGACCGGTACTCGGCATCGGCGTCCGCGCCCGCCCCGGGCGGCGGCGGTTCGCCCGTGATCGCGGCCATCAGCGCGTCGTGCCCACCGGGATGCCGTTCGGCGGCCATCTCACACCACCTCGTCCTCGTGCAGGCGGGCCCGCAGCGCCCGTACCGCCGTGTGCAGCCTGCTCTTGACCGTGCCCTCGGGGATGCCCAGTTCCTCGGCGATGCCGCGCACCGGCAGGTCGGCGTAGAACCGCAGGACGAGGACCTGGCGCTGGGCGTCGGGCAGCTCGTCCAGGCCCTGGGCGACGGCGAGGGAGAGCAGGCTGGTGTCCTCCCCCGAGGGGTGGTCGGACTGGCGCAGCGCGGCCAGACGCTCGCCGAGCCGGTCCTGGCGGCGCCTGGCCCGGTGCCAGTCCGCGGCCAGGTTGGAGGCGACGACCGCCGCCCACGCGGACACGTCGCGCGGCGCCTCTCGTCCGCTCGCCGTCCGCTCCAGCAACCGCAGGCGGACCTGCTGCACCCCGTCCGGCAGGTCCGCCTGCGGCACCCCGCCGAGCGCGAGCACCGCCCGCACCCTGCGTTCCTGAGCCGCGTCCAGCGGGTCGTCGCGTACGGCGTCCCGCTGGCCGCGGCGGGCCCTTCCGCGCAGCACAGCCATCCCTCCCCCAGCCACGTTTCCCCTATGACGCCGACGGAGCCGGAAACGTTCACCCGATCGACGGGGCCCTCGTACGAGGCGTACGTCACATCGTCGTGTGGGGTGGGAAGGGATGGGCAGGGGCCGGAACGGCACAGCTTGCGGCGCGGGGCCCGGCAGAGGTGAGTTTCTGCGGCTCAGCCCGGGTTTGCGCCGAAGGACCGCGACCGCTGTCCGATGCGCCGCGTCCCAGGGTGCGGGCGCGGGCGCAAAGAACTGGACAGGTGGGCCGGGCTTCGCCCCATGATGGAAAAGTCTCGGCCGAGCAAAGCGCGCGTGAGACACGCGCACAAACGGAGAAGGAGTCACCGTGAGGGTCGGAATCGTCGGAGCCACCGGTCAGGTCGGCACGGTCATGCGCAGGATCCTCACGGAGCGCGACTTCCCGGTCACCGAGCTGCGGCTGTTCGCCTCGGCCCGCAGCGCCGGCAAGGAGCTGGACGGTGTGACGGTGGAGGACGCGGCCACCGCCGACTACTCCGGCCTGGACATCGTGCTGTTCTCCGCGGGCGGCGCCACCTCCAAGGCGCTGGCCGAGAAGGTCGCCTCCCAGGGCCCGGTCGTGATCGACAACTCCTCCGCCTGGCGCCGCGACCCCGAGGTCCCGCTGGTGGTGTCCGAGGTGAACCCGCACGCGATCGCCGACCGGCCCAAGGGCATCATCGCCAACCCGAACTGCACCACGATGGCCGCGATGCCGGTGCTGCGTCCGCTGCACGCGGAGGCGGGCCTCGAAGCGCTGGTCGTCGCCACCTACCAGGCGGTGTCCGGTTCCGGTCTGGCGGGCGTGGACGAGCTGTTCGAGCAGGTCCAGAAGGTCGGCGCGGACGCGCCCAAGCTCACCCACGACGGCTCGGCGGTGGAGTTCCCGAAGCCGGACAAGTACGTGGCGCCGATCGCGTACAACGTGCTGCCGCTGGCCGGTTCCATCGTGGACGACGGCCTGCACGAGACGGACGAGGAGCAGAAGCTCCGCAACGAGTCCCGCAAGATCCTGGAGATCCCGGAGCTGAAGGTCTCCGGCACCTGCGTGCGGGTGCCCGTCTTCAGCGGCCACTCCCTCCAGATCAACGCCCGCTTCGCCCGCCCGATCAGCGTGGAGCGCGCCAAGGAGCTGCTGGCCGGTGCCCCCGGCGTCGCGCTCACCGAGGTGCCGACCCCGCTGGAGGCGGCCGGGCAGGACCCGTCGTACGTGGGCCGCCTCCGCCGGGACGAGACCGTGGACAACGGCCTCGCCCTCTTCGTCTCCAACGACAACCTGCGCAAGGGCGCGGCCCTGAACGCGGTGCAGATCGCGGAGCTGGTGGCGGCGGAGCTGAAGGGCTAGCGAAGGGTCAGCCTCTGCGGACCTCGTAGAGGAAGCAGCCGTACTCGACGGCCCGGACGTGGACGAACGCCACGGCCGGGTCGTCGAACGCTTCCCGGGGGGCGGCGGTGAACCCCTCGGGCCCGTCCCCCGCCCCGACCAGCCGCCCGCCGACGATGCGCCCCTCGGCGGAGTACCGGCGGAGCGTGCGGTGGGCGTTGGTGAAGGCCAGGCCGTTCCCGTCCGGCCCCGGGCACTCCTCGGCGTGGACGAAGACCGGCCCCTGCTCGTCGTAGGCGCCCGGGTCGGCGCCCGTCGCCGCGGCCCAGCGCCGCAGCGGGGCGTAGGAGACGAGCGCGATCCGCTCCCCCGGGCGGCTGCGGCGCAGGCAGCAGCGCAGGGGCGCGCCGCCCTCGTCGTCGGTGACCGGGACGGGCACCCGGCCCGCGTCGTCGGTGGCGCGCAGTTCCCCGAGAGCGGCCGGCGGGACGGGGCGTGCGATGTGGCTGTCCATGCGTCCAGGCTCGCGCCCGCCCGGCACGTCCACCGGCGGGAAATGGACATCGCGTTCCGTGCGGGCCACGTGGAAGGATGGCGCAACCCACACATAACGAGGAGATGACCGCGTGCCTGGCACAAACCTGACTCGCGAAGAGGCGCGGCAGCGGGCGACGCTGCTGACCGTTGACTCGTACGAGATCGATCTCGACCTCACCGGCGCGCAGGAGGGCGGCACCTACCGGTCCGTGACCACGGTGCGCTTCGACGTCGCCGAGGGCGGCGGCGAGTCCTTCATCGACCTGGTCGCGCCGACGGTCCACGAGGTGACGCTGAACGGCGACTCCCTCGACGCCGCCGAGGTGTTCCAGGACTCCCGCATCGCCCTGCCGGGGCTGCTGCCGGGGCGCAACATCCTGCGCGTGGTGGCCGACTGCGCGTACACCAACACCGGCGAGGGCCTGCACCGGTTCGTCGACCCGGTCGACGAGCAGGCCTACCTGTACACGCAGTTCGAGGTGCCGGACGCGCGCCGCGTCTTCGCGAGCTTCGAGCAGCCGGACCTCAAGGCGACCTTCCAGTTCACCGTGAAGGCACCCGAGGGCTGGACGGTCATCTCCAACTCGCCCACCCCCGAGCCCCAGGACAACGTCTGGGTGTTCGAGCCGACCCCGCGCATCTCGTCGTACATCACGGCGCTGATCGTCGGCCCCTACCACTCGGTGCACAGCGTCTACGAGAAGGACGGCCAGTCCGTCCCCCTCGGCATCTACTGCCGCCCCTCGCTCGCCGAGCACCTCGACTCCGACGCCATCTTCGACGTGACCCGGCAGGGCTTCGAGTGGTTCCAGGAGAAGTTCGACTACCAGTACCCGTTCAAGAAGTACGACCAGCTCTTCGTGCCCGAGTTCAACGCGGGTGCGATGGAGAACGCGGGCGCGGTGACCATCCGCGACCAGTACGTGTTCCGTTCGAAGGTGACGGACGCCGCGTACGAGGTGCGCGCCGCCACGATCCTGCACGAGCTGGCGCACATGTGGTTCGGCGACCTGGTCACCATGGAGTGGTGGAACGACCTGTGGCTGAACGAGTCGTTCGCCACCTACGCCGAGGCCGCCTGCCAGGCCGACGCGCCCGGCTCCAAGTGGCCGCACTCGTGGACCACGTTCGCCAACCAGATGAAGACCTGGGCGTACCGGCAGGACCAGCTGCCGTCCACGCACCCGATCATGGCGGACATCAGCGACCTGGACGACGTGCTCGTCAACTTCGACGGCATCACGTACGCCAAGGGCGCCTCGGTGCTCAAGCAGCTCGTCGCCTACGTCGGCCAGGACGCGTTCTTCCAGGGCGTGCAGGCGTACTTCAAGCGCCACGCGTTCGGCAACACGCGCCTGTCGGACCTGCTGGGCGCGCTGGAGGAGACCTCCGGCCGCGATCTGAAGACCTGGTCGAAGGCGTGGCTGGAGACGGCCGGCATCAACGTCCTGCGCCCGGAGATCGAGACGGACGCCGAGGGAGTCATCACGTCCTTCGCCATCCGCCAGGAGGCCCCGGCGCTTCCGGCCGGTGCGAAGGGCGAGCCGACGCTGCGCCCGCACCGCATCGCGATCGGCGCCTACGACCTCGACGCCGGCGGCAAGCTGGTGCGCGGTGAGCGCGTCGAGCTGGACGTGGACGGCGAACTGACGGCCGTGCCGCAGCTCGTCGGCAAGCGCCGCCCGGCGGTGGTGCTGCTCAACGACGACGACCTGTCGTACGCCAAGGTCCGCCTCGACGAGCAGTCGCTGGCCGTCGTCACCGAGCACCTGGGCGACTTCACGGAGTCGCTGCCGCGCGCGCTGTGCTGGGCGTCCGCCTGGGACATGACCCGGGACGCGGAACTGCCGACCCGGGACTACCTGTCGCTGGTGCTGTCCGGCATCGGCAAGGAGTCCGACATCGGCGTCGTGCAGTCGCTGCACCGCCAGGTGAAGCTGGCCATCGACCAGTACGCCGCCCCGACCGCCCGGGAGGCGCTGCTCACCCGCTGGACGGAGGCCACGCTGGCCCACCTGCGGGCCGCCGAGGCGGGCAGCGACCACCAGCTGGCGTGGGCGCGCGCGTTCGCGGCGACGGCGAGGACGCCGGAGCAGCTGGACCTGCTGGACGCCCTGCTGGACGGCACGCAGACGATCGAGGGCCTGGCCGTCGACACCGAGCTGCGCTGGGCGTTCGTGCATCGGCTGGCGGCCGTCGGCCGGTTCGGCGGCTCGGAGATCCAGAGCGAGTACGAGCGGGACAGGACGGCCGCCGGTGAGCGGCACGCCGCGACCGCGCGTGCCGCCCGCCCGACCGAGGCGGCCAAGGCGGAGGCCTGGGAGTCGGTCGTGGAGTCCGACAAGCTGCCGAACGCCGTGCAGGAGGCGGTCATCGCGGGCTTCGTCCAGACCGACCAGCGCGAGCTGCTGGCGTCGTACACGGAGCGGTACTTCGAGGCGCTCAAGGGCGTCTGGGAGTCCCGCTCGCACGAGATGGCCCAGCAGATCGCGGTCGGCCTGTACCCGGCGGTGCAGGTGTCCCAGGAGACGCTGGACCGCACGGACGCCTGGCTGGCCTCCGCCGAGCCGAACGCGGCCCTGCGGCGGCTGGTCTCGGAGTCCCGCTCGGGCGTCGAGCGGGCGCTGAGGGCGCAGGCGGCGGACGCGGCGGCGGCCGAATAGCCGAAAACCCCACCAGTACGCTCCCGGGGGCGCCCGCGCAGTGCGGGGCGCCCCCGGGAGCGTTCGGCGCGCCCGCACCGCCCCGCGTGCGCGCAGCGGCTGCCCCGGGTGGTTCAGGCGCGGGTGCCCGCCGCCGTGTGCAGGGACGTGAGGACGGTGCCGACGGCGGCTCCCTCTCCCGCTCCCCTGCGCACGGCCGCGACGACGTGCCGGACGGGGCGGTCGGCGTGCAGTTCGCGCATCACCACCCCGTCCCGCGGCACGGCCGCCATGCGCGGCACCAGGGCCACGCCCATGCCCGCCTCGACCATCGCGAGGATTGCCGTCCAGCCCGCCGCCGCGTGGGCCTGGTCGGGCCGGAACCCGGCCGCCTCGCAGGCCCCGCGCGTGATGTCGGACCAGGGCCCGCTGCCACCGAAGATCCACGGCTCGGCGGCGAGGTCGGCCAGCCGCAGCCCGTCCGCGCGGGCCAGCGGGTGGTCGCCGGGCAGCGCGACGTCCAGCGGGTCGGCGAGGAGCGGGACACGGGTGAAGCGCGGGTCCACGGCGCTCGGCGCCTGCGCGGCCAGCGACAGCGCGAGGTCCACCTCACCGGCGGCCAGCAGCTCGTACGCCTCCTGCGCCTCGGCCTCCCGCACCCGCACCGCGATCCGGGGGTGCGTCGCCCGCAGCGCGGTCACGGCCGGTACGACGAGGGCGGGCACGGCCGTGGAGAAGGCGCCGACCCGCACCTCGCCGGCCTCCCCGTGGACGTAGGCCGCCAACTCGGCGTCGGCGCGTTCCAGTTGCTCGAACACCGCCTCGGCGTGCCGCAGCACCAGCCGGGCCGCGTCGGTCAGCCGGACCCGTCTGCCCTGGGCCCGGAGCAACTCCACCCCGAGCTGTCTGGAGAGGTTCGTCAGCTGCTGGGAGACGGCGGACGGCGTCATGCGCAGCGCCTCGGCCGTCGCGGTCACCGTGCCCCGTTCCCGCAGCGTCCGCAGGATCTGCAGCTTGCGGATGTCCCAGTCGGCCATGGCGGCAACCTATCCGCGGGCGGCCCCCGTCACCGGCGCGGCCCCGCCCCCGTGGCCGCACCGAGGACGACGCCGCCGAGGATCAGTGCCATGCAGCCCGCCTGCGCCCAGCCGGTCGGCTCGGCGAGCAGCGCCCAGGACAGCAGGGCGACGCACACCGGCTGGAGGTAGTAGACGACCCCGGCGCGGGACGGGCCGATCAGGGAGATCGCCTTGTTCCAGGCGAAGAAGGCGATGGCGGACGAGGCGACACCGACGTAGAGGAGGGGCAGGACGGTGTCCGGGGTCGGGCTGAAGCCACCCTGGACGGCGAGGCTGACGCCCTGGGCGGGCAGCAGCAGGGCCGTGCCGAACAGGAAGGTGGTGAAGAGGAACCCCGCTCCGTCCAGACCGGCGGGCCTGCGGCGCAGCAGGGCGCTGTACGACCCGAAGCAGCAGGCGGCGGCGATCATCCACAGGTCGCCGGCCGAGAAGGACGCCCCGCCCGAGACCAGCAGGAGCACGCCCGCGCAGGCGACGAGCAGCCCGGCGACCCGGCGGGCGCCGAGCCGTACGCCGCCCGCCCGCTCGAAGACCGCCATCAGCACGGGGGACGCCGCCATGATCATGCCCATGGTGGCGGCGGGGGTGGTGACGCCGGCCTGGTTGACGAGAGTGTTGTAGACGGTCACGCCGAGCAGGGAGGCGAGGAGCACGAAGCCGAGGTGGCGCCGGATCAGCGCGCGTTGCCGCCAGGCCCGCCGGGCGCCGAAGGGGGCGACGGCCGCAAGGGCCACCACCCAGCGCCAGAACGCGTGCTGGACGGGCGGCACGCTGTCGCCGAGGGCCCGGGAGGTGACGAAGCTGCCGGACCAGACGAGGGTGGCGAGTACGGCGAGCCCGATACCGAGGGCGACGGGGGCGGGGGGAGTGTGAGCGGGGGTGTGAGCGGGGGTGGTGCTGGTCCGGGGGGCGGCTACGGCCACGGAGGTCCTTTCGGCAGGCGACGATCGCGGTGGAACTACCGTCGCAGCGCCGAACCCGTCAGGTCCATCGAATCTTTTCGACCGTTCTTTGAAGGAGAACTGAAAGGTACGGAGGGCTCGGCCGCCTTCGCGCGCTGCGCGAGCTGACCCGCGGCCGTCGCCCCGAACGCGAGCGCCATGCCCGCCAGTTGCACCGGCGTCAGCGCCTGTCCGAGCGCCGCCCAGCCGACGACGGCGGCGGTCAGCGGCGAGAGCGGGCCGAGGAAGGTGACCTGGGTGGCGGAGAGCCGGCCGATGCCGCGGAACCAGAGCCAGTACGCCACCGCCGTGTTGGCCAGCGCCAGGTAGAGGTAGCCGCCGATCGCCGGGCCGTCCAGCGCGGGCGGGGCCCCCTCGGCCAGGAGGGCGAGCGGTGCGATGAGCAGGCCGCCCGCGGTCAGCTGCCAGCCGGTGAGCGCGAGCGGGCCGACGCCGTCCGGGCGGCCCCACCGCTTGGCGAGGACGGTGCCGGCCGACATGGCGGCGGTGGACGCGAGGGCCGCCGACACGCCAAGCGCGTCCAGCGCCCCGGCCGCCCTCAGCACCACGAGGCTGACGCCGAACGCGGCGGCGACGCCGGTGAGCACGGATCGGGTGGTGGGCCGCTGCCCGAGCAGCAGCGCCGACAGCCCGACGACGAACAGCGGGCCGACCGAGCCGACCGCGGCGGCCATACCGCCCGGCAGCCGGTACGCGGCGAGGAACAGCAGCGGGAAGAAGGCCCCGATGTTCAGCGCGCCCAGCACCGCCGCCTTCCACCACCAGACGCCGCGCGGCAGCACCCGGGCGAGGGCGAGCAGCAGCAGGCCGGCGGGCAGCGCGCGCATCAGCCCGGTGAACAGGGGCCGGTCGGCCGGCAGGAACTCGGTGGTCACGGCGTAGGTGGTGCCCCAGGAGACGGGGGCGAGGGCGGTGAGCGCGATGAGGGCGGGGCGACCGGCGGCCATGGGGCTCCCTTTCGGGAAAGCGAAGGAGACTAAGCTCAGTGGTAAGTAGCTTAGCCCTAAGCAAGTTTCCGTCAACCTACTTTCTTGCGGCCGAGCGGAACCGGTTCGATACTCATGCCATGACTGAACGCCCCGAGCCGCGCAAGGACCCCGTCGACGCGATCGTCGACCAGTGGGCGGCGGTGCGGCCCGACCTGGACACGGCGGCCATGGAGGTGTTCGGCCGCGTCTTCCGGCTCGCCCGCGCGATGGGCGACCGGATGGAGAAGGCGTACGCGCGCTTCGGGATCTCCCGCGGGGAGTTCGACGCCCTGGCCACACTGCGCCGCTCCGGCGAGCCCTACACGCTCTCCCCCCGGCAGCTGTCGGCCACGCTGATGCTCACCACCGGCGGCATGACCGGCCGCCTCGACAAACTCGAACGGGCCGGACTGCTGCGCCGCTCCCCCGACCCGCACGATCGCCGGGGACTGCAGGTCACGCTCACCGACCGGGGACTGGAGCTGATCGACGAGGCGGTCGGCGCGGGCCTCGCCGCCCAGACGGAGGCGCTGTCCGTCCTCGACGACGAACGGGCCGCCCAACTGGCCGCTCTGCTGCGGGACCTGCTCGCCGGCACCGAGAAGTAGGCGGGAGCGGACGCGCCGAGGGCGCCGGTCCCCCTACGCGCACGCGCCGGCGTGCGTACACAGGGGGACCGGCGCCCTCGGTGAAGCTGAGGCGAGCCGTCAGGCCTTGGCGTCGGCCTTGGGCCGGGTCTTGATGTTGCGGGAGGTCACGCGGTGCTCCTCCTTGGACCTGTCCAGGACCATGACCAGGGCCGCGATGACCGCGAACAGCGCGATCGGGGCCACGACGTAGAGGCCCAGCGTCTCGACGACGCTCAGGCGCGGGCCGGGGTCGTCACCGTCGTCGCGGGTCAGCGCGAGCGCGGGGGACGACATGAGGAGCATCATCAGCGTCGTACCGGCTGCCAGGGCGCCGGCGCGCAGGGCGTTCTTCTTGTCCACGGTGCAAAGTTAGCGAACGGCCGGAGGGGCCGCGCGCCCGGGGTGCCGTACGGGGTCCGTGAGCGGCCTCCGGACCGGCCGCTCAGTCGCCGGCGCGGTCCCGTACGACGTCGATCAGGGCGTGCAGCCGGGGCGAGGCGGCCAGGTCCTCCAGGGTCACCGGTCGGCCTTCGGCGTCGGCGACGGGCAGGCGCCAGTTCGGGTACTGGTTCCAGGTACCGGGGATGTTCTGCGGCCGGCGGTCGCCGACGGCGTCCGGGAGCCAGACGCCGGCCATGCGGGCGGGGGTGCGCAGCAGGAAGCGGTGGACGGCCTGGATGCCGGCCTCCTCGGCGGGGGCACCGGTGTCACCGCCGGTGCCGTGCAGCAGACCGAGCCGCGCCAGTACGTCCAGCCATTCCGCCGTGTCCGCCGACGCCTCGGCCCGCTCCTCCTCCAGCGGACGGCCGAGCAGGCCGAGCCGGTCGCGCAGTTCGACGTGTTCGCCGGTGAGGCGGGCGGCGGTGGGCGGCAGGTCGTGGGTGGTGGCGGTGGCCAGGCAGTCGGCGCGCCAGCGTTCGGGCGGCAGGGGGCGGCCGTCGCCCGCCCAGTCGCGCTCGAACCACAGCACCGACGTGCCGAGCACCCCGCGTTCGCGCAGCGCCTCGCGCACGCCGGGTTCCACGGTGCCCAGATCCTCGCCGATCACCACGGCGCCGGCCCGGGTGGCCTCCAGGACGAGGACGGCGAGCATCGCCTCGGCGTCGTAGCGGACGTAGGTGCCCTCGGTGGGCGGGTGCCCCTCGGGGATCCACCAGAGCCGGAACAGGCCCATGACGTGGTCGACGCGCAGGGCCCCGGCGTAGCGGAACAGGCCCCGCAGCAGACGCCGGAAGGGCGCGTAGCCGGAGTCGGCCAGGCGGTCGGGGCGCCAGGGCGGCAGCCCCCAGTCCTGACCCCGGGCGTTGAAGGCGTCGGGCGGTGCGCCCACCGACATGCCGACCGCGAAGTACTCCTGCTGCGACCAGGAGTCGGCGCCCTGCGGATGCACGCCCACGGCGAGGTCGTGGACGATCCCGACCGGCATGCCCGCCTCGCGGGCGGTGCGCTGGGCGTCGGTGAGCTGGGTGTCGGCGAGCCAGGTGACGCGGGAGTGGAAGTCGACGCGGTCCATCAGCTCACCGCGGGCCCGGTCGGTGTCGGCCGAGCGGGGGTCGCGCAGGCCCTCGGGCCAGCTGCGCCAGTCGGAGCCGTGGACCTCGGCGAGCGCGCACCAGGTGGCGTGGTCCTCCAGGGCCGTGCCCTGTTCGGCGAGGTAGTCGCAGTAGGCGGCGCGGCGGCCGGGGCCGAGGGGGACCTCGCTAAGCAGTTCGAGGGCCTCGCGCTTGAGCTCCCACACGGCGTCCCGGTCGATCAGGGCACCCTTCTCCAGCACGGCCTCGCGCAGCCGTCCGGCCCGTTCCCGCAGGGCCCGGGCGCGTTCGTGGCCGGTGAGGTACGCGAACTCGGGCACGTCCTCGATCCGCAGGTGGACGGGGTCGGGGAAGCGGCGCGAGGAGGGCCGGTACGGGGAGGGGTCGGTGGGGGCGCCGGGAACGGCCGCGTGCAGCGGGTTGACCTGGACGAACCCGGCGCCGAGGGCACGCCCGGCCCAGGCGGCCAGTTCGCGGAGGTCGCCGAGGTCGCCCATGCCCCACGAGCGGTGGGAGAGGAGGGAGTAGAGCTGGACGAGCAGCCCGTAGGAGCGCCCCGCGGGGGCGGGCAGCCGGGCGGGCGCGACGATCAGGTGGGCCTGGGCACTGCGGCCGTCGGGCGCGGTGGCGGTCAGGTGGTGGACGCCGGGCGGCAGCCGCCCGGCGCCGTCCCGGGTCTCACCCTGCTCGGTGACGACGCGCAGCCGGGTGCCCTCGGGCAGTGCGGTCAGGGCGGCCGGTGTCGCGCCGTCGCTCCAGGCGACCACGGTGGGCGGCAGCAGGCGTTCGCGCAGCACGGACTCGCGGGCGGCGAGCGCGGCGCGTACGGCCTCCGGCGTGCCCGTCTCCACACCGAGGGCGGCCAGTGCCAGGGTGACGGCGGTGGCCGAGGCGGTGACGGTACGGTCCGGGGACGGGCTGTAGGAGGTGGCGACGCCGTGCAGGTCGGCGAGCCGGGTCAGTTCCTCGGGGAGGTCCTCGGTGGGTGGCTCGGCCGGCCGGGCTGCTGGCATCTGTGACCTCTACGACCTCGTGGGTTCCGGGACGGCGAAGGAGGGGCCGCCCTGCTCCGGCACGTCCGCCGTGAGTTCGGGCGAGGACTCGCTGGTCAGCGGTACGGCGTCGGCGAACGGCGACTCGCTGGTGAGGGGCTCGGCGTCGGGCAGCGGCGGTTCGCTGGTGAGCGGGGCCTCGGCGCAGCTGCCGGTGGCGCCGAAGACGCAGTAGTGCGGGGTGTCGGAGACGGCGGAGGGCTCCGCCCAGGGGGTGGACGGCTCCGCCACGGGTTTGGACGGGGCCGGGAGCAGAAGCGGTGCAAGTGCAGCCACGGGGGTCTCCTTCGTGAAGCTTTGTGGATCGTCGTCGAGCGTCGTCGGGCTCTGTCGAGCTTCGTCGACTTTCGCCGAGCACGCTTTTGGCGGGTTACGGCAGCCCTACCCAGTCCGCGCGAGGACAGACACCCCAGCACCCACATCGTGCTCCTGGTCACACTCCACCCCTGCGAACTCTCGTCGAATCCGGGCAAAACAGTCACCTAACCCGTTCGGCGATCACGCAAACCGGTCATGCGGGCGAGCGTCGTTGACACGTTCACCACACGGGTGGTGGGCTCACTCGTGACACAGACGTGACCCGGACGTGACCCAGGCGGCCGCGGACGCCGGGCGACGACCGGGAGGGCCCGTGCCCGTGCAGCCACGGCACAGGAGGAGGGCGGCCGCCCTCGCGATCGCCGTCCTGGCCGGAACACCGGGGCCCGCGGCTGCCCTGGCGACGGCACCCGCCGTGCTGGCCGGTCCCGGCCAGGGTGCGAGGGCGGATGCGGCGTCCCCCGGCCGGGAGACCACCGGCGACGTGAAGGTCTGGCCGCGCCCGCAGTCCCTGCGGGCGAACGGCGCCGCGGTGCCGGTCACCGACGACGTCGCACTGATCACCGACGCGGCGGCGGACCCGTACGCCGTCGAGGCGCTGCGCGCGCTGCTGCGGAAGGCGGGCGCGCGCCGGATCACGACCCCGGCGGCCGACGGGCGTCCGCCTGCGGGTGCGCTGGTGGTGCGCGCGACGACGGAGGAGTCCCAGAGCGGCTCCCGGCCGGGCCCGCCGTCGGGCGGCTCCCCGGACGGGCTGCCCTCGGGCGGATACCGCCTGAGCGTCGGCCGCGGCACCGTGACCCTCGCCGGGGCCGGCCCGGACGGGCTGTTCCACGCCGTGCAGACGCTGCGGCAGCTGGTGCGGCCGGACGACGGCACCCTGGCGGCGGTGGTGGTCCGGGACTGGCCCGGCACCGCCGCACGCGGTATCGCGGAGGGCTTCTACGGCACCCCCTGGACGCACCGGCAGCGCCTGGCTCAGCTGGACTTCCTGGGCCGCACGAAGCAGAACCGCTACCTCTACGCCCCCGGCGACGACCTCCACCGGCAGGCCCGCTGGCGCGAGCCGTACCCGGACGGGCAGCGGGCGCGCTTGCGGGAACTGGCCGAGCGGGCCCGCCGCAACCACGTCACTCTGGCCTGGGCGGTGTCACCGGGCCAGGCGATGTGCTTCTCCTCGGACACGGACGTACGGGCGCTGACGCGCAAACTGGACGGAATGCGGGAGCTGGGCTTCAGCGCCTTCCAGCTGCAGTTCCAGGACGTCAGCTACAGCGAGTGGCACTGCGACGCGGACGCGGAGCGGTTCGGGTCGGGAGCCGAGGCGGCGGCACGGGCGCAGGCCCACGTGGCGAACGCGGTGGCCGCGCACCTCGCCGAGCACCACCCGGACGGCACCCCCGAGCTGACGGTGATGCCGACCGAGTACTACCAGGACGGGACGACCCCCTACCGCCGTGCGCTGGCCGGCGCCCTGGACGAGCGGGTCCGGGTGGCGTGGACCGGCGTGGGCGTGGTGCCCCGGACCATCACGGGGCGCGAACTGGGCGAGACCCGCGAGGCGTTCGCGCACCCGCTGGTCACCGTGGACAACTACCCGGTCAACGACTACGCCCCCGGCCGTCTCTTCCTGGGCCCCTACCAGGGCCGTGAACCGGCGGTGGCGACCGGTTCGGCGGCGCTGCTCGCCAACGCGATGGAACAGCCGACGGCGTCCCGCATCCCCCTCTTCACCAGCGCCGACTACGCCTGGAACCCGCGCGCCTATCGCCCCGAGGAGTCCTGGCGGGCCGCGATCGACGATCTCGCCGCCGGCGACGGCCGCCTCGAGGAGGCGCTCACGGCGCTCGCCGGCAACGATGCGTCCTCGGTCCTCGGCACCGAGGAGTCGGCGTACCTGCGGCCGCTGATCGAGGCGCTGTGGGACGAGCGCCCGACGGGCGGCGACACGGCGGCGGAGCGGCTGCGCGCGGAGTTCGGAGTACTGCGCGAGCTGCCGGACCGGCTCGGCGGCGACGGGCGCGCCACCGGCCTCGCCGCCGAGGTCGCCCCCTGGTCCGAGCAGCTGTCCCGCTACGGCGAGGCGGGGACGGCCGCGCTCGACATGCTGCGCGCCCAGCGCACCCGTGACCCGGCGGCGGCCTGGACGGCGTACCGGGACCTCGGTGCGCTGCGCGAACGGCTGGGGTCGGCCCGGGTGACGGTCGGTGACGGCGTGCTGGAGCCCTTCCTGCGGCGGGCGCAGCAGGCGTACGAGGCGTGGGCGGGCCTGGACCACGAGCCTGCCGGGCGCACCGGCGGTGCGGACGACGGCCGTACGCTGCGCTTTCCGCGCACCCGCTCCCTGGCGGCGGTGACGGTACTGGCGGAGCCCGGCACGCGCGGGGACGTGGAGATCCGGGTCCCCGGCGGTGACTGGCGGCGGATCGGTGCGCTGGACGCCAGCGGCGCCACGGAACTGACCGTGCGGCGCGACGCCGGAGCGGTCCGCGTCACCGGCCCGGACGCCTCCCGGGTACGGCATCTGGTGCCGTGGTTCGACGACACGGTCGACGCGTCGCTGGAACTGCCGGACGGGAAGGCGGACGCGGAGCAGGACACCGGGGCCGACGCGGAGACGGACCCGACGGCGCATGCGAGGGGGGACGCGGCGACGGACGGGGAGATCGGCGGCACCGAGCGGCTGACGGCCCGGCTCGGCTCCCTGCGGCCGGCGGACGTCCGCGGCACCCTCACGGCGAAGGCGCCGGAGGGCGTGGCGGTCCGCGTCCCCGAGGACCCGCTGACCCTGCCCCGCGGCCAGGAGGTGGCGGTCCCGGTGGAGGTGGAGCTGGCGCCGGACGCCCCGGCCGGGTCGTACGAGGTCCGGCTCGCGTTCGGCGGCACGACCCGCACCCTCACCGTCCACGCCTTCCCGCGCACCGGTGGCCCCGACCTGGCCCGCTCCGGCACGGCACGCTCCTCGGCCGACGAGACGCCGGACTTCCCGGCGTCGGCGGCGATCGACGGCGACCCCGCGACGCGCTGGTCGTCCCCGGTCGACGACGGCGCGTGGTGGCAGGTGGAGCTGGCACGGCCGGTGCGGCTCGGGCAGGTCGTGCTGCGCTGGCAGGACGCGTACCCGTCCGCGTACCGCGTCCAGGTCTCGGCGGACGGCCGCCACTGGCGTACGGCGGCGTCGGTGCGGGACGGGCGGGGCGGCCGGGAGGCGCTCCGGATGGACGAGAAGGACGTGCGGTACGTGCGCGTGCGGGGCGAGAAGCGGGCCACGCGGTACGGGTACTCGCTCTGGTCGGTGGAGGCGTACGCGGTCGCGGAGTGAACGACCGCGTAGGCCTCTTCGGCGGTGCGTTCCCCCGTCCGGCCACCACCCGGCCACCACCCGGCTATTCACTCAGTACATGTACTTGGTGAATACTGGTCGCCATGAGCACCCGTCACATCCTGCTGGGGCTGCTCGCCTCGGGGCCGAGCCATGGCTACGACCTGAAGCGGCGCCACGACGAACGCTTCCCCCAGGCCCGTCCGCTGGCCTACGGACAGGTCTACACGACCCTGCAACGCCTGGTCCGCGACGGTCTCGCGGAGGTCGACGGCACCGCGTCGGACGGCGGCCCGGAGCGGACCGCGTACCGCGCGACGGACGAGGGCGCGCGCGAACTGGCGCGGTGGGCGGGCGAGATCACACCGCCCGCGCCGTTCGTGACGAACGAGATCTTCGCCAAGGTCGTCGTCTCGATCCTCACCGGCGGTGACGCGGGCGCCCATCTGCTGGCCCAGCGCGCCGCCCACATGGGGCGGATGCGGGAGCTCACGGCGGTCAAGACGGCCCCGGGCACGGACCTGACGACCGTGCTCTCGGCCGACTACGCCCTCAACCACCTGGACGCCGACCTCCGTTGGATGACCACCACGGCGGCCCGGCTCACCACCCTGACCGCGGAGGTCCGCACGGCATGAGCAACGGGGAAACGAACGGAACCACGGCGGGGCCGCTGCTCGCGGCCCGCGACCTGGTGAAGTCCCACGGCAGGACGGACGCCCTGCGCGGCGCCTCGGTCGAACTGCGGGCCGGCGAGATCCTCGCCGTCACCGGGGCCAGCGGCAGCGGGAAGTCGACGCTCCTGCACTGCCTGGCCGGCATCGTGCGGCCGGACGCCGGGTCGGTGACGTACGGCGCGGAGCGGCTGGACCGGCTGCCGGAGAAGCGGCTGAGCGAGCTGCGGCGCACCGACTTCGGGGTGGTCTTCCAGTTCGGGCAGCTGATCCCGGAGCTGACGGCGCTGGACAACGTGGCGCTGCCGCTGATGCTGGCCGGTACCGGCCGCACCGAGGCGCGGGCGCGGGCCGGGGAGTGGCTGGAGAGATTCGGGGTGCGCGGGCAGGAGGAGCTGCGGCCGGGTGAGATGAGCGGCGGGCAGGCGCAGCGGGCGGCGCTGGCCCGCGCGCTGGTCACCGGGCCGAAGGCGGTGTTCGCGGACGAGCCGACCGGGGCGCTGGACTCGCTGGCGAGCGAGCAGGTGATGACGGCGTTGGCGCACACGGCCCGGGAATCGGGCACGGCGGTGCTGCTGGTCACGCACGACGCCCAGGTGGCGGCGTACGCGGACCGCGAGGTCCAGCTGCGGGACGGTGCCGTGACGCCACTGGAGGTGACGGCGTGAGCACGGTCGTTTCGGACGTCCGGCTGGCCCGGCAGCTCGTGCGCGGGTCGGACCGGCGGGAGTGGTGGCGGATCATGCTGACGGCGGCGGGCGCGGCCCTCGCGACGGGCTTCGCGCTGGCGGCGGTCACGCTTGCGTCCCTGCGGGGAGGCGTGCGCGTCTCCGTCGGCCACGGCCTGCTGGATCAGCCCGGTACCCGGGCCGGGGTGATCGTCAGTCTGCTGCTGTTGCTGGTGCCGGTGCTGGGCTTCCTCGGCCAGTGCGCCCGGATCGGCGCCGTGCACCGCGACCGACGGCTGGCCGGGCTGCGGCTGGCCGGGGCGACGCCCTGGCAGGTGCGGCGGATCGCGGCGCTGGAGACCGGGCTCGCGTGTCTGGCGGGTTCGGCGGTGGTGACCGTCTTCTCGGTGCTGCTCCTGTTGCGGGTGTGGAGCCGGCCGACCGCGCTGACCTGGGCGGGCATCGCACTGGTCGCCGTCGGCGTGCCGGTGCTGGGCGCGGTGGCGGGGGCGCTGGCGCTGCGCCGGGTGGTGGTGTCGCCGCTGGGCTGGGTACGCCGGGCGCGCCCGACGACGGGCCGTGGCCCGGGGCTCCTCTTCCTTGCCGCGCTCCTGCTGGTGGCGGTGATGGCGCCGCTCGCCGTGACCACGACCGGCGCCGGTTCGGGCGGGCGGGACCACCGGCAGGGCCCGCTGACCGTCTTCGCCCTGGTCATCGCGGTCGGCGCCGGAGCGGTGTGGCTGTCCGGGGCGACCGCGCGGCTGACCGGACGGCTGCTCGCCGGCCGGGCCCGGAGCGCGGCGCCGCTGATCGCGGCGGAACGGCTGCGCGCCGACCCGTGGGCCCCGGCCCGCACGCACGCCGCGGTACTGCTCGTGACGGTCGCCGGTACGGCCTTCCTGTGCGTCCGGCACGCGATGCTCATCGAGCTGCGCTCCCGGGAGCAGCACCTCGGCGCCGACCTGGACTACTACACCACCGGCCTCGGCCTGGCCGGCGCCGCCGTCCTCGTCGCCCTCGCGATCACCCTTTCCGGCCTCGCCGTGGGCACCGCCGAGTCCCTGACCACCCGCCGCCGGGCCCTGGCCGCCCAGGTCGCGGCGGGGGTGCCGCGTACGGTCCTGAACCGGGCCCTGCTGCTGGAAACCGCCGTCCCGCTGGCGCCCGCCCTGCTGCTGGCCGGTGCCGGAGGCCTGACGGTCGGCGTCTGGTACTCCGCGCTCAGCAGCGACGGCTCGATTCCGTGGGCAGCCCTGCTGGTCGCACCCGCCGTGTACGCGTCGTGCCTGCTGGCGGCGGCGACGGCACTACCGCTGCTGGGTCGCTCGGTACGGCCGGGGGAGCTGCGGTACGCGTGACGGCGCCCGGTTCCGAAAAGCGTGAGCAGTTGGTGGGAAAGTGTCATGCGGGCGCTCGGATGAGCGGGGTGAGGACAGTGGGGGTGGGAGTGTTCACGGTTTGGGGGCGGTGGGTGGGGTGAGGGAGGTCGTGAACTGCCGCCAGGCTTCCGGCCCGAGGTGGAGTATCGGGCCATCGCCGGGGGCAACTTTGGAGTCACGAACGCCCACAGTCTCCGCCACGTTGAGGGCGACCTCGACGCATTCACCAGAGGTGTTGCTATAGCTGGACTTCACGAAGTCGAATTCGTACACCGGTCAAATCTCCTGTCGGATGGCCTCGATGAGGCGAGTGGAGTCACGCTGAGCAAGGCCCCGTCGGGCCGTGCGATCGAAGAGGTCGCCGTACTCGCTGCTCGCCGCTTCGTTCTCCACCCACACGCTGGACGCGATGGTGTCGGCCTGGACCACATCCACCGCCTCGGTTTCATTGAACGACAAGATCGTGAACGGACCCGTGATACAGGGGTGACCCCCAGCATGGAACGGTAGGACTTGAAGGCGGACATTCTCCAGCTCGGCGACTTCCAGGAGCCGTTCGAGCTGTCCTCGCATCGTCGCAGACCCGCCGATCAACTGCCGCAACGCCGCCTCCCAGACGACGGCATACACCTCAAGCGGGCGCTCACCCACCAAACGATCCTGCCGACGCATCCGGATGTCGACGATCCGCTCGATCTCCGCAGGGTCCTCCCAGGAGCCGACGCCTTCACTGACCGCCAGCGACCGCGCGTATTCAGGGGTCTGGAAAAGACCCGGCACAAGCGAGAGCTGCCATGTGCGTACGCGGCTGGCAGCGTCTTCCATGGCGAGGTACTCGGTCAGCGCGCCAGGGTGCGGGGAGTCCTGCCACCACCCCTTCGCCTTGCGCCTCTCACGGTCCAGCCCGGCCAGTTCCAGTAGCTGGGCCACGGCTGTCCGGTCGGCCCCATAGAACTCGCACAGCGCCCGGATATCCGGATCACGCATCGGCACCCAGCCGCGCTCCATCTTGACGATCTTCGAGTTGGTCGCGCTGATGACCTCGGCTGCCTGCTGCTGGGTCTTGGCCGCAGCGTCCCGCAAGCGCAGGAGTTCACCACCGAGCCTGCGCCCGAGCACAGTTGACGTCCGATTCCCGAGTTGCGTGGTTCGAGTCACTCCCACATGGTGCCGGACTCGAAGCCATGGAGACGTCACGGAGACAAATGTCTCCGAACCAGTTGCACCTACGACACACGGGCCACTACGTTCAGTATCCAGCCGCTCACTCTGTGGCCCGCTCCGGGCGGAAGTGCACCGCCCTGCCATCACGGCGGTGCGGCAGAGCCACCGCCCCCAATCAGGAGGCACCTCTCCATGACAGAACCCGTGCCCTTGCCCGTGCCGCTCCTCCACGAGGACCGCCTCGACTACACCCCCACCCAGCGCAGCGTCCCCCTCGCCCGGCGCCGGACCGCGCGGCTCGTGGCCGAGTGGGGGCAGCCGGGCCTCGCCGGGGACATCGCCCTCGTCGTCTCTGAACTGATGACCAACGCCCTGCTGCACGGCAGCCTCCGGGGCCGGCTCATCCGCGTACGCGTCACCCACAGTCACCGCACCCTGCGGGTCGAGGTCAGTGACCCACGGGGTGAGCGGCTGCCGAGCCCGCGCCCGGCCGGGGGCGTCGACGAGCAGTTCGGGCGGGGACTGCAACTGGTCGGGGCGCTGGCCGACCGGTGGGGCTGGGAGCCGCGGACCGTCGGCAAGACCGTGTACGCCGAGTGGGACATCCCCACGCCCACCGGAGCGGTGGCAGCCCGTTTCGAGGAACGCGCCCGTCACGCCGCCCGGACCAGGGAAGGCGCACAACTGGAACCATCAACGATCGCCCGGGCGAGAAGGCGTGGCCGGACGGAACCCGGGGGCGCGTCATCCAGTGGCTCACGCGTGTCTGCCTGTCACAGCGCCCTGCACGGTGGCTCGCTTCCCCACAGGGCCTGGCCGTCGGCGCCCACCGCGAGGGCCGTGCCCGCCCCGACGGCTCGCCGCCCCCCTCCCCCCAGCCACGCCGGCGCCGGCGCCGGCGAACGGACGACGCCACTCCCGTCCTCATGGTCGTCGAGGTCACCTCGTGCGACTCGGACACCGAGCCGCTGAAGAACCGGGTGCGCCGACCCACCGCCCGGCCCCCCGGCATGCGGAGACCCGGACCGTCAGGCTGAAATGCCGTCGATCCGGGCCATCGCGTCCTCCGCGCCGTACGGCTGCAAGTACGGCAGCCAGCGCGGGTCCCGGTGGCCCGTGCCGATGATGCGCCAGGCCAGACCGGTGGGCGGGGCGGGTTTGTGGCGCAGGCGCCAGCCGATCTCGCCGAGGTGCCGGTCGGCCTTGACGTGGTTGCAGCGGCGGCAGGACGCCACGACGTTGTCCCACGCGTGCAGGCCCCCGCGACTGCGCGGGACGACATGGTCGACGCTGGTGGCGACGGCGCCGCAGTACATGCAGCGGCCCCCGTCGCGCGCGAAGAGCGCCCGCCTGGTGAGCGGGACGGGCCCCCGGTAGGGAACGCGCACGAATCGCTTGAGCCGGACCACGCTGGGTGCGGGCACGGTGACGGTCGCACTGTGCAGGTAGGCGCCGGACTCCTCAAGGCATACGGCCTTGTTCTCGAGAACGAGGACGAGCGCGCGGCGGAGCGGTACGACGCCGAGTGGCTCGTACGACGCGTTGAGAACCAGGACATGCGGCACGGATGCCTCCTTGTACGCCGGCGGCGCGTGGCTCGCGCCGGGACGATCCGTAGTCAGTCTCCCCTCATGGCTGGTGGAAGCGCCACCATGTCCCGGTAACGGGCTGGGAGTGTTTTCGACCACACGGGCCGCGTCCCCGCGACCGTGACCAGTTCAGGCGCGGGTGAGTACCGTCTCTCCCGCCCTTTTCGGGCCGGTCCGTGTCCGGTGCCCCGTTAGTGTGGTGCATCTGCCCGTCCGGTGACCTTTCCGTGACCTTGGACCGGACCTTCGGCCGGACCCGTGAGGACGGGCCGCCGCACCTGGAGGTATCCGCCGTGTCCCTGTCAGCCGCCGTCCTGCCGGCCGCCGGTTCGTCGCCTTCCCCGTCGCCGTCCCCGACGGCCCCGGCGGTGCCCTCGCTCCAGGACGCCCAGAAGAGCGCGACGAACGCCGCCGGGTGGGTCGAGGAGAACTGGTCGACGTGGCTCGCGATCGGGCTGCGGGTGCTGCTCATCGTGGTGATAGCGGTAGTGCTCCGGGCGGTGGTGCGGCGGTCGATCACCAAGCTGGTGGACCGGATGAACCGCAGGGCCGGGACAGGCGCCAGCACCGCGCTGAGCGGCCTGCTGGTCAACGCCGAGCGGCGCCGTCAGCGCTCGGAGGCCATCGGCTCCGTACTGCGCTCGGTGGCCAGCTTCCTCGTCCTCGGCACCGCGGGCCTGATGGTGCTCGGCACCTTCCAGATCAACCTGGCCCCGCTGCTCGCGTCCGCCGGTGTCGCCGGCGTGGCGATCGGCTTCGGCGCCCGCAACCTGGTCACCGACTTCCTCTCCGGCGTCTTCATGATCCTGGAGGACCAGTACGGCGTCGGTGACAGCATCGACGCGGGCGTGGCCTCCGGCGAGGTCATCGAGGTCGGGCTGCGGGTGACCAAGCTGCGCGGCGACAACGGCGAGATCTGGTACGTCCGCAACGGCGAGGTCAAGCGGATCGGCAACCTCTCCCAGGGCTGGTCGACGGCCGGCGTGGACGTCACCGTCCGCTCCGACGAGGACCTGGACAGGGTGAAGGAGACCATCGCCGCCGTCGGCGAGCGGATGAGCAAGGAAGAGCCCTGGAACGAGATGCTCTGGGGCCCCATCGAGGTGCTCGGCCTGGACTCCGTACTGCTGGACTCCATGGTGGTGCGGGTGTCCGCGAAGACCATGCCCGGCAAGTCCCTCACCGTCGAGCGCGAGCTGCGCTGGCGCGTCAAGCGGGCCTTCGACGCGGCCGACATCCAGATCGTCGGCGGTCCGGAGCTGCCGGGTCAGGCGGGCGCGGCCCCCGACCCGACGGCCGGCGTCGCGGCTCCGTCGGCGTACGCGAGCACCGTGTCGCCGCAGTCCATCGCGGCGTCCCCGATCCCCCCGACGAGCACCACCAAGTAGCGGGCCCCGCGCTCGCGCCGCCCCCGAGGTGACGACCGCGTCGCCTCGGGGGCGGACGGTCTCTTGACGCCCCCGACCCGGCGGCCCTACGTTTCTCAGCCAACAGGAAACTTTCCTAACAGACACTGCCCGCGGCCCGGGGACGGGCAGTGGACTTCCCCCACCGCACACTGAAAAGCTGAGCGGCCGAGAGGCAGGTGTGGACACGCATGGCAGGAACCGCCGGCACGCCGGGCACCCCGCGCGTCCTGCGCGCCATGAACGACCGGGCCGCCCTGGACCTCCTGCTGGAGCACGGGCCGCTGTCCCGCACCCGGATCGGCAAGCTCACCGGCCTGTCCAAGCCGACCGCCTCCCAGCTGCTGGCCCGCCTGGAAGCGGCCGGGCTCGTGCTGGCCGGCGGCACCACGGAGGGCCGCCCGGGCCCGGGCGCCCAGCTCTACGAGGTCAATCCGGCCGCCGCGCACGCCGCCGGGCTCGACGTCACTCCGGACCGCGTCCTCGCCGCGGTCGCCGACGTGACGGGGCGCACGATCGGCCGGTACGAGCTGCCCACCCCGGGCAGGCGCGCCGCCACCCCCGTCGTCCGGCAGGTCACCGACGCCCTCGACGGCGCGGTGAAGGCGGCCGGACTCGTCCGGGACGACGTCCGCCGCCTCGTCGTCGGCACCCCGGGCGCCTTCGACCCGGGCACCGGACGGCTGCGCTACGCCTCCCACCTGCCGGGCTGGCACTCCCCCGCCCTCCTCGACGAACTCGCCGCCGCCCTGCCGATGCCGGTCGAGTACGAGAACGACGTGAACCTCGCCGCCGTGGCCGAGCAGCGCCTCGGCGCGGCCCGGGGCCACGAGGACTTCGTCCTGCTGTGGAACCAGGAGGGCCTGGGTGCCGCCCTGGTCCTCGGCGGCCGGCTGCACCGCGGCTGGACCGGCGGCGCGGGCGAGGTCGGGTTCCTGCCGGTGCCGGGCGCCCCGCTGGTCCGCAAGGTCAGCCGTACGGGCAGCGGCGGCTTCCAGGAGCTGGCCGGTTCCCAGGCCCTGCCGCAACTGGCCCGGGAGCTCGGCGTCGCCTCCGTGCCCTCCGGCTCGCACCCCGAGGCCGCCGCCGCCCTGATCGCCCGCGCCGCGCGGAGCGAGGACGACAACGACCCGCACCGCCGGCTGCTCCGGACCTACGCCACCCGCCTCGCCACCGGTCTCGCCTCCCTCGTCTCCGTCCTGGACCCCGAGCTGGTGGTCCTGAGCGGTACCTCGCTGACCGCCGGCGGTGAGGCGCTGCGCACCCTGGTCCAGGACGAACTGGAGGAGCTGGCCGCGTCCAGGCCCCGGCTCGTCGTCGGTGACGTGACCGGGCATCCCGTACTGCGCGGCGCGCTGGAGAGCGCGCTGGCGACCACCCGCGACGAGGTCTTCGACACCTCTCGCTGAAGCACCCCGCGCACGCTCCCCTCCTTCCCGACCTCGCCCCAGGGAGATCCGCCATGCCCGGAATATCCAGAAAAGCGGCCCTCGCGGTCGCCGCCTCAGCCTCCCTCAGCCTCCTCGCCACCTCCTGCACCGGCCAGTCGGACACCGGCGCCACGGACGACCCGAACGCCGAGACGACCATCACCTTCTGGCACGGCTGGAGCGCCCCCGCCGAGGTGGAGGCCGTACAGGCGAACGTGGACCGCTTCGAGAAGGCGCACCCCAACATCAAGGTGAGGGTCGTCGGCAACATCAACGACGACAAGCTCAACCAGGCCCTGCGCGCGGGCGGTTCGAAGGGCCCGGACGTGGTGTCGTCGTTCACCACCTCCAACATCGGCAAGTTCTGCTCCTCGGGCGCCTTCCTGGACCTCAAGCCCTTCATCGAGAAGTCGAAGCTCGACCTGGACGCGCTCATCCCGAAGCCGATGCTGGACTACACGCAGTTCGAGGGCACCCGCTGCGCCCTCCCCCTGCTCGGCGACGCCTACGGCCTCTACTACAACAAGGACGCCTTCGAGGCGGCCGGGATCAAGGCACCGCCGAAGACCTGGTCCGAGTTCACCGAGGTGGCGAAGAAGCTCACCGAGCCCAAGGGCGACGGCTACGAGCAGCTCGGCTTCATGCCGAACTACCACGGCTACGAGACGGTCGTCGACCACTACATGTCCCAGTGGGACCACTCCTACTTCGACGAGAACGGCAAGTCGAACGTGGCGAAGGACCCGGCCTTCGCGGAGATGTTCAGGTACCAGAAGAAGCTCGTCGACGACCTCGGCGGCTTCGAGAGGCTGGAGAAGTACCGCAACACCTTCGGCGACGAGTGGGGCGCCGAACACCCCTTCCACACCGGTCGGGTGGCCATGCAGCTCGACGGCGAGTGGCGGCTCGGCATGGCGCAGGACGCGGGCGTGGGCTTCGAGATCGGCACCGCGCCGATGCCCGTCGCCGACGACGAGGCGGACGAGTACGGCAAGGGCTTCCTCTCCGGCACGGTCATGGGCATCGCCCCGCGGAGCGAGAAGCAGAACGCCGCGTGGGAGCTGGTGAAGTACATGACGACCGACACCGGGGCCGTCGTCGCCTTCGCCAACGCCATCCGCAACGTGCCCTCCACCCTCCCGGCCCTGAAGTCGCCCGACCTGAAGACGGACCCGGCGTTCAAAACCTTCCTGGACATCGCCCGGCACCCCGAGTCGAACACCCCGCCGGCCTCCGTCAACGGCTCCACGTACCAGCTGACGCTCCAGGACTTCGGCTACCGGTACGAGTCGGGCAAGGTGAAGGAGAAGGACCTGAAGGCCGGGCTGGAGAAGACCGCCGCGCAGATCGACCGCGACATCGAGCAGACGAAGTAGCGGTCCATGACGTTCATGACCGCGAACACTCTCCGCGCGAAGCGCCGGTCCTCGGCGCTTCGGACGGCGGCCTTCATGTCACCGTGGATCGTCGGGTTCGGTGTCTTCTTCGCCTACCCCATGGTGTCCACCGGGTACTTCTCGCTGATGAGGTACGACGGCTTCGGTGTCCCCGAGTTCCGGGGCCTGGACAACTGGGCGTACGTCTTCCGGGACTACCCGCTCTTCTGGCCGGCCCTGCGCAACACCCTGTGGCTGGTCCTGGTGATGGTGACCTGCCGGGTCGTGTTCGGACTCGGGATCGGCCTGCTCGTCACGAAGATCAGGACCGGGGCCGGTGTCTTCCGCACCCTCTTCTACCTGCCCTACCTCGCCCCGCCGGTCGCCGCCACGCTGGCCTTCGTCTTCCTCCTCAACCCCGGCACCGGCCCGGTCAACTCCGTGCTGGAAGGCCTGGGCGGGCCGGCGCCGGGCTGGTTCACGGACTCCGCCTGGTCCAAACCGGCGCTGACCGCGCTCGCGCTGTGGGGCGTGGGCGACCTCATGGTCATCTTCATGGCCGCGCTGCTCGACGTGCCGAAGGAGCAGTACGAGGCGGCCGAGCTGGACGGGGCGTCGGCCTGGCAGCGGTTCCGGTTCGTGACGCTGCCGAACATCTCGCCCATCGTGCTGTTCGCCGTGGTCACGGGCGTGATCCAGACGATGCAGTACTACACGCAGCCGCTGGTCGCCGGGAAGGTCGCTTCCGGGATCATCGGCGGCTCCGGCCAGTCCTTCGAGCCGGGCTACCCGGACAAGTCGACCCTCACCCTCCCCCAGCTCGTCTACAACCTCGGCTTCCAGCGCTTCGACTACGGCTCCGCCTGCGTGGTCGCACTCGTGCTGTTCGCACTGGCCATGGCGTTCACGGCGCTGCTGATGCGCCGCCGGGGCGGTCTCCTCCAGGCAGGTGAACGATGACCCGGGTACGGGAACGGCCCGTGGTGGCCGGTACGCCCCCCACCGAGCAGCGCGCCGCCCGCCGCCGTGTCCTGCTGGAGTGGATCGCCGTCCACTCCCTGGGCGTCGCCGCCGCCCTCTTCTTCACCCTGCCGTTCGTGTTCGTGGTCCTCACCTCCCTGATGAGCGACCAGCAGGCCCTGACCCGCGACCTGTGGCCGCACACCTGGGAGTGGGGCAACTACCGCACGGTGCTGGACACGCCCGGCTTCCTCACCTGGTGGAAGAACACGCTGCTCTACGCGGGGCTCGGCACCGTCCTGACCGTGGTGTCGTCGGTCCCGGTGGCGTACGCGCTGGCCAAGTTCCGTTTCCGGGGCCGGCATCTGTCCCTGATGCTGGTGATCTCGATGATGATGCTGCCCCCGCAGGTGGTCATCATCCCGATGTACCTGTTCTGGGCGAAGCAGCTCGACCTGTCCGGCACACTGTGGCCGCTGATCATCCCGATGGCGTTCGGCGACGCCTTCTCCATCTTCCTGCTGCGGCAGTTCCTGCTGACCATCCCGGACGAGTACCTCGACGCCGCGAAGGTGGACGGCTGCGGGGAGCTGCGCACCCTGCTGAGGGTCGTCCTGCCGATGGCGAAGCCGGGCATCGCCGCAGTGGCCCTCTTCCAGTTCTTCTACGCCTGGAACGACTACTTCGGACCGCAGATCTACGCCTCCGAGAACCCCGGCGCCTGGACCCTCTCCTACGGCCTGGAGTCCTTCAAGGGCGCCCACCACACCGACTGGAACCTCACCATGGCCGCGACCGTGCTGGTCATGGCCCCCGTGATCCTCGTGTTCTTCTTCGCGCAGAAGGCGTTCGTCGAGGGCGTCACGCTGACCGGAGTCAAGGGATGAGCAAAGGGTTGATGACTGCATGAAACTCACCGTGGTCGGCGGCGGTTCGACCTACACGCCCGAACTCGTCGACGGCTTCGCCCGGTTGCGGGACACCTTGCCGGTCGAGGAGCTCGTCCTCGTCGATCCGGCGCCGGACCGGCTGGAACTGGTGGGCGGCCTCGCCCGCCGTATCCTCGCCCGGCAGGGTCATGACGGCCGGATCGTCACCACCTCCGACCTGGACGCGGCCGTGGACGGCGCCGACGCCGTACTGCTCCAGCTGCGCGTCGGCGGCCAGGCGGCCCGCGAGCAGGACGAGACCTGGCCGCTGGAATGCGGCTGCGTCGGCCAGGAGACGACCGGCGCGGGCGGCCTGGCCAAGGCGCTGCGCACCGTGCCGGTGGTGCTGGACATCGCCGAGCGGGTCCGCCGCGCCAATCCGGACGCCTGGATCATCGACTTCACCAACCCGGTCGGCATCGTGACCCGCGCCCTGCTCCGGGAGGGGCACCGGGCGGTCGGCCTGTGCAACGTGGCGATCGGGCTCCAGCGCAAGTTCGCCACGCTGCTCGGGGTGGCACCCGCCGACGTCCACCTGGACCACGTGGGCCTCAACCACCTCACCTGGGAGACCGGCGTCCGCCTCGGCGGCCCCGAGGGCGAGGACGTCCTGCCCCGGCTGCTGGCCGAGCACGGGGACGCGGTCGCCGCCGACCTCCGCCTGCCCCGCCCCCTCCTGGACCGCCTGGGCGTCGTCCCCTCCTACTACCTGCGCTACTACTACGCGCACGACGAGGTCGTCGACGAGTTGCGCATCAAGCCGTCGCGGGCCGCCGAGGTGGCGGCGATGGAGCGGAAGCTGCTGGAGATGTACGGCGACCCGGCCCTGGACGAGAAACCCGCCCTGCTGGCGAAGCGGGGCGGCGCCTACTACTCGGAGGCGGCCGTGGACCTGGCCGCCGCCCTGCTCGGCGGCTCGGGCTCCCCCTGCCAGGTGGTGAACACGTACAACCGGGGCACATTGCCCTTCCTTCCCGACGACGCGGTGATCGAGGTGCCGGCGGCGGTGAGCCCGAAGGGCGCCGCTCCGCTGCCGGTGCCGGCCGTGGACCCGCTGTACGCGGGGCTGATGGCGAACGTGACGGCGTACGAGGACCTGGCCCTGGACGCGGCCCTGCGCGGCGGCCGGGACCGGGTGCTGCGGGCGCTGCTCGCCCACCCCCTCGTCGGTCAGTACGGGTACGCCGAGCGGCTCACCGACCGGCTGGTCGCACACAACCGGGAGCACCTGGCGTGGGCCTGACCGCGAGCCTGCTCGCCGTCGACGCGGGCAACAGCAAGACCGACGTGGCCGTGGTGACGGCCGGCGGGGAGGTCCTCGCCACGGCCCGCGGCGGGGCCTTCCGGCCGCCCGCCGTGGGCGTCGAGCGGGCGGTGGACGCCCTCGGGGAGACGGTGGCGCGGGCCTTCGCCGCGGCGGGCGTCAGCTCCGTCGAGCACGTCTCGGCGTGCCTGGCCAACGCCGACCTGCCCGTGGAGGAGGAGCGGTTGGCCGCCGCGCTGCACGCGCGCGCGTGGGGTGCGCGTACGGACGTACGCAACGACACGTTCGCCGTCCTGCGGGCGGGCGTCGACGAGCCGCTCGGTGTCGCCGTCGTGTGCGGGGCGGGCGTCAACTGCGTCGGCATGCGCCCCGACGGCCGCACCGCCCGCTTCCCCGCCATCGGGCGCCTCTCCGGTGACTGGGGCGGCGGCTGGGGGCTGGCCGAGGAGGCGCTGTGGCACGCGGCGCGGGCGGCGGACGGGCGCGGGGAGCCGACGGAACTGGCCCGTGCCCTGCCCGCCCACTTCGGGCTCGGCTCGATGTACGCCCTGATCGAGGCCCTGCACCTGCGGCACATCCAGCCCGTCCGGCGCCACGAGCTGACCCCCGTGCTGTTCGCCACGGCGGCAGGCGGCGACCCGGTCGCCCGGTCCGTCGTGGACCGGCAGGCGGACGAGGTGGCCGCCATGGCCACGGTCGCGCTGACCCGGCTGGACCTGCTGGCGGAACGGACGCCGGTCCTGCTGGGCGGCAGCGTCCTGGCGGCCCGGCATCCGCAACTCGACGACCGGATACGGGAGCTGCTGGCGGCCGGCGCCCCCAAGGCCGTACCGCGAGTGGTGACGGCACGGCCGGTGCTGGGCGCGGTGCTGCTGGGGCTCGACCGGGCGGGGGCGGCGCCCGGGGCCCACGCGCGAGTGCGTGCGCACTTCGCCGTCTGAGGCCCCCGGGAGGGCCCCGTGAGGCCCTGAGAGTCCCTGTGAGGTCCCGTGAGGCCCCGTGAGGCCGGGTCCCGGAAGTCCCGGTCTCCGGGAACCGAGCCGGTTCCGGTGGCGTATTCATGGGCAGGGGTGGTGCGTTGCACCGGTTCGGAGGACCGGTGCGGAACACCGGATCCCGGCAGCGGGTCCTGGCACCGGATCTCGGCGGGCGGTCCCGGCACCGGGCGCGGTTCAAGATCGGGTGAAGTCCCGTGCGGATACCGGTGCGGGCAGCGATACTTGCGGTGACGGATGACCATGGGGGAGGTCAGCAGTGAACCAACCGCCGAAGGGCAGCGCGGCGCCACCGCAGGGCACGGTCGTGCCCGCCCTGCCCGCCGTACCACCGCAGCCCGGGCCGGGGCCCCGGCGGCGGCCGGGCGGCGCCCCCGCCGGGCCGCCGCCCGCGGAACCCCGCCGCACCGCGTTCGCCGAGGGCCTGGACCGGCTGCGCGCGGCGGCCGTCACCGAGCCGGGGCGGCTGCGGATCATCGGCGCGCTGCTCGCCGCGCTCGTCGTCGCCTTCGGCGCCGTCACCGCCTGGCAGATGAACGAACGGTCCCAGGCCGCCGCCGACGTGCTGCACCGCAGTCAGCCGCTCACCTCCGACGCGGCCGACATCTACCGCTCCCTCGCCGACGCCAACACCGCGGCCTCCAGCGGGTTCCTGGCCGGCGGCCAGGAGACCAAGGAGTCACGGGACCGGTACGAGAAGGGCGTCCGCACCGCCGCCGAAGGGCTCGTGAGGGCCGCCGCCGACGCCGACGCCGGCTCCCCCTCCAGAACGACCATCACCAAGCTCAACCGCCTCCTGCCCGAGTACAAGGGCCTCATCGAGCGCGCCCGCACCTACAACCGCCAGGGCTTCCCGGTCGGCGGCGCCTATCTGCGCTACGCCAACGAGAAAATGCAGCAGGAGATGCTCCCGGCGGCGGAGGATCTCTACAAGACGGAGAACCGCCGGCTGCGCGCCGACTACGCCGACGCCAGGCCCTACCCCTGGGCCGCGCTGGCCCTCGGCGTGCTCGCGCTCGCCGCGCTGGTCTGGGCGCAGCACCGCAACTACCGGCGCACCAACCGGGTCCTCAACCACGGCCTGGTCGCCGCCACCACCGCCACCACGGTCGTCCTGCTCTGGCTGGCCGTCGGCCACAGCGTCGCGCGGTCGAACCTGGGCGACTCCTACGACCACGGCGTGCGCTCGCTGAACGTGCTGCACGACGCGCGCATCGCCTCCCTCAAGGCCCGGGGCAACGAGAACCTCACCCTGGTGGCGCGCGGCGCGGAGACGAAGAAGGTCGGCGACGAGACGTTCGACGCCTACGACTTCGAGTTCGAGAGGAACATGGACGCGCTCGGCAAGGGTCTGGCGGAGGCCGCCCGGCTCGCCGACGACGAGGCGGGCGAACGGCCGGTCGCGGCGGCGAACGGCAACATGGCCGAGTGGAAGAAGCGCCACGACTCGGCCCGCGAGCAGGACGAGAACGGCAACTACCAGCAGGCGCTGGACCTGGTGATCGGCGGCAAGGACAGCGGCGTCGAGCCCACGGTCGAGTGCTTCGACGGCGTCGACACCTCGCTGGCCGCCGCCCTCGGCCACGAGGAGCGGGAGTTCGAGCGGGCGGCGGGCGACGGCCTGGACGCGATGGGCTACCTTCCGCAGGGCGCCGGCGTCCTGGCCGGGCTCGGCGCGGCCGGCGCGCTGCTGGGCATCGGCCGCAGGCTCTCGGAGTACCGGTGAGGCGGCGCGCGGACCCGCCCGGCGAGTGGGAAGGAGTACCCGTGGAAGGAGGAGCGAGGATGCGTGCACGACGACTGCGGGCCGGCCTGAGGGGCTGGGGCGGCGTGGGGGCGATGGCCGTCGCCTGTGCCCTCGCCGTGCTCTTCGCGCTGCTCCTGCCGGTGGTGCGGTCCCACGGCGAGGACGGCGGCACGGGCACCGGCGGCCACGGCGTCGCCCACGGCAGCCAGGCGCGCGCCGCCGAGGAGTGCACGGACCCGGAGAAGCAGACCCTGTCCCCGGACGACGCCGACGGTCCCACCATCGACGAGATCCAGAACCGCGAGGGCGCGAAGCGCAAGCTGATCGTCGGCGTCGACCAGAACAGCTACCGCTGGGGCTACCGGGACCCCAACAGCGGCGGCGACGCCGAGCTGGAGGGGTTCGACATCGACCTGGTGCACCGCATAGCGGAGGACATCCTCGGCGACCCGGACGCCGTGCAGTTCAAGGCGATCCCCACCGACCAGCGCATTCCCGCGATCCAGGACGGCCGGGTCGACATGGTGGTCCGCACGATGACCATCAACTGCGACCGCCTGGAGGACGTCGCCTTCTCCGCTCCCTACTTCAAGACCGGCCAGCAGGTGCTGGCGCCCAAGTCCTCGGACGTCACGGGGTACGACGAGACGCTGGCCGGCAAGAAGATCTGCACGGCCGCGGGCTCCACGGCGTTGAGCACACTGGAGCAGGACCGGAAGGACGGCAGGCTCGCCGCCGACGCCGACCTGAGCACCACCGTGCCCAACCAACTGGACTGCCTGGTACGGCTCCAGCTGGGCGAGGTCGACGCGGTCGTCACCGACGGCGCGCTCGCCGCGAGCCAGGCCGCCCAGGACCCCACGGTCGAACTGCAGGGCGACGCGTTCACCACCGAGTACTACGGCGTGGCGATGAAGAAGGACGCCGACGATCTGGTACGCCGGGTCAATCAGATCCTCGTGGAGTGGCGCGCGGACAAGGCCGAGGGGTGGCGGCACTCGTACGAGGAGTGGCTGTCGGAGACGATGGGCGACGCGGCGAAGTCACAGCCGCCGAGCCCGCCGCAGTACCTGCGCACGAGCTGAGGGACCGCCGCACCGCAGGAAGACGAGCACGCACAAGTCCGCGACAGCGAGGGGTGATCGATGGGCGACACGGGACCCACCGGGCCGGTGATGGACCGGGACGAGGTGGACCGTGCGCTGGCGCGGCTCGGCGCGGAGCACGAGGCGGTCGAGACCTCGCTCCTCGCCCTCCAGGACCACGCGGGCCGCAGACTCCTCGAAGGCGCCGAGCTCACGGGCGTGACCGGCGAGCGCTGGGCCGCCGCGGAGGCGTCGATCACGCTGCTGTGGACCTACTTCGACGCGTACTCGGGCGCGCTGCGCACGGCCAGGGAGATCCGCTCCCGGCGCCGCTGGTCCAGCCGCGAGGACCTGGCCGAGCTGACCGAGCTGCTGCGCGGCGAGGCCGTCACAGTGGCCGGCAGCGCCACCGCCACGGCCGGCGCGCCCACCCTGACCGGCGGTCCGGGCCGGCTCAGCGAGCGCTACTCGCTGGCGGCACTGGTCGACCGGATGAACCAGCTCTACGCGTCCTCCCTCGACATGGTGGTCGCCGCCGACGCGGTGTGGTCGGCACTGCCCGCGCGGATCGATTTACTCGCCGCCGAGCTCCAGCGCACCCGCCGCCTCGCGCACTCCGTGGGCGTCCGCCCCGGCGAACACCCGGCCGGTGACGACCTGGAGCGGATCACCCGCACTCTGACGAGGCTGCGCGAGCGGGTGGTGTCCGACCCGCTCGCCTTCTGGCTGCCCGCCGAGGGCAGTTCGGCGCCGGGCGGCGGCCGGCCGGACACCACGGTGTACGACCGGGAAGCGCGCGCCCTGGAGGACGTGCGCCGCGAGATCGACGCCGTGCTGGCGGTGCGCCAGGACGCGGAGCAGCGGATCGTGCGGCTGCGGGACGTGCTCTCCCGCGCGGACCGCACGCTCGCCGAGGCCCGCACCGCGCGCGGCGAGGTGCTGGCGAAGATCGCGGCGACGGAGGTGCCGGTCGTCAGCGGGCCGCCGACGGTGCTGCAGGAGCAGCTGGCGGCGGCCGCCGAGTACCGCAGACACGCGCAGTGGCACCGCCTGTCCCCGCTCCTGGAGTCCCTGGAGGAGAAGGCGGAGGACGAACTGCTGCGCGCCCGTGAATCGCTGACGGCGGTCACCGCACCCCTCGCGGTCCGCGCGGAGCTGCGCGGCCGCCTCGACGCGTACAAGGCGAAGGTGGCCCGGCTCGGGTACGCCGAGGATCCCGAGCTGGTCGAGAAGTACGAGAAGGCGCGCCGCATGCTGTGGAGCGCGCCCTGCGACCTGCGCGTCGCCGAGCAGGCCGTGCTGCGCTACCAGCGCGCGGCGGCCGACCTGCTCGGCTCGGCCCCGCGGGTGCCCGGTCAGGGCGGGCCGGTGGACCGCACGGGGCCCGGCGTATGAGCGACAAGGGGGAGGCAGCGTCATGAGTGAGGCACAGCGGACGTGTCAGCGTCCCGGCTGCGGCGGGACCTACGAGGACATGGGCGGCGGCGAGCTGTACTGCGACACGTGCGGTCTCGCGCCGGTCGTCGCCTCCAACGGCATGGTGGGCTCGACGCCGACCGGGGTCACGGGCGGCGGCAAAGGGTCGCGCGGCTCGGCGGGCAGCGGGAGTTCCCGGTCCGGCAGCCGCAGTTCGCGTACGTCGTCGCAGTCGTCGAAGTCCCGGCGCTCGGTGTCGGGACGGCTCTCGCGGTCGGTGTCGGGACGGTCGACGGGCCGGTCGGTGTCGGTGCGCAGCTCGGGTTCCCCCGCCGGCTCCTCCGCGCGCGGGCGCCTCGGCGCCGGCCTGGTCGAGGTCCCGGCGATCCCGCGGCCCGACCCGCGCGCGATGGTCCTGGACAACCCCGAGGTGCCGGAGCGGAAGCGATTCTGCTCGCGCTCGGACTGCGGGGCGCCGGTCGGGCGGGCGCGTGGCGAACGGCCGGGGCGCACGGAGGGCTTCTGCACCAAGTGCGGCCACCCGTACTCGTTCGTGCCCAAGCTGAAGGCCGGGGACGTGGTGCACGGCCAGTACGAGGTGGTGGGCTGCCTCGCGCACGGCGGGCTCGGCTGGATCTACCTCGCCGTGGACCGGGCGGTATCCGACCGCTGGGTGGTCCTCAAGGGCCTGCTGGACACCGGCGACCAGGACGCGATGGCGGCGGCCATCTCCGAGCGCCGGTTCCTCGCCGAGATCGAGCACGCCAACATCGTGCGGATCTACAACTTCGTCGAGCACCTCGACCAGCGCACCGGCTCCCTCGACGGCTACATCGTCATGGAGTACGTCGGCGGCAAGTCGCTCAAGGAGATCGCCAACGCACGGCGCTCTGCCGAGGGCAGGCGCGACCCGCTGCCCGTCGAGCAGGCCTGCGCGTACGGCATCGAGGCGCTGGAGGCGCTCGGTCACCTGCACAGCCGCAACCTGCTCTACTGCGACTTCAAGGTCGACAACGCCATCCAGACCGAGGACCAGCTCAAGCTGATCGACATGGGCGCGGTGCGCCGGATGGACGACGAGGAGTCCGCCATCTACGGCACGGTGGGCTACCAGGCGCCGGAGGTCGCCGACGTCGGCCCGTCGGTGGCGTCCGACCTGTACACCGTCGGCCGCACCCTCGCCGTGCTCACCTTCGACTTCCAGGGCTACACCAACGTATACGCCGACTCCCTGCCGGACCCCGACACCATCGAGGTCTTCCGGCGGTACGAGTCGTTCTACCGGCTGCTGGTGCGCGCCACCGACCCCGACCCGGCCCGAAGGTTCGCCTCCGCGCAGGAGATGGCGGAGCAGCTGACGGGTGTGCTGCGCGAGGTCGTCTCGCTCCAGTCGGGCCGCGCCCGGCCCGCCGTGTCCACGCTGTTCGGGCCGGAAGTCAGGGTGACGGACACCGAGTTGTTCCCGCCGCTGGACGGCGACGTGTCACTGCTGGGTGCCCGGGTGCCGGGTACGAGGAGGCGTGGCACCGCCTCGGCGCCCGCTCCGCTGCCGGGCGGCGCGGGCACCGGTCCCGCGTTGCCGGGCGGGACGAGCGCCGCGGTCGGTGCGCCGGGCGGAACGGGCCCGGGTGTCGGGGCGCCCGGCGGGCCGGGCACGGGGCTCGGTGCCTCCGGCGGGGCGGCCACAGCGCTCGGCGCGCGATCCGGCGGAGCGGGGGCGAGCACCGCGCCGCCGGGTGCGGTGAGCGCGGCCGGAGCGATCGGCGGGGTCGGGGCGATCGGTGGCCCCGGAGCGATCGGTGGGCCCGGCGGGTCCGGCGGGTCCGGCGGGGTCCACGCCGGTGCCTCCGGCCTCGTCAAGTCGGCCGACGCGCCCACCGCCGCCCTCGCGCTGCCGGTGCCCCGAGTCGACGCGGGCGACCCCAACGCGGGTTTCCTCGCGGGCCTCATGGCGTCCGCGCCGGGTGAGCTGCTGACCGCGCTGGCCTCCGCACCGGCGCCGTCGACCGAGACCCGGCTGCGGCAGATCCGGGCCCGGCTGGAGCACGGCGACGCGCCCGGCGCGCTGGAGCGGTTGGAAGGTCTGGAGGACGAGCGTCCCGACGACTGGCGGGTGGTCTGGTACCGGGGGCTGGCCGCGCTGGTGACCGGGGATCACGAGGTCGCCGCGCTGGCCTTCGACGCGATCTACGACGCCTTCCCGGGCGAGATCGCGCCCAAGCTGGCGCTCGGCCTGTGCGCGGAGGTGCTGGGGCAGCTCGACAACGCGGCCGAGTACTACCGCCTGGTGTGGTCGTCCGACCCGAGCCATGTCAGCGCCGCGTTCGGGCTGGCCCGGGTGCAGCTCGCGGGCGGCGACCGGACCGGTGCCGTACGGACGCTGGAGTCGGTGCCGGAGTCGTCCATCCACTACACCGGCGCGCGCGTGGCGGCCGTACGGGCTCGGCTGCGGCAGCGCGCGGCGGGGGCGGGCGACGTGGCCTTCCTGGACGATCTGGTCGCCTCCGCGCGACAGGTCGAGGCCCTGGACGTGTACGGTCTGGATCCGGCGCGGCGCGAGCAGCTGTCGGCCGAGGTCCTCGGCTGCGCGCTGGACTGGGTACTCTCCGGAGGTCGGGGTTCCGTCCCTCCCGCCGCCGGGGGACGGACGCTGCTCGGCAGCGGCCTGGACGAACGCGGCCTGCGTTTCGGGCTCGAGCGTTCGTACCGCACGCTGGCTCGGCTGGCGCGAGGCGGCGAGGAGAGGATCGACCTGGTGGAACGTGCCAATCGTTACCGCCCCCGGACGTGGGTGTAGTTGATGTCGCAGATGCCCCAGCAGGCCGCTGTGCCGAAGTGCCCGAGCTGCGAGGAACCCCTCGAGTCGGGCGACCGTTTCTGCGGTGCGTGCGGATACGACCTGTCCGCCGTGCCCGCGCGGCCCGACGACAGCCCGACGATCGCCATGAACGGCTCGGTGCCCCCGCCGTCTTCGCCGCCGGAGGGCGTGGACTGGCCCGTGGCCCGGGACTCGGACGGCTCGGGCCGGCCCGCCCCGGCGCACGCGGCGGCCGAGGTGCCGGGCACCGACTCGGGCGGCTCCCCGCTGCCCCCGGTCCCGCCGGCCCCACCGGCCCCACCGGCCGCCCCACCGACGCACGCGGCGCCGCCGGAATCACCCGCGCCCGGCGTGCGGTTCGACCAGGCCGACCGGGCCGACCGGCCGCGGGAGCCCGAGGAGTACCCGCTGCAAGCGCCCGACCCGCGACTGGCCACCGATCCGCAGGCCCCCACCGATCCGCAGGCCCCCGCCGGACCGGCGGCACCGGTGCCGGCCGCGGGCGACAAGGTGTGCGTGGCCTGCCGCGCGGGACGGGTCGACGACGACGGCTACTGCGAGAACTGCGGACACGCCCAGCCCCGCGAACGCGACCACATGGAGCAGGAGTCGGGCCCCGTCGCCGCGGTCAGCGACCGCGGTCTGCGCCATCACCGCAACGAGGACGCGTTCTCCGTCGGCTGCACCGCGCTGCCCGACGGCGCCCCCGCGACCGTGGCGATCGTCTGTGACGGCGTGTCCTCCGCGACCCGCCCCGACGACGCCTCGCTCGCCGCGTCCCGGGCGGCCGGCGAGTCCCTGCTCACCGCCCTGCCGCGCGGCACCCACCCGCAGCAGGCCATGCACGACGCCATCATCGCCGCGTCGCACGCCGTCAACGCCCTGGCGGACGAGCCCGCCACCGCCCGTGAGCAGGCCCCGCACCAGAACGCGCCCGCCTGCACCCTGGTCGGCGCCGTGGTGGCGTCGGGACTGCTGGTCGTCGGCTGGGTCGGCGACAGCCGCGTCTACTGGGTGCCGGTCGACCGGAGCACCCCGCCCGCCCGGCTCACCGAGGACGACTCGTGGGCCGCGCAGATGGTCGCCGCCGGACTGATGAGCGAGGCCGAGGCGTACGCCGACGAGCGCGCCCACGCGATCACCGGCTGGCTCGGCGCCGACGCCTACGAACTGGAGCCGCACACCGCGTCCTTCAAGCCGGACCGCCCAGGCGTGGTCGTGGTCTGCACGGACGGCCTGTGGAACTACGCCGAGTCCGCCGAGGAGATGGCCGAGGCCATGCCCCTCGACGCCGCCGCGCGCCCGCTGCACAGCGCCCGCGTCCTGGTCGGCCACGCCCTGGACGGCGGGGGCCACGACAACGTAACAGTGGCCCTCCTGCCGTTCCCGGCCCCGCCCCAGGGGGCAGGATCGGCCTGAGGCCCCCGCACGGTACGGGTACGCACGCGGGGCGGTCTCGCGGACCGCAGGGGGCGGTCCGCGCCGGCAGCCAGACACCCCACCACCGTGGGGACGTAGAGGGGGATGCGATCCGGCATGGCCAATTTCTCGAAGTCGAACGTGCCGCAGTTCTCGGTGGACGTCTACCAGAACGAATACCTGCCCGAGGGCGGCCGCGAGGTCAATGCCATCGTGACGGTCACCGCGACCGGCGGCGGCACGATCGGGAGCGCGGTCGCCGCGCCCCACCTGTACTCGCCGGGCCAGGGCCCGTCCGCGGCCGTGGCGGTCATGGTCGACTGCTCGGGCTCGATGGACTACCCGCCCACCAAGATGCGCAACGCCCGCGACGCGACGGCCGCGGCGATCGACACCCTGCGCGACGGCGTGCACTTCGTGGTGGTCGGCGGCACGCACGTGGCCAAGGAGGTCTACCCGGGCGGCGGCCGCCTCGCGGTCGCCGACGCCACCACCCGTGAACAGGCCAAGCAGGCACTGCGCAAGCTGAGCGCCGGCGGCGGCACCGCCATCGGCACCTGGCTGCGGCTGGCCGACCGGTTGCTGTCCACCGCGGACGTCGCCATCCGGCACGGCATCCTGCTCACCGACGGCCGCAACGAGCACGAGTCGCCGGAAGACCTCAAGGCGGCGCTCGACGCCTGCGCCGGACGGTTCACGTGTGACGCCCGTGGCGTGGGCACCGACTGGGAAGTGAAAGAAGTCACAGGCATCGCCTCCGCGCTGCTCGGCACCGCCGACATCGTCGCCGACCCGGCCGGCCTGGCCGCCGACTTCACGCAGATGATGGAGACGGCGATGGGCAAGGAGGTCGCGGACGTCGCCCTGCGCCTGTGGACCCCGGTCGGCACCACCGTGAAGTTCGTCAAGCAGGTCGCCCCCACGGTCGAGGAACTGACCGCCCGCCGCACCGAGGCGGGCCCGCGTGCCGGGGACTACCCCACCGGTTCCTGGGGCGACGAGTCCCGTGACTACCACGTCTGCGTGGAGGTACCGGCCGCGAACCTGGGCCAGGAGATGCTGGCCGCCCGCGTGTCCCTGGTCATCCCGGAGCCCGGGGACGCCTCCCGCCCGAGCGTGGCCGGGAGTGGGGAAGGCACCGTCCGAAACCTCGGCGCGCAGGGTCTCGTACGGGCCGTGTGGACGGACGACATGGCCGCCTCCACGTCGATCAACCCGCAAGTGGCCCACTACACCGGGCAGGCCGAACTCGCCCAAGTCATCCAGCAAGGGCTGGATCTGCGCAAAGCGGGAGACATCGACGGAGCAACGGCCAAACTGGGCCGGGCGGTCCAGCTCGCCGGAGCCTCCGGAAACGCGGATACCGCGAAACTGCTTGCGAAGGTGGTGGACGTTGTCGACGCGGCGGAAGGTACTGTGCGACTGAAAGCGAAGGTCGAGGAGGCCGACGAGATGACTCTCGAGACTCGGTCGACGAAGACTGTCCGTGTAAAGAAGTGACGCAGGACAACACACTCCACAAGCCCGCAAGAGGGGGAAGCTCCGACATGCCGACCTGCCCGAACGGACACCAGTCGGGTTCCGACGACTGGTGCGAGGTCTGCGGTCACCGCATGGCCGGTGCCGTCCCGCCCCCTCCCCCGCCTCCGCCCCCGGGCGGCGGCTACGGCTTCCCGCCGCCCGGCGGTCCCGGCGGCCCCGGTGGACCGGGCGGACCCGGCGGGCCGGGCGGACCCGGCGGCGGTCCCGGTGGTCCGGGTGCCGAACCGCAGCTGTGCCCGCAGTGCCGCACGCCGCGTGAGGGCGGGGCTCCGTTCTGCGAGGAGTGCCGGTGGAACTTCCTCACCAACACCGCCACCTCCTACACCCCGGCAGCCCCGCGCCCGCCGGCGTCCGGTGGCCCGGCACCGCACTTCCAGCAGCCGCCGTCGGGGCCGTCGTACGGCGGCGGCGACTCGTACGACTACCAGGGCTCCCGCCCGTCCCAGATGAACCGTCCCGCCGAGCCGATCCCACCGGGCCCGCCTTTCGGCGGCGACCCGTCGGGGCCTGGCCGTCCGGGCGGCGGCCCGGGTGGTCCGGGGAGCGGTCCCGGCGGTCCGGGGAGCGGTCCCGGCGGTCCGGGCGGTCCGAACCGGCCCTCTGACCCCTTCAACCCCGGCGGCCCTGGTGGCCCTGGTGGCCCTGGTGGTCCTGGTCGCCCGGGGAACGGACCGGGCGGCCCGGGTGGTCCGGGCGGTCCGGGCGGTCCGAATCGACCCTCTGACCCCTTCAACCCCGGCGGCCCCGGTGGCCCTGGTGGCCCTGGTGGCCCTGGTGGCCCTGGCAATGGTCCCGGCGGCCCGCCGTCCCCGCCCGGTTTCGGCACCGACCCGTCGCGGCCGGTTCCGCCGCCGCCCGGGCCCGTTCCGCCGTCGCCCGGCCCCGGGGGTGCCCCGCAGTCCTACCAGCAGTCCGGTCCGCCCGCCCCGCCCGCCTTTCCGCAGGAGACCAACCGTCCGCAGCAGGGCGGCCCGTCCTTCGGCGGCGGTGACGACGACTGGGTGCTCTCCCCGCCGTCGTCCACCGGACAGGGCGGACCCGGCGGCGCTCCCGGCGGGCCCGGCCCGGCCCAGGGCAGCGGCTACGACTACCCGCAGCCCGGTGCCACCCAGGCCCCGCCGCCCCCGCCCGGCGGCGGCTACGGGTTCCCGCAGCAGCCCCAGCAGCCGCAGCAGCCGCAGCGGCCCCAGCAGCCGACGACCTGGACGGCGACCATCGGCCCGGACCGCGACTACTTCATGGCCATGATGCAGCGCTCCGGTCCCGAGGCCGCGGGTCTGAACCTGCCCGCGTACTCGCCCGAGCAGCAGCGCGCGCTCACCGGCAACCAGATCACCATCGGCCGCCGCCGACACTCCACCGGCGACACTCCGGACATCGACCTGGCGGTGCCGCCGGAGGACCCGGGCGTCTCGCACCAGCACGCGGTACTGGTGCAGCAGCCGGACGGGAGCTGGGCGGTCGTCGATCAGAACTCGACGAACGGCACGACGGTCAACGGCGGCGACGAGCCGATCCAGCCGTTCGTGCCGGTGCCCCTTCAGGACGGCGACCGGGTGCACGTCGGCGCCTGGACGACGATCACGATCCGCCGGGGCCAGTAGCCGCTCCGTACGTCAGGTGAGCTCCGTACGTCAGGTGAACGGCCAGGCGTACGGGCCCTCCGGGTCGTCCAGCCACGCCCAGGCCCGTTCGCCGCTCACGGTGATCCCGTAGCGCTCGCGCTGCGGCGCGTCCTCACGGTCCCACAGGGCGTACGCCTCCTGCGGGTCGAGGCTGCCCCGGCCGAGTGCCAGCAGGAAGCGGAACAGGTCGTCCTCCCGGGCCCGGCGCGGCACCCCGCCCAGGCCCGGTGCCTCCGGATCGGACCGTTCCGCGCCGCGCAGCGGCACGAAGTAGGCGGGTGTGTGCAGGAAGCGCCCCTCGGCGTGCCCGGCGTCGTGGACCGTGAGGGCGACCAGGCCGGTGGCGAGCGGGGTCAGGATCCGGCCGCCGGGGCGGCACTGGGCGAGCCAGGCGCGCGGGATCGAGGGCAGCGTGCAGGTGGCGAGGATCCGGTCGTAGGGGGCGCGTTCGGGTACCCCGCGGGCACCGTCGCCCGTGACGACGGCCGGGTGGTACCCGGCGGTGGCCAGGTGCCGGCGGGCCGACTCGGTGATCTCGGGGTCCAGGTCGACCGTGGTGACCAGGTCGTCGTCGCCGAGCCGGTGGGCCAGCAGGGCGGCGTTGTAGCCGGTGCCGGCGCCGATCTCCAGGACCCGGTCGCCGTCTCTCACGCCTAGCTCCACCAGCATCATCGCCATCAGCGACGGCTGGCTGCTGGAGGAGAGCAGCTCCCCGTCGCGCAGCCGGGTGGCCAGCGGGGCGTCGGCGTAGGCGCCGTGCACCCAGCGCTCGCGGGCGTGCGGGTCGGGGTGCTCGCCCCACCGGCGCTCGTAACCGCCCCGGACGCCGACGTAGTAATAGGGGACGAACAGGTGGCGCGGGACCGCCACGAAGGCCTCCCGCCACACCGGGTCGGCCGCCCAGGCACCGCTCAGCTCGATCTCCCGCACCAGCTCCGCCCGCGCGGAGGCGGCGAGGCCGTCCAGATCCCGGTGCCCGCCCATGTCTACACAGTACGGGCCCGACACAGGGCGGTGGGAGGGGCGGCGAGACGGTGGTCGCGCTGGTCGGTGGTCGGTGGTCGGTGGTCGGTGGTCGGTGGTCGGTGGTCGGTGGTCGGTCCTAAGCCTCAAGTCCTATGTCCCCGCGTCTGAGACCATGGACGATGTGAATGAGATTCGGCGCGGCACGCTTCAGGAGCAGACCTTCTACGAGCAGGTCGGTGGGGAGGAGACCTTCCGCCGGCTCGTCCACCGTTTCTACGAGGGGGTCGCGGAGGACCCGATCCTGCGGCCGATGTACCCGGAGGAGGACCTGGGCCCGGCCGAGGACCGTTTCGCGCTCTTCCTGATGCAGTACTGGGGCGGCCCGACGACGTACAGCGACAACCGCGGTCATCCGCGGCTGCGGATGCGGCACGCCCCCTTCGCCGTGGACCGGGCGGCGCACGACGCCTGGCTGAAGCACATGCGCGTCGCCCTCGATGAGCTGGGACTCTCCGAGGAGCACGAGCAGACGCTGTGGAAGTACCTGACGTACGCGGCGGCATCGATGATCAACACCGCGGGCTGACCCAGCGGTTGACCGGGCCGGGCGGTTGACCGGGCCGGGCGGTCGACCGGCTGCCCGGTCAGCCGGGGCGGGCGTCGGGGTCAGCGCACGCTGAGGCCCAGCGCCCCGGTCCCCGCCCGGCGCAGGACGACGGATCCGTAGGGCGTGCGCAACCGCAGCCACGCGCCCGAGGAGAACAGCTTCGGCGCGGTGTCCGCGCCGGACGTCGCGGAAAGCCGCAGGAACCCCAGTGACTGTGCCGCGTGCACCGCCCGCACCGGCAGCCCGGTCTCCCCGACCGTCCGGGACCATATGTCCCGCCCGATCGCGTCCAGCTCGGTCCGGGTGCGCCGCTCGGGCGCCAGTTCCCCGGTGCGGGAGCGGAACTCCGCCACCGCCGCGGCGACCAGCGCGCGCAGGGCGTCCGGGGCGGGCAGCCCCGGCTCGGGCCGCCAGCCGCCGCGCGGGGGCAGCACACCGGCCCACGGGGGCCCGGTCACCGCTCCGGGAACGCCCGCGGTGGCCGCCGGTTCGTCCACCGTCTCCAGGAGTTCACCGGCGGACACGGTCACGTCCAGCGTGACGTCGAGGCCGTTCTCGTACGGCTTGGCCAGCCGCACCGCACGCACGGCCAGCACCTCGAAGGAGGGCGGCCGGCCGAAGACGGCGAGGGCGGTGCCGGCCGCCTGCAGGCGCACCGCCGCCGAGCGGTCGTAGTGGAGCAGGCGGGAGAGGAAGGCCACGAGATCCGCGGCCTCCCCCTCGTCGGCCAGGTGGAGGACCGTCATGCGGCGACGGCCCCCTCCTTGTCGTCCGTGTACTCCCGGAGGAACTCCCGTTCCTCCGCGGTGAGCCGGCGCGGCATCTGCGTCTCGAAGTCGAACGGCACGATCACCGTCGAGGCGCGGACGTAGACCTCGTCCCCGTCCTTGACCTCGTAGGTGAGCGTGAAGGAGGCGGCCCTTATCTCCGTGACCCACAGCTCGATGTCGACCGGGTGGTGCCGGTGGACGAGTTGCCGCTTGTAGTCGATCTCATGGCGTGCCACCACGGACCCCTGCTTGAAGTCTTTCTCCGGGCGGAACAGGAAGTCGATACGTGCCTCCTCCAGGTACCGGAGGAAGACCACGTTGTTGACGTGGCCGTACGCGTCCATGTCCGCCCAGCGCAGCGGGCAGCGGTAGATGTGCCGCAAGATCGATCAGCCCCGGGTCAGCTTCTTGTAGGTGGCACGGTGCGGACGCGCGGCGTCCGGTCCGAGCCGCTCGATCTTGTTCTTCTCGTACGAGTCGAAGTTGCCCTCGAACCAGAACCACTTGGAGTCGCCCTCGTAGGCGAGGATGTGGGTGGCGACGCGGTCGAGGAACCACCGGTCGTGGGAGACGACCACGGCGCACCCGGGGAACTCGAGAAGGGCGTTCTCGAGGCTGCCGAGGGTCTCGACGTCGAGGTCGTTGGTCGGCTCGTCCAGGAGGAGCAGGTTGCCGCCCTGCTTGAGGGTGAGCGCGAGGTTGAGGCGGTTGCGCTCACCGCCGGAGAGCACCCCGGCCGGCTTCTGCTGGTCCGGCCCCTTGAACCCGAAGGCGGAGACGTACGCCCGCGAGGGCATCTCCACCTGCCCCACGTTGATGTAGTCCATCTCGTCGGAGACGACCGCCCACAGCGTCTTCTTCGGGTCGATGTTCTCGCGGCTCTGGTCGACGTAGGAGATCTTGACGGTGTCGCCGACCTTGATGGACCCGGAGTCCGGCTCCTCGAAGCCCTGGATCATCTTGAAGAGCGTGGTCTTGCCGGCGCCGTTGGGACCGATGACCCCGACGATGCCGTTGCGCGGCAGCGTGAAGGAGAGATCGTCGATGAGGACCTTGTCCCCGAAGCCCTTGGTGAGGTTGTTCACCTCGACGACGACGTTGCCCAGGCGGGGGCCCGGCGGGATCTGGATCTCCTCGAAGTCCAGCTTCCGCATCTTGTCGGCCTCGGCCGCCATCTCCTCGTACCGCGCGAGACGCGCCTTGGACTTGGCCTGCCGCCCCTTGGCGTTCGACCGCACCCACTCCAGCTCGTCCTTGAGGCGCTTCTGCCGCTTGACGTCCTTCTGGCCCTCGACCTTGAGGCGGGTGGCCTTGGTCTCCAGGTACTTGGAGTAGTTGCCCTCGTAACCGTGCAGGCGGCCGCGGTCGACCTCGCAGATCCACCCGGCGACGTTGTCCAGGAAGTACCGGTCGTGGGTCACGGCCACGACGGTGCCCTCGTACTTGGCGAGGTGCTGCTCCAGCCAGTTCACCGACTCGGCGTCGAGGTGGTTGGTGGGCTCGTCGAGCAGCAGCAGGTCGGGCGCCTCGAGCAGCAGCTTGCAGAGCGCGACACGGCGCTTCTCACCGCCGGAGAGGTTCACGACGGGCCAGTCACCGGGCGGGCACCCGAGCGCGTCCATGGCCTGCTCGAGCTGGGCGTCGAGGTCCCAGGCGTTGGCGTGGTCGAGCTCCTCCTGGAGCTTGCCCATCTCCTCCAGCAGCGCGTCCGAGTAGTCGGTCGCCATCTGCTCGGCGATCTCGTTGAACCGGTCGAGCTTGCCCTTGACCTCGGCCACACCCTCCTGGACGTTCTCCAGGACGGTCTTCGCCTCGTTCAGCGGGGGCTCCTGCAGCAGGATGCCGACCGTGTAGCCCGGCGACAGGAACGCGTCACCGTTCGACGGCTGCTCCAGCCCCGCCATGATCTTCAGAACGGTCGACTTACCGGCGCCGTTCGGCCCGACCACACCGATCTTCGCGCCGGGCAGGAAGTTCAGGGTGACGTCATCGAGAATCACCTTGTCGCCGTGCGCCTTGCGCGCCTTGCGCATGGTGTAAATGTACTCAGCCAAGAGAAACCGTCCGGCAGCTTGATCAGGCAGTGGGCAGATACACCCCATCTTGCCGCACCGCCACCCCTGGGAGGAAACGCGTAAGGGGCGGGGCCCGTGACCTGGTGTTTCCCGGACGGCATCTGAAGACATGCCGGGGGCGCGCTGTGGCGGGCCAGAAGTGCTGCGGCGACAAGGCCGCGCCTGTCAGCGCTCAAGGGGGCGGGCTGCCTCCGGGCCGGCGTGCCGGCCGGATGATTCCGCTCCGGGAGTCGAGCCCGCGCGCCGCTGCCGCACCACGAATACCGCCGCGACGACCGAGATCGTCAGGAAGAACAGGGCACCCGCGCCCGACATCACCGCCAGTACGGCTGCCCCGCCGCCCCCGACATCAGCTTCACGGGCGACTACGTGAGGATCGTCCGCCTGGTACCGGACGGTCAGTGAGGTGCCGACAGAGGTCTTGCCGCCGCCGCTGCCCACCGGAAGGTCCGCCACCACGGTCCGCCCATCGGCCTCGAACCTGACCTGGCAGTGGCCCGCCATGCACGCGCCGCCCGTATGCAACGTCGCCCGAGTCCGCTTGCCGTCCTGGAGGGAGCGTAGGTGCTGGGCCGCCGGAGACATCACCAGCACCGACAGCGCGCCCAGCAGCAGGGCGAGCACCAGCGACCCCAGTAGGGACGCGCGAGGCCCCGGGCCACGGTTCTGCTGGTGCGCGCCGGAGGCACCTCCGCCTGCGCTCGATGCGTCGTCCAGGGCTCTCACCATCCGCTTCGGTTCGTGTCGAGGCGGTGTGCCACGTCTCGCACACGGGCCGCACTCACTGTCCGTGTTGCCGAACAGGGTAAGACAGGGGGCGTTCCGGCGGTCCGTGTGCCGTCAGGGTTGGGTCTTCCTGCGGAGGACCAGCAGGACCGCGCCGCCGATCACGACCAGGCCGATGGCCGCGCCGCCGATCAGGGGTGTCACACCGGAGCTGCCGGTTTCGGCGAGGTTGGGGTCCGGAGTGGGGGTGGGGGTGATGACCGTGGTGGGGACCGGTTCGCCGAGGGGGCGGGTGTTGTCGGCCAGTGCGGCGCTTCGGGTACGGCAGTCGAGGACGCCGGAGAAACGCTGTTCGAAGCCGGCCGGGCCGCGGACGGTGAAGTCGTAGGCGCGGTCCTCCGGCAGCGGGACCGTCACCGTCCGGGTCTCACCGGCCGCGATGGTGTACTCGTTGTCCAGGAGTTCGAAGGTGAAGGGTTCGTCGCCCTTGTTGAGCGCGGTGATGTCCAGAGCGCCCTCGGCGCAGTTCTTCCTCGCGGACAGGGCGGGTATCGCCCCCTGGTCGGCCCAGGTGGCGGTCGCCGTCGCCGCGACCGTGGACTCGCTGGAGCCGGCCAGGATCTGGGTCTGGCTGCGGCTCTCGGAGGCGAAGGCGCGGCCGACCGGGACGGTGGTCGAGGCCTGGACCGTCAGGTCGGCGGTGCCGGCCGGGGCGTCCTCGGGCACGTCGAAGAAGACCTGGGTGCCGTTGGTGACGGAGGTGACGGGCTCGCCCTTCTTGTCGACGATCCGCACCCCGCCCGCTGTGGCGTCAACCGGGGGCGTCACCGTCGCCCCGCCGGCGTTGGTGCGTACCGTCACCGGGCCGAGCCGCTCACCGGGGTGCCCCGAGACCGCGGGCGGGTCCAGGGTGAGTGACGCCGCGGGCTCGGCGAGGTCGCGGGCGTTCTTCTCCAGGTAGTCGGCGAGCCGCTCGGCCTGGGGGTCGACGGCGTCGACGTCGGTGTCGTCCGAGTAGCGCCAGATGGCGACCTGCGTGCCTGCCGCCGCGTCCTGCTCGGTGAGCCCACCGCGGACGCCCGCCTTCTTCGCGAGCGCGGCGAGATCGTTGACCTGGGGGTAGGAGTTCTGCAGGATCCAGCGGATGCGGCCGGCGTCCTTGTTGGTGCCCAGCGACGTGCCGCTCCACGGGGTCTCGTGGTACTTGGCGTCCTTCTGCGTCGGGTTCTGGATGTCGACGCAGTACGTCTGCAGCATGCCGCCGCCCTCGACGGACATCTCGAAGAGGCCGGCCGGCACCTCCTGGTCGCCGCCCTTCCCGTGGATGACCGCGACGCCGTGCGTCTTGAGGCCTCCTATGGTGGCCGTCGCCCCGCCCTGGCCCTGCGCCCCCGCGTTCTGGGCGGCGGCTGCCGGGCCGGCACCGGACACCACACCCGCGGCGGCGAGCACGGACACCAGTGCCGCGGTGGCGATGCGCGCCGTCCCTCGGCCGGGCAGAGACAACGCGGTGAGCGAAGAAAACACCAAATTCCCCTTCGAGCAGGACCCGTTGGCGTGGGGGGCACGGTCCCACCAGCAGAATCAGCAGCCCCACTGGGCTCGTTCGGCATCCTAAGGACCTGACACACCGTGTCTGCCGGTGATGTCCGTCCACGCGGTGATCCGACTCGGAATCGTTATCGCCGACAGGGTCGGTGAGCAGGGCTTATCGACAAATCCACCCGGGACGAGGCGGGGCGCATTCGCCGATAAGCCGTACCTCGGTCAGTCCCGGCGGGCCGTCGGCGTCATGCCACCGCGGCGGCGGGTTCCGGCCGCTGTCCGCTGGAGTCCGCTTCGCCCGACTCCCCGGCCGGTGTCTCCCAGTTGGGCTCCTGCTGCGGTGGGGAGGCCGCCGTGTCCGCCCTGCCGGCGCGCCGGAACGCCGCCGTGCCGCGCGCGAGGTCGTGACCGATCGCCACCGCGTCGATGTCCGCCGACGTCCGGTTCTGCCCCTCGCGCACGTCCGTGCGCACCTTCAACCGGCCCTGGACGATGACGGGTTCGCCCACCGCCAAGGACGCCGAAGCGTTGGCGGCGAGCTGCCGGTTGGCCCAGACCGTGAAGAAGTTGGTGTGGCCGTCCGTCCACGCGCCCTTCTCGCGGTCCCAGTAGCGCGCGGTGACCGCCAGCCGGAACCGTGCCGACGGTCCGTTCGCCAGGTCCCGGAACACCGGCTGCGTGGCCACGTTGCCCACGGCGCAGATCATCGTCTCGTTCATCGCGAGTCCTCCCTCCCGTACGGGCGCGTCCCGTACGGCTGCGTCTGGCGCGGTCGGCGTCGCGTTCCCGTACGTCGCCGCTGCCGCTGCCGTGGCGATCACGTCCGTCGCGATCGCCGCGAGGCCAGACTGCCTCCGTCGAGGCCGGACCACTTCGGGCTGTGGACCGTCCTCCCGCCTGTGGAAAACTCCGTCACCCGTCGGGGAGGCCCCCGCCCCGGCTCCCGGCTCCCGGCTCCTGGCTCCCGGCTTCCGGCTTCCGGCTTCCGGCTTCCGGCTTCCGGCTTCCGGGCGGCAACGATCCTCACGGCCCGGTCCGTCGGCCCTCCCGGCCCTGCCTCGCCGCGGCCCCGGCCGTCTACCTGGCCGCGGCACCCGCCCCCGTGACCCGCCCGTACTGCTCCCGCACCTCCCGGTACCGCAGCAGTTCCGCCGCCAGCGGGTCCAGCACCCTGGCCCGGCCGCACCCGGCGGCCGCCTCCCGCAGCAGGCGTTCCGCCTCGTGGCCGTAGCGCCGTGCCGGTCCGCGTGCCGCGATGCGGCAGCTCCACTCGATGAGGGGACCGCCGATGATGCCGGCCAGCATCAGCAGCACCGGCACGCCCAGGTTGGGCGGCAGGAAGCCGATGATCTGGCCCAGCAACCACAGGCCTCCCACCACCTGCAGCAGGGTCATGGCCGCCTGGGCCAGTACGGCCACCGGCCACCAGCCCGGCCGCGGCGGGCGCCCCGGCGGCAGCCCCGTGCGCACCGCCAGCTCGTCGAGGGCCTCGGGCAGCCCCTGGGCGCCGCGGACGGCCGCCTCGCGCATCGCCTGCGCCCAGGGTGCCGGCAGCCCGGCCGACGCCCGGTCGGACACCGTACGCACGGCCTGCTCGACGCGCTGACGGGCCGTGGCCTCCTCGTCCGCCTGGGCGCGCAGCGAGAGCCGGCCCGTGGGGGGTTCGCGCCGGTCGTGGTACCAGCGCCACAGCCGCAGCCAGGGCGTGCCGCAGGCGCGGTTGGCGTTGCGCAGCCAGGCGCGTTCGGCCGCCTCGCCCGCCGCGGTGGCACCCACCGCGTCCGCGAGCCGGTCCGCGAACTCGTCCCTGGCCTCCTCGCTGAGCCCGGTCCGCCGCCCGGTGACGTAGACGGGACGCAGGCGCCAGGCGGCGGCGTCCACGTCGGCCGCGATGCGGCGCGCCGGGGCCTGCCGCTCGGCGACGAACTGGCCGAGAACCTCGCGCAGTTCGCCGATGCCGTCCCCAGTCAGCGCGGACAGGGCCAGCACGGTGGCGCCGGGTTCGCCGTGCTCCCCCAGCGCGATGCCGTCCTCGTCGAGCAGGCGTCGCAGGTCGTCGAGGACCTGCTCGGCGGCCTCCCCGGGCAGCCGGTCGACCTGGTTGAGGACGACGAAGGTGACCTCCGCGTGGCCCGCCATCGGCCGCAGATAGCGTTCGTGGAGCACCGCGTCGGCGTACTTCTCGGGGTCGACGACCCAGATGACGGCGTCGACGAGTGCCAGGATGCGGTCCACCTGCTCGCGGTGCTGCACGGCCGCCGAGTCGTGGTCTGGCAGATCGATCAGGACCAGCCCGCGCAGCGGCGACTCGGCGTCCGGGTGCTGCAGTGGGCGGCGGCGCAGCCGGCCGGGGATGCCGAGGCGGTCCAGGAGGCTGGCCGCGCCGTCGCTCCAACTGCACGCGATGGGCGCCGCGGTGGTCGGCCTGCGGACGCCGGTCTCGGAGATCGTCACCCCGGCGAGCGTGTTGAACAGCTGGGACTTGCCGCTGCCGGTGGCACCCGCGATGGCGACGACGGTGTGCTGCCCCGAGAGCCTGCGCCGCGCGGCGGCCTCGTCCAGGACCCGGCCCGCCTCGGCCAGCGTGCCGGTGTCGAGCCGGGTGCGGGACAGGCCCACCAGTTCGCGCAGCGCGTCAAGCCGTGACCTGAGCTGCCCGTCGTACGCCAGAGGCATCAGGGCCGAGGGCCTGGCGGGCCTGCTCTGCACGACGGAGAAGTGCTCCGCCCCGCTGTTCTCGTCCACCCGCCGCGCGATCAGCCCGTCCCCCCAGGCGCCCTCCTCCTCGCCTCGAGGCCCGGACGAGCCGCCGGCCATGTCCTCCGTACGCTCTCCGGCTTCCGTACGCTCCTCGCGCTCGCGGTCGCGGTCGCGGTCGCGGTCCCAGTTCCCGTCCCGGTTCCGGCGGTCTCGGTCTCGGTCCCGGCCGTCTCGGTCCCGGCCGTCTCGGTCCCGGTTACCGTCTCGGTCTGACTCCCGCTTTCGGTCTCGGGCTGACTCCTGGTTTCGCTCTCGGTCTGACTCCCGGTTTCGGTCAGGGCCCGTACGGCGGGACGCACCGCCGTCCTGCACGCGCGCGTGGGAACCGCCCGCGCGTGCGCTCTCGTCGTTCTCGGCGTCCTGTTCCGGGCCCCGTCCGTCCCCGGAACCCGTCCGGCCCGTCCGGCCCGTCCGGCCCGCCCGTTCTGCCTGGTCTGCCTGGCCTGCCTGGTCTGCCTCCTCCGTCGTCTGGTCGGTGTGCTCGGTGGGGTCCTGGTCAGTGACGGCGGTCACCGGTCACCTCTCCTTCTGCAGTACGGACAGCGCGGCGATGAGTTCGGCCTGCGGCTCGGGATGGACCTCCAGCCCGTCGAGCGGCGCCAGCCGGCGTTCACGCTCGATGTGCAGGACCCGGTCCACGTGTTCGTCGAGCAGACGCCCGCCCCGGTCGCGCAGCCGCAGCGCGCCGTGGGCGCCGATCCGCTCGGCGAGCCGCTCCCCGGCGACGCGCGCCCGCCGCCCGCCCAGCAGGACGGTGGCGACCAGGGCGGCGATCACCCCCGGGTCCGGTGCCAGGCTCCGGTCGAGCTCGCGCACCTCCTCCTCGGCGTACTCCTCCAGCTCCCGCCGCCATCGCCGTACGGCCATCCCGATGCGGTGCTCGGCACTTTCCGGTGCCGGGTCGCGGTTGGCCAGTTCCGGGGCGGCGCCCGCCGGTTCACGCTGCCAGACCTCGTCGACGCGTTCGTCGGCGGCGGTGACGGCGCAGAGCAGCAGGGCGCTCAGGCTCTCCACCAGCGAGTCGAGGAGTTCCTCGGGGGAGCAGTCGAGGGGGAAGGACCGCCACCGCTTCAGCGCGTCCCCGGCGAGCACGGCGCCCGCCTGCAACCGCCCCCGTACGCGTGCGTGCTCGCCGTCGTACGCACCGTCGACGGCGGCGGTGAGGCGCAGCGCGGCGGCGTACTGCGCGGCGGCGGCGCCGGCCAGTTCGGGCATCCGGGACTTGAGGGAGTCCAGGATGCCGTGCGCCGTACGGGCCATGGCGTGGTGGCGGGCCTCGAGGTCCTGTGCCCGGTGGACGAGCCAGGCCCGCAGCGGCGCCACCGCGCTGGCCGGCAGCAGCCCGCCGCCCCAGGCCGACTCGGGCAGCTCGGGCACGGTGAAGCGGGGCACCTCGCCGAGCCCGGCCTTGGTGAGCAGCGCCCCGTACTGCCGCGACACTTCGGACACCACCTGGTGGGGCACCCGGTCGAGCACGGTGACCAGGGTGGCGTCGTACTCCTTGGCGGTGCGCAGCAGATGCCAGGGCACGGCGTCGGCGTACCGGGCGGCCGTGGTGACCATCACCCAGATGTCGGCGGCGCAGATCAGCTCGGCGGCCAGGACGCGGTTGTCGGCGATGAGGGAGTCGATGTCGGGCGCGTCCAGGAGGGCGATGCCGGGCGGCAGGGTGTCGGCGGTCTCGACGCGCAGTACGCGCGCGGGGTTCTCGCCGGGCAGGAGCAGGTCGTCGTCCGGTTCGCGGTGGGGTACCCACACGCGCGTGAGGTCGGGCAGCACCCGCATGCCGCTGAACCAGTGGTGGTCCTCCGGATGACACACCAGCACCGGTGTCCGGGTCGTGGGGCGCAGCACCCCCGCCTCGCTGACCCGGCGCCCTACCAGGGAGTTCACCAGCGTGGACTTACCGGCGCCGGTGGATCCGCCCACCACGGCCAGCAAGGGCGCTTCGGGCTCCTTCAACCGGGGCACCAAGTAGTCGTCGAGTTGTGCGAGCAGTTCGTCGCGGTTGGCACGCGCGCGTGGGGCCCCCGCCAGGGGCAGCGGGAAGCGTGCGGCCGCGACACGGTCGCGCAGGGCGGAGAGTGCGTCGAGCAACTGAGGCCGTACGTCCAAGGTCACCACATGTGAAGAATGCCCAATTTTAGGGGAATTCTGAAGCATATGAGCATGCCTGCGCGCCGACCGGACACTTCGGGCGGAAGGGATTACTGGGACGCAACGAGACTCCAGGCATAACGAGTGCACAACACCCGATGCGCGAGACGCCAAAAGCGATGCACGATTCGTACCTGCCTGCGATTATCAGGACCGCTTCACCGAACCTCCACATCGAGCCACGGAGGCGAAGCATCAGGGACATGGAGCCGGGAGCCCTATCCTTGTCCCCGGCAGCGTCACGGATCAGCCCACACCCGGGCACCACGACCGAGGCCACCACACCAGGCCCCCGTAGCTCAGTGGATAGAGCAGGCGCCTTCTAAGCGCTTGGCCGCAGGTTCGAGTCCTGCCGGGGGCGCCACTGCCCGTTTGGCGGGAGGGACAGTACGACGTGCGACTGCGCTGCGCGGTGCTCGACGACTACCAGCAGGTGGCGACCGAGATCGCCGACTGGTCCCCGGTCGCGGACGATGTGGATGTCTTGCCCTTCGACACCCATTTCGACGACGAGGACTCCCTCGCCGCGGCGCTCGCCGACGTCGACATCGTGGTCACGCTGCGCGAACGCGTACCCTTCCCCGGGTCACTGATCGCCCGGCTGCCCCGGCTGAAACTGATCATCGCCTCCGGTATGCGCAACAGCGTCATCGACTACGCCGCCGCGGACGCGCACGGCGTCACCGTGTGCGGCACGGCCTCCTCCTCGGCCCCGCCGGTCGAGCTCACCTGGGCCCTGCTGCTGGGCCTGGCCCGCGGCATCGTCCAGGAGGCCAACGCGCTGCGCGAGGGCGGCCCCTGGCAGCAGACTGTGGGCGCCGACCTGCACGGCCGCAGGCTCGGGCTGCTGGGCCTGGGCAAGATCGGCAGCCGGGTGGCCCAGGTCGGTCTCGCCTTCGGCATGCGGGTGAGCGCGTGGAGCCGGAACCTCACCCCGGAGCGCGCCGCCGAGGTCGGCGTCGATCTCGCCGGCTCCAAGGAGGAGCTGCTCGCGACGGCCGACTTCGTCTCCGTCCATCTGGCCCTCGGCGACCGGACCCGCGGCCTGCTCGGGCCCGCCGAACTGGCCCTGCTCAAGCCGACCGCCTACCTGGTCAACACCTCGCGCTCGGCGATCATCGATCAGGACGCCCTGCTCACCGCGCTGCGCGAGGGCCGCATCGCCGGCGCGGGCGTGGACGTCTTCGACACCGAGCCGCTGCCCGCAGGACACCCGATGCGGACCGCCCCACGCCTGCTCGCGACACCGCACCTCGGCTACGTCTCGCGCGCCAACTACGCCACGTACTACGGCCAGGCGGTCGAGGCGATCCAGGCCTACCTCGCGGGCTCGCCCGTACGCCGCCTGCCCGCATCCCCGGCTCCGGCTCCGGCTCCGGGGGCGAAGCCGGGGTCGGGCCCGGCTCCGGCTCCGGCTCCGGCTCCGGCTTCAGGTGGTCATGCGATTCCGACCCGGGCGGACTCCGCCGGGCGCCAGTAGGTTCCGCCGCTCCGGCGCAGGTGGTCCAGGTCCACCAGGTAGCGCCGGAGCGTGACATGGTCGACGTCGCCGTCCTCGCACCACGCCCGGAGCTTCTCGTCGACGACGCGCTCCGGGTACTCCACGCCGGGTGCGAAGGTCCGCTCGGCGATGTGCCGCAGCACCACCTTCTTGCGAGTCCAGCGCGCGGGGAGACGGACCAGCCGCCCGTCCTTGACGAAGGTCCGCACGATCATCCCGGCCGCCCGGTCGTCCTCACCCGCCCCAGGGTCCCCGGCGGTCTCCGCCGCCGGCCGGCCTGCGCGCGCCAAGTTCCTGAAGTGGTCATGCACGACGACGAGTTCACCGTCGGCCCCGGACGTCACCACACCCTGCTCCCGCAGTCGGCGCAGCGCGGCGGCCGTCTCCTTCGAGGACAGGTCGGCCGCCTCCGCCACCCGCTCGGCGCTGCCCGCCCCCAGGGCGACGGCCGCGAAGGCCCGCACCCGGCCCTCCTCGGCGAACAGGCCGGGCAGCGCGGACAGTGCGGACTGCGCGGAAGGGTCCGGCGCGTCGGTGAACCGGTGGGGTCGATCATCAGCCATGCCTGGAGGCTAGTGGACACTCCAGCGCGCGGTGGAGAGGTTTTCCGCCGCCGGCGCCCTCGCGTCGCCCCTGTCCAAAAAGGGTGATCTACACATTCCCCCCGTGACCCCTCCGCGACCTGCTGCGTTGGACCGGCAGTGCGGTGGCACGTCCCGCTGCCGTGCTCCCCGAGTCAGAAGGAGAACGTGATGTCTCGCATCGCGAAGGCCGCCGGCGTCGCACTCGGCGCCGGTGCCGTGGTGCTCAGCGGCACCGGCCTGGCCATGGCGGACGCAGGCGCCGAGGGCGCGGCCGTCGGCTCGCCCGGTGTCCTGTCCGGCAACGTCGTCCAGGTCCCGGTCCACGTGCCGATCAACCTGTGCGGCAACACCGTCAACGTGATCGGCCTGCTCAACCCGGCCTTCGGCAACGCCTGCGAAAACGGCGACGACGACAAGAAGGACGAGGGCGACAAGCACGGCGAGGACGGCAAGAACGGCGGCTACGGCGGCTGAGTCCCGTAGGCACCAGGAGAGCCCCGGCCTTCCCGGCCGGGGCTCTCCGGCTCTCCCCATGTCCGCGCCGTCGGCGCCCAGGCCAGGCCAGGCCAGGCCAGACCAGACCGCCCAGCGTCTACCGCTCAGAGCCGACCACCCACGGCCCGGCCGCTCGGGCCCGGCCGCTCAGGCGTAGCGGTAGATACGGCTGTGGTCCTCCAGCTCGTCCGGCGTCACGTCCCACGGCGGCAGCCTCTCGTGCCGTGCGACGATCCTGCCGCGCTGCGCGCTGCCCCGGCCGGGCGGCTCGGCGGGCAGGTAGCGGGCGCCACCGTGCCGGGCCTGCCAGCGGGACCACTGGAGGTCGACGAAGGCGTGGTGCAGCCAGAACACCGGGTCGTTGACGGACGCGCCGCCGACCATGGCACCGCCGACCCAGCGGTGCACGCGGTTGTGGTTGCGCCAGGAGACGCTGCCCCGGCCGGTCCCCCACCCCTCGAGCTTGTTGCGGAACCCCTCGCGGACCGTGGAGTCCCAGGGCGCGGTGTCGTACACCGGGTCGTCGAGGGCCCACTCCAGGTCGCTCTTGGTGGGCAGCTTGATGGGGTCGCCGGCCCGGCCGAGGTCCCGGGTGAGGTACTCGGTGTCGGTGACGTTCTCCTTGATGGTCCAGTTGCCCTCCGCGTGGGCGAAGGGCCCGGTGGTGACCCGGTGGTCGGAGCGCCGCCCGGTGCCGCCGAGGAGGTCGGCGCTCCAGGGCGCGGAGGTGGTGGCCCGGTCCTTCGTCCAGTCCCAGTACGGCACGGTGACCGACGGGTCGACCCGGCGCAGCGCGTCCTCCAGGTCCAGCAGGAACCGGCGGTGCCAGGGCAGGAAGGACGGTGCCATGTGCGCCGTACGCAGGCCGTCCTCGCCGTCGGAGACGTAGTACTCGATGTGGGTGCGCACGAACTCGTCGTACTCGCCGCGCCGTTTGATCTCCAGTAGCGCCTTGACGAACCGCCGCTTCTCGTTGCGGGTCAGCGTGCTGACGTCCTTACGCGTGTACGCCATGCCGCCCCCCGGAATGGTCCTGGCCGGCGGCCGCGGCCATGTCGCGCAGGTGCTCGCCCGGGCCGAGTTCGTCGACGGCACCGCGGGCCGCGGCGAGGGGGGTGGGGTACGACCGGTAGTGGTCGATCATGGTCAGCCAGCTGCCGTCGGCCCGGCGCATCAGGTGCAGCGGCCGGCCGTCCACCGTGACGTGCCAGGTGCCGGCACCGACGGCCCGGCCCGCGGCGGACCGGATGCCGCGGATGCGGCGGCCCCGGTAGGTCTCGTCGAACGCGGTGTTCTCGGTCTTCTCGTCGGCGTGCGGCTCGGGGCGCGCGGGCCCCGCCCCACGCCCGGTGGCGGCGGCCCCGGCGGCCGGGGAGGGCCGGGAAGCGGCGACCAGGGGTGCCAGCGTCACGGCCAGGGCCGGGGCGAGCAGCCCTCTCATCATCTGCCGCCGGGTGCCGAGCGGGGGCCCGACTCTCGCCGGGCCCGCCGCCTCCTGTTCCCGCTCCCGCTCCCGCTCCGCGCCGCTCGCTGCTCCGCCCGCGTTGCCGACCATGGCTCGCTCCTCGTCCGGTTCCGGTGGTCCGCACCGCTAACCGGCCGACGGGCTCCGCGGTCACCGCGCGCAGGGCCAGTCGGAGCACGGGCCGTACCCGCGCGGCGAGGCGCGCGGTGCGGGCTACAGCCCCGGTCCGACGCCCAGGTCCGCCACGGGTGCTGTCTGGACCACCGGGGCAAGCAGCCCGGCCTGCGGGAGCTTGGCCGCCGGCAGGCCGAGGGCCTCGGGGTTCGGCGTGGTGAGCGGGGCGTCCAGGGTCAGACCGGGCGCCAGGGTCCGCAGCTCGGCGGCGGGGGCGTCGAGGGCGGCGTGGTCGAAGTCGTCACCGAGGATGTGCGGCAGCGGCTGGCGCAGATCGGCGCCGGGCAGCCCGCCGTGCACCGGCAACTGCGGAAGCGTCCGCTCCGGCAGCAGCCGGCCCTCGACGTACCGCGGGCCCTCGGGCGCGCCGGCCGTCGGCACGGGCAGTTCGCCGGCCACCTCGGGCAGTTCCATGCCGAGGGCCGTCTCCGCGCCGCCCAGCGGTACCGGCACGGGGATCGCGCCGGCCGCGGCGGCGGGGCTCGCGGCTACGCCCACGGCTGCCGCGACCCCGGTGACGACGGCGGCCAGGGTTCGTCTGGTGGTCGACTTCATTTCAGGCACGGTCCCTTTCGAGAATGCGAGAAGAACGGCGAAAAGCGGGGCGGAATGACTCAGCCGCCCAGCGGGAGGCCACCGAGCAGGCCACCCGCGGAGTTCAGGTCGGTGGTCGCGCCCTTCACGGTGTGCAGCACGGAGTCCTCGTTCTCGGTGTCGAGCGCGTCCGACTGGTGCTTGAGCGGCATCACGTTGATGGGTTCGGCGGTGAGCGCGTTCACGGCGCCGTTGAGGCTGGTGGGCGTGATGTCGGCGGCGTCGTAGGCGAACGCGGGCGCGGCGGTGCCGGCGGCGGCCAGGGACCCGGCGACGACAGCGGCGGCCTTGAGGGACTTCATCGTGTTTCCTTTCTTCGGCAACTCGTGTCACCGGACGAAATGCTGACGCCGTACCTAACGATCTGCACCGGGCACGGAAACCCCACGTCCGGAAGACATATGAGATCTCCGGAAGGCGGAATGAAAAGAGAGGGGGAGAAGCGAGGGGAAGCGGGGGGAAGCGGGGGGAAGGGAGGCGGAGCGTGGGGGCTGGCGAGGGGAAGCGAGGGCCAATGGCGAAGGGCCGTTGCGCCACCCCGGCAGGGATGGCGCAACGGCCCGGAACGCGAACGCCGTGGCGTCAGGAGAGATTCGCCGGCAGCGGGTTCGCCGGTACCGCGGCCTCCGGCGCGGCGACCTCCGGCGTGGCGGCCTCCGGCGCGGCGACCTCCGGCGTGGCGGCCTCCGGTGCGGCCGGCAGTGCGGGCAGGCCGGCCAGGTCGGCGGCGGGCAGTCCGCTGCCTACCAGCGTGGCGGCGACGACGTTGACGACGCCGGTCACCACGTCCTCGGCGGCCGGGCCCACCTGATCGGCGGTTCCGGAGGTAGTGGCCTTGATCAGGGCGTCGATCTGCTTCTGCAGAGCGGCGTGGGCCTGGGCGGCCAGGTTGGCCGCCGCCGCGGCGTCGTCACTGCCCTGCGCCGCGACGGGAGCCGGCAGCGTGACCGGCGTCTCGGCCTCCGGCGCGGTCACGACCGGCGGCTGGGCCGGGGTGCTCGTGCCGGGGGTGGTGGTGCCGGGGGTGGTCGTCGCGGCGTCGGCGTCCGCGTCGGCCTTGGCGAGGGCGTCCTTGACGGCGGCGGCGAGCTTGTCCGCGTCCGTTGCGGAGAGCTGGCCGTCGTCCGCCTTGAGGACGGCGTTGAGCAGGTCGGTGACCGGCGTGAGCACTCCTCCCAGGCCGGCGAGGCTGCCGACCTGGCTCTGCAGTTCGGCCACGTCGGGCAGGGGTGCGTGGGACGCCGCGTGGGTGCGTTCCCGGACCGATTCGCCATCGGCCGCCATCACCGCCGGCCCGGAGAGGCCGATCAGTAGGCCGGCAGTGAGAGCGGTGGTGGCGATTCGCCGTGCGGGCAGACGCATGGGGGTTCCTTTCGGTGGTGCGTCGGATCTTGTGCCCACCGTGGAAGCGGCCGTCGCGCTCTGCAACCGAGCGGCGACCACACGTACTCGCTCGCCGCTCTCCTCTGTGGCGTCCTGCCTGGTGAGACGCCCTGTCAAGGCCTTCCGCCCGTGTCGGCTCCCGTACCCCCCATTCGGGGCAGCACACCGCCGTCCGTGCGGCAATGCGAACCGGCCGCCCGCGCGCGGAGGGACCGCGGCACGGACGGCCGGTGCGTGGGTTTCGAGCCGACGATCAGTCGTTCTCGCACTCGTTGCCGAACGCCGGGTTCAGCAGGCCGATGATGTCGACGGTGTTGCCGCAGACGTTGACCGGGATGTGGACCGGAACCTGCAGCACGTTGCCGGACAGGACACCCGGGGAGTGAGCGGCGGCGGCCTGCGCACCGGCGTCGGCAGCGGCGACACCGGCGGTGCCCGCCACCGCGGCGGCGGCGACGGAGGTCAGGGCCAGGCCCTTCGCGATACGCGACATGGAGAAGTGCTCCTTGGGGTTGACACAAACATCCGGGCGGGTGCCCGGCGCAGTGTCAACGCGTGGCACGCGCGTGAGTTGTGCCGCCAAAGGGGTGATCTCACGGGAGGCCGAGGTTCACGAATCCAACACACTTGCCCTGTTTCACCGTATTAGTACGGATAGCGGCTAGAGTTCCACTCCATCCGACGCATCCCTGTTTGCAGCCCTGCGGGACATCGGCCGAGGGCACTCTGCGAGAACTCCGAACGTGGTGGTGACCAGCAGGCCTGCCAGCTCGTTTCCCAGCAGGACGCGGCGCGCGCCGGCGTACGCCGCGTCGCGGCCGACGCCCTGCGGTGAGACGCGTTCCCGCCCCGTCCTGAGCATTGTCCGCGAGCGAGGAAACGCGCATGCACCTGCCACCGATCGACTCCCGGCCACGGATTCTGCACGTCACCCAGCCGGTGGACGGCGGCGTCGCCCGCGTCGTGACCGACCTGACGCGGGCTCAGCTCGCCGCCGGGCTGCGTGTCGTGGTCGCGTGTCCCGACGGGAGCCTCGCGGCCGGCCTTCGGTCACTGGGTGCCGATGTGCGGCACTGGCCGGCGACGCGGTCGCCGGGGGCGGCGCTGGCGGCGGAGGTCCGGCGGCTCGCCCGCGTGATCGCGGACGTACGCCCCGACCTGGTGCACGCGCACAGCGCGAAGGCCGGTCTCGCGGCCCGGCTCGCCGTACGAGGGCGGATCCCGACCGTGTTCCAGCCGCACGCCTGGTCGTTCGAGGCGGTAGGCGGGCCCACCTCGGCGCTCGCGCTCGGCTGGGAGCGGTGGGGGGCGCGGTGGGCGGCGCGGACGGTGTGCGTGAGCGAGGCGGAGCGGCTGCGCGGAGTGCGGGCCGGGGTCCGCGGACGGTGGACGGTGATCCCGAACGGCATCGACCTCGACCGCTTCCACGCCGGAGCCGTTGACGGCGTTGACGGCGTGGACGGCATGGACGGCATGGACGGCCTGCGCGGTGCGGAGGGAGCGGAGGACGCGGCCGGCGTGCGCGGTGCGGAAGACGCGTACGGCGCGGACGGCGGGGACGGCGCGGACGGCGTGTGCAGCGGGGAGGACGCGGCCGGCGTGTACGGCCCACACGGCACGCGCCCACACGGCACGCGCCCGCATGGCCCGCTGGTGGTCTGTGTGGGGCGGTTGTGCCGGCAAAAGGGGCAGGACGTCCTGCTGACCGCGTGGCGGTCGGTCCTCGCGCGGGTCCCGGGAGCCCGGCTGGCACTGGTCGGCAACGGCCCGGACCACGCGCGGCTCGTCGAACGCGCCTCGGCGTACGGATTCCTCGGCCACGTACCGCCCGCCCCGGCACGGCGGACCGGCGGCCCCGGCCCGGCATCCGGACCCCACGGCCACCCCGTCCCCGGTGAACGCACCTCCGTGTCCGTGCGGTTCACCGGCGCCGTTGCCGACGTGACGCCCTGGTACCGGGCCGCCGATCTGGTCGTGCTGCCGTCGCGGTGGGAGGGCATGGCGCTGGCGCCGCTGGAGGCGCTGGCCTGCGGGCGGCCCGTGGTGGTGACCGACGTGGACGGCGCCCGCGAGGGCCTGCCGTCCGCTCTCGTGCCGCACTGCCTGGTGCCGCCCGAGGACCCGGGGGCGTTGGCCGACGCCGTCGCCGGACTGCTGCTCGACGCTCCGCTGCGGGCGTCGCTCGGCCGCCGGGGGCGCGCGCACGTCCTGTCCACGCACGACGTACGGCACACGGCCGCGGCGATCGCGGCGGTGTACGACGAGCTCCTCGACGACGACGGCGGCGGCGGCGGACGGACGACCGGGCCGCGCTCCGCCGCCGACGACGGCCCGGCCACCGCGGATCCGCACCGGGGGCACGCGAGACCGCCGGCCGCTCCCCACCGCCTACCCGGCGAGAGGCCCGCAGTCGTGGGGCGGCCGGCCGTCGTGCCCATCGAGTACAGGGAGTCCACGCACCCGTGACCGCGGAAAGCACCGTCCCCACCCCCGCCGGCCAGCCGCGCGACCTCGGCTCCACCTTCCCCGTCTCGGTCCTGCCGCGGCGGGCCGGCGCCGCGGGCTTCCGGGTCCCCGCCGGGCGTTCCGCACCGCGGCCGGAGTCCCGGCTGCCGCTGTTCGTCGCGGACGGCACGGCCGCGGCGCTGCCGGGGGCGCTGGCCCTCACCGGCGCCCCGCACCAACCGCTGCTCGCGGCGCTGCTGGTCGCCGCCTCGCTGCTGCCGTCGCGTCCGCACCCTCCCCGGCGGCTGCCGGCCGTCCTGGACGAGCTGCCCGCCCTCTGCGGCCGGATCGCGGTGGTCTGGCTGGCGCTGGCGGCCCTCGTCGCGGCGTACGTCCCGGCGCACGCCCTGTCCCCCCGGACGCTGCTCCTCGGCTCCCTGCTGCACGCGGCGGCGGGCTGCGCCGGCCGGGGCGTCGTATACCGGCGGCACCGTACCGCGCTGCTGAACCGCCCGCGCGCGGCCCTCGTCGTCGGCCCGGCCGCGACCGCGCAGCGCGTGGCCTCGGCGGTGCTGCGCCACCCGCGCTGCGGGGTGCGTCCGGTCGGGATCGTCGCCGACGAACCGGGCGGCGTCACCGGCCTGCCCGTGCTGACCACGGGCGAGGAGGTGCGGCGGGCGGTCGTGCAGAACGGCGTGCGCGACGTACTGGCCGTGCATCCTTCCGTACCGACCCGGCAGGGCCCGTTGCTGCGGGCGCTGGCCGAGTCCGGCTGCGTGCTGTGGGAGGTCGACGCGGACGCCCCCGCGGACGCGGGCCGGGACCGGCTCGCCGGGTTCTCCTGCCGACGCCTGGAACCGGGGGAACGGCGGCCGGGCAGCGCCGGCAAGCGGGTGCTGGACGTGACGGTGTCCGGGGCGCTGTTGCTGCTGCTGAGCCCGTTGCTGCTGGCCTGCGCGATGCTGCTGCGGGTCGTCGGCGGGCCCGGCGTGCTGTTCCGGCAGGAGCGCATCGGCAAGGACGGCAGGCCGTTCACCCTGCTGAAGTTCCGCACCCACCGCCCGGCCGACGAGCACGAGTCGGCGACCCGGTGGAGCGTGGCGGACGAGCGGCGCATGCCGTGGTTCTGCCGCTTCCTGCGCCGCACGTCCCTCGACGAGCTGCTCCAGCTGTGGAACGTCGTCCGGGGCGACATGAGCCTCGTCGGGCCCCGTCCCGAACGACCGTACTTCGTGGCGCAGTTCAGCCGGGCCTACCCCGGTTACGCCGCCCGCCACCGGGTGCCGGCCGGCATCACGGGCCTGGCCCAGATCAACGGGCTGCGCGGCGACACCTCCATCGAGGACCGGGCCCGCTTCGACAACGCCTACATCGACGACTGGTCCCTGTGGCAGGACGTCTGCATCCTGCTGCGCACGGCCGTCGCGCTCGTGCGTCCCACGGGGAGCTGAACGAGGTGGCCCAGACCCTGCCGCCCCCGTGGTCCGCCGCGCGCGTACGGCGGCTGCTGCCGCCCGTGCTGGCCGTGGTCGCGGTCGTCGCGCTGCTCGGCCTGCCGTTCGCGGGGGGCGGCGGGGACGGCGGGGGCGGAGCCCCAGGCGGTGCGCATCCGGCCGACGCCATGTCCGCGCTGGTGGTGCTGTACTGCGCCGTCCGGCTCGTACGGGACCGGCGGCGCCCCCTGACCCGTACGGCGGCCGTGGTGCTGGGCCTGCCCGTGCTCCCACTGGCCGTCGCCGCCATGGGCGCGGTCACGCCGGGGGCCGGGCTCACCGGGCTCGGCCGGTACCTCCAGGTCTTCGTCCTCGTCCCCGCCGCCGTGCTGCTGCTCATCCGCGGCCGGGACGACGTACGGCTGCTCGCCTGGTCGATGGTGGGACTGGCGGTGTGGCAGGGGGCGGTCGGCGTGCACCAGTACGCCACCGGGACCGGCGCCTCGTACCAGGGCGAGCAGATCCGGGCCGTGGGCACCTTCGGACCGCAGGACGTGATGGGGATGGCGACCGTCGTCTCCCTGGGGCTGGTCTGCGCGGTCGGGCTGGCGCTGGGCCGGACGCCGGCGCGGCACCGGCTGCTCGCCACCGGGTGCGCGCTCGCCCTGCTGCTGCCGCTCGCCCTGTCCTTCAGCCGCGGGGCGTGGATCGCCACGGCGGTGACGTGCGCGGTCCAACTGCTGCTCGCCGGGGTGCGCAGGGCGCTGGCGGTGGGGGCGGCCGCGGTCGCGGCGGGGGCGGTGCTGGTGGGCGGGTTCGGGGTCGGTACGGCGATGCTCCAGGAGCGGGTCGGCAGCATCACGCAGGTCACCGACTCGCCCGACCAGTCCGTGACCGACCGCTACACGATGTGGGCGGCGGCGGCCGGCATGTGGCGCGAGCGGCCGCTCACCGGTGTCGGCCTGAAGGGTTTCCCCGAACACCGTGACTCGCACGCCTCGCTGGCGCTGTCCTCGGGCAGCGAGACCGACGGCGCGGGCGCGGGGTACCGCAGGCAGCCGCTGCTGTCCCCGCACAACATGTACCTGCTCGTCCTGGCCGAGCAGGGGCTGCTCGGGCTGCTCGCGCTGGCGGGGAGCTGGCTCGCACTCCTCGTCCTGGGACTGCGCGGGCTCCGGGCGGCCCGGCGCTCCGGGGAGGCGTCCGGGACGGACTGCGCGCTCGTCGCCTGCGGGCTGCTGACGTGGCAACTGACCGACTTCGCGTACGCCGACATCGGCGGACCCTCGACCGTACTGACGGCGGTGTGCTTCGGGCTGGCGGCCTGGTGGGCGCTCGAGGGCGGGGCCCGGTCCGTGTCCGTGCCGGCGTCGGCGTCGGCGTCGGCGTCGGCGTACGGAGGTGACTCCAGGGCGGAGCACGCGTCGGGGCCGGGGCCCAGGCCCGCCCCGGGGACCGGCTCCGCGGCCGGTACGGAGGAGGTACCGGCGCGATGAAGGTGACGCCCTTCCGGGCCGCGCGGTCTCCGTCCGTCCCGCCGGCCCGGATCGCCGCGCCGGACGCGGAGACCGCGCCGGACGCGGAGACCACGGCGGACGCGGAGGCCGCGCCGGACGCGGAGACCGCGCCGGACGCGGAGGCCGCGGCGGCGGGTGAGGGCCGGTCCTCCGGGGGCTTTCTCGCCCGGGCCGCGCTGCTCACGGCCGTGCTGTCGGTCGCGGGGTCGGTGCTCGGGCTGGCCCGGGACCAGGCACTGGCCCGGCTGTTCGGGGCCGGCGGCGAGACGGACGCCTTCCTGGTGGCGTGGACGGTGCCGGAGTTCGCCGCGACGCTGCTGATCGAGGACGGACTGGCCTTCGCGCTGGTCCCGATGTTCAGCCTGGCCCTGGCCCGCCGCGCGCGGGGCGCCCCCGGCGATCCGGTCCGGGCGCTGGTCGCGTCGACCCTGCCCCGGCTGGCGTCGGCCTTCGTCGCGGTCGGTGCACTGGTCGTCGTATGCGCCCCGCAGCTGGTGCGAGCACTGGCGCCGGGGCTGCCGGACCACGCCCTCGCCGTGGACTGCACCCGGCTCACCGCCACCTGCGTCGTCAGCTTCGGGCTGGCCGGGTACTGCAGCGCCGCGCTACGGGCGCACCGCCGGTTCCTGGCGCCGGCGGCGATCTACGTCGCCTACAACACCGGCATCGTCACCACCATGTTCGTGCTCGGCGGACGCTGGGGGGTGCGCTCGGCGGCCGCCGGGGTCGCGGCGGGCGGCACGCTGATGGTGGCGGCGCAGCTGCCGTCCCTGCTGCGGCAGTTGCGGCACCGGGACGGCGTCGAGCAGCCGGCGAGCACCGGGGACCAGACGCGTCCGCTGGCCCTCGCCCTGTTCAGCACCGTGCTGCTCTTCGCCCTGTGCCGCCAGTCCCAGGTCCTCATCGAACGGTTCCTCGCCTCCGGGCTCCCCTCCGGGGCCATCTCCCACCTGAACTACGCGCAGAAGGTGGCCCAGATCCCGATGACCCTGTCGCTGATGCTGTGCACGGTCACCTTCCCGGTGGTGGCCCGCGCGATGGCCGACGGCGACACCGTACGGGCCCGTGACCGCGTCGAACGGGACATGGCGCTGGCGGCCTGCCTGGTACTGCTGGGCACGGCCGCGCTCGTCGCCTGTGCGCCGCAGATGATCGAACTCCTCTTCCAGCGCGGTGCCTTCACGGCCGCCGACACGGCGGCGACCGCGGGCGTCATGCGCGTGTACGCGCTCGGGCTGCTCGGCCACACCGTGGTGGGCGCGCTGGCCCGCTCGTACTTCTCGGCGGGCCGCGCCAGTTGGTACCCGCTCGTCGCGATGGCCGTCGGCATCGCCGCCACGGCCGGCATCGGCGCCCGGGCGGTCGGCCCGTGGGGGGTGACCGGCATCGCGGCCGCCAACGCCGCCGGCATCACCGTCACCGCAGCCCTGCTGCTCGCCGGGATGGGGCCGCGCAGCGTTCCGGTCCGCGTCCGGCGCGTCCTGGGCGACCTGGTCAGGCCGGTGCCGGCGGCGGCCGGGGCGACCGTCGCGGGCGCACTGGTCGCGGACCGGCTCACCGTGCCGGCCGTCTCACTCGCCGCCGGCATGGCGACCGTCGTCGGCGTCTTCGTCCTGTCCGGTCTGGTCCTGCGCGTCCAAGGCAGCGCGCCGGCCCTCGATTTCGTCCGCTCCGTCACACGAAGGCTCCCGCATGGCCGCTTCCGCCCCAGTCCCGTCCCCCGGTCCCGCGACCGGTCCCGCGACCGTTCCCGCTCCCGGCGATTCCATTGACGTCCGCACACACACGGACACCGGCACCGGCACCGGCACCAGTACCGGAACCCGCACCAGCACCAGCACCAGCACCGAAGTTCACACCGGCCCCCGCGCCCCCATCCGCCCCGAAACCGTCCCCTGGATCGCGATGTACCACTCCGTCGGCGACTGTTCCGACGACCCGTACCGCATCACGGTCACGCCGGACCGACTGGACGCGCAGCTCGGCTGGGTGCGGCGGCGCGGGCTGCGCGGGGTGCCGGTCGGCGAGTTGCTGGCCGCCCGGGCCCGGGGCGAGGGCGGCGGCCTGGTGGGGCTGACCTTCGACGACGGGTACGCCGACTTCGCCGAGCACGCGCTGCCGTGCCTGCGCCGTTGGGGCTTCGGGGCCACCCTCTTCGTGCTGCCGGGCCGGCTCGGCGGCGACAACGCGTGGGACCCGCTGGGCCCGCGCAAGCCGCTGCTGACCGCCGACGGCATCCGGCACGCCGCCGCCGAGGGCGTCGAGATCGGCTCGCACGGTCTCACCCACGTGGATCTGACCAAGGCAGACGACGCCGCGCTGAAGGCCGAGACCACCGAAAGCAGAGCACTGCTCTCGGAGTTGATCAGTGCTCCGGTGACCGGGTTCTGCTACCCGTACGGCACGGTCGACGCCCGCGCCGCCGACGCCGTACGCGCCGCCGGCTACACCTACGCCTGCGCCATCGACCCCGGCCCGCTGACCGGCCCGCACGCCCTGCCCCGCGTGCACGTCGGGCAGCGGGACACGGCCGTACGCCTACTGCTGAAGACCCGGCTGCACCGCCTGCGCCGCCGTCCCGCGACGGGAGTGTGAGGTGAAGGCACTGCACGTCATCACCGGCCTCGGCGTCGGCGGCGCCGAGCAGCAACTGCGGCTGCTCCTGCGTCACCTCCCCGTCGACTGCGACGTCGTCACCCTCACCAACCCGGGCCCGGTCGCCGACGGTCTGCTGGCCGACGGCGTGCACGTCGTCCACCTCGGCATGACCGGCAACCGCGACCTGGCCGCACTGCCCCGCCTGACCCGCCTCATCCGCACCGGTGGCTACGACCTCGTGCACACCCACCTCTACCGCGCGTGCCTCTACGGCCGGCTCGCCGCACGTCTGGCCGGCGTCCGCGCCGTCGTCGCCACCGAACACTCCCTCGGCGACTCCCAGATGGAGGGCCGCCCGCTCACCCCCGGCGTCCGCGCCCTCTACCTGGCCGGGGAGCGGCTGGGCAGCGCCACGGTCGCCGTCTCCCCCACCGTCGCCGACCGGTTGCGGCGCTGGGGCGTGCCCGCGCCCCGCATCGAGGTCGTCCCCAACGGCATCGACCTGGCCCGCTTCCGCTTCGATCCCGTCGTCCGCCTGCGCACCCGCCGCCGCCTCGGCCTGCCGGACGGTGCGTACGTCGTCGGCGGCGTGGGCCGGCTGACCGCGGCCAAGCGGTTCGACGTCCTGGTCCGCGCCCTGGCCCGGCTCCCGGACGACTGCTGGCTGCTGCTGGTCGGCGGCGGCCCGGAGGAACACGTCCTGCGCCGCACCGCCCATGAGGCGGGGGTCGCCGACCGCGTCCTGCTCACCGGCGAACGCCCCTACGTGGCCGACGGCTCCCCCGGTCCCGACCTGCCGTCCCTCGCCTCCGCGATGGACGTGCTGGCCTCGCCGTCGCCGGAGGAGGCCTTCGGCCTGGCGGCGGTCGAGGGCCTGGCCGCCGGGCTGCCGGTGCTGTACGCCTCCTGCCCGGCGATCGAGGACCTGCCCCCCGCCGCCGCGCCCGCGGCCCGTCGTGTCACGGGCGGCGAGGAGGAGTTCGCCCGCGCCCTCGCCGAGGTCCGCGCGTCCGCCTGGCCGGGCCCCGGCCCGCGCACCGCGCCCGAGGCCGCCCGCCACTACTGCGTCACCCGCAGCGCCGCCCAGCTGATGGACGTGTACGCGACCACCCTCACGCACCCGTTGTCCCCGGCACCCCAGGGAGTCACCCCCGCATGACCGAGCCCCTCACCCAGTCCCCGGCCGAGCCAGAGGCGCAGAACGAGGCCCAGAACGAGGCGCAGAACAAGGTGCAGAACGAGGCCGACCGGCCCGCCCTCCCCCGCCGCGCGCTCAGCGCCGTTCACCGCTTCCTGCGTCGCCTCCGGTCCCTGCCGCCCTGGACCGCGCTCGCGGCGGGGGTCCTCGCCGGCGGACTGCTGGGCGCCGGTTACGGCCTGGTGACCAGCCCGCAGTACACGGCCACCAGTTACGTGGTCGCCGTCCCCACCGACGCGTCCGACCCGGCGTCCGCGCTGGGCTTCGCGCAGGCCTACGGCCGGGTCGCCACCCAGCTCGCGGTGCTCGGGGACGCGCAGATGCTGGCGGGCGTGCCGGTGGCGACGCTGGAGGAGAGCGTCCGCGCGGCGACCTCGCCGGACGCGCCGATGGTCTCGGTGACGGCCACCTCGTCCCGTCCCGGGGAGGCCGCCGACATGGCCGACGCGGTCGCCCGAGCCCTCACCAAGCACGCGGACGCCGCCGCCGACGACACCAACGTGGAGCTGCGGCAGTTCGCACGCGCCACCGAGCCCACGGAGGAGTCCTCCGCCCCGGCCGCCGTGACGGGGCTGGTGGGCGCGAGTGCGGGCGGTCTGCTCGGCGGTCTCGCGCTGCTGGTCCGCCCGCGCCGGGCCGGACGGGAGCCCGGTCGCGCGGCTGCGGCCGTGCCCGGACCCGCCTCGGCGGCGGACGTCCGCGGACAGCTGTGACGCACCCGCCGACGTACACGGGGACGTACACGGGGACGTACACGACCGAACTCGTCACCGACGAGCGCGGGTTCGCGGAGCTGGCGGCGGACTGGGGGCGGCTGTACCGCCGGTGCGCCGCCGCGACCCCGTTCCAGAGCCATGCCTGGCTGCACTCGTGGTGGCGGTCGTACGGCGGGCGCGGCCGGCTGCGGCTGCTGCTGGCCCGCGACGGCCGCGAACTGGTCGCCGCCGCACCGCTGACGCTCGTACGGTGTCCGGTGCCGGCACTGGTGCCACTGGGCGGGACGATCTCCGACTACGGGGACGTCCTGCTGGACGACGAACGCGGGGAGGACGCGGTGGCCGCGCTCACCGGGGCGCTGTCCTCCGCGGCCCGCACCGCCCTGATCGATCTGCGTGAGGTGCGGCCGGGCGCCGCCGCCGAGCGGGTCTACGACCACTGGCGCGGCCCCCGGCGCCGGGTGCCCGACTCCCTCTGCCTGGAGCTGCCCGGCGCCCCCATGGACGAGCTGGTCGCCCGGCTGCCCTCGGCCAAGAGCCGGCAGCGGGTGCGCGCCCGGCTGCGCAGGCTGGACGCGCTCGGCGTCAAGAGCCGGACCGTCCTCCCGGACGAGGTGGACGCGGCGCTGCGGCGGCTGCTGGAGCTGCACCGGTTGCAGTGGCAGGGGCGGAAGGTGACCGGTGAGCACCTGCGGACGCGGTTCCGCGACCACCTGGTGCGGGCGGTGGGTCCGATGGTGCGTTCCGGGGACGCGGTGGTCACCGAGTTCCGGATGGACGACGAGGTGGTGGCCGTGGACGTCACGCTGCTGTCGCGGCGGCTGGCCGGCGGCTACCTGTACGGCGCCCATCCCCGGCTGCGGGAGCGGAAGGCGGACGTGGCGGTGATGCTGCTGGACGCGTGCGCCGAGCACACCCGCGCCCCGGGGCGCGGCACGCTGAGCCTGCTGCGGGGCGACGAACCGTACAAACACCACTGGCGCCCGGAGCCGGTGCCCAACCAGCGGCTGCTGCTGGCCCGGCGGCGCACGGCCCCGCTGCTGTCGGTGGCCCTCTGCGACGTCGCCGCACGCCGTCGGGGCAAGGAACTGCTGCACCACCGGCAGGTGCGCAAGGAGCGCAACGAGCGCGAGGAGCGGAAGGAGCGCGACGGTGACGGCAGGACCTGACCGGCCCCGCCGCCACCGCCGCCCCCTCCCCCTCCGTCCCCTCCACCGCCGTCCCCTCCACCGCCGGCGGCTACTTGCCGCGCGAGTACCAGTCGAGGCGCATGCACAGCTTCCCGCCCAGCCAGTACTCGACCCAGTCGCCGAGTTCCAGCGGCGAGCAGCCGGCCGGCGGCTCGGTCGCGGCCGGCGGCACCGCGGGCACGGGTGGTGCGGTGGGCGTGGCCGGCTCCGGGGCCGTGGTGTCCGGCTCGTCGGTGCGGCCGAAGAGCACGGACCGGTAGACCGCGGTGGAGCGGGGGTTGTCGTCGCACTGCCACACGCCGTGCGGGCAGTAGTCGGTGAGCGTGTTGTACACGGGCTCGTGCTCGTCCATCCACGCGAGCATGCGCCGCATGTACTCGGCGTTGTCGCCGTTGCGGAAGAGTCCCCACTCGGGATAGGAGATGGGTTTTCCGTGGGCCTTGGCGAAATCCACGTGCGCCTGGAGTCCGTAGGGCTCCTTCACCTGTTCGTCGAACGCCATTCCGCGTGGCTGGTCGTACGAATCCATGCCGATGATGTCGACCGTGGAGTCGCCCGGATAGCACTGGGTCCAGGGAATGGCGTCCCGGCCGCGGCTCGGGGTGAAGTCGAACCGGAACTTCTGCCCCGGCACCGAACGCATGGTGGTGACGATCCTGTTCCAGTACGTCTTCCAGGCCTCCGGGTCCGGCCCGCACCGATGGGTGTACGTGGTGCCGTTCATCTCCCAGCCGAGCACGAGGACCGTGTCCGGGACGTTCAGCTCGACCAGCCGTTCGGCGAGGGCCCTGAAGTGGTGATCGAAGCGTCCGGCGGCGCCCTGGCGGAGCAGTTCGCGTACCTCCGCGTCGTCGACGCCCTCCTCGTTGCGCTCCAGCATGGGCACGTTGAGGACGAGCATCCTGTCGGCCTCGCGGGTGCGCCAGTCGGCCCACACGTCGAGGAAACCGGGGGCGCCCTCGATGTTGCTCCAGAGGTCGCCGGGCAGGTAGGTGTGGCCGACGCGCAGTTCGGCGCCGCCCAGCCAGTGGCTGAGCTGCGCCATCCGGGCCACGCCGCGCGGGCCGTAGTCGAGGTACGCGCCGAACGCGGGAGCGGCACCGGGTGCCCGGGCCGGGGCCGCGGGAGCCGTTGCGGGCGGAGCCGGCGCGGGTGGGGCCGGTTCGCCCGCGGCGACCTGGGGGCTCGCGGCCAGGAGCGCCACCGCCGCGATCACCGCCGCGACGCGTGCCGGCCGCCTGGACCGGGCCCGTGACTGCCGTACGGCCATTACCGGCTCCTTTCCTCGCCCCGAATTCGTTTCCGCTTACTGACACTCAGTCATATGAAATGCCATCACGCCACCGCCGCTACGGCTTTCGAGTGTGCCGATCGCCCGCACCGGTGACCCGATCGACTGCGAAGGAAGTTTCCCGTGCCGCTGTTCGACACCCGCGTCCCCGCCGTTCTGCTGCGGATCGACCGGAATCCCTTTCACCACGGAACGCTGGGTGCCGTGCGCTCGCTCGGCCGCGCGGGGGTGGACGTGCACGTGGTCGCCGACTGCGCGCAGAGCCCGGTCCGCGCCTCGCGCTATGTGAGCGGGCTGCACACTCCCCCGCCGCCCGGCGCGTCGCCCGCCGACATCGCGATGGTCCTGCGCCGCGTCGCCGCGCGGATCGCGCGTCCCGCCGTACTGATCCCGATGGACGACGCGTGCGCCGTCGCGGTGGGGCGGCTGCGGGCGGAACTGGCGCCCGCGTACCTGCTGCCCGACCTGCCGGGCGCGCTGCCCGAGCGCGTGGCCGACAAGGCGGAGCTGGCCGGCGTGTGCGCGTCCCTGGACGTCCCGCACCCCGAGACCCTGGTCCCGGACGGCCCGGCCGAGGCCGCCCGTGCCGCCTGGCGGCTGGGGCTGCCGGTGGTGGCGAAGTGGAGCCGGCCCTGGCTGATGCCCCCGGGCAGCGGGCTGCGCAGCACCGTGCTGGTGCGCTCGGCGCAGGAGGCCGGCGAACTGTACCGGCGGGCCGAGGAGGCGGGCAGCCGGCTGCTGCTCCAGGCGTTCCTGCCGCCGGGGCCGGACCGCGACTGGTTCTTCCACGGGTACGCCGACCGCACGGGCGCCGTCCGGGCGGGCGGTCCCGGCCGCAAGACACGCGCCAGACCGCGCGGTGCCGGTCTGACGGCGGTCGGCCGCTGGACGCCGAACCCGCGGGTGCAGGCGCTGGCCGAGCGGATCACCTCGGAGCTGGGCTACCGGGGCATCCTCGACCTCGACTTCCGTCGCTGCGGCACGACGGGCGGCTATCACCTGCTCGACTTCAACCCGCGTCCCGGTGCCCAGTTCCGGCTGTTCACCGACACCGCCGGGCTGGACGTCGTACGCGCCCTGCACCTGGACCTGACCCACCGTCCGCTGCCGGGCGGAGCGCCGCAGCCGGGGCGGGCGTTCGTCGTGGAGAACTACGCGCCGCTCAGCGCCCTGCGTCCGGCCCCCGACGGCCGCGAGCTGGCCTGGCACGCCCCGGACGACCGGGCGCCCGGCCGGGCCCTGTGGTCCCTGTGGGGGCGCCACGTGGCCGTCCGGCTGCTGGACCGCATGCGCCGCAAGGACGGCCGACCGCGCACGGGGGCACCGGCCCGCGCCCGCGTGGTACGCCAGGCGACCGCCCCCCGCCCCGGCCGCCCCGACCGCTCCGACCGCTCCGACCGCCCGGACGACGAAAGGGCGGGCAGCCGCTGACCCGGCGGGCACCACGACGCCCCCGGCGGACCGTGCGCGGTCGGCCGGGGGCGTCGGGTCGGGCGGGAGCCGGGGTCAGCGGCGGGACACGGTGCGGGCCCGCCGGTAGAGGATCGCGCCGCCGGCGATCAGCGCGGCACCGGCGACGGCGGCCGGCATGGCGGCCTCGCTGCCGGTCTCCGCGAGGACGGGCGGCTGCTCCCCCTGCGGAGCCGGCGGGGTCTCCTTCTCGCCGGCGGGCGGCGGGGTCTCCTCCTCGCCGGACGGCGGAGGCTCCTCTTCCGCCGCGGGCGGCGGCTTCTCCTCGCCGGGCGGCGTCGTGGGCGGCGTCGTGGGCGGTGTCGTGGGCGGCGGCTCCTCCTCGCCGTAGCCCGGGGGCTCCTCGGCCTGGTCGCAGGAGTTGCCGAAGACCGGGTTGAGCGCGGCGATCACGTCGACGGTGTTGCCGCAGAGGTTCACCGGCACGTCGACCGGCACCTGCGCGTCGTTGCCGGAGCCGACGCCGGGAGATCCCACGGCATGGCCGTCGGCGGAGGAGCCGGACGGGATCCGGACGTCCTCGACGTTCCCTCCGCCGTATCCGCCGTCCTGGTCCGGGCCGTAACCCGAGCCGTCGCCGTGGGGTGCTCCGTGGGATCCGGAGCCGGCGTTCTGCTCGTCCGAGCTGTTCTCGCACTCGTTGCCGAAGGCGGGGTTCAGCGCGGCGACCACGTCGACGGTGTTGCCGCAGGCGTTCACCGGTACGTCGACCGGCACCTGGAGGGCGTTGCCGGACGCGACGCCCGGCGAGTTCGTGGCGGCTCCGTCCGCATGCGAGTCGGCAAGGGCGGGGCTGCCGCACAGGGAAAGGATGCCCGTCGCGGCTGCTGCCGCGACCATCCCCCTGCTCAGGGTCTGTCGCACTCTGGTTGTCTTCCTGCTGGTAGAGGTGGCTGGGAACGGGCTGCAGAAAGGGGAAAAGCCGGCCCTGAACCAAACGAGTTGGCCAAGGCCGGCCGTGACGCAGCCGGTCGGTTCGGAACGACGTCAGTCGTTCACGCACACGTTGCCGAACGCGGGGTTCAGCAGACCAACAACGTTGACGGTGTTGCCGCACACGTTGACGGGCACGTGCACGGGGATCTGGACGACGTTGCCGGACAGGACGCCCGGGGAGCCGACAGCGGCACCCTCGGCGCCCGCGTCGGCGAAGGCCGGGGTGGCCATGCCGAGGGCCAGGATGGCGCCCGCGACGACAGCAGCGCTCTTCTTCATGAACTTTCCCTTCTCTGCGGTCATGCCTGAATGACGGCCGAAACCGCGCGAGCACAGCATTGACGGCTCGCACCATGACCTGCAGCCTGCAAACGAGGAATTGACAGCCGGAGAAACCACCGAACGTGAGACCCCGAGTAATTCACTCGTATGCCTCACGATCCGTTACGGCCGTACCCCCAGGAGAGCGACGACGTCATTCCGATCGCCCGGCGAAATACCGGCCCGGGAACGACCGGGCGGCCCACGGGGAAGTCAGCGGGCCGCCCGGACCGGGCGGGGTACGGCTCAGCCCTGGCCGCCCTCGCTGTTCGCCGACAGAACCGACAGGTCCTCCAGGACGTGCGAGATCGCGCCGTCCCGCTTGGCCTGCGTGGAGTTGTCCGCGCACTGCTGGGTCAGCTCGTCCGACAGGATCGGCACGTCCTGGATCGGGACGATGTTGATGACGGCGACGTTGACGTCCTCGACACCCAGGCACGGCTTGTTCAGCGTGCCCTCGACCAGCGAGAGCTGCGGGCTCATGTCGCCGTCGGTCGCCGAGTTGCCGAACGACGACGAGGCGCCGTTGCCGTTGGCCACGGCCGGTCCGTTGTCGTCCCCGATGGCCAGAGCCTGGGGAGCGGCAGCAGCGGACATGCCGATCACAGAAGCGGCAGCCGCCGCGGCGACCATTGCCTTCTTGAGCACTTCGCGTTCCTTTCGTCGTAGCGACGCACTGTCCTACGGCCTCATCAACCCGGTGGGGAGTGATTGGTTGCGGGCGTTCACCCGGTTGGCCCGCACGGGATCTCAAATCCCCTGGAAAGTCGCCGGGAAATCGCGGGGAAACACGGACCCGCACACATTTCCCGTTGTCCGCCGACGGAGTGAACGGGAGAAACCCGGCCGCGTACACGGAGTTGACCAGAGCGCTCCGGTGGACGGGGTTTTTCAGAAAGGACTGGCCAAATGATCAAGAAGGTAGTCGCCTACGCGGCGATCGCCGCCTCCGTCATGGGCGCCTCCGCTGCCGCGGCACCGCAGGCGATGGCGATCGGCGACGACAGCGGCCCCGTCTCCGCGAACGGCAACGGCGCCTCGCAGTACTTCGGCAACTCGGCGACGCACGGCAACATGAGCCCGCAGATGGCGCTCATCCAGGGATCCTTCAACAAGCCCTGTATCGCGGTCAGCGACATCCCGGTCAGCGTCATCGGCCTCGTGCCGATCCAGGACGTGCCGATCCTGTCGGACGAGCTGACCCAGCAGTGCGCCGAGAACTCCACGCAGAGCAAGCGCGACGGTGCGCTGGCGCACCTCCTGGAGGACGTCTCGATCCTGTCCTCGAACGGCGAGGGCGGCGAGGGCTGACATCGGCCGAGGGGCGGACCGCCGAGCACATCGGCGGTCCGCCCCTTTCGCCTGCCCGGCGCCGTGCCGCTCAGCGCCCCGGCGCCGCGTAGAGGGCGTCGATCTCGGCCGCGTACGCCGCCACCGCCGCGTGCCGTTTCACCTTCAGCGACGGGGTCAGCAGGCCGTTCTCCTCGGTGAACTCGCCCTCGACCAGCCGGAAGGCGCGGATCGACTCGGCCCGGGAGACGGCCGCGTTGGCGTGGTCGACGGCCTTCTGGACGTCGGCCCGCATCCGCTCGTCCCGTACGACCTCGGACATCGGGGTGTCGGCGGGCAGCCCCCGGACCGACAGCCAGTGCGCGACGGCGTCCGGGTCGAGGGTGATCAGGGCGGCGACGAACGGGCGGTTGTCGCCGACGACGAGGCACTGGGCGACCGGCGGGCGGCTGCGCAGGCGGTCCTCCAGGACGGCCGGGGAAACGTTCTTGCCGCCGGAGGTGACCAGGAGGTCCTTCTTGCGGCCGGTGATGGTGAGGTAGCCGTCGTCGTCCAGGGAACCGAGGTCGCCGGTGGCGAACCAGCCGTCGGTGAGGGCGGCGGCGGTGGCCTCCGGGTTGCCCCGGTAGCTCCCGAAGACGATGCCGCCCTTGACGAGCACCTCGCCGTCGTCGGCGATGCGCACGGCCGTGCCGGGGACGGGCGGGCCGACGGTGCCGGGGCGGGGGCCCAGCGGCGGGACGATGGTGGCGGCGGCGGTGGTCTCGGTCAGGCCGTAGCCCTCGTAGACCATGATGCTGGCGGCGTAGAAGAACAGGTTGAGTTCGCTCTCGAGCGGGGAGCCGCCGCTGATGGCGTAACGCATCCGGCCGCCGAGTTCTTTGCGGACGCGGCGGTAGACCAGCAGGTCGTACAGGGCCCAGCCGGCCCACAGGGCGGGCCCGGGGCCCTTGCCGCGGCCCAGGAACCGCTCCATGTGGGCTCCGCCGAAGCGGACGGCGAGGCGGTGGGCCCGTTCGAAGGAGGCGCCGCGGCCGAGCTTCTCGGCGGTCGCGCGGCCCGTGTCGTGGATCTTCTCGAAGAGGTACGGCACACCGACCAGGAAGGTCGGCCGGAACGTCTTCAGCGCGGGGCGGAGCTCGTCGGGCTTGATGCTCGGGAAGTGGCCGATCTCGATGCGGGCCAGCAGGCAGGCGATCTGGATGGTGCGGCCCAGGATGTGGGCGAGCGGGAGGAAGAGGAGGGTCGAGGCGGTCTGGCCGGTGACCTCCTTGAAGATCGGATGCAGCAGCTCGACCGTGTTGGCGGCCTCGGCGTGCAGGTTGGCGTGGGTGAGGACGCATCCCTTGGGGCGTCCGGTGGTGCCGGAGGTGTAGCAGACCGTCGCGACGGTGTCCGGGGTCAGGGCGGTGCGGCGCTTGGTGACCTCCTCGTCGCTCACCCCCAGGCCGAGGGCCGTGAGGTCGGTGAGCGCGCCGGCGTCGAGTTCCCAGGCGCGCGGGCGCTCGGGGTGGCCCGCGGTGCCGGCGACGACGGTCGCGGTGTTCGCGGCGGTCTCGGTGACCACGTGCCGGGCGCCGGAGTCGCGGACGATCCACTCGACCTGGTCGGCGGAGGAGGTGGCGTAGACGGGGACGGTCTGGCCGCCGGCGGCCCAGATGGCGAAGTCCAGGACCGTCCACTCGTAGCGGGTGCGGGACATGACGGCGACCCGCCCGCCGGGTTCCAGGCCGGCGGCGATCAGCCCCTTGGCCACGGCGGTCACCTCGCGGGCGAACTCCGCCGCCGTGACGGGCCGCCAGACACCGTTCACCTCGCGGCGCAGGACCACCGCGCCGGGGGCCTCGGCCGCGTTGGTGAACGGGATGTCGGCGGTACTGCCCGTGGTGGGGCGGGGCGCGAGGGGGGCGGTGCGGGCCTCGCGGACGGTGCCGTGCTCGTCCCTGACGGTCTCGGTCCTCGTGCGGGAGGCCAGGTCACCGCGCTGTATCGCCCGTTTCAGGTCCTTGCGTACGCCCATGGCGGCTCCCGGTCGCGGATCGGACTGACGTTCTGTCGTGTGCCCCTACGCTGCTTACTCCTGAGTAAACTTACCCAAGAGTAAGCATAGGTCAACGGGTCCGCCCCGAACTCGGCGCGTCAGGTCAGCCGGTCCGCCGTGCCGATCGCCTCGGCCAGGTCCCGGACGTCCTCGTCCTCCGTGCGGTCGGCCAGGGAGTCGGCGCGCTCGGCCAGTTCGCCGAGACCCGGCGCGCCCGGCAGGGAGCCGTGGCGGCCGTCGCGGCCGTAGCCGTTGCCGCCGCCTTCGGAGGAGCGCAGCGCGTCGGCGAAGTAGGCGGCGGTCGCCGTGACCCCCAGGCCGCGGTCCGCGCCCCAGACCGAGTCGTCGAGGGCCCCGGCCTCCAGGTCGCCGGACTCCTCGTGCGGGGCACGGGTGTCGGGGTCGAGCCAGCGGACGGTGGCGGTGGCGAGGTGACCGTCGGCGCCGGGACGGGTGCGAACGGCGTACAGCGCGGTGACCGTGTGGCCGGGGCCGACCTCGCCGCCGTCGACGCGGTCGTCGCGGAAGTCCTCGTCGGCGACCTCGCGGTTCTCGTAGCCGACGAGGCGGAACTCGGCGACCGTCTCCGGGTCGAAGGCGACCTGCGCCTTGGCGTCGCGGGCGGTCAGCTCGACGTGGCGCGGAAGCTGCTCGCAGAAGACCTCGCGGGCTTCCTCCGGGTCCGAGACGTACGTGGTGTGGCCGTCGCCCCGGTCGGCGAGGCGTTCCATCAGGGCGTCGCCGTAGTCGCTGCCCACGCCGACGCCGAAGAGGGTGATTCCGTGCTCGCGGCGGGCGTCCGCGATGCGTTCGAGGATGGCGTCCGCGTCGGTGTCACCGGTGTTGGCGAGGGCGTCGGAGACGAGGACGACACGGTTGGTGGCGCCCTCTCGGCGGCCCTCTACGGCGGTGGCGTAGCCGGTCTCGACGCCCGCGCCGAGGTTGGTGGAGTCGGTCGGCTCCAGGCTGCCGATCGCGTCGTGGATCCGGCCGCGGCGGTCGCCGAGCCGGGTCATCGGCAGTACGGTCTCGGCCTCGTCGCTGAAGGTGACGAGCGCCACCGAGTCGTCGTCGCGCAGTCGGTCGGTCATCGTGCCGAGGGACTGCTTGGCGAGGTCGAGCCGGCCGGGCTCGGCCATGGAGCCGGAGATGTCGATGACGAACGTGAGGGCGGCGGGCGGGCGTTCGCCCTCCTGCTCGGCGCCCCGGGTGGCCAGGCCCACGCGGACCAGCGACCAGTCCCCCTCGCCGGTGCGGGCGCCGTCGACGGTCACCGTGAAGCCGTCGCCGTCGGGGCGGTCGTAGTCCTGGCGGAAGCTGTTGACGAACTCCTCGGGGCGGATCGTCGAGCGGTCGGGCAGCCGGCCCTCGGAGAGGGTGCGGCGGGCGTAGCCGTAGGAGGCGGTGTCGACGTCGAGGGCGAAGGTGGAGAGGTGGTCGGGGGCGGGGGCGATCTCGCGGGAGTCACCGCTCTCCCCGGCGCCCCCCGTCTCGCCGCCGGACCCCCCGGTGGCCGTTCCGCCGTCGTACCGCTGTCCGCCCTCGCCGCGGGGGCGGTCGGGCGCGGGCATCGGGGCCGAGCCGCCCCGGGAGTCGGCAGCGGTCTCCTTGGTGCCGTGGTCCGCGTCGCCCCCGCCCCCGCAGCCGGTGAGCAGCAGGCCGCCCGCCGCCGTGAGCGCGAGCAGCGCGCCGATCGGCCTTCGTGTCCGGTACCGCTTCATCTTCCGTGCCCCCTGCTTCCGTTGACGCCGGTGTACGTGACTGTGACGGCGCGGCGGGGCGGAACGTGCGGTACGGGGAGTCACGGGTGCGTCTCGAAGCGGGCACGGCGGCGGGCCGCCGAGACCGGTGGGTGATCCTCCGGTGATCCGGGCGAGGCCTCGAGGGCTCCTGCCCCGTTCTCCGCGCCCCGCTCTCCGGTTGCGGGTCCCCGGACACGACGGGCACCGGCCCCGGACACGACGGGCACCGGCCCGGGCACGACGGGCACCCGGCCCCTAGGACACGATGTCCTTGCGGGCGAACCCCCGGAAGGCCAGGGCGAAGAGCACGAGGGCGTACGTCACCGACAGCGAGGTGCCCTGGATCAGGCGGGTCCAGTCCAGCTCGGGCCGGACCGTGTCCAGCCAGGCGTACTGCCAGTGCGCGGGCAGGAAGTCGCGCCAGTCGCCGAGGGCGGTCACCTCGTCCAGGACGTTGCCGATGATGGTCAGGCCGACCGCGCCGCCGACCGCGCCGAGGGGTGCGTCCGTCTTGGTGGAGAGCCAGAACGCCAGGGCGGCGGTGACCAGTTGTGAGACGAAGACGTACGCCACCGTGAGGGCGAGGCGCTCCGCCGCGGTGCCGGTGGGCAGGCTGCCGCCGGTGGGCAGCTCCAGCGGTCCCCAGCCGTAGGCGACCGAGCCGACGGCGAGCGCGACCAGCGGCAGCAGGACGATCGCGGCGAGACTGAGGATGAGGGCGACGACCAGCTTGGACCAGAGCAGGCGGGCGCGGGGCACCGGTGCCGCCAGCAGATAGCGCAGGGACGACCAGCCGGCCTCCGAGGCGACCGTGTCCCCGAAGAACAGGGCGACGGGCACGACGAGGAGGAAGCCGGCGGAGGCGAAGAGGTTCACCGCGGCGAAGTTCGCCCCCGACGCGGTGGCCGAGTCCATCAGGCTGACCTGGTTGTTCGCCCCGCCCGGCTCGCCGCCGATCCGGAACGCGACGAGCAGGACGAACGGCAGGGCGAACAGGATGCCGCCCATGACGAGCGTGCGGCGCCGCTTCAGCTGCCGGACCAGCTCGACCCGCACGGGCAGCGTCCGGCCCGCGCGGTAGCCGTCGGCGACCTCCTGGGGGCCGGCGGGCGCGGCGCCTTCGGCCAGCGTGCTCATGCCGGGTCTCCGATCAGGGTGAGGAAGGCGTCCTCGAGGCGCCGGTGGGGGCCCACCGACTCCACGGGCACGTCCAGGCGGACGAGTTCGGGGATCAGGTCCCGGGCCGATCCCCCGGTGCCGAGCCGGACCAGCAGACCGCCGTCGGTGGCGGCCGCCGAGGCCACCCCCGGCAGGGCGGCGACCTTCTCGGCGAGCGGCGCGTCCACGCGCGCGGAGGTGCCCACGAGCAGTGTGTCGCCGGAGCCGATGATCTCGCCGACCGGGCCGGCCTGGACCAGCCTGCCGTGGTCCATGACCACCAGATGGGTGCAGGTCTGCTCGACCTCGGCCAGCAGGTGGCTGGAGACGATCACCGTGCGGCCGGCCGCCGCGTAGCGGATCATCACCTCGCGCATCTCGCGGATCTGCGGCGGGTCCAGGCCGTTGGTCGGCTCGTCCAGGATCAGCAGGTCGGGCAGGCCCAGCATGGCCTGGGCGATGGCGAGCCGCTGGCGCATGCCCTGGGAGTAGGTGCGCACCGCGCGGGCGAGCGCGTCGCCGAGGCCGGCGATCTCCAGGGCCTCGTCGAGGTGGGCGTCCCCGGGCGGGCGTCCGGTGGCCCGCCAGTACAGCTCCAGGTTCTCGCGGCCGGACAGGTGCGGCAGGAAGCCCGCGCCCTCGACGAAGGCGCCGACGCGCGAGAGCACCGGTGCGCCGGGCGCGATGGCGTGGCCGAAGACGCGGACCTCGCCGCCGTCCGGCGCGATCAGGCCCATCAGCATGCGCAGGGTCGTCGTCTTGCCCGCGCCGTTCGGCCCGAGCAGGCCCAGCACCTGGCCCTTCTCCACCCGGAACGACAGGTCCCGCACGGCGTACCGGTCGGTGGACTTGGCGTACCGCTTGCTCAGGTCCGTGATCTGGAGCGGCACGTCGGCCAGCGCGGGGTCGGGCGGCGGCGCCGTGGTGCGGCGGCGGGCGGTCAGCAGCAGGGCCGCGGCGACCGCGGCTCCGGCGAGGGGCGCCCACCAGACCCAGGCGGGCAGTCCGGCCACCTGCCCGGTCCCGCCGAGTGCCGTCGGCACCCGCAGATCGCCCTTGAGGGAGACGGTGTACGTGGCGGGGGCGGCCGGCGAGGCGTAGCCGAGGTCGGTGGAGGACAGGACCAGGCGCAGCCGGTGGCCGCTCTCGATCTCGTGGTCGACGGCCGGCAGGGTGATCCTCACGTCCTTGCCCGCTCCGGCGTCCGCCACCCTGATGGGTGTGACCAGTTGGGAGGGGAGCACCTGCCGGCCGCCGCCGGGGGCGACGTCGTACACCTTGGCGAAGAGCACGGCCTCGTCGCGGGTGGACTTCACGTGGACGGTCGCCGTCGGGGAGCCGGTGATCTGGAGGTCCTCCCGGACGGGGGCCGACTCGAAGGCGGCGAACTGGCCGGGGAAGTCCAGGGAGACGCCGATGCCGAGCGAGGAGAGCCGGGACAGACCGCCGGAGCCGCCGATGCCGGGCAGCGCGGAGACGGCGGGCGGGCTGGCGCCGGCCGGGTTGTCGAAGCTCTGCTCGCGTCCGCGTAGTTCGACCGGGCGGAGTTCGCTGCCCAGACCGGGGTAGGAGTCGGCGCTCACGCCCTCCAGGCGGGTTTCGCCGTCACCGCTGCCGGAGCCGAGGGTGCGGCTGACGCGGAAGCCTGGGCCGGTGCCGGCCGACTCGTCGCCCTTCAGATAGCGGTCGAACCACGCGCCGACGCGGGCCTGGACCCGGTCGGTCTCCAGGTCGCCGCCGTCGTGGCCGCCGGAGATCCAGTCGACGGCCACCGGGGCGCCGTTGGCGCGGATCGCCTGCGCGGCCCGGTCGGCCTGGCCGAGCGGGAAGAGGGAGTCGGTCTGGCCCTGCATCAGCAGCGTGGGCACGTCGATGCGGTCGCCGACGGCCTGCGGGCTGCGTTCGTCGAGGAGGTCCACGGCCTCGGGGTCCGGCTGCCCGGACTCGGCGACCCGCTGGTACATGCGGCAGAGCCGGTCCTCGAACCGGTCGCAGCCGCCGCCCAGGTTGACGAAGAGGCCGGCCCACAGCTTCTTGAAGACCCCGTCCGGGAAGAGGGCGTCCGAGAGGCTCCAGTACGTTATGGCGGGGGCGATGGCGTCGACCCGCTCGTCGTGCCCGGCGGACAGCAGCGCGACCGCGCCGCCGTAGGAACCGCCGGCGATGCCCACCCGCGGATCGCCCTTCTCGTCCAGCCGGACCTGCGGCTGCTTCGCCAGCCAGTCGATCAGCCGGGACACGTCGGCCACCTCGCCGTCCGGGGCGTTCAGTCCGATCCTCCCGGTCGACTTGCCGAAGCCGCGCGCCGACCAGGTCAGGACCGCGTACCCGTCCTGCGCGAGGCTCTCCGCCTGCGCCCGTACGTCGGCCTTGCTGCCGCCGAAGCCGTGCGCGAGCAGGACGGCCGGGCGGCGGCCGCCGGAGCCCGCGGTGAAGTAGGAGGTGTCCAGGCGCACCCCGTCGCCCACGGCCACGACCCGGTCGGCGCGGTGCACCGCGGGCGGGTCGTCGCCGGCGACGGCCGTCCATGTCCCGGCGCCGGCGAGTACGACGACGGCGGCCGCGGCGGCGAGCATCCGCCGCGGCCCCCGTAGCAGCCCTCGCACGCGGGGCAGTCGAAGATCCATGCGTCAACGGTACGGGCCGCCGCCGACATCGGGGGCAGCCCCGGGGCTGAACCGCCGCCCCTCCCACGGAAGTACGGCGCCGGTGCCGCGTACCACGGGCGCGGTAGGGCGGCTCGGGCACCGGGCGGGCTCCGGTGACCGACGGCCCGGTGACGGCGAGGGCCTCCCGGAGCCGACGGACGGTGACGGACGGGCGGGCGCCCGGACGCCCGTCCGGTACGGCCGGGTGCACAAAAACCCTCGGGCCGGGGCGGAAAGCAGAACGGGAGCAGAACGGAAGCAGAACGGAAACGCGGCGGAGGGCGGGGCGGAAACGTCCCGCCGCCTGATGGCCGGACGCTGTCGGTGGGCCCCGGTAGAGTCATGCGCACAGGTGAATCACAGGAACACGGCAACGGGTGGGGACTCATGAAGCTGACATACACCGCCGCCTGGGTGGGGCTGACGGCGGCGGCGATGGTCGCGGCGACCGCGTGTGGCTCGGAGGGCGGCAAGACGGCCGCCGAGACCGCCGACAAGGCGGCCGACACGGCGGTGAGCAAGACCGACACGATCATGGCGGCGCTCTCGCGGGCCACCGACCGGACCGAGGAGGTCGGCTCCGCCGAGGTCAGGACGACGACCGACCTGGGCACCGGTGAGCCGATCGCCATGGACGGCACGTACTCCTGGGGCGACGGCTACGCCCTCGACGTCGAGATGGACGCCGAGGCCGCGCAGATGCAGGAGCTCACGGACTCCCCGACCGTGCGCACCCTGTTCGTGGACGGCGCCTACTACTACGACATCGACCCCCAGCCCGCCGGCCCGCTCGCGGGCAAGGAGTGGATGAAGATCGACGGGTCGGCCGTGTTCGGCGAGTCGGGTGCCGCCGCGATGAGCGGGGGCGGCGGCGGTGGCAGCCCGGCGGACTCCATGAAGGGCCTCAAGTACGCGAGCGACGTCGAGGACCTCGGCGAGGAGACCGTCAACGGCAAGCCCACCACCCACTACCGGGCCGTGCTCGACCAGGAGGACATGGGCAAGTTCAAGGAGGCCTTCAGCGGCGCCGACAGCCTGCTCAACTCGGCCTCCGGTGGCAGCTCGATCACGATGGACATCTGGGTGGGCGAGAAGGACCTTCCGGTGCGCCTGAAGCAGGAGTTCGGCGCCATGGAGGTCACCATGGACTTCGACAGGTTCGGCGCCACCAAGGAGATCGTGGCCCCGCCCGCCGGCCAGACCGGCGACCTCACGGAGGAAGTCAAGAACTCCGGAGTGCAGCAGGGCTGAGCGCACGCACGCCGGGCGCCCCCGCCCCACCCGGTGCGGTGGGGCGGGGGCGCCCGGCGTTTCGGGCGGCAGCGTCTCAGTGGTTGCGCGGGAAGCCCAGGTCCACGCCCGCCGGGGCGTCGGCCGGGTCCGGCCAGCGGGTGGTGACGACCTTGCCGCGGGTGTAGAAGTGCGTGCCGTCGTTGCCGTAGACGTGGTGGTCGCCGAAGAGGCTGTCCTTCCAGCCGCCGAAGGAGTGGTAGCCGACGGGGACCGGGATCGGCACGTTCACGCCGACCATGCCGGCCTCGATCTCCAGCTGGAAGCGGCGGGCGGCGCCGCCGTCCCGGGTGAAGATCGCGGTGCCGTTGCCGAAGGGGGAGGCGTTGATGAGCGCCACGCCCTCCTCGTAGGTCGCGGCGCGCAGCACGCACAGGACCGGGCCGAAGATCTCGTCCTGATAGGCCTTCGCCGTGGCCGGCACCCGGTCCAGCAGGGAGATGCCGATCCAGTGGCCGTCCTCGTGGCCGTCGACCGTGTAGCCGGTGCCGTCCAGGACGACCTCGCAGCCCTCGGCCGCCGCGCCGTCGACGTAGGACGCCACCTTGTCGCGGTGCGCCTTGGTGATCAGCGGGCCCATCTCGGAGGCCGGGTCGTCGCCGGGGCCGATCTTGATCTTCTCGGCGCGTTCGCGGATCTTCTCCACCAGTTCGTCGCCGACGGCACCGACGGCGACGACCGCGGAGATCGCCATGCAGCGCTCGCCGGCCGATCCGTAGGCCGCCGAGACGGCCGCGTCGGCCGCCGCGTCGAGGTCGGCGTCCGGCAGCACCAGCATGTGGTTCTTGGCGCCGCCGAGGGCCTGCACGCGCTTGCCGTTCGCGGAGGCGGTGGTGTGGATGTAGCGGGCGATCGGGGTCGAGCCGACGAACGAGACCGCCTTGACGTCCGGGTGCTCCAGGAGCCGGTCCACGGCCACCTTGTCACCGTGCACCACGTTGAAGACGCCGTCCGGCAGACCGGCCTCGGAGAGCAGTTCGGCGATCCTCACGGCCGCCGACGGGTCCTTCTCGCTCGGCTTGAGCACGAAGGTGTTGCCGCAGGCGATGGCGATGGGGAACATCCACAGCGGCACCATCGCCGGGAAGTTGAACGGCGTGATGCCGGCGACCACGCCGAGCGGCTGCCTGATCGAGGCCACGTCGACGCGGGTGGCGACCTGCGTGGACAGCTCGCCCTTGAGCTGCACGCTGATGCCGCAGGCCAGGTCGACGATCTCCAGGCCGCGCGCGACCTCGCCGAGCGCGTCGGAGTGCACCTTGCCGTGCTCGGCGGTGATCAGCTCGGCGATCTCGTCACGGTGCGCGTCCAGCAGCGCCCGGAACTTGAAGAGGACCGAGGTGCGCTGTGCCAGCGAGGACTGACCCCAGGTCAGGTACGCCTCCTTGGCGACGGCGACCGCGGCGTCCACCTCGTCGACGGAGGCGAAGGCGACCTTCGTGGTGATCGCGCCGGTCGCCGGGTTCGTCACCGGCCCGTACGTGCCCGAGGCGCCTTCGGCGGACTTGCCGCCGATCCAGTGGTTGACGATGTTCGTCATGACCGAGAACTCCTTCACAGATGGCGGCGACGGGTCGAGACGTGCCGTTGGTCCAGCTCACGGGCCGTGACCGGCGACGAACGGGTCGCGGCCCGCGCCGATCGGGTCGCGGTCACTGCCATGGGTCCATCCCAGCAGCCTGGCGCGCCGGGCGCGCCCGACACTGTGTATGCGGTTTGGGTGTCCGTGTAGACACGTGGGGCAGTGCCGGCGGCCCGTCCGGCGACGGGACGCGGGAACCTCCGGCGCGGGGGCGGTACGAGCGGGGAGTCGGCGCTCGAACTTCGCTCCTGCCAGGGCGAAGCGGCCTTCCCGCGCCGGAGGCGACTGAGGGGGGAGCGGTGCCGGCGGGAGCGGACCGCTCGGGCCCCCGGCGATCGGGGCGTGCGCCATCGCGTTCCCCTTCGTGCCCGTCGTTGCCTGCCCGCCGTTGTGTCTCCCCCGGTTTCTAGCCCCGCGCGTGCGACCTGTCAATGCTTTGTCCGGACATCCGGACGACATGCCGGACGGCATGGTCCGGATGGCGGCCCGTCCGCACGCCCGGGACCCTCCCGGCCGCCCAAGTCAACGCGCCGCGCCCGGACTCCGGCACAAGTCTTTGCCGCACTCGTGTCACAAAAGCGCGCCCCCTGTAACGCACGTCACACGCACTCGGCTCTTCCGTCACACGCGGGAACGGCCCCTGACCGCCCCGCACTCCACGTCGTTCACCCGGCACAGGCTTGGTGATCGCCAGCGCAGCGCCCGGCTCCCCCCGGCGGCCGTCCCCGGCCGCCGCCGCGGTGCGCGCGGGGAGGTGCGACTTGTGACCGACCGAAGGCTCTGGTCCTACAAGGACATCGCGGCCCACATCCGGGTACAGCCGGACACCGTGCGGTCGTACCGAAAGCACGGGCTGCTGCCCCCGCCCGACCACGTGGAGGGCGGAAAGCCGTACTGGTACGCGGACACGGTCCGGGCCTGGGTGGCGTCCCGGCCCCGCAACCGGAAGCGGTAGGCCGGCCCGCGGCCGGAAAACCGTTCGGTGCCCCACGGACACGTGGGGCACAGTGCCGCACATGAACTTCTCTCTGAAACCCGTCCTGACCGGCGACCGGACGGTACTCCGACCGTTCACCGAGGCCGATGCCGAACGCATGTGGGAGATCGTCAACGATGCCGAGGTCCGGCGCTTCACCGGCTCGCCGGGACGCGAACTCACCCCGGAGCTGCTGCGTACCTGGTACGGCTCCCGCGGCGCGCAGCGGGACCGGCTGGACCTGGCCGTCACCGATCCCGCCGACGGTGAACTGCTCGGCGAGGTCGTGCTCCACGAGTGGGACCCCGAAAGCCGTTCCTGCACCTTCCGCACGCTGATCGGCGCGCGGGGGCGCGGCCGGGGCATCGGCACCGAAGCGACCCGGCTGATCGTCGGGTACGCCTTCGAGGGACTCGGTCTGCACCGCGTCCAGCTGGACGCCTACGGCTACAACCGCCGTGCCCTGCGGGTCTACGAGAAGACCGGGTTCGTGGTGGAGGGCGTCCGGCGTGAGGTGGAGCGGCGCGACGGCGCGTGGGTGGACGAGGTGCTGATGGCCGTCCTCGACCACGAGTGGGCCGCCCACCGCGGACACCCGGGGGCCGCCGGCGCCCGTTCCGGAGCCGCTGTCACGGCTCGATGACCGTCACCCCGGCACCGGGCGCCGTCCCCATCGCGGCCAGGGCGGCCGGGACCTCGTCCAGCCCGATGGCGGACGTCACCAGCAGGTCGGGGCGGAGCGCCCCGGTGCGGACCAGTTCCAGCATCGGCGGATAGGTGTGCGCGGCCATCCCGTGGCTGCCGAGGAGTTCCAGCTCCAGGGCGACGGCGCGGGCCATCGGCACCGGCGTGGTGCCGGCCGGCGAGGGCAGCAGCCCGACCTGGACGTGCCGGCCGCGGCGGCGCAGGCCCATCACGGAGGCGGCGCAGGTGACGGGCGAGCCGAGGGCGTCGAGGGAGAGGTGGGCGCCGCCGCCGGTGAGGTCGCGGACCGCCGCGGCCGTGTCCGGTGTCCGGGCCGCGTCCACGCACTCCGCCGCGCCGAACGCGCGCGCCAGCTCCAGGGCCCGGGGCGACACGTCCACGGCGACGACCCGCGCGCCCGATGCCGCCGCGATCATCACGGCCGACAGGCCGACGCCGCCGCAGCCGTGCACCGCGACCCACTCCCCCGCCGCGAGCCGCCCCTGCCGCACCACGGCCCGGAACGCCGTGGCGAACCGGCAGCCGAGTGAGGCCGCCGTCGCGTACGACATGTCCTCGGGTACGGCGACGAGGTTGACGTCGGCGTGGTCGAGGGCCACGTAGCGGGCGAAGGAGCCCCAGTGGGTGAAGCCGGGCTGGGTCTGCCGCTCGCACACCTGCTGGTCGCCCGCCGCACAGGCCCCGCAGCTCCCGCAGGCGCAGACGAAGGGCACGGTCACCCGGTCACCGGGCCGCCATCCCGCCACCCGGTCGCCGGCCGCCTCGACGACCCCCGCGAGTTCGTGACCCGGTACGTGCGGCAGTGTGACGCCCGGATCGTGGCCCTGCCAGCCGTGCCAGTCGCTGCGGCACAGCCCGGTCGCCTCGACACGGACCACCACGCCGTGCGGGGCGGGCTCCGGGTCGGCCACCTCCCGCACCTCGGCGGGCTCCCCGAACCGCTCGAACACCACCGCACGCATCCGTCACCCTCACTTCCGTACCGGTCCGCACCGGCGTCACCGCTTCCCGTCACGCTTCTCACGGCAGGCTATGAGGTCTCATACCCCCTAGGGGTACAGTGGGGTACCCGTGGTCCACGCCGGACCACGGGTACCCGTGCACGAACGCCCCGACGAGGAGTAACGACATGACCGCCCAGACCGATACCCAGGGCTCCGTCACCACCGTCTACAAGGTGAGCGGAATGAGCTGCGGACACTGCGAGGGTGCCGTCTCCGGTGAGATCTCCGAGATCACGGGCGTCGGCTCGGTGCAGGCCGTCGCCTCGACCGGCGAGGTCACGGTCGTCTCCGAGGCGCCCCTGGACGACGAGGCCGTGCGCGCCGCCGTGGACGAGGCGGGCTTCGAGCTCGTCGGCCGGGTCTGAGTCCCAGCGGCCGCACGACAGCCACAACGGCCACGGCGCCCCGCAGTACCCATCGCCCCTCCGGCCGGGCCGCGCGCGGCCTGGCCGGCCCGTCTGGAGTCCGGACCATGACCAGCACCACCGCGTCCAGCACCACCGCGTCCAGCACCACCGCGTCCAGCACCACCGCTTCCGGCACCGACGCTTCCGGCACCGACGCTTCCGGCACCGGCGCGTCCGGCACCACGCCGGAGACCGCCCCGGGCGCCGGGCCGGGCGCCGGGCCGGACCTCGCCGAGGTCGAGCTGCTCATCGGCGGGATGACCTGCGCCTCGTGCGCGGCCCGCGTGGAGAAGAAGCTCAACCGTATGGACGGGGTCACCGCCACGGTGAACTACGCGACGGAGAAGGCCCGGATCACCCACCCGGCGACCACCGGCGTCGCCGACCTGATCGCCACCGTCGTCAAGACCGGGTACACCGCCGAGGAGCCCGCGCCGCCGCCGGAGCCCGTCGACGAGGCGCCCACCGACGAGGCGCCCCCGGAAGCCGCGGACACCCGGGAGCCGTCCGCGCTCCGCGAGCGCCTCGTCGTCTCGGTCGTCCTCGCCGCCCCCGTCGTGCTGCTCGCAATGGTGCCGGCACTCCAGTTCGACAACTGGCAGTGGCTCTCGCTCACCCTGGCCGCGCCCGTCGTCGTCTGGGGCGGCCTGCCCTTCCACCGCGCCGCCTGGACGAACCTCCGGCACGGCACGGCCACCATGGACACGCTGGTCTCGCTCGGCACCCTCGCGGCGTTCGGATGGTCGCTGTGGGCGCTGTTCCTCGGGGACGCGGGCATGCCGGGCATGCGCCACGGCTTCGACCTCACCGTCTCCCGCACGGACGGCGCCTCCGCGATCTACCTGGAGGCCGCCGCCGGGGTCACCGCCTTCCTGCTCCTCGGCCGCTGGCTGGAGGCCCGCTCCAAGCGCCGCGCCGGCGCCGCGCTGCGGGCGCTGATGGAGCTGGGCGCCAGGGACGTCGCGGTCCTGCGGGACGGGCGCGAGGTGCGGATTCCGGTGGCCCGGCTGGCGGTCGGCGACCGGTTCGCCGTACGGCCCGGCGAGAAGATCGCCACCGACGGGACGGTGGTCGAGGGCGCCTCGGCCGTGGACGCCTCGATGCTGACCGGCGAGTCGGTGCCGGTGGACGTGGGCGTCGGAGACACCGTCACCGGCGCCACGGTCAACGCCGGCGGCCGGCTCGTCGTCGAGGCCACCCGGGTCGGCGCCGGCACGCAGCTCGCCCGGATGGCGAAGCTGGTCGAGGACGCGCAGAGCGGCAAGGCCGAGGTGCAGCGGCTCGCCGACCGGATCTCCGGCGTCTTCGTGCCCGTCGTGCTGCTGATCGCGGTCGCCACCTTCGGCGGGTGGCTGGGTGCCACCGGCGACACGGTCGCCGCGTTCACCGCCGCCGTCGCCGTACTGATCATCGCCTGCCCCTGCGCCCTGGGGCTGGCCACGCCGACCGCACTGATGGTCGGCACGGGCCGGGGCGCCCAGCTCGGCATCCTCATCAAGGGCCCCGAGGTGCTGGAGTCCACGCGGCGGGTCGACACGGTCGTCCTGGACAAGACCGGCACCGTCACCACCGGCCGCATGACCCTGCACGGGGTGTACGCCGCCGAGGGCACCGACGAGGCGGAGCTGCTGCGGCTCGCGGGCGCCGTCGAGCACGCCTCCGAGCACCCCGTGGCCCGGGCGATCGCGGCGGGCGCCGAGGAACGGGTCGGCGCGCTGCCCGGAGTGGAGGACTTCACGAACGTCCCCGGGCGCGGCGTACGCGGGCGCGTGGAGGGCCGTGAGGTGACCGTGGGGCGCCTCCACGGCACTCTGCCGCCAGAGGTGTCCCGGGCCGGGGACGTGGCCGAGAGGGAGGGCCGTACCGCCGTCGTGGTCGGCTGGGACGGTGCGGCACGCGGCATCGTCACCGTGGCCGACACGGTCAAGCAGACCAGCGCCGAGGCGGTGGCCGAGCTGCGCCGGCTGGGCCTCACCCCCGTGCTGCTGACCGGCGACAACCGGCGCGTGGCCGAATCGGTCGCGAAGGCCGTCGGTATCGACGAAGTGATCGCCGAGGTGCTGCCCGAGGACAAGGTCGCCGTGGTGGAGCGGCTGCGGGCCGAGGGCCGTACGGTCGCCATGGTCGGGGACGGCGTCAACGACGCCGCCGCGCTCGCCACCGCCGATCTGGGTCTGGCGATGGGCACGGGGACGGACGCGGCGATCGAGGCGGGCGACCTGACGCTGGTGCGCGGGGACCTGCGGGTGGCCGCGGACGCGATCCGGCTGTCCCGGCGCACCCTCTCCACGATCAAGGGCAATCTCGTGTGGGCCTTCGGCTACAACGTGGCAGCGCTGCCGCTGGCCGCCGCGGGGATGCTGAATCCGATGATCGCGGGGGCGGCGATGGCCTTCTCCTCGGTGTTCGTGGTCACCAACAGCCTCCGGCTGCGGGCCTTTCGCTGAGCACGCGTTTCACGCAGGTCGTGGGGCGGTGCCTCTGGAGTCCGGCACTCACCTCACATAAGCTCTTCACAAGGCTCGCGCATCTTCCTTACGCTTGGGTCCCGCTCAACGTATCGGGGCTCTTGCGCATCTAACGGACATATGCAAGAGACGCAGATCACAGTGATGCGAACGTAACCATCGAAGGGGTTCAAAGGTCTAAGTTGGCGATGTCAGGCAGCGTCTTGGGGGGCGCCACCTGGCATCTGGGGATGTCTTGGGGGACTTTCCCAGAGCTGCGTTGCCGGGACACGTACACCGGGAAGCTTTGAGCGGCCCTCCCGGGCGTGCGCTGTCCCGGCAGACCGCACGAAGCACGACAGCACGACACGTACAACCGCACGGCGGGTTTTGCCCGTTGTGCTCAGTACAGCGATTCAGGCGCTGTCCTCACAGACGCCCGGCCGGATCCCGTGGGGGGAATCCGTACCGGGACATGGGAAGGCGCCCTGGTTCGTCGGCCCGTGGGGGGACCGGCGCCAGGGCGCCTTCTGCTGTCCACGTCACCCGCCCCCGTCACCCGCCTCCGCCACCCTCGCCCACTCCTGGGCACGGAAAAGTCCCGTACCACTCGAGGCGGCACGGGACTCCTCTGACGCGCTGCGGGGGTGCCTGGCGGCTCAGCGCTCCTCGACGGGCACGAAGTCCCGCTCGACGACACCCGTGTAGATCTGGCGCGGGCGGCCGATGCGGGAGCCCGGCTCCTTGATCATCTCGTGCCACTGGGCGATCCAGCCCGGCAGCCGGCCGAGGGCGAACAGGACCGTGAACATCTCGGTCGGGAAGCCCATGGCCCGGTAGATCAGGCCGGTGTAGAAGTCGACGTTCGGGTAGAGGCTGCGCGAGACGAAGTAGTCGTCGGAGAGCGCGTGCTCCTCCAGCTTCAGGGCGATGTCCAGCAGTTCGTCGGACTTGCCGAGGGCGGAGAGCACGTCGTGCGCGGCGGCCTTGATGATCTTGGCGCGCGGGTCGAAGTTCTTGTAGACCCGGTGGCCGAAGCCCATCAGGCGGACGCCGTCCTCCTTGTTCTTCACCTTGCGGATGAAGGAGTCGACGTCGCCGCCGGAGTCGCGGATGCCCTCCAGCATCTCCAGCACCGACTGGTTGGCGCCGCCGTGCAGCGGGCCCCAGAGCGCGTTGATGCCGGCGGAGATCGAGGCGAACATGTTCGCCTGCGAGGAGCCGACCAGGCGGACCGTGGAGGTCGAGCAGTTCTGCTCGTGGTCCGCGTGCAGGATCAGCAGCTTGTCCAGCGCGGCGACGACCGTCGGGTCGAGGTCGTACTCCTGCGCCGGCACCGAGAACGTCATGCGCAGGAAGTTCTCGACGTAGCCGAGGTCGTTGCGCGGGTAGACGAACGGGTGGCCGATCGACTTCTTGTACGCGTAGGCCGCGATCGTCGGAAGCTTCGCGAGCAGCCGGATCGTGGAAAGGTTGCGCTGGCGCTCGTCGAACGGGTTGTGGCTGTCCTGGTAGAACGTCGACAGCGCCGAGACGACCGATGACAGCATGGCCATCGGGTGGGCGTCGCGCGGGAAGCCCTTGTAGAAGTTCTTGACGTCCTCGTGCAGCAGGGTGTGCTGCGTGATCTCGTTCTTGAACGCGGTGAGCTCGTCGACCGTCGGCAGCTCGCCGTTGATCAGCAGGTAGGCGACCTCCACGAAGGAGGAGCGCTCGGCCAGCTGCTCGATCGGGTAGCCGCGGTACCGGAGGATGCCCGCCTCGCCATCCAGATACGTAATGGCGGATTTGTAGGCGGCGGTGTTGCCGTAACCGCTGTCCAGCGTCACCAGACCGGTCTGGGCGCGGAGCTTCCCGATGTCGAAGCCCTTGTCGCCGACGGTGCTGTCGATCACCGGGTAGGTGTACTCGCCATCGCCGTACCGCAGTACTACTGAGTTGTCGCTCACGTCTTCCCTCACCGACGTAGTGCCTCATCTTCGAGGTGCCCTGACTGTCTCTACCATCCCCCACTTGGCTCAGGAGAGTGCACTCGGGGTCGACCATCGGGCCTATTGGCGGCACTCAGTGCCGCCAACTTGCTCATCCTGCCCCCTCTCCTTCCCTTCCGGAAGTGCTCTGTGACCTTTGCGACTCGTTTGATCGATCATTTTTTTCACACGGGCCGAGAGGTTTACCGAAGGGTCTGCGGATCAGGCGCCCGCCAGCCGGAAGTCGAGCGCCGTGCAGCGCCGGCCTGCCGACACCGTGCGCACCGCCTGTCCGATCGCCTTGCGGGAACCGACGAGGACGACCAGCTTCTTGGCCCGGGTGACCGCCGTGTACAGCAGGTTCCGCTGGAGCATCATCCAGGCGCCGGTCGTCACGGGGATCACCACCGCCGGGTACTCGCTGCCCTGGGAGCGGTGGATGGTCACCGCGTAGGCGTGGGCCAGTTCGTCCAGTTCGTCGAATTCGTACGGAACCTCCTCGTCCTCGTCCGTCAGCACGGTGAGGCGCTGGTCCACCGGGTCGAGCGAGGTGACCACGCCGACGGTGCCGTTGAAGACACCGTTCTCACCCTTCTCGTAATTGTTGCGAATCTGGGTGACCTTGTCGCCGACCCGGAAGACCCGGCCGCCGAACCGCTTCTCCGGCACGTCCGGGCGCCCCGGGGTGACGGCCTGCTGGAGCAGCGCGTTCAGCGCGCCGGCGCCGGCGGGGCCCCGGTGCATGGGAGCGAGCACCTGCACGTCCCGGCGCGGGTCAAGACCGAACTTCGCCGGGATGCGCCGCGATGCGACGTCCACCGTCAGCCGCCCCGCCTCCTCCGTCTCGTCCTCGACGAAGAGGAAGAAGTCCTTCATGCCCTCGGTGAGCGGGTGCTGCCCGGCGTTGATCCGGTGCGCGTTCGTCACGACCCCCGACTGCTGGGCCTGCCGGAAGACCCGGGTGAGGCGGACGGCGGGGACGGGGCTGCCGGGAGCGAGGAGGTCCCGCAGCACCTCCCCCGCGCCGACGCTGGGCAGCTGGTCGACGTCTCCGACGAAGAGCAGGTGTGCGCCCGGGGGGACGGCCTTGACCAGTTTGTTGGCGAGAAGGAGGTCCAGCATGGACGCCTCGTCGACCACGACGAGGTCGGCGTCGAGCGGCCGGTCCCGGTCGTAGGCGGCGTCACCGCCGGGCTTGAGTTCCAGCAGCCGGTGGACGGTGGACGCCTCGGCGCCGGTCAGCTCGGCGAGTCGCTTGGCGGCACGGCCGGTCGGGGCGGCGAGCACCACCTTCGCCTTCTTGGCGCGGGCCAGCTCGACGATCGACCGGACGGTGAAGGACTTGCCGCAGCCCGGCCCGCCGGTGAGGACGGCGACCTTCTCGGTGAGGGCGAGCCTGACGGCGGCCTCCTGCTCGGGGGCGAGGTCGGCGCCCGTGCGCTGCCCGAGCCATCCGAGCGCCTTGTCCCACGCGACGTCCCGGAACCCAGGCATCCGGTCCTCGCCGGTGCGGAGCAGGCGGAGCAGCTGGGCGGACAGGGCCAGCTCGGCGCGGTGGAAGGGGACCAGGTAGACGGCGGTGACGGGGTCGCCGCCCTGCGGGTCCGGGACCTTCTCGCGTACGACGCCGGGGTCCTCGCCGCCCTCCTCCGGAGCGGCGGCGAGCTCGGCGAGGCACTCGATGACGAGCCCGGTGTCCACCTGGAGCAGCTTCACCGCGTCGGCGATCAGCTTCTCCTCGGGGAGGTAGCAGTGCCCCTGGTCGGTGGCCTGCGACAGGGCGTACTGAAGGCCCGCCTTCACCCGGTCCGGGCTGTCGTGGGGAATGCCGACGGACTGGGCGATCTTGTCGGCGGTGAGGAACCCGATGCCCCAGACGTCGGCGGCCAGCCGGTAGGGCTGGTTCTTCACGACGGAGATCGAGGCGTCGCCGTACTTCTTGTAGATCCGCACCGCGATCGACGTCGAGACCTCGACGGTCTGGAGGAAGAGCATGACCTCCTTGATCGCCTTCTGCTCCTCCCACGCGTCGGCGATCTTCTTGGTCCGCTTGGGACCGAGGCCGGGCACCTCGATGAGCCGCTTGGGCTCCTCCTCGATGATCTGGAGCGTGTCCACGCCGAAGTGCTGCGTGATCCGGTCGGCGAAGACCGGGCCGATGCCCTTGACCAGGCCGGAGCCGAGGTAGCGCCGGATGCCCTGGACCGTGGCCGGGAGCACGGTCGTGTAGTTCTCCACGTGGAACTGCTTGCCGTACTGGGGGTGCGAGCCCCAACGGCCCTCCATGCGCAGGGACTCGCCGGCCTGGGCGCCCAGCAGCGCGCCGACGACGGTCAGCAAGTCGCCGGCGCCTCTGCCGGTGTCGACGCGGGCGACCGTGTAGCCGTTCTCCTCGTTGGCGTACGTGATGCGTTCCAGGACGCCTTCGAGGGTGGCGAGCCGCCGTTCACCGGGAGCGCCATCGGACTGGTTGGGCATGATCCGACGGTACCGGTGGGGTGTGACAGTGCGTGCGGCGCGCTGCGGGCCCGACGCCGTGCGCGTCAGAGTCCGGCGAAGAGCCCGGCCAGCGGGGCGGGCGTGCGGGCCGGGGCGAGGGCCTCGACGAGGACACGACCGTAGTGGATCTTGCGGCCCTTCTTCGTGCCGAAGAAGCGGCGGAGCCGCTGCCGGTCGGTGCGGCCCCGCTGGGCGGGCTGGCGGAGGAAGGTCCGCAGGGGGCGCAGGTCGCCCTCCGCCTCGATGAGTTCCGTCACCCGCGCCTCGCCGAGCGCGCGGACGAGTTCGTCCTCCAGGTCGGCCGTACAGACGAAGAGGTCGTGCGGGGCCGCGTTCGCCCGGTCCAGGGCACGGACGTAGTAGCCGCGCTCCCGCTCGTCGCACAGGCCCGTGAGGCGGAGGTCCAGGCCGGACGGGCCGAGGAGGCCGGCGAAGCGGCCGACGCTCATCGCGCCGCCCATCGAGAGGACACAGACGCCCTCCGCCGCCAGATCCCGGCCCTGGCGCGCGGCCAGCGCGTCCACGGCCGCCGCGTCACTCGGCCCTTCGAGCAGGACGGCCGTACGGACGGACAGCCGTCCGGCGAGTTCGCGTGCGGGGCCTTCCGGGCCGCCCGCCGCCCACGCCGTGACCGCGTCCCGAAACGACCCCATGTCCGCCATGGGACGAGTCTCCGCCCTCGGCGGCCACCACGGTAGTGAATATCGTGGTTCCGGTCGACGCGCAGCCCGTCGGCTGCCACTCGCCACCGGCTGGACGCCCGGGTCGCCCGTGGTCTGGAGGGAACGGAACGCCGAGACCGCCGGCCCCGGGCAGGTCGTACTCGAATCAGACCCGTACCGGCGCCTGTCCTGCACCTGGCACACCTTCACGCCCGAGTGGGCGAGGGCCAACGGCGTCGGCGACGAGACCCTCGCCAAGCTCGCCGCCGAGCAGCGCTCGAAGGTCACGTTCGAGACCGAGGACCTCGGCGGGTCGGTGAAACTGACCGTCGTCCACGACGGATTCGAGCCCGGCAGCACCGCAGCACCGCAGCACCGCAGCACCGCAGCACCGCGGCACCGCGGCACCGCCCGCCAGATGATCCAGCACGGCCGGCCGGCCCTCCTCTCCAGCCTCAAGACGCTGCTGGAGACGGGCGACACGCTCCCGGAGCCCGCCTGGACTCCCGGGGGGTCCGCCTGGGCTGCCGGCCGGGCCGCCTGGGCTGCCGCCGGGCCGCTCGTTCAGCGGCGCAGGGCCGTCTCCCGGTGCATGTGCGACAGCTTCTCGGGATTGCGGACGGCGTAGAGGCCGGTGATGCGGCCGTCGTCGAAGCGGACCGCCATCACGGTGTCGAGTTCGCCGTCCAAGTGGACGATCAACGCCGGGTAGCCGTTGACCTGGGCCGGCCCCAGCGACACCGAGGCGGCGTTCTTGACCAGTCCGCCGAGCAGGAGGCGGGCCACCTTGCCGGCCCCGTTGACGGGCCGCAGGACGGCCTGCTTGATGCCGCCTCCGTCGCCGAGCAGGACGACGTCCGGGGACAGGACGTCGAGCAGGCCCTGTAGGTCGCCCGTCTCCACCGCCCGCTGGAACGCCGCGAGCGCCTGCCTGGACTCGGTCGCCGAGACCGCCCCGCGCGGACGGCGTGCCGCGACGTGGGCGCGGGCCCGGTGCGCGATCTGCCGGACGGCGGCCGGGCTCTTCTCGACGGCCTCGGCGATCTCGTCGTAGCCGAGGTCGAACACCTCGCGCAGCACGAACACCGCCCGCTCGGTCGGCGTCAGCGTCTCCAGGACCAGCATCATCGCCATCGACACGCTATCGGCCAGCTCGACGTCCTCGGCCACGTCGGGCGTGGTGAGCAGCGGCTCGGGCAGCCAGGAGCCGACGTAGGACTCCTTGCGGCGGCCGAGCGTACGCAGCCGGTTCAGTGCCTGGCGGGTGGTGATCCGGACCAGGTACGCGCGCCGGTCGCGCACCGTGCCGAGGTCGACGTCCGCCCACCGGAGCCAGGTCTCCTGCAGCGCGTCCTCCGCGTCGGCGGCCGAGCCGAGCATCTCGTAGGCGACGGTGAAGAGGAGGTTGCGGTGGGCGACGAAGGCCTCGGTGGCCGGGTCCGTGCCGTCACCGCCGCCGTCGCCGCCGTCACCACCCCTGCCGCCGTCACCACCCCTGCCGCCGTCACGGCCGCCGTCGCCATCGGCGGTGACGGCGGTGACGGCACGCCGGGCCGAGTCGTCCTGTGCGCGTCCGCTGCTCTCGCTCGTCACCGGCTTCTCCCGTTCGTCCTCGTCACCGGCTTCTCCCGTTCGTCGAATCCGACGGTGTCCCGCGCAGAGGACACCGGTCGCCGCGGTTCCGTGACACCCGTCGGCGGTGGCCTGGGTCACGCCGGTGGCACGTCACAGGGGGCGGGCCGCCGGCGTCTTGTGTTCGTCAGTGAGGCACCGAGAGCGAGGAAGAGATCATGGACACCCGATTCAACCTGTTCGAGAACGACTTCGGCGGCAGGTTCGCGAAGCGGTTCGCGGGCGCCGGGATGCTGGTGCACCAGTCGGCACTGCCGAAGTCCACGCAGGAACTGATGTCGCTGCGCGCCAGCCAGATCAACGGCTGCGGCCACTGCATCGACATGCACGTCAAGGAGGCCGCGGCCGCCGGTGAGAGCGCGGTGCGCCTCCACCTGGTCGCCGCCTGGCGCGAGTCCACGGTGTTCACCGAGGCCGAACAGGCCGCGCTGGCACTCGCCGAGGAGGGCACCCGGCTCGCCGACGCCCACCGGGGCGTGTCCGACGAGACGTGGGCGCGGGTGCGCGAGCACTACGACGACGACCAGGTCGCCGCGATGGTCTGCCTGGTCGCGCTGATCAACGCGGCCAACCGGCTCGCCGTGATCACACACCAGCAGGGGGGCTCGTACGAGGCGGGGATGTTCGAGGCCGCGATGAGCTGATCCTCGGGGGGCGTTGTCGCGGGGCCGGACCGGTACGTGGCCGTTGGGGCCGCCCGCTCTCCCCGGCCGCCCCGCACGCTTCTGCACGCTTCTCACCGGTGGTGGAGCGAGCCGAGTCGAGGGTGACCCGCAGGGTCGTCGGCGCAGCCGGCGCGACCGCGGGGAGCGCCCTTCACCCGGCTCGCGGAAGCACGACACCGGCCAGGAAGCGGGCGGTCCCACGGCCACCCGTCAACGGACGGCCGGCCCCCGGGCCTACGCGCCCCCCCGTACGCCGGGGGCCGGCCCCCGGGCCTACGCCCCCCGCACGCCGGGTCGCGAGCCGAGTCGCGGGCCAAGGCGCGAGCCGAGTCGCGGGCCGAGGCGCATGCCGGGTCACGATTGGGTTTCGGCTGCTCCGCACCCTCTTGCCACCACTCGTGTAATCGTTTCCAATCCTCCGTGTAATCGATTCCACAAGGAGGTGGAAACGGCGATGGCGAGTATCAAGGACGTCGCCGTCGAGGCGGGCGTCTCCGTCGCGACGGTCTCGCGTGTCCTCAACGGGCACCCGTCCGTCAGCCCGGGTGCCCGTACCCGCGTGCTGGCCGCCGTGGAGACGCTGGGCTACCGCCCGAACGCCGTCGCCCGGTCGCTGCGCACCGACCAGACCCGCACCCTCGGGCTGGTCATCAGCGACGTCATGAACCCGTACTTCACCGAGCTGGCCCGTTCCGTCGAGGAGGAGGCCCGCGCGCTCGGCTACAGCGTCATCATCGGCAACGCCGACGAGCGGCCCGATCTCCAGGACCACCACGTCACGACGCTGCTGGACCGGCGTATCGACGGGCTCCTCGTCTCCCCCACCGACGGCGGTTCGCCCAGGATGCTCGACGCCGCGCGGGCCGGGACGCCGATGGTCTTCGTCGACCGCTGGATCCCCGGCGTCGACGTGCCCGTGGTCCGGTCGGACGGGCGGGGCGCCGTCCGGGACCTCGTCGCCCACCTGCACGGGCTCGGGCACCGGCGGCTCGCCATCATCGCCGGGCCCGCCGCCACCACGACCGGACGCGAGCGCGTCGACGCCTTCCGCGAGGCACTCGGCGTGTACGGGCTCCCCCTGCCCGACGCCTACATCGGCCAGGGCGACTTCCAGGCGGAGAGCGGGCGCCGGGTCACCGAGGGGTTCCTCGACCTGCCCGAGCCGCCCGAGGTCGTCTTCGCCGCCGACAACCTGATGGCGCTCGGCGCGCTGGACGCCGTACGGGCGCGCGGGCTGCGGGTCCCCGAGGACATCGCGCTCGCCGCGTTCGACGACATCCCCTGGTTCGTGCACACCGATCCGCCCGTCACTGCGATCGCCCAGCCCACGGGCGACCTCGGCCGGGCCGCCGTGCGCGCGCTGGTCGACCGCATCGCGGGCCGGCCCGGCGAGTCCGTCACCCTCCCGGCGCGGCTGGTCGTCCGCCGCTCCTGCGGTGAGGCGGCCCCACAGGAAACCCCGTCCCCCTCCCCCGTACGAAGGAGTACGCCGTGAGCAGCCGCAGTCCGGACGAGTTGCTGCGCATCGAGGGCATCCGCAAGACCTTCCCCGGCGTGGTCGCGCTCGACAGCGTCGACTTCGATCTGCGCCGGGGCGAGGTGCACGTGCTCCTCGGCGAGAACGGCGCGGGCAAGAGCACCCTCATCAAGATGCTCTCCGGCGCCTACACGCCCGACGCCGGGCGGATCCTGGCCGGTGGCGAGGAGGTGCGCATCCACGGTGCGCAGGACTCCGAGCGCCTCGGGATCGCCACCATCTACCAGGAGTTCAACCTCGTCCCCGATCTGACGGTCGCCGAGAACATCTTCCTGGGGCGCCAGCCGCGCCGCCTCGGGATGATCGACCGGAAGAAGATGGACGCCGATGCCGAGGTGCTGCTGAAGCGGGTCGGCCTGAGCGTGTCGCCGCGTGCGCGGGTGCGTGAACTCGGCATCGCCCGGCTCCAGATGGTCGAGATCGCCAAGGCGCTCAGCCTCGACGCGCGCGTCCTCATCATGGACGAGCCGACCGCCGTGCTCACCTCCGAGGAGGTCGACAAGCTGTTCGCCATCGTGCGGCGGCTGCGCGAGGACGGTGTCGGGATCGTCTTCATCACCCATCACCTGGAGGAGATCGCCGCCCTCGGCGACCGCGTCACCGTCATCCGGGACGGACGCAGTGTCGGACAGGTGCCCGCCACCACACCCGAGGACGAGCTGGTACGGCTCATGGTCGGGCGGTCGATCGAGCAGCAGTACCCGCGTGAACGCGCCGACGCCGGTGCGGCGTTGCTCACGGTGGAGGGGCTGACGCGGGACGGCGTCTTCCACGACGTCGGCTTCGAGGTGCGCGCCGGTGAGGTCGTCGGCATCGCGGGCCTCGTCGGTGCCGGGCGGACGGAAGTCGTCCGGGCCGTGTTCGGCGCCGACCCGTACGACGCCGGGACCGTGCACGTCGCGGGCGACCGGCTGCGCCGGCACGACGTGAACGCGGCCATGGCGGCCGGTATCGGGCTGGTCCCCGAGGACCGGAAGGGCCAGGGGCTCGTCCTGGACGCCTCGGTAGAGGAGAACCTGGGGCTGGTCACCCTCCGGTCCACGTCCCGCGCCGGGCTCGTCGACCTCAAGGGGCAGCGCGCGGCGGCCGAGCGGATCGCCGGGCAGCTCGGCGTGCGGATGGCCGGGCTCGGACAGCACGTGCGCACGCTGTCCGGCGGCAACCAGCAGAAGGTCGTCATCGGCAAGTGGCTGCTGGCGAACACCAAGGTGCTCATTCTCGACGAGCCGACGCGCGGCATCGACGTCGGCGCCAAGGTCGAGATCTACCAGCTCGTCAACGAACTGACGGCGGCCGGTGCCGCCGTGCTCATGATCTCCAGCGACCTGCCCGAGGTGCTCGGCATGAGCGACCGGGTGGTGGTCATGGCACAGGGGCGCGTCGCGGGCGAACTCACCGCCGAACAGGCGACCCAGGACACCGTGATGGCGCTCGCCGTCAGTACGCCCCACAGCGACACTCCGCCCGGCGACACACCCCCCGGCGACTCCCCCGACAGCAACGGAACGGAGGCCTCCCGTGGCCACTGACACGCTCAAGAGCAAGCCGGGCGCGCGGGGCGCCACGGGCGGCCTGCGCCGCCTGCTGCTCGACAACGGCGCGCTGACCGCGCTGATCGTCCTCGTCGTCGCCATGTCGGCACTGTCCGGGGACTTCCTGACCGCCGACAACCTGCTGAACGTCGGCGTCCAGGCCGCCGTCACCGCGATCCTCGCCTTCGGCGTCACCTTCGTCATCGTCTCCGCGGGCATCGACCTGTCGGTCGGCTCGGTCGCCGCGCTGTCGGCCACCGTGCTGGCGTGGAGCGCCACCGAGGCCGGGATGCCGGTCGCACTGGCGGTAGTGCTGTCCGTCGCGACGGGCATCGCGTGCGGCCTGGTGAACGGCTTCCTCATCTCGTACGGGAAACTGCCCCCGTTCATCGCGACGCTCGCCATGCTGTCGGTGGGGCGCGGTCTGTCGCTCGTCATCTCGCAGGGCTCGCCCATCGCCTTCCCCGACTCCGTCTCCCACCTGGGCGACACGCTCGGCGGATGGCTGCCGGTGCCGATGCTGGTGATGATCGTCATGGGGCTCGTCACCGCCTTCGTCCTCGGGCGGACCTACATCGGCCGCTCCATGTACGCCATCGGCGGCAACGAGGAGGCCGCGCGCCTGTCCGGCCTGCGGGTGAAGCGGCAGAAGCTCGCCATCTACGCCTTCTCCGGGCTGTTCGCCGCCGCCGCGGGCATCGTGCTCGCCTCCCGGCTCTCCTCCGCGCAGCCGCAGGCCGCGCAGGGCTACGAACTGGACGCCATCGCCGCCGTCGTCATCGGCGGTGCCTCGCTCGCGGGCGGCACCGGCAAGGCGTCGGGCACGCTGATCGGCGCGCTGATACTCGCGGTGCTGCGCAACGGCCTCAACCTGCTGTCCGTGTCCGCGTTCTGGCAGCAGGTCGTCATCGGTGTCGTCATCGCGCTGGCGGTGCTGCTGGACACCCTGCGGCGCAAGGCGGGGGCGACCACGCCCGCGGCCGGGGCCGGCGGGGGCGGCAAGGGCAAGCAGGCGATGACGTACGTGATCGCGGCCGTGGTCGCGGTGGCCGTCGTCGGGGCGACCTCGCTGCTGCACAACGACTCCTCGGCCGGCAAGACGCGGAAGGTCGGTCTGTCGCTGTCCACGCTCAACAACCCGTTCTTCGTGCAGATCAGGGACGGCGCGGAGGAGCGGGCGGAGAAGCTGGGCGTGGACCTGACGGTCACCGACGCGCAGAACGACGCCTCCCAGCAGGCCAACCAGCTGCAGAACTTCACCAGCGGGGGCCTGTCCTCGATCATCGTCAACCCGGTGGACTCCGACGCCGCGGGCCCCTCGGTGCGCTCGGCGAACAAGGACGACATCCCCGTCATCGCCGTGGACCGCGGCGTCAACGACGCGAAGACGGCCGCGCTGGTCGCCTCCGACAACGTCGAGGGCGGTGAGCTGGGCGCCAAGGCGCTCGCCGAGAAGCTCGGCGGCAAGGGCACGATCGTCATCCTCCAGGGCCAGGCCGGCACCTCCGCCAGCCGGGAGCGCGGGGCGGGCTTCGCGGCCGGTCTGAAGGAGTACCCGGGCATCAAGGTCGTCGCCAAGCAGCCCGCGGACTTCGACCGCACCAAGGGCCTGGACGTGATGACCAACCTGCTCCAGGCGCACCCCGGCATCGACGGCGTCTTCGCGGAGAACGACGAGATGGCACTCGGCGCGATCAAGGCGCTGGGCTCCAAGGCCGGCAAGTCCGTGCAGGTCGTCGGCTTCGACGGCACCCCGGACGGGCTGAAGGCGGTGCGGGAGGGCACGTTGTTCGCGTCCGTGGCGCAACAGCCCAGGGAACTGGGCAGGATCGCCGTGGAGAACGCGTTGCGGGCGGCGGACGGCGAGAAGGTGGAGAAGATGGTGAAGGTGCCGGTGAAGGTGGTCACCAAGGAGAACGTGGCCGGCTTCGAGGGCTGACACGGGCGCGGGGCGGGCGGTCACGACGACCGTCCGCCCTCGTGGCCCGGTCCACTCGGATTCACTCGGATTCACTCGGTACACCCGGGCTCGCCCGGGGTTCACTCGGATTCACTCGGATCGGAGAGCGATTCATGTACGACTACGACCTCCTGGTCGTGGGATCGGCCAACGCCGACCTCGTGATCGGCGTCGAGCGGCGGCCGGGTGCCGGCGAGACGGTGCTCGGCTCCGACCTGGCCGTCCACCCGGGCGGCAAGGGAGCGAACCAGGCGGTCGCCGCCGCCCGGCTCGGCGCCCGTACGGTCCTGCTGGCCCGGGTCGGCGACGACGACTACGGCCGGCTGCTGCTGGACTCGCAGCGGGCGGCCGGCGTCGACACGGTCGGCGTGCTGGTGGGCGGGGCGCCGACCGGCGTCGCACTGATCACCGTCGACCCGTCCGGGGACAACAGCATCGTGGTCTCACCGGGCGCCAACGGCCGGCTGGCCCCCGGGGACGTCCGCGCCGCCGCGAGCCTCTTCCACGCGTCCCGGGTCGTCTCCGCGCAGTTGGAGATCCCGCTGGAAACGGTCGTGGAGGTGGTCCGGAGCCTGGCGCCGGACAGCCGCTTCGTGCTGAACCCGTCGCCGCCGCGCCCGCTCCCGCGCGAGGTGCTGGCGGCCTGCGATCCGCTGATCGTCAACGAGCACGAGGCGAAGGTGATCCTCGGCGACGCCTGCGTGAGCGAGCGCCCCGAGGACTGGGCCCGCATCCTGCTGGCCAAGGGGCCGCGTTCGGTGGTCGTGACCCTGGGCGCCGAGGGCGCGCTGGTGGCGTCCTCGTCCGAGGGTGTCGCCCGCGTCCCCTCCGTGAAGGTGGACGCCGTGGACACGACGGGCGCGGGCGACGCGTTCACCGCGGCGCTGGCCTGGCGGCTCGGCACGGGCGAGTCGCTCGCCGAGGCGGCGGCGTACGCGGCCCGGGTCGGCGCGGCGGCCGTCACGAAGCCGGGGGCGCAGGCGTCGTACCCGACGGCGGCACAGGCGGAGGCGCTGTGAAGCGGGCCGGCATACTCAACCGCCACCTCGCGGGCGCCCTCGCCGGACTCGGCCACGGCGACGGCGTCCTGGTGTGCGACGTCGGCATGCCGATCCCGGCCGGCCCACGCGTCGTCGACCTGGCCTTCCGTGCCGGAGTGCCGTCCTTCGCGGAGGTGGTGGACGGCCTGCTCGACGAGCTGGTCATCGAGGGGGCCACGGCGGCGACGGAGGTACGGAAGGCCAACGCGGATGCCGCCGCCCTGCTCGACGGGCACTTCCCCGCCATCGAACTCGTCCCGCACGAGCGGTTGAAGGAACTCTCGGCGGGGGCGCGGCTGGTGGTGCGGACCGGGGAGGCCCGTCCCTACGCGAACGTGCTGCTGCGGTGCGGGGTCTTCTTCTAGCCTCAGGCGGCGCTCACAGAGTTTCGAGCCACAGAGCTGCGAGGAGCTTCGAGGGAGCCCAGCCGACGACCGGGCCCCCTCGGGTTTCCCTCCCCCTCAGAACCCCCGCGATCCCCCCCCGGATCCCCCCAGATCCCTCGGGTCCCCCCACCGGGGTGTCCTGATGCCAAGTACGACCCGCGGACCGACGAAACGGTTGCACGGGTCGTCTGGATTTATTTCCCGGTCCCCGCGTACGCCGCGAACCGCGCCGCCGTCTCGGCCAGCACCTCCCGCCCGTCCCGTGCCCACAGCTCCTCGTTGAACAGCTCGACCTCGATGGCGCCGGTGTACCCGGCCGCCTCCACGTACCCCTTCCACTCCCGCATGTCGATCGCGCCGTCCCCGATCTGACCGCGGCCGTTGAGGACGCCCTCGGGCAGCGGGGTGGTCCAGTCGGCGAGCTGGAAGGAGTGGATACGGCCGCCGGTCCCGGCCCGGGCGATCTGCTCGGGCGCCCGGTCGTCCCACCAGATGTGGTACGTGTCGACGGTGACGCCGACCTGCCGGGCCGGGAAGCGTTCGGCGAGGTCCAGGGCCTGGGTGAGGGTGGAGACCACGCAGCGGTCGGCGGCGTACATGGGGTGCAGGGGTTCGATGGCGAGCCGTACGCCGTGCCGCTCGGCGTAGGGGCCCAGCTCGGCCAGGGCGTCGGCGATGCGTCCCCGGGCGGCGCGCAGGTCCTTGTCGCCGGCCGGGAGACCGCCCGAGACCAGGACGAGGGTGTCGGTGCCGAGGGTGGCGGCCTCGTCGACGGCGCGGCGGTTGTCGGCCAGGGCCTTCGCGCGTTCGCCCGCGTCGGTCGCCGTGAGGAAGCCGCCGCGGCACAGGGTGGTGACGGTCAGGCCCGCGTCGCGGACCAGCTTGGCCGCGGCCTCGACACCGTACGCCTGGACCGGTTCGCGCCACAGGCCGACGTTGCCGACGCCCAGTTCTCGGCAGGCGGCGGTCAGTTCGGGCAGCGAGAGCTGTTTGACCGTCATCTGGTTGACGCTGAAACGCGTCAGGTCGGGGGCCGTGTCGCTCACTGGTTCACTCCGTACAGGCTCAGCAGGTTCCGCATGCGCTCCTGCGCCAGCTTCGGGTCCGGGAACAGGCCGAGGCCGTCGGCGAGTTCGTAGGCGCGGGCGAGGTGCGGCAGGGAGCGGGCCGACTGGAGGCCGCCGACCATCGTGAAGTGGCTCTGGTGGCCGGCCAGCCAGGCCAGGAACACCACGCCCGTCTTGTAGAAGCGGGTGGGGGTCTGGAAGAGGTGGCGGGAGAGTCCGACGGTGGGGTCGAGGAGGGCGCGGAAGCCTTCCGTGTTCCCGGTGTCGAGGACGCGGACCGCCTCGGCCGCCAGCGGGCCCAGTGGGTCGAAGATGCCGAGCAGGGCGTGGCTGAAGCCCTGGTCGTCGCCGGCGATCAGCTCGGGGTAGTTGAAGTCGTCGCCGGTGTAGCAGCGCACGCCCTGCGGGAGTCGGCGGCGCAGGTCGATCTCGCGCTGGGCGTCGAGGAGGGAGACCTTGATGCCGTCGACCTTGTCGGGATGGGCGGCGATGACGTCCAGGAAGGTGCCGGTGGCCGCGTCGAGGTCCGCCGACCCCCAGTAGCCCTCGAGGGCCGGGTCGAACATCGGGCCGAGCCAGTGCAGGATCACCGGTTCGGTGGCCTGGCGCAGGAGGTGGCCGTAGACCTCCAGGTAGTCGTCCGGGCCCTGCGCGGTCGCGGCCAGGGCGCGGGAGGCCATCAGGATGGCCTGGGCGCCCGACTCCTCGACGACGGCGAGCTGTTCCTCGTAGGCCGCCCGGACCTCGGCGAGGGTGCCGCCGGTGAGCTGGTCGGTGCCCACGCCGCAGGCGATGCGGCCGCCGGCCGCCTTCGCCTCGGCCGCGGACCTGCGGATGAGTTCGGCCGCGCAGTCCCAGTCCAGGCCCATGCCGCGCTGGGCGGTGTCCATCGCCTCGGCGACGCCGAGCCCGTGGGACCACAGGTGGCGGCGGAAGGCGAGGGTGGCCTCCCAGTCGACGGCGGCGGGGCCGTCGGGCGTGGTGTCCGCGTACGGGTCGGCGACGACGTGCGCGGCCGAGAAGACCGTACGGGAGGTGAAAGCGCTTCCTGAGGAAAGGGGCAGGGGCTCGGCGCGGGGTGCGTAGGCGCGCAGGGTGCCGTCCGCGCCCGGCAGGTGGAGGGTCACAGCGCGATCTCCGGTACGTCCAGGCGGCGGCCCTCGGCGGAGGACTTGAGGCCCAGTTCGGCGAGCTGGACGCCGCGGGCGCCGGCCAGCAGGTCCCAGTGGTAGGGGGCGTCGGCGTAGACGTGGCGCAGGAACAGCTCCCACTGGGCCTTGAAGCCGTTGTCGAAGTCGCCGTTGTCCGGGACCTGCTGCCACTGGTCGCGGAAGACCTCGGTGGCGGGGATGTCCGGGTTCCAGACCGGCTTGGGGGTGGCGGAGCGGTGCTGGACCCGGCAGTCGCGCAGTCCGGCGACCGCGGAGCCCTCGGTGCCGTCGACCTGGAACTCGACGAGTTCGTCGCGGTTGACCCGCACGGCCCAGGAGGAGTTGATCTGGGCGATCGTGCCGCCGTCGAGTTCGAAGACGCCGTACGCGGCGTCGTCGGCGGTGGCGTCGTAGGGCTTGCCGTTCTCGTCCCAGCGCTGCGGGATGTGGGTGGTGGCGAGGGCCTGGACGGACTTCACCCGGCCGAACAGTTCGTGCAGGACGTACTCCCAGTGCGGGAACATGTCGACGACGATGCCGCCGCCGTCCTCCGCGCGGTAGTTCCAGGAGGGGCGCTGGGCGTCCTGCCAGTCCCCCTCGAAGACCCAGTAGCCGAACTCGCCGCGCACGGACAGGACGCGGCCGAAGAAGCCGCCGTCGATGAGGCGCTTGAGCTTGAGCAGGCCGGGGAGAAAGAGCTTGTCCTGGACGACGCCGTGCTTGATGCCCTTCGCGTGGGCCAGGCGGGCGAGTTCCAGGGCGCCGTCCAGGCCGGTGGCGGTGGGCTTCTCGGTGTAGACGTGCTTGCCCGCGGCGATCGCCTTCCTGATCGCCTCCTCGCGGGCCGAGGTCACCTGGGCGTCGAAGTAGATGTCCACGGCGGGGTCGGCGAGGACCTCGTCCACGTCCGTGGAGACGTGCTCCAGGCCGTGCCGCTCGGCCAGCGCCCGCAGCGCGTGCTCACGGCGGCCGACCAGGACCGGTTCCGGCCACAGCACGGTGCCGTCGCCGAGATCGAGGCCGCCCTGTTCGCGCAGGGCGAGGATGGAGCGGACGAGGTGCTGGCGGTAGCCCATACGCCCGGTCACACCATTCATGGCGATACGCACCGTCTTGCGTGTCACGTCATTCCCTTCGTACGGCGATACGGCTGCGATACAGCAGCGATACGAGCAGCGGTACAGCAAGCGCTTTCTATACTCAACGAAGCTAGCCTGTGGACGGTGGTCTGGACAAGACCGTGGTCCGGGTGAGTTGTTCGAGGGGGCGAACAACGGCGGATGGTGGCCGTAAGGTCACCTGGAACGGCCGGGACGGCCGGGACGGCGTACGGCACACAGGCGCGAGGCGGAGGACGAGGACATGACGGTGACACTGGCGGACGTGGCGGCCCGCGCCCAGGTCTCCCCGGCGACGGTGTCGCGCGTGCTGAACGGGAACTACCCCGTGGCCGCCTCCACCCGGGAACGGGTGCTGAAGGCGGTCGACGACCTGGAGTACGTCCTGAACGGTCCCGCGAGCGCGCTGGCGGCGGCCACGTCCGACCTGGTGGGCATCCTGGTCAACGACATCGCCGACCCCTTCTTCGGGATCATGGCCGGCGCGATCCAGTCCGAGATCGGCGGGCCGGGCGGCAGAGCGGGGGGCGAGAGACTCGCCGTGGTCTGCAACACCGGCGGCTCCCCGGAGCGCGAACTGACCTACCTCACCCTGTTGCAGCGGCAGCGGGCGGCGGCCGTGGTGCTGACCGGCGGGGCGATGGAGGACGCGGCGCACCAGTCGGCCGTGGCGGCGAAGCTGCGCAAGCTGGCCGAGGCCGGCACGCGGGTGGTGCTGTGCGGGCGGCCGCCGGCGCCGGACACCGGTGCGATCGCCCTGACCTTCGACAACCGCGGTGGCGGCCGGCAGCTGACCGAGCACCTCATCGGGCTCGGACACCGGCGGCTCGGCTACATCGCGGGCCCGGAGGAACGGACCACGACCCGGCACCGGCTGGAGGGCCACCGCGCCGCGCTCGCCGCGCACGGCATCGAGGAGGACCCCCGCTGGACGGTGCACGGCCGCTACGACCGGCAGTCCGGCTACGAGGCCACGCTCGAACTCCTGCGCAGGGACCCGTCCCTGACGGCCGTCGTCGCCGCGAACGACTCCGTGGCGCTGGGCGCCTGCGCGGCGCTGCGCGACTCCGGGCTGCGCATCCCGGACGACGTGTCCGTGGCCGGCTTCGACGACCTGCCGTTCAGCATCGACGCGGTACCCGCGCTCACGACGGTCCGGCTGCCGCTCGCGGAGGCGGGGGCGCGGGCCGGGCGCATCGCGATGGGGCGGCAGGACGCGCCGCCCGGGGGGATCGCGACGGTGCGGGGGGAGTTGATGGTGCGGGGGTCCTCCGGAGGGCCGCGGGAGTGAGCGCGCCGTCGGTCTCCCGGCGCCCCGCGTCGGCGTGGGCCCGGCGGGGGCTGCCGCCCCCCACACGCCCTCGCACCCCCGCTTCGGCCCGGACGGCCTCGTCCTCGGACGCCGGACCGGCTGAGCCGGCCCACCCGGCGTCGGCGTGTGCGGCCGTGCGCCCACGGGACGGCGACACCCGGCTGACGGGGAGGAATGCGCAAGGCCGGGGCGGGTACGCTCCGTGGTCATGAAGCTGGCGTTCTCCACCCTCGGTGTCCCCGGCCTGCCCCTGACCGACGTACTGGGGCTCGCGACCGCGCACGGTTACCACGGTGTCGAGCTGCGCGCCCACCCGGAGGAGCCGGTACACCCGGGCCTGACCTCCGGGGAACGGGCCGCGGTGGCGGCCGGTTTCAAGGAGGCGGGCGTGGAACTGCTGGGCCTCGCGGGGTACGCGCGCGTCGCCGCGCCGGGAGCCGACGACGCCGTGATCGCCGAGATCCGCACCCTTCTCGACCTCGCCCGCGACCTGGGCGCCCCGTACGTCCGGGTCTTCCCCGGCGGCGGCACCGGGCAGAGCCCCGAGGAGGCCGACGCCACGGCGGCCCGGCGGCTGGGCACGGCCGCCGAGTACGCCACCGGACTGGGCGTGCGCATCCTCCTCGAGACCCACGACTCGCACCGCACCGGCGCCGACGCGATGCGCGTCCTGGGCCTGGTCGGGCACCGCCAGGTCGGCGCCCTGTGGGACGTGATGCACACCTGGCTGGGCGGCGAGCAGCCCTCGGAGAGCTACCTGGCCCTCGCCCCGCACCTCGGCTACGTCCAGGTCAAGGACATCGCCTCCGCCGACGACACCCTCCCGCTGCCGCTGGGCGCCGGCGTACTGCCGCTCACCGAGGTGGTGGACGTCCTGTCCCGCCACGGCTGGGACGGCTGGCTGTGCTGGGAGTACGAGAAGCGGTGGTACGAGGCGGCCTCCCCGTTGCCGGAACTGCTGGACGCGGGGCGCGAGCACCTCACCCGGCTGCTCAGCGAGGCGGCGTGAGGGTGGGCGCCGGCCCGGGAGCCGACGCCGGCGTCCGCGTCGGACCGGAGGCCGGCGTCCGCCTCCGCGTCGGATCGGAAGTCTGCGTCCGCGGGGACGACGCGGACCGCACGCGGCGCTCCAACCGCTCCCGGCACCGCGGCCACTCCGCCGCCGTGACCGAGTAGATCGCGGAGTCGCGCAGCCGGCCCTCCTCGCCCGGCGCCCAGGAGCGGGACCAGTTGCGCAGCACGCCCTCGAAGCGGGCGCCGGCCGACTCGATCGCAGCGCGGGAGCGGTCGTTGCGGGCGTCGGTCTTCAGGTCGACCCGTGAATTCCGGGCGGGCCGCGACCTCGTCCGGCGGTCGCGTCCACCGACTTTCGAATACCCGGCCGAACGGGGAACCCCGCCCCCTCCGCGCCCGTCCAATCCGCACGCTGCCGGACGAGTCCGCGCGGTGCGGTGTCGGCCTCGCTGCCGGCTGCGACCGCTGACCACCCTCTCCGCCGTACCGCGGCCGGCAGCGCGTCGCCGTCGGCGCGCCCCCTCCCTTGCGCCGACGGCGGCCCCTGCGGCCCTCTCTCCGCCGCTTCGGGCGACTCCTGTGCGCTCCCTTGACTGGCAGAAACTTCCCGGATATTGGTGACTCCTTGGAAGTTTCCTTCAGCACCTCTCCAGCGATTCCCCAGCGGATCACTCCGGAAGGAGCGCACGTGCACCTCAGCAGCACGGCCGGCACGGGAAGCACCGCACAGCCCTCCAGACGTACCGTCCTCACCGCGACCGCGGTCGTCACCGCGGCCCTGGCGGCCGGCGGCGGCACCGCGTACGCCGACGCCCGCCGGCCCGACGACGACAAGCTCCGGGCCCTCATCTCCCGCATGACGCTGGAGGAGAAGGTCGGCCAGCTCTTCGTCATGCGGGTCTACGGCCACTCGGCCACCGACCCCGACCAGGCCGACATCGACGCCAACCTGAAGGAGATCGGCGTCCGCACCGCGGCCGAGCTGGTCGCCAAGTACCGGGTCGGCGGCGTCATCTACTTCGCCTGGGCGCACAACACCCGCGATCCGCACCAGATCGCCGGCCTGTCCAACGGCATCCAGCAGGCCTCCCTGGAGCTGCCGCGCGGCCTCCCGGTGCTCGTCTCCACCGACCAGGAGTACGGGATAGTGGCCCGCGTGGGCCGGCCGGCGACCCTCTTCCCGGGCGCGATGGCCGTCGGGGCGGGCGGATCGCGCTCCGACGCCCGCACCCTCGGCCGGGTCGCGGGCGCCGAGCTGCACGCGATGGGCATCCGCCAGGACTACTCCCCCGTCGCCGACGTGAACGTCAACCCGGCCAACCCCGTGATCGGCGTCCGGTCCTTCGGTGCCGATCCGGAGGCGGTGGCGGAGCTGGTGGCCGCCGAGGTGACGGGGTACCAGCGCTCCGGGGTCGCAGCGTGCGCCAAGCACTTCCCCGGGCACGGCGACACCGCCACCGACAGCCACACCGGCCTCCCGGTCATCACCCACAGCCGCGAGCAGTGGGAGGAACTGGACGCCCCGCCCTTCCGCGCGGCCATCCGCGCCGGCATCGACGCGATCATGACCGCCCACCTCGTGGTCCCGGCGCTCGACGATTCCGGCGACCCGGCCACCCTCTCCCGCCCCATCCTCACCGGCATCCTGCGCGAGGAGCTCGGCTACGACGGGGTCGTGGTCACCGACTCCCTCGGCATGGAGGGCGTACGCACCAAGTACGGCGACGCACGGGTGCCGGTGCTGGCGCTGAAGGCCGGCGTCGACCAGCTGCTCAACCCGCCGCACCTGGACCTCGCCTGGAACGCGGTGCTGACGGCCGTACGGGACGGTGAGCTCACCGAGGCGCGGCTCGACGAATCGATCCTGCGCGTGCTGCGGCTGAAGGCGAAGCTGGGCCTGTTCCGGGACGCCTACACCAGCCGACGGGACGTCGACCGCACCGTCGGCACCCGGGGGCACCTGGCCGCGGCCGACCGGATCGCCGAGCGGACCACCACACTGCTCGTCAACGAGGGGCCGTTGCTGCCGCTGTCGCGCCGCGAGCACCGCAAGGTGCTCGTCGTGGGCGCCGACCCCGCCTCCCCCTCGGGCACCACCGGACCGCCCACGGGCGTCCTCGCGGGCGAACTGACGGAGCTGGGCTTCACGGCCACCGCCCTGTCCACGGGCACCGCGCCCTCCGCCGCCCTCATCGACCGCGCGGTCGCGGCGGCCGGGGGCGCCGACGCGGTGGTGGTCGCCACGTACAACGTCACCGCGGCCAGTAGCCAGCGCACGCTGGTCGCACGGCTGCTGGAGACGGGGAAGCCCGTCGTCGCGGTCGCCGTCCGCAACCCCTACGACGTGGCCCGGCTCCCGGACGTCCGCGCCTTCCTCGCCGCGTACTCCTGGACCGACGTCGAGGTCCGGGCGGCGGCCCGGGTGATCGCGGGGCGGGTACGGCCGCGCGGCAGGCTGCCGGTGCCGGTGGTGCGGGCGGACGATCCGGCGAAGGTGCTGTACCCCCTCGGGCACGGGCTGTCCTACCGGTCGTAGGACGTAGCGCGGCCTACGCCGCGCGCCGGGGGCGCGCCCCCGTCACCCGTGCGCAATGCACCCCGCGCGTCTGGCGTGCCCCGCTGCGGCGGGTCACGCTGGACCGGGGATCCGGGGGGATGGCGATGCGTGAGAGATGGGCTGCGGGGGTGCTCTGCGCCCTGTCGGCGCTGTGCGCCGTACTGCTGACGGGCTGCCAGAGCCCTGCGGGCCTGGCGGACGGGGACAGCGGCGGCGGTGGCACCGGCAGCGGCGCGAACGGCGGCGGGGGGACCGGGCCCGGCTCGGCGCCGGCCGCCGTCCGGCCCTCCGGGTACGGGGCGGTGTTCCTGGCGATCGACGAGTGCAGCTCGTTCGGGACGGTCAGCTTCACCGAAGTCCCGTGCGACAGCGAGCGGGCGGCGGCGCGGGTCGTGGCCCGGGAGGACGGCCGTGCGGGCGACGGGCCGCCGTGCCCCGCGACCACCGACTTCGTACTGCACATCAGCGAACAGCGCCCCTCCGCCGACGAGGACGGCGACGGGGCCGTGCCACGGGGCTACGCCTGCATGCGGGGGCTCCGGCCGCCGCACCCCGGTGACCCGGGCGGCGGGGGCGGCCCGCGCACCATCGTCGGCGACTGCGTCCACGACGCCGGGGACGGCAAGGTCCGCGAGACCGCGTGCGACGGCAAGGGCAAGAAGAAGCCGCAGTTCAAGGTGGTCGAGGCGGTCGCCGTACGGGCCGACTGCCCCGCCTCGACCGGCCTCTACGTCCGCCTCGGCGGCGAACGGCCGGTGGGCTGCGCCCGGCCGCTGTGAGCGTCCGGAGACCGGAGCGGCTCAGCGGCGGCCGGGCGCGGTCACCGTCCTACGGGCGCAGCGCCGGCTCGCGCTGCACGTCCCGCTTGTCCAGCTTGGCGTCGAACGTCGCCAGCGGCTCGGCCGCCGACGGGTCCTCCTGGACCTTGGCTGAGGCGACGCCCGCCCAGTCGAGGATGCGGGCCGTGGCGAGGGCCTTCTCCTCGGGCACCAGACCGGCCACGTTGGCGCCGTGGTTCATGCCGGGCGCGGTGAGGACGTAGGAGTCACGCGCGCCGTGCCCGAGACGGAAGGGCTCGGCACCCCACGGGTCGTTCTCGCCGTACACGAACAGCATCTGGTCGGCGTTGTGCCGCACCCAGCGGTCGACGTCCCGCATCGCCCACGGCTCGAACCTCATCGGGATCGAGCGTGGCACGAAGTTGCGCGGCGGCTGGTAGCCGTAGCGGATGTACTTCTTCTCGATGTGCGGGAAGTGGATCGTCGGCGCGCCCAGCTGCGTGCCCGCCTGGTAGTAGTACGGCGTGTACGGGGCCAGGCCCTGGTCCGTGTAGAAGGAGAAACCGGAGATCGTGTCGATGGAGTTCCAGATCTCGTCGTCCGTCGCGTTCTTCGCGTCGGCCGGGATGTCGGCGCAGTCCTTCACGGTGCTGTACTGCCAAAAGCCCCAGACGTAGTCGAGGACGACGGCCTCGTAGGCGCGGTCCAGGCTGCCGACGGTGTCGAAGGTGTAGCCCTCCTCGGCCGCGTACGCCTCGTACTTCTTCTTGAGCGGCGCCCGCCGCACCAGCGCCTCGCGCTGCACGCCGTTCAGCCGGTCGCGGCACTCCTCGGTGCCTACCCGGGCGAAGAAGCGGTCGTAGGCCCGGTCCTCGCGGTTCACCACGTCGTTGGGGGCGACGTAGGCGACGACGCCGTCCATGTCGCGCGGGTAGAAGCGCTCGTAGTAGGTGGCGGTCATGCCGCCCTTGGAGCCGCCGGTGGAGATCCAGTTCTCGGAGTAGACCGGCTTGAGCGCCTTGAAGATGCGGTGCTGGTCGCTCGCGGCCTGCCAGATGTCCAGCTTGGACCAGTCGGCCGGCTCGGGCCGGGACGGGGTGAAGTAGCGGTACTCCATGGAGACCTGGTTGCCGTCCACGATCTGGGTCGGCTCGCGGCGGCCGGGGTTGGTGGAGACGCTGTAGCCGCCGGTGTAGAAGACCGTCGGGCGGTTGACGTCCTTGTGCAGCACGGTGATCCGCTGCTGGAACGTGCCCTTGGACGGGCGCCGGTGGTCGACCGGCTGGGTGTAGTTGAGGACGAAGAAGCGGTAGCCGGTGTACGGCTTCTCCTCGATCAGGCTCATGCCCGGTATGGACAGCAGCCGGTCCTTGATGTCGACGGCCTTCGGCTCGGCGGCGGTGGCCGCGCCCGCCGTGCTGACGGTGCCTATGAGCACCACGAGCGCCAGCAGCCATCTGAGCGCCTTGCGCATGCACCCTCCCTGTGAAACGGATGTGCGCCGGAAGCTATCGGAGCAAGTCACCCGCACACCAGGGGAGATCGGAGATTGGCTGCCGGGAGCCGGTTCAGCAGAGGATCCAGCCGGAGCTGACCGAGCCCCGGGACACCTCGCCCCGCACCCACACGCAGCGCTTGCCGGCGTGCACGGTCACCGGCCCCGCCCGGTAGGCGTACCGCCCCGAGTCCACGACCGGACGGCTGCCGCGCGCCTGCACGCTGACGGACATCGGCCGCCTGGTCCCGGGCTTCTTGGGGACGGTGACGGCGCACATGTAGCCGCCGCGCTTGTAGACGAGGACGGACCCCGTGGAGAACGGCAGCGTGCGGACCTTGCGGCCCGGGCACGCCGCGGCGGCCTGTGCCTCGTGCGGCATCGCCACGGCGAGCAGTCCGGCCGCGGTCAGCACGGCCGTGCCGAGCGCCAGCCGCCGGCGTATCGCGGCAACACCCTTGTCCACTGCGGTCCCCCTCCGTCCGCGACGCGCGGCGCTACTGACCCACGACGCCGCCGACGTACGGATGTACGGACGCACGGCGTGTGTCGAATGGTTGCGCGGACATCACCGCAGGACACCGACCGGCTCCTCCGGTTCGGCCGCCCCGACGAACGTCCGCCACAGTCGCGCGTACCGCCCGCCGAGCGCCAGCAGTTCGTCGTGCGTGCCGTCCTCGGCGACCCGGCCGTCGTCCATGACGACGACGCGGTCGGCGCGGGCGGCGGTGGTCAGCCGGTGCGCGACGACGAGCGTCGTACGGCGGCCCGCGATGCGGTCGGTGGCCTGGTTGACCTGCGCCTCGGTGGCCAGGTCCAGGGCCGCCGTCGCCTCGTCGAGGAGCAGTACGTCGGGGTCGACCAGCTCGGCGCGGGCCAGCGCGATCAGCTGCCGCTGCCCGGCGGAGAGGTTGCGGCCCCGCTCGGCGACCTCGTGGAGGTAGCCGCCCTCCAGCGTGGCGATCATCTCGTGGGCGCCGACCGCCCGCGCCGCCGCCTCCACCTCGGCGTCGGTGGCGTCCGGGCGGCCGTAGGCGATGGCGTCCCGGACGGTGCCGGGGAAGAGGTACGCCTCCTGCGGGACGACGCCCAGGCGGTGCCGGTACGCGGTGAGGTCGAGGTCGCGCAGGTCCCGCCCGTCGACGGTCACCCGTCCGCCCGTCGGGTCGTAGAACCGGGCCACCAGTTTGACCAGCGTCGACTTGCCCGCGCCGGTCTCGCCGACGAAGGCGACGGTCTGCCCCGCGGGGACGTGCAGGTCGATGCCGGTGAGCGCCGCCTCCGCCTCGTCGGCGCCCCCGTACGTGAAGTGCACGTCCTCGAACGCGATCTCGCCGCGCAGGGAGGTCACGCCGGACGGCTTCTCCGACGCCCGGGTCGAGGCCGGCTCCCGCAGCAGTTCCTGGATGCGGCCGAGGGAGACGGACGCCTGCTGGTAGCCGTCGAAGACCTGGGAGAGCTGCTGGACGGGCGCGAAGAACAGGTCGATGTAGAGCAGGTACGCCACCAGCGCACCGGTCGTCAACGTCGCGGCGTCGATCCGCGCGCCACCGACGATCAGCACGGCGGCGGCCGCCGCCGAGGACAGCAGCTGCACGAACGGGAAGTAGACCGAGATCAGCCACTGGCCCCGGATACGGGCCTGCCGGTAGCTGTCGCTGCGCTCGGCGAACCGCCGCCCGCCGTCGTGCTCGCGCCGGAAGGCCTGCACGATCCGCAGTCCGGCCACCGACTCCTGGAGGTCGGCGTTGACCGAGGAGACCCGTTCCCGGGCCAGCTCGTACGCCTTCACGCTGGCCTTGCGGAAGAAGTACGTGGCGATGATCAGCGGCGGCAGGGTCGCGAAGACCACGAGCGCGAGTTCCACGTCGATGACCAGCAGGGCGACCAGGATGCCGAAGAAGGTGACGACCGAGACGAAGGCGGTGACGAGTCCCGTCTGCAGGAACGTCGACAGCGCGTCCACGTCCGTCGTCATCCGGGTCATGATCCGGCCGGTCAGCTCGCGCTCGTAGTAGTCGAGGCCGAGCCGCTGGAGCTGGGCGAATATCTTCAGCCGGAGCGAGTACAGGATCCGCTCCCCAGTCCGGCCGGTCATGCGGATCTCGCCGGTCTGCGCCGTCCACTGGGCGAGCACCGCGAGCAGCCCCAGCAGCGAGGCCGCCCAGACGGCGCCGAGGGCGGTCTGGGTGACGCCCTCGTCGATGCCGTGCCGGATCAGCACCGGCAGCAGCAGGCCCATGCCGGCGTCCACGGCGACCAGGGCGAGGCTGATCAGCAACGGTGTCCGGAAGCCGCGCAGCAGGCGGCGCAGGCCGTACGACTCCTCCGGCTGCACGGCCCGCGCCTCGTCGACGTCCGGGGTCCCGTCGGCCGGGGGCAGCGCGTCGACCTGGGCGAGCAGCTCCGGGGTGGCCGGGGTGCCGGCGAGGGCGGTGTCCTTGGGCGCGCGGTCACCGGTCCACAGCCGTGGCGTGACCCCGCGCTCGGCGTCGAACTCGGCGTCCAGCTCGTCCCGTACGGAGGTGTCCTCGGCGGGCGCGGCGGGCCGGGCGTGTCCCGGTGACACCCCGCCCAGCTCGTCGGGGTCGGTCAGCAGGCGCCGGTAGAGGGCGGAGCGTTCCTGGAGCTCCTCGTGGGTGCCGAGGTCGGCGAGGCGGCCGCGGTCGAGGACGGCGATGCGGTCGGCGAGGCCGAGGGTGGAGCGGCGGTGCGCGATGAGGAGTGTGGTCCGGCCCCGCATGACCTGCTTCAGCGCCTCGTGGATCTCGTGCTCGACGCGGGCGTCCACGGCGGACGTGGCGTCGTCGAGGACCAGCAGCCGGGGGTCGGTGAGGATCGCGCGGGCGAGTGCCACGCGCTGGCGCTGCCCGCCGGAGAGGGTCAGGCCGTGCTCGCCGACGGTGGTGTCGTAGCCGTCGGGCAGCTCGGTGATGAACCGGTGCGCCTGTGCGGCCCGGGCCGCGGCCTCGATCTCCTCGTCGGTGGCGTCCGGACGGCCGTACGCGATGTTGGCGCGCACGGTGTCCGAGAAGAGGAAGGAGTCCTCGGGCACGAGCCCGATGGCGGCCCGCAGTGAGTCGAGGGTCAGCTCCCGCACGTCGTGGCCGCCGATGAGGACGGCCCCGCGCGTCACGTCGTAGAAGCGCGGCAGGAGCAGGGAGACCGTGGACTTGCCGGAACCGGAGGAGCCGACCACGGCGAGGGTCTCGCCCGCGCGGATCTCGAAGGAGAGCCCGTCGAGGACGGGCCGGCTCGTCCCGGACTCCGAGGCGTAGCCGAAGGCGACGTCGTCGAACTCGACGGTCGCGGGCGCGTCGGTGGGCAGCTGCCTGGTGCCGTCCTCGATGCCGGGCTCGGTGTCGATCAGCTCCAGGACGCGCTCGGTGCCGGCGCGGGCCTGCTGGCCGACGGTGAGGACCATGGCGAGCATCCGGACCGGGCCGACGAGCTGGGCGAGGTAGGTGGAGAAGGCGACGAAGGTGCCGAGCGTGATGTTCCCGCGTACGGCCAGCCAGCCGCCGAGGGCGAGCATCGCGACCTGGCCGAGCGCGGGGACGGCCTGGAGGGCGGGCGTGTAGGTGGCGTTGAGCCTGATCGTCCGCAGCCGCCCGGCGAAGAGCCTGCGCCCGACTTCCCTGAGCTTGCCGGTCTCCTGGTCCTCCTGTCCGAAGCCCTTCACCACGCGTACGCCGCTCACCGAGCCGTCGACCACTCCGGCGACGGCGGCGGCCTGGGCCTGGGCGTACCAGGTGGCGGGGTGCAGGCGGGTGCGGCTGCGGCGGGCGATGAACCACAGCGCGGGCGCCACGGCGAGTGCGACCAGAGTGAGCGGCGGGGACAGCCACGCCATGATCACCAGGGAGATCAGGAAGAGCAGGACGTTCCCGATGGTCATCGGGAGCATGAACAGCAGGCTCTGGATCAGCTGGAGGTCGCTGGTCGCCCGACCGACGACCTGCCCCGTGGACAGCTCGTCCTGCCGCTGCCCGTCGAGCCGGGTGATCGTTCCGAACATGTCGGTGCGCAGGTCGTGCTGGACGTCGAGGGCGAGCCGGCCGCCGTAGTAGCGGCGGATGTAGGTGAGGACGTAGACGATGACCGCGGCGCCGATCAGGAGGCCGGCCCAGACGGCCATGTCCCTGGTCTTGTCGCCGATCACGTCGTCGATGATCACCTTGGTGATCAACGGGACCAGGGCCATGACGGCCATGCCGCCCAGCGAGGCACCGAGGGCGAGGACGACGTCCTTGGGATAGCGCCAGGCGTAAGCCGCCAGTCGTCGTGCCCATCCCCGTTGCGCGTCCACGCCGTGCCCTCCGGTCGGTCGTCCTGCTCACCTGATCTACCGCAAGGCACCAACACGGGCGAGCGGGGATTTCATCCCGCCGCGCTGATTCAGGCGCGGACCCTCAGCCGCAGGAATCGGGTCGTCTGCACGTCGTTCTGGTTGTCGTCGCTGACGAGGAGGACGTTCAGGCGGCCCCCGGTACGGCCGGTGACGGTCATGCCCTCGAAGTTGTCGAGGAGCGGGTTGGGCTGGGGCTGCCTGGCGGTGGCGCCGCGGGAGGGGCAGTCGGCGAGGTCGGCGAGGAGGGTCTTGCCGAGCGTCCCGCCGCGCCGGTCGGCCAGGTGGAGGCGGACGGTGTTGCCGACGCCGGAGGTGAAGCCGCGCTCCAGGACCAGGAGGCGTCCGTCCGGGGTCGCGGCGACCTCGGAGACGCCCAGCCCGGTGTCGGTCCGGTACGTGTACTGGGCGCCGAGCCGGAAGCCGCCGTGGCCTGTCCGCCGCCAGGTCTGGAAGCGGACCAGGTCGGCGGGGTCACCGGCGAGCGGGTACTCCATGGAGGCGATCAGGGTCCGGCCGCCGGGCAGGAGCGTGAGCCCCTCGAAGCTGCCGTTCACCCGGGCGCGGCCCGCGGGGGCGGTGCGGAGGGCGTCCGGTACGGGGAGGCGGTCGAGGATCTCGCCCGTGCGGGAGTAGCGGCGGATGGAGGGCTCGGTCTCGGAGGAGACGAGGTACGTGCCGTCGCGGTCGACGACCAGCCCTTCGGCGTCGAGGGGCGCGCCGCTCTCGTCGGCGAGCGGGATCACGCCTCGCGGCTTCAGGGTCCGCGCGTCCAGCCGGAACAGGGCGGACCGGTCGGAGAGAGCGGCGACGGACTTGCGCCGGTCGCGGGCGAGGGCGGAGAGGTTGCCGACATAGGTGCCGTCGTACGTCGTCTTGTCGAGGGCGTCGGAGAAACCGGTGAGGGAGACGGCGGGCGAGCAGTCGTTCCCCGGTGGCCTCTCGTGTGCGGTGGCCGGTCCGGCGGCGGTCAGGCAGCCGGCCGCCGCGAGACCCGCGGTGAGGGTGGCGAGGGCGGTACGGAGGGTTCTCGGGCGCATGCGCGTCACCCTAGGGCGCGGGGGTGGCCGGAAGTTGGCCGCTTTCCGAAGGGTGGGATGCGGGGACGTTCCGATGGCAAGTAATGATCCATGCCAGAGCAGAAGGAAAGCGGCCAGCGGCTGGCCGGGCGCCTGTACGCGACGCTGCGGGTACTGAGGTTCCTCGCGGTTCCCGGCAGCCCCAAGCCGACCGTCCAGGACGAGTTCAAGGACAAGGACAGTCCCGGCCAACGGATTCACGCCCTGAGACTGGACCCCTTCGGAGTTCTGGTGACCGCTGTCCAGAAGGGCCGGCACACCACGGCGATCGGCGAGGTGTTCCGCGCGATACCGGCCGTGGTGCCGGCGAAGGAGGGCGCCCTCTCGGACAACTTGGGCACGTGGGGACTGGCGGAGTTCAACGCGGGGCACCGCGCGCAGGTCGCCGCGCTCAGAGAGGATCTGCCCGACCTGCTGGGGTGACGGCGACCGGGTTCACCGCGGTCGCGTGCCCCGGCTTTCCGCGATGCGGTGGACATCGGTGAGCGCTTCGCGCATCCGGGTCAGGAGGAAGCGGAGCTGCTCAGGCGTCGCCCGTCCGTCGGCGAGCAGGTCGGCGGCATGGTCCAGCAGGTCCTCCGCCATGTCCAGTTGGGTGGTCTCGACGACATCGGCGATCCGGGACACCGGTCCGCGGCCGTCGGTCAGCAGGTAGCAGGGCTTGCCCTCGGAACCCGTCCAGGGCAGCAGCCGGGCCCGGCGCATGCCGTCGTTCACCGGGCCACCTCGACGCCGTGGATCGCACGCGGACCGAGGTCGATGCCGTGCACCGCGAACCGGAGCGCCCTGCGGCGGGCCTGTTGCCGCCCGGCCTCCGCACCTCGCTCGTGGGCCCGCAGGCAGGGGCGTACGAGCGCGTTGTCCTCGCCGCGCAGGGCGGGCATGCCGGTGCGGCGTGTGGTGACCTCCGCGGTGGGCGGGGGTGCGGCGGGCGAGGGTGCGGCGGGCGCCGTTGCCGGGGGGCGTCGTCGGCGCCGGCGGCCCGGGCCCGGCAACAGCAGGTCGAGCAGCGGAAGCAGGGGCAGCGCGGCGAGGCGGGCGATACGGTGACGCATGTCGTCGACTCCGTTGTGGTCGGTGGCCATGCCCCCGGACCGGTGCGACGGTCGCGGGGGTCTCGCTTTGTGTAGCGATACGCGTACAGAGTGAGACGGCCGGAGCTAGGCTCGCCAGGGGTGCGGATGTGACAGCGCCTTTGTCACACGGGAGTCGAACGAATGAGCAGCATCTACGGGGACTGGCTCAGGCAACAGCGTGAGGGCGCCGACCTGACGCAGCAGCAGCTGGCCGACATGGCCATCATGACGCGGTCGCACATCGCCCATATCGAGGCGGGACGGCGGGTGCCGTCGAAGGAGGACGCGCGGCGGTTGGACACGGCCCTGAACACGGGGAACGTGCTGAGCAGCTTCCTTCCGGAGGAGGAGGCCGCGGTCGCGGACTACTTCGAGGCGGCGCGGCTGCTGGAGCAACAGGCTGTGATGATCAGGGAGTTCGCGCTGTCGTTCGTCCCGGGCATCCTCCAGACGGAGGGGTACGCGCGTGCGGTTCTGAGCACCCCGTTCCCTCGCGTGGACGATGAGGAGCGTGACAGACGCCTTGTCACACGGCTTGAGCGCGCGAAGGTCCTCGACGACCCCGTCACGCCCGTAGTGTGGGCGCTACTCGACGAAGCAGTGCTTCGTCGGCGGATCGGTGGGCCGGGCGTCATGGCAGGACAGCTCGGCCACCTCGTGCACCTCGCGGAAATCGGCCGGATCCAGGTGCATGTGCTGCCGTTCGCGCTGGGCACCCACCCGCTGTTGAGCAACATGCTCACACTGATGTGGTTCGAGGACCAGCCGCCCGTGGCGTACGCCGAAGGTCTGCACATGGGCATGCTGCACGACACCCCGTCCGTGGTTCAGGAGCTGCAGCATCGCTACGATCTCGCCTTGGGCAACGCCCTGCCACTCAAGGAAACGCTGGCTCTACTCAAGGCAACGGCAAGGGACTGCGAACGCCATGACTGACCGCACCATACGCAACGCTGCGGCGCTGGGGGGCTGGCGCAGGTCCTCTCACAGCAATGATCAGGGTGGCAGTTGCCTGGAAGTGGTGGACGACTACCCCGTTGGCATACCCGTGCGGGATTCGAAGGTGCCGGACGGGCCGGCGGTGGTCTTCTCGGCGGTCGGCTGGACGTCGTTCATCACCGCCCTCCAGAAAGCCCCCTCTACCTCAAAAGCGTGAACACCCCACCCCGATCTGTCATCCACTCGCTCATCCGAGCGCCCAAAGGGAGTCGTCCGCGTCGTCCGACGCCACCCGACGACGGCGGCCGTCGCCCGCACCTCCCCCACGGCGATCCCCCGCGCGCACACAGCGACCGACGGGCCCCTGGTGCGGGTGGTGACGGAACACGTCAGCGATCTGCTGCATCCCCTCGTACCGCACGGCGGAGTGTGGCGAGACGCCGCGCTGCACTCCAGGCCCTGGAAAATCCTGTGGATCGCCCGCCCGGCCGCCCTCTGCCCCGAGGCCGTCGGCGACCAGGAGCGGGAGGACACCCTGGACGGGGCCTTCGCCGAGTTGCTGCGAGACCTGCTCGCCCCGTGGGCCGCCCCTGAGTGATCCTCTCCGCACGGGATTCACCGCCTGTCCCCAGTCGGAGCACAGCCGGCGCACATCGGCCGTGGACACGGTGGCGTGGTGACATCTGCCACCGCTCAACTGCACGCGGCCACCGAGCCGCCCCTACCGTCCCCCACACCCAGCGCGCCCCGATGGTCGCTGCCCGTCCTGCCGGCGATCCTCGCCCTGGCGGCGGGCCTGTACTCCTGGAACCTGTCCGGGGCGGGCCTGAACAGCTTCTACAGCGCCGCCGTGCTCAGCGGCACCGAGAGCTGGAAGGCGTGGTTCTTCGGCTCGCTGGACGCGGGGAACTTCCTGACCGTCGACAAGCCGCCCTTCGCCCTGATGGTCATGGGCCTGTCGTGCCGCCTGTTCGGATACGGGACCTGGCAGATGATGCTGCCGCTGATCGTGGCCGCACTGGCGACGGTCTGGATCCTGCACGCCTCCGTGAAGCGGGTCTGGGGGCACGGCGCGGCGGCGGTCGCCGCGCTGGTGCTGGCACTGACCCCGATCACGGTGGCCATCAACCGGGACAACAACCCCGACACGCTGCTGGTGTTCCTCATGGTGGGCGGGGCCGCCCTGGGCCTGCGCGCGGTCCGGGACGGGCGGCTGCCGCCCCTGCTGGGCGCGGCGGCCTGCTTCGGACTGGCGTTCAACACGAAGATGCTCCAGGGCTACATCGCGCTGCCCGCCGTCTTCGTCGTGTACGTGTACGCCACGGACCTCGGCTGGGCGAAGCGGATCAGGAACCTGGTGCTCGCCGCCGTCGCCCTGGCCGTCGCCAGCTTCTGGTGGGCGGCGGCGGTGTCCCTGGTGCCGTCCTCCGAGCGGCCGTACATCGGCGGTTCGACGGACGGCACCGCCTGGGACCTGATCACGGGCTACAACGGCCTCGGCCGCATCTTCGGCGGCGACGGCAGCATGGGCGGGGGCGGGGGCGGGGGCGGTGGAGGCGGCGGGGGCTTCTCGGGCGCCGCGGGCATCGGGCGGATGTTCAACGACGTCCTCGGTGGCCAGATCTCCTGGCTGCTCCCCTTCGCGGGCATCGCGCTCGTCGGCGGCCTGTCGCTGTGCGGCCGGGCGCCCCGCACCGACCTCACGCGCGCGGCACTGGTGCTGTGGGGCGGCTGGACGGCCCTGCACTACGTGACCTTCAGCATGGCCGAGGGCACCATGCACCCGTACTACACGACCGCGCTCGCACCGGGCATCGCGGCGTTGTGCGGAGGCGGCGGTGCCATGCTGCTGCGCGCCTTCCGGACCGACCGGCGGTGGGCGTGGGTGCTGCCCCTCGCCCTCGGTGTCACCGGGGTCTGGGCGATCGTGCTCCTGCGTCGCGCTTCCGGCTGGAACACCTGGCTGTGGCCGACGGTCGCGGTGATCATGTCGCTGGCCATCGCGGGACTGCTCGTCTTCCGTTCGGGGCGCCGGGTACGGCTGCTGGCGGTGTCCGTTGCGGCGGCCGTCGCCGCCGGGGTCGCGGGTCCGGCGGCGTACGCCTGGTCGGTGCCGTCCGGTTCGGGCGGCGGCATGGGCGGCACCAACCCGACCGCCGGACCGTCGACGGGCGGCGGCATGGGCGGCCCCGGCGAAGGAGGCGGGGGCGCTGAGGGCAGCGCGGGCCAGGGGCCCGGCGGTCAGCCGCCGGGCGGCCGGAACGGCCCGGCCGACGGCGCCATCCCCGGCGGAAGCGACGAGGCCCCCGACGGCACCGGGGCAGCGGACGGCGCACCCCCGGACGGCGGCACGGACGACGGCAACACGGACGCCAACGGCACCAACGGCACCAACGGCACCAACGGCGGCGGCAACAGCGCCATCGGTGACTCGGAGACGGACGGCGGCACGAGCGGCGGCGAGCAGCCGGGCGGTGCCGGCGGCTTCGGCGCGGCCGGCGGAGGCATGGGCGGCGGCGGCATGGGCGGCGCGAACAGTGAACTGGTCGCCTACCTCAAGAAGCATCAGGACGGAGCCAGGTGGCTCCTCGCGGTGCCGAGTTCGCAGAGCGCCGCACAGATCATCCTCGGCAGCGGCGAACCGGTCATCTCCATGTGGGGCTGGTCCGGCAGCGACAACGCCATGACCCTGACCCGGCTCAAGGAGCTGGTGAAGAACGGTGAGTTGCACTACGTCCAGGTCGGCGGCGGAGGCATGGGCGGCGGCAGGGACGGCGGCTCCGGGGTCAGCTCCGAAGTGACCGAGTGGGTCCGGGAGCACGGCACGGCCGTCGAGGAGAGCGCGTACTCCGACGCGTCCTCGTCCGACGCCTCCGACGCCGATTCCGACGCGCAGACGGAGAGCACGTCGACTGTCTACCGGATGGATCCCTCCGACGTGGACTGACCCCCACCCACCCGGCACGGCGGCCCTCGACCATCGCGGTCGGGGGCCGCCGTCACGCAATCGCCACCCTCCGTACACCCCAGCTACAACATGTCCATGTCACGCTCGTCGCACCGCTCCACTCCACCCGCGTAGATCGGACACCCCTCATGCTCGCGATACGCATACGGCGCCGGAAAGCGGTGGCCCTCGCCACGGCCGCCGTCCTCGCCGGGCTCGCCGCCCCCTCGCTGACCGCGACCACGGCCACGGCGACCACCACGCCCACCACGCCGGCCTCGAACTACGACGAGACGTACTACAGGGACGCGATCGGCAAGACCGGTACCAGCCTCAAGTCGTCCCTCCACACGATCATCAGCGACCAGACCAAGCTCTCGTACTCGGCGGTCTGGGACGCGCTGAAGAACACCGACCAGGACCCGGCCGACAGCGGCAACGTGATCCTGCTCTACTCGGGCCTCTCCCGCAGCAAGTCGTTGAACGGCGGCGACACCGGCGACTGGAACCGCGAGCACGTGTGGGCCAAGTCCCACGGCGACTTCGGCACCTCGACCGGGCCCGGCACGGACATTCACCACCTGCGTCCCGAGGACGTCCGGGTCAACGGCGTCCGGGGCAACAAGGACTTCGACAACGGCGGCAGCGGCTTCACCGACAGCGGCGGCAGCCTCACCGACTCCGACTCCTTCGAGCCCCGCGACGCCGTCAAGGGCGACGTGGCCCGCATGATCTTCTACATGGCGGTCCGCTACGAGGGCGGCGACGGCTGGGCCGACCTGGAGGTCAACGGCAGCGTCGACAACGGCAGCAGCCCGTACATCGGCAAGCTCTCCGTACTGAAGGCGTGGAACGACGAGGACCCGCCGGACGCCTTCGAGGAGCGCCGCAACCAGGTCGTCTACGACTCCTACCAGCACAACCGCAACCCGTTCGTCGACCACCCGGAGTGGGTCGAGGCGATCTGGTAGGCCGTCAGCCCAGGTGCGTCGGCGCGAACATCCGCAGTACGGCGGGGAGGACGACCACCGACGGCCCCGGCGCCGCGAGCGCCTTCGCCAGGTCCGCCTCCAGGGTCTCCGGAGAGGTACGCACTCCGGGGACCCCGAACGACTCGGCCAGGGCCACGTAGTCGGGGCGGGTCAGTTCCGTCGCCGTCGGCTGCCCGAAGGCGTCCGTCATGTACTCGCGCAGGATGCCGTAGCCGCCGTCGTCGACGATCAGCCAGGTGACGTTCAGGTCGTACTGGCGGGCGGTGGCCAGTTCGGCGATGGAGTACAGGGCGCCGCCGTCGCCGGACACCGCCAGCACCGGGTGGGTGGGGTCGGCCGCAGCGGCTCCCAGGGCCGCCGGGAAGCCGTAGCCGAGGCCGCCCGCGCCCTGGGCCGAGTGCATGGTGTTGGGGGCCTTGGCGTCGAAGGCCGACCACGCCCAGTAGGCCAGGATGGTCATGTCCCAGAAGGACGGGGCGCCGGCCGGGAGGGCCTTGCGGACGGCCGCCAGCACGTCCTGCTCCAGGGTGAGCTCCTGGGCCGCGATGCGTTCGCGGACCTTGTCCAGGACCGCGCGTACGCGTTCCGGTGCGGCGGGGTCGGTGCGCTCGTCCACCGTCTCCAGCAGGGCCTGGAGCGCGAGGCGGGCGTCGGCGTGGATGCCGAGGGCGGGGTGGTTGGACTCCAGTTTGCCGATGTCGGCCTCGATCTGGATCACCCGGCCGCGCGGCTTGAACGTGTGGTAGTTCGAGGAGAGTTCACCGAGGCCCGAGCCGACGACCAGCAGTACGTCGGCGTCCTGAAGGAAGTCCGTCGTGTGACGGTCCTCCAGCCAGGACTGGAGGGAGAGGGGGTGCGTCCACGGGAACGCGCCCTTGCCGCCGAAGGTCGTGACGACGGGGGCCTGGAGCCGCTCCGCCAGCTGCCGCAGCTTCTTCGACGCGTCCGCCCGTACGACTCCGCCGCCCGCGATGACCGCGGGGCGTTCCGCGCGCGAGAGCAGGTCGGCCGCCACCGCCGTCAGCTCGGGGCGCGGGGGCAGCTCCTCGGGAAAGGCGTCACCGCCCGTCACCACCGGGATCGACGTCTCGGCCAGGAGGACGTCCTGGGGGATCTCCACCCACACCGGTCCGTGCGGAGCGGTCAGTGCCGACGTCCACGCCTCCGCGATGGCGGACGGGATCTGGGACTGGGTGCGGACCGTGTGGACGGACTTCACCACGCCCCGGAAGGACGCCGCCTGGTCCGGGAGTTCGTGCAGATAGCCGTGGCGGCCACCGCCCAGGCCCGCCGTCGGGACCTGGCTGCTGATCGCCAGTACCGGGGCGGAGGCGGCCCGTGCCTCCTGGAGGGCGGCCAGAGAGGTGAGGGCCCCCGGGCCGGTGGACAGGAGCAGCGGGGCCGCCTCGCCGGTGATCCGGCCGTACGCGTCCGCCGCGAAACCGGCGTTGTTCTCCACCCGCAGGCCGATGTAGCGCAGGTCCGAGCGGCGCAGCGCGTCGAACATGCCGAGGGCGTGCTGGCCGGGCAGGCCGAAGACGGTGGTCGCGCCGAGCCCGGCCAGGGTCTCCACGACCAGGTCTCCGCCGTTGCGGCCGGGGGGAGGGTTCAGCGCGGCCTCCGTCTGGGCGGCGGTCGGACGGAGTACCAGGTCGTGGTCGTGGGTCACTTGTTCTCGGTCTCCTGGTCCGTCGCGCGCGCCTGGGCGATCTGGCGGCTCATGATGGTGGTCAGTTCGTAGGCGGTGTGGGACGCCGCCACCGACGTGATCTCCGCGTGGTCGTACGCGGGAGCCACCTCGACGACGTCGGCCGACACCAGGTTGCAGGATGCCAGGCCGCGCAGGATCTCCAGCAGCTCGCGGGAGGTCATGCCACCGGCCTCGGGAGTGCCCGTGCCGGGGGCGTGGGCGGGGTCCAGGCAGTCGATGTCGATGGAGATGTAGAGGGGCCGGTCGCCGATGCGCCGGCGGAGCTGGTCGGCGACCTCGTCGGCACCGCGGCGGTAGACGTCGGCGGAGGTGACGATGCCGAAGCCCATCTTCTCGTCGTCGGTGAGGTCCTGCTTGCCGTACAGGGGTCCGCGGGTGCCCACGTGGGACAGCGCCGACGTGTCGAGGATGCCCTCCTCCACCGCCCGCCGGAACGGGGTGCCGTGCGTGTACTCGGCGCCGAAGTAGGTGTCCCAGGTGTCGAGGTGGGCGTCGAAGTGGAGCAGGGCGACCGGGCCGTGCTTCTTGGCGACCGAACGCAGCAGCGGGAGGGCGATGGTGTGGTCGCCGCCCAGGGTCATCAGGCGGGCGCCGGTGCCGAGGAGGTCGTCGGCGGCGGCCTCGACGGTCTCGACGGCCTCGTTGATGTTGAAGGGGTTGACCGCTATGTCGCCGCCGTCCGCGACCTGGGCGAGGGCGAAGGGGGAGGCGTCCTGGGCCGGGTTGTAGGGGCGCAGCAGGCGGGAGGCCTCGCGGATGGCGTTGCCGCCGAAGCGGGCTCCCGGCCGGTAGGAGACGCCCGAGTCGAACGGCACGCCGACCACGGCGACGTCGGCGGTACCGACCTCGTCGAGGCGGGGCAGCCGGGCGAAGGTCGCGGGGCCCGCGTACCGGGGGACGCGGGAGGAGTCGACGGGGCCGCGGGGCGTCTCGTTGCTGCTCATGTACTGCCTTCCTTCTTACGCTTCGTCGCGTATGTACTACTGCGGTCCGACTCTACTGGTGAGCCGGGACCGCCGGTTCGGGCTGGGGTTCGGGGGCCCGGCCGGCGAGGCGTTCGCGCCAGGCGGTGAGGATCGCCTCGTCGGTGGGGCGGGTCGCCAGGGAGACGGCGACGTAGACGGCGAGGGAGGCGAGCAGGCCGTAGTAGACGGGCTGGTTGGCGAGGATGCCGTAGGCCGCCATCAGGCCGACGACCGCGAGGCCGCCGACGGCGACGGCGGCGAGGGCGCCCTGTGCGGTACCGCGCTTCCACAGCAGCCCGCCGAGGATGGGGACGAGGAGGCCGCCGACGAGGAGGTTGTAGGCCACGGTGAGGGCCTCGACGACGTCGTTGAGGGCGATGGCGGTGCCGATCACGGCGAGGCCCATGACGAGGATGAAGAGGCGGTTGCCCTTCACCTCGTCGTGCGCACCGCCGTGTACCCCGCCGTCCTCGCCCTCCGTCTTGCGCAGCACGCCGCGCAGCCGGGACCAGATGTCGTTGTTGGCGACGGTGGCGCAGGCGATGAGGGCGCCGGAGGACGTGGACATCACGGCGGCCAGGGCGGCGGCCAGCACCAGTCCGCGTACACCCATGGGCAGCTCGTCCTTGACGATGGTGGCGAAGGCGTCGTCGGGGCTGCCGAGGTTCGGGTAGAGCACCTTGGCCGCCGTGCCGATGACCGCGCCGGCGACGGCGTAGACGAGGCAGTAGGTGCCGGCGATGGTCCCGCCCCACTTCGCGGTGCGGTCGCTGCCCGCGGTGAAGACGCGCTGCCAGATGTCCTGACCGATGAGCATGCCGAAGGTGTAGATCAGCACGTAGGTGAAGATGGTCTCGCCGCCGACGCCCAGCGGATCGAAGTACGAGGTCGGCAGCTGCGCCTTCATCTCGCCGAAGCCGCCGGCCTTGACGACCGCGATGGGCAGCAGCAGGAGCAGCACGCCGATGGTCTTCACCACGAACTGCACCATGTCGGTGAGCGTGATGGACCACATGCCGCCGAGCGTCGAGTAGGCGACGACGATCGTGCCGCCGAGGATGATCGCGAGGGTGCGGTTCACGTCGAAGAGGACGTCGAAGATCGTGGCGTAGGCGATGGTGGAGGTGACGGCCAGCATCAGGGTGTACGCCCACATGACGACGCCGGAGATGACGCCCGCCCTGCCGCCGTAGCGCAGGTCGAGCATCTCGGAGACGGTGTAGACCTTCAGGCGGGCGATGCGCGCGGAGAAGAAGACGGAGAGGGCGAGCAGGCCGAGGCCGATGGTGACGACCATCCAGGCGCCGGAGAGTCCGTATTGGTAGCCGAGGCCGACGCCGCCGATGGTGGACGCGCCGCCGAGGACGATCGCCGCCATGGTGCCGGAGTACATCGCGGGCCCGAGCCGGCGTCCGGCGACGAGGAACTCGCTCTTGGACCTGGCGCGGCGCATGCCCCACCAGCCCATGGCCAGCATGCCGGCGAGATAGACGACGATCACTATGTAGTCGACGGCCATAAGGGGCCCTCCTTCGCGCACTCTCGGTGGCGTGTCGTGCGATGGGTTCGTCCGGTGGGATTTCTCCGGTGGCGCCTCGCGGGGACATCCGCCCGTACCCGCGGCCGCCGGTCTGGATTCCGGTCCGGGTTGACACTAGGTGGCTGAAAAGCGGCTGCGAAGTGTACGTTTCATCCATTCCGGAACGCTTCGATGGAGGAAACGTCCACCATGCAGGAATCGGCCGTTCCGCCCATGCCTCCGACACCCCCGGTGTCCCTCGCGGCCCTGCTGTCCCGTGAGGACCTGGCCCTGCGGCAGCTCGCCGGGCCCCCGGCCGCGGAGGTGACGGTCCACTGGGCGCACACCTCGGAGATGTCCGACCCCTTTCCGTACCTGCTGGGTGGCGAGCTGCTGCTGACGGCGGGCGTGCACATCCCCGCCGACGCTGCGGGCTCGCGGCCGTACTTCGAGGACTACGTGTCCCGGATCGTGGCGGCGGGCGGCGCCGCGCTCGGCTTCGGGGTGGCGCCGGTGCACGACACCGTGCCGGGGGCGCTGGTCGCGGCCTGCGAGGCGTACCGGCTGCCGCTGGTGGAGGTGCCGCCGAGGACGACGTTCTCGGGCGTGGCCCGCGCGGTGTGGCAGTTGATGGCGCAGGCACGGCTGGCCGAACTGCGCCGGGTCTCCGAGGCCCAGCAGGGTCTGGCCGCCGCGGCCTCACGTCCGGATCCGGTGCCCTCCGTGCTGCGTCGGCTGGCCACCCGGCTCGACGGGCGGGCGGTGCTGTACGGGCCGGAGGGCGCGGAGATCGCGGCGGCGGGGCGGGAGCCCGCGAGCGAGGTGCGGCGGGCGCTGGCGGAGCTGGCCCGGTTCGTCACCGGCCACGCCTCCGCCACCGCGACGGACACGGTCGCCGGCACCCGTCTCGCCGCGTACGCCCTCGGCACCGGGCAGGGCTTCGTCCTCGGGGTCGCCGCCCCGCACCGGGAAGCCGGGGACCACACCATCGCGTCGGTCGCCGCCGTGCTGCTCTCCCTCCTCACCGGCGAGCACCAGAGCGGCACGGGCGCGGCCCGCTCCTCGGCACTCGTACGGCTGCTGCTGGGCGCCCGCCCGGAGGAGGCCGCGCCCCTGCTCGGCGGCGGGGACGGCGAGGGCGCCGCCCGCTGGCACGTCGTCCACGCCCACCCGGACGCGGGCACCCCCGACCCGGTCTCCGCCTCGGCCCTGGGCGCGGTCCTCGGCTCCCCGCTGGTCGACTCGGCCGGGGACGTCGTACGGGTACTCGTCCCGGCCTCCCCCAAGCCGCCGCCCGACGCCCGGGAAACGGGGGGCGCGCCGGCGCCCTCACCCGGCCCGGGGACCGGGGCGGGTCCGGGACCGCAGGCCGGGTGGACGCTCGGGGTCAGCGCTCCCGCCGGCCCCGCCGAGTGGCCGGCCGCCGATGCCCAGGCGGCCCGCGCGCTGGCCCGGGCCAGGGCCACCCGGGTGCCGCTGGTCCGGCACGGCGCGCGGCTCGCGCTGGCCGACCTCGTGCCGGACGGCGAGGCCGAGGCGCACGCGCGTGCGCTGCTCGCGCCGGTCGCGGCCGTCCCGGCGCTCACCGAGACGCTGCGCACCTGGCTCTCCCTGCACGGCAGTTGGGACCGCACCGCCGTCGCCCTGTCCGTGCACCGCAACACCGTCCGGCAGCGCATCGCCCGCTGCGCGGCCCTGCTGGACACCGACCTCGACGACCCCGACGTACGGATGGAGTTGTGGTTCGCGCTGCGAAGGTGACCCACGTCCCAGCGTGCGATATGGCGGCGACGCCGACTGGCGGCTGCCTCACAATGGAGCCATGCCGATACCCGGGACACCCAGCCGCGCCGAACTCGCCGAACACCTCGTCAGAACGCGTATCGCGGGCGACGTCGCCACGCCCCGCGAGAACAACCTCTCCCACTACCGGAAACTGGCCAACGGTGACCGGGGCTTCTGGCTCGGCCTCGAGCTGGGCGACCGCTGGAGTGACGAGCAGGACGTGCTCGCGGTGATGGCGGAGCGGGTCGGCGTCAACGACGACCCGGAATACCGGTACGGCCAGGACACCATCGACCCCGAGCTGACCGTGGCCGCGCTGGAACGCATGGCCGGGCGGCTGCGCAAGGCCGCCGACGGCGGGCAGCGGGTGCTGTTCGCGACCGGCCACCCGGGCGGCCTGCTCGACGTGCACCGCGCCACGGCCGACGCGCTGCGCACCGCCGGATGCGAGATCGTCGTGATCCCGGAAGGGCTGACGACGGAGGAGGGATACGTCCAGCAGTTCGCGGACGTGGCGGTGCTGGAGCACGGTGCCTCGCTGTGGCACACCCATTCCGGTGAACCGATGAAGGCGATCCTCACCGGTCTGGAGCGCGCGGGCCGCCCGCTGCCCGACCTGGTCGTCGCCGACCACGGCTGGGCCGGTTACGCCGGTCAGCACGGCGTCGACTCCGTCGGCTACGCGGACTGCAACGACCCGGCGCTCTTCCTCGCCGAGTCCGAGGGCACCCTCCAGGTCGCGGTGCCGCTGGACGACCACGTGGTCAGCCCCCGCTACTACGACCCGATGACGGCGTACCTGCTGACGGAGGCGGGGCTGAGGTAGTCCTCTCCCACCGGTCCCGTTTGCCCCGCCGGGCCGTCACGGCCACGGGTTCAGTCCCTCCGAGCGGCGCTGCGCGAACCCGGGCGTCGGGTCCAGGTAGACCCGGCGCACCACCGGGAACTCCTCCCGCAGCCGCTGCTCGGCCCGCTCGCACGCCCACTCGATCTGCGCCGCCGTCGCCACGTCCCGGAAGTCGACCTTGGCGGCGACCAGCACCTCCCGCGGGCCCTGCACGAGGGTGACCAGCTCCAGTACGGCCTCGATGTGCTCGACGGCCACCAGTTCCGCCCGGATCCGGTCCCGCACGGTGCGGGGCAGCGGGCGGCCGATGAGGAACTCGGCGTTGGAGCGGCCCAGCACCCAGGCGACGTACAGCAGCAGGGCGCCGATGCAGAGCGAGGCGACGCCGTCCCAGACGCCGGAGCCGGTGAGCTGTCCGCCGAGCAGTCCGCCCGCGGCCAGCAGCAGGCCGGCGAGGGCGGCGGAGTCCTCCATGACGACGGCCTTCACCGCGGTGTCGGGGGTGCGGCGCAGATAGCGGCCGAAGGGCACCCTGTAGTGGCGGGCCTCGCCGCGCGCCTGCTTCAGGCCGGTGCGCAGGGAGTAGCCCTCCAGGAGGAAGGCGACGGCCAGGACGACGTACGCCACCAGCGGGTCGCCGGGTTCCTCCGCGTGGGTGAGGGCGTGGACGCCGTCGTAGAGGGCGAAGACCGCGCCGCCGACGAAGGTGGCGACGGCGGCGAGCAGGGCCCAGATGTAGCGTTCGGGGCCGTGGCCGAGGGGGTGGTCCTCGTCGGCGGGGCGGGTGCTGCGTCTGAGTGAGGTCAGCAGCAGGACCTCGGTGACGGTGTCGGCGACCGAGTGCGCGGCCTCCGACAGCATCGCGCTGGACCCGCTGAGCACGCCGGCCACCGCCTTGGCGACGGCGATGCCCAGATTGGCGAGGGCGGCGACGATCACCGTGAAGGTGCTGTCGCCGCCGCCCGTCGTGTCCCGTGCTTCCCGTGCAGGTTCCGCCATGCCCCTCAGTGTTCCCGAGGGACGCGGACCACGCCTTCCTGGATGACCGAGATGGCGAGCCGCCCGTCCTCGGTGTGGATGCGGGCCTGGCCGAGTCCCCGGCCGCCGGACGCGGACGGCGACTGCTGGTCGTACAGGAGCCACTCGTCGGCACGGAAGGGCCGGTGGAACCACATCGCGTGGTCCAGCGAGGCCCCGACGACGTCACCGACGGCCCAGCCGCCGCGGCCGTGCGCGAGCAGGACCGAGTCGAGGAGGGTCATGTCGGAGACGTAGGTGGCGAGGACGACGTGCAGGAGGGGGTCGTCCGCGAGCTTGCCGTTGGTGCGGAACCACACCTGGGAGTGCGGCTCGCGCGGGGTGCCGAAGTCGCCGAAGGGCGGGTCGTCGACGTAGCGCAGGTCGACGGCGGCGCGGGCCTCGAGGAAGCGTTCGACGGTGTCGGCGGGCAGGTGCGGGTAGCTCCGGAGCCGCTCCTCACCGGTGGGGAGCGTCGCCGGGTCCGGCGCGGCCGGCATGGGGGCCTGGTGGTCGAGGCCCTCCTCGTACGTCTGGAAGGACGCCGACAGGGTGAAGATCGGCTTGCCGTGCTGGACGGCGACCACGCGGCGGGTGGTGAAGGAGCGGCCGTCGCGCAGCCGGTCGACGTTGTAGACGATGGGGGCGCCGGGGTCGCCGGGACGCAGGAAGTACGCGTGCAGGGAGTGCGCGTGCCGCTCCTCGGGGACCGTGCGGCCGGCCGCGACCAGCGCCTGGGCGGCCACCTGCCCGCCGAAGACCCGGGGGACGACGGCGGAGCGGGAGCGGCCGCGGTAGATGTCCTCCTCGATCCGCTCGAGGTCGAGCAGGTCGAGGAGGGACTGGAGTGCTTCGCTCATGTCCTGGAGACTCTGGAGACTCTGTGGTCCACAGGCCGGTCTACAGGCCCATGTTCTTCGCGATGATCATCTTCATGACCTCGCTGGTGCCGCCGTAGATGCGGTTGACGCGGTTGTCCGCGTACAGGCGGGCGATCGGGTACTCGTTCATGTAGCCGTAGCCGCCGTGCAGCTGGAGGCAGCGGTCGATGACGCGGTGGGCGACCTCGGTGCAGAACAGCTTGGCGCTGGCGGCCTCGGCGGGGGTGAGCTCGCCGGCGTCCAGGGCCTCGGTGGCGCGGTCGGCGACGGCCTCGGCGGCGTCCACCTCGGCCTGGCAGGCGGCCAGCTCGAACTTGGTGTTCTGGAAGTGGGCGACCGGCTTGCCGAAGACGGTGCGGTCCTGCACGTACTGCTTGGCGAACCGGACCGCGGCCTTGGCCTGGGCGTAGGCGCCGAAGGCGATGCCCCAGCGCTCGGAGGCCAGGTTGTGCCCGAGGTAGGAGAAGCCCTTGTTCTCCTCGCCGAGCAGGTCCTCGACGGGCACCTTGACGTCGACGAAGGCCAGCTCGGCGGTGTCGGAGGTACGCAGGCCCAGCTTGTCCAGCTTGCGGCCCACCGAGTAGCCCTCGGACTTGGTGTCCACGGCGAACAGGGAGATGCCGTGGCGGCGGTCCTCGGCCGTGGGCGCGGCGGTGCGGGCGCAGACGATCACCTTGTCGGCGTGCACGCCGCCGGTGATGAAGGTCTTGGCGCCGTTGAGGACGTAGTGGGTGCCGTCCTCGGAGAGCTTGGCGGTGGACTTCATGCCCGCGAGGTCGGAACCGGTGCCCGGCTCCGTCATCGCGATCGCCCACATCTCCTCGCCGCTGACGAACTTCGGCAGGAAGCGCTTCTTCTGCTCGTCGGTGGCCAGCATCTTGATGTACGGCAGGGCGAGCAGCACGTGCACGCCGGAGCCGCCGAACTGCACGCCCGCGCGGGCGGTCTCCTCGTACAGGACGGCCTCGAACTTGTGGCTGTCCATGCCCGCGCCGCCGAACTCCTCCGGCACGTTGATGCCGAAGATGCCCAGCTCGCCGAGCTTGTGGTAGAACTCGCGCGGCGCCTGGCCCGCGGCGAACCACTCGTCGTAGACGGGGACGACCTCGGCCTCGATGAAGGCGCGGATGGTCTCCCGGAACGCCTCGTGGTCCTCGTTGAACACCGTACGGCGCACCGCGCCACCTCCAGGGTACGTATCTAAGCGCTTGCTCAGACTTCACCGTACCGGCGGGTAGGGAGAGGCGTCCAGAGTGGGACGCGGGTAACCCTCGTCACTCCCCCGCCCACGCCGCCCCCCTTCAGCCGGCGGCCACCGCCGCGAACGCCCCGCGCGCCATCCGGTGCAGCAGCGACGCCGTCACCGCGCGGCCCGGCAGGGAGCCGGGGCGGCCCAGGTGCGGCGTGGAGTTCAGCAGGCCGAAGACCGAGTGGACCGCCGAGCGGGCGCTCGGTTCGGGCACCGCCGGGTAGACCTCGCGCACCACCCCGACCCACAGCTCGACGTACTGCCGCTGCAACTGCCGCACCATCTTGCGGTCCGCGTCCCGGAGGCGGTCCAGCTCGCGGTCGTGCAGGGTGATGAGCGGGCGGTCGTCGAGCGCGAAGTCGATGTGCCCCTCGATGAACGAGTCGAGGACCGCCTCGGGGCCGGTCACCCCGTCGGCCTCCGCCAGCCGCCGCTTCGCCCCGGTCAGCAGCGAGTCGCTGATCCCGACCAGCAGTTCGGCGAGCATCGCGTCCTTGCCGGCGAAGTGCCGGTAGAGGCCGGGGCCGCTGATACCGACCGCGGCCCCTATCTCGTCGACGCCGACACCGTGGAAGCCGCGCTCGGCGAAGAGCCGGGCGGCCTCCTTGAGGATCTGCTCGCGGCGGGTGGGGGCGTCGGTTCTCGTGGCCATGGAGTCAATTCTAGACAGGGAGGTTAGCGGTCGTTAACCTGGAGGAAATGCGTTAACGCTCATTAACTGATCGACCATCGGTGAGGGGACCGCAGGATGCACGAGGCACCGGAGCTGACGACGGCGGCAGATCCCGCCTCCGAGGCCTTTCGGGCCAACGAGGAGGCGCACCGCGTCCTCGTTCAGGAGCTGCGCGCCAAGCTCGCGGCGGCCCGGCTCGGCGGCGGGGAGCGGGCGCGGGCCCGGCACACCGCGCGCGGCAAGCTGCTGCCGCGCGACCGCGTGGACACGCTGCTCGATCCGGGTTCGCCGTTCCTGGAGCTGGCGCCGCTCGCGGCCGACGGGCTCTACGACGGACAGGCCCCGGCCGCCGGCGTCATCGCCGGGATCGGGCGGGTCAGCGGCCGGGAGTGTGTGATCGTCGCCAACGACGCCACCGTCAAGGGCGGCACGTACTACCCGATGACGGTGAAGAAGCACCTGCGGGCGCAGGAGGTGGCGCTGGAGAACCGGCTGCCGTGCCTGTACCTCGTCGACTCGGGCGGCGCCTTCCTGCCGATGCAGGACGAGGTCTTCCCGGACCGGGAGCACTTCGGGCGGATCTTCTACAACCAGGCCCGGATGTCCGGCGCCGGCATCCCGCAGATCGCCGCCGTCCTCGGCTCCTGCACGGCGGGCGGCGCGTACGTCCCGGCGATGAGCGACGAGGCGGTGATCGTCCGAGAGCAGGGGACGATCTTCCTCGGCGGCCCGCCGCTGGTGAAGGCGGCCACCGGCGAGGTGGTCACGGCGGAGGAGCTGGGCGGCGGCGAGGTCCACGCGCGGGTGTCCGGCGTCACCGACCACCTGGCCGAGGACGACGCGCACGCGCTGCGCATCGTGCGGCAGATCGTCTCCACGCTGCCCGCGCGCGGGCCGCTCCCCTGGGGCGTGGAACCCGCCGTCGAGCCCAAGGTCGACCCGGAGGGGATGTCCGGTGCGGTGCCGGTCGACTCCCGCACGCCCTACGACGTCCGCGAGATCATCGCGCGCGTGGTGGACGGCTCCCGGTTCGCCGAGTTCAAGTCCGAGTACGGGCAGACCCTCGTCACCGGCTTCGCCCGCATCCACGGCCACCCGGTCGGGATCGTCGCCAACAACGGCATCCTGTTCTCCGAGTCGGCCCAGAAGGGCGCCCACTTCATCGAGCTGTGCGACCAGCGCGGCATCCCGCTGGTGTTCCTGCAGAACATCTCCGGGTTCATGGTCGGCAGGGACTACGAGGCCGGGGGCATCGCCAAGCACGGCGCCAAGATGGTGACGGCGGTGGCGTGCACGCGCGTGCCGAAGCTGACGGTGGTCGTCGGCGGGTCGTACGGCGCGGGGAACTACTCGATGTGCGGGCGGGCGTACTCGCCCCGCTTCCTGTGGATGTGGCCGGGCGCCAAGATCTCCGTCATGGGCGGCGAGCAGGCCGCGTCCGTGCTGGCCACGGTCAAGCGGGACCAGTTGGAGGCCCGCGGGGAGGACTGGCCGGCCGAGGAGGAGGAGTCCTTCAAGGCGCCGATCCGTGCGCAGTACGAGCATCAGGGGAACGCCTACTACGCGACCGCCCGCCTGTGGGACGACGGGGTGATCGAGCCCGCCGACACCCGGCAGGTGCTGGGTCTGGCCCTGACCGCGTGTGCCAACGCGCCACTGGGCGAACCCCGGTTCGGCGTCTTCCGGATGTGAGGAGGGGACTTCGATGGGAAGCGCGATGGGGAGCTTGATGTTCGACACGGTATTGGTGGCCAACCGCGGTGAGATCGCGGTGCGTGTCATCCGGACCCTGCGCTCGATGGGCGTGCGCTCGGTGGCGGTCTTCTCCGACGCCGACGCGGACGCCCGGCACGTGCGGGAGGCCGACGAGGCGGTACGGATCGGCCCGGCGCCGGCGGCGGAGAGCTATCTGTCCGTCGAACGGCTGCTTAAGGCGGCGGCCCGGACGGGCGCGCAGGCCGTCCATCCCGGGTACGGCTTCCTCGCCGAGAACGCCGGTTTCGCGCGGGCCTGCGAGGAGGCGGGGCTGGTCTTCATCGGGCCGTCCGCCGACGCCATCGCCCTGATGGGCGACAAGATCCGCGCCAAGGAGACGGTGCAGGCGGCCGGGGTGCCGGTGGTGCCCGGCTCCAGCGGCAGCGGGCTGACGGACGCGCAGCTCGCCGACGCCGCCCGCGAGATCGGCACGCCGGTGCTGCTGAAACCGTCGGCCGGTGGTGGCGGCAAGGGCATGCGGCTGGTGCGGGACGCCGCCGTGCTCGCCGACGAGATCGCCGCCGCCCGCCGTGAGGCCCGCGCCTCCTTCGGCGACGACACGCTGCTGGTGGAGCGGTGGATCGACCGGCCCCGGCACATCGAGATCCAGGTCCTGGCCGACGGCCACGGCGGCGTCGTGCACCTGGGCGAGCGCGAGTGCTCGCTGCAACGCCGGCACCAGAAGATCATCGAGGAGGCGCCCAGCGTGCTCCTCGACGAGGCGACCCGTGCCGCGATGGGCGAGGCGGCCGTGCAGGCGGCGCGCTCCTGCGGCTACCGGGGCGCGGGCACGGTGGAGTTCATCGTGCCGGGCGAGGACCCCTCCCAGTACTACTTCATGGAGATGAACACCCGGCTCCAGGTCGAGCACCCGGTGACCGAGCTGGTCACGGGAGTGGACCTGGTGGAGTGGCAGCTGCGGGTGGCGGCGGGCGAGCGGCTCGGTCTCGCGCAGGAGGACGTCCGGCTGACCGGCCACGCCGTCGAGGCCCGCCTCTGCGCCGAAGACCCCGCGCGCGGCTTCCTGCCCTCCGGCGGCACGGTGCTGCGGCTGCACGAGCCCGAGGGCGACGGTGTGCGCACCGACTCCGGGCTCAGCGAGGGCGGCGAGGTCGGCAGCCTCTACGACCCGATGCTGTCCAAGGTGATCGCGTACGGCCCCGACCGCGCCACCGCCCTGCGCAGGCTCCGGGCGGCCCTGGCCCGGACGGTGACGCTGGGCGTGCAGACCAACGCCGGGTTCCTGCGCCGGCTGCTCGCCCACCCGGCGGTGGTGGCGGGCGAGCTGGACACCGGGCTGGTGGAGCGCGAGGTCGACGGCCTGGTCTCCACCGGCGTACCGGAGGAGGTGTACGAGGCCGCGGCGGCCGTACGGCTGGACGCGCTGCGTCCGCGCGGGGAGGGCTGGACGGATCCTTTCTCGGTGCCGAGCGGCTGGCGCATGGGCGGCGAGCCGAAGCCGGTCGCCTTCCCGTTCCGGACGACGGGACTTGAACCCGTCACTCACACCCCGCGCGGCACCCACACCGTCACCGAGGACCGGGTGTCGGTGACGTTGGACGGCGTCCGGCACAGCTTCCACCGCGCCGCCGACTGGCTCGGCCGCGACGGCGACGCCTGGCACGTGCGCGACCACGACCCGGTCGCCGCCTCCCTCACGGGCGCCGCCCACGCGGGCGCCGACTCGCTGACCGCGCCCATGCCGGGCACGGTGACGGTGGTGAAGGTCGCCGTCGGCGACGAGGTGGCCGCCGGGCAGAGTCTGCTGGTCGTGGAGGCGATGAAGATGGAGCACGTCATCTCCGCCCCGCACGCGGGCACGGTCGCCGAGCTGGACGTGGCGCCGGGCACGACGGTCGCCATGGACCAGGTGCTGGCGGTCATCGCACCGGTCGAGGACGCGAAGGAGGAGACGCCGTGAACGCCCCTGAGCCGGGCCTGCCGATGGCCGTACCGGCCGAGGGCCTGCCCGCCCGCGTCCGCATCCACGAGGTCGGCGCCCGCGACGGCCTCCAGAACGAGAAGGCGACCGTCCCGGCCCCGGTGAAGGCGGAGTTCATCCGCCGCCTGGCCGCCACGGGCCTGACCACGATCGAGGCGACGAGCTTCGTGCACCCCAAGTGGGTGCCGCAACTGGCGGACGCGGAGGAGCTGTTCCCGGCGATCGCCAACCTGCCGGTCGAGCTGCCCGTCCTGGTGCCGAACGAACGCGGCCTCGACCGCGCGCTCACGCTCGGCGCCCGCCGCGTCGCGGTCTTCGCCAGCGCCACGGAGTCCTTCGCCAAGGCCAATCTCAACCGCACGCTCGACGAGGCGCTGGCCATGTTCGAGCCGGTGGTGGCGCGGGCGAAGGACGCGGACGTCCACGTCCGCGGCTACCTCTCGATGTGCTTCGGCGACCCCTGGGAGGGCCCGGTCCCGGTCCCGCAGGTGGTGAAGGTCTGCCGGGCCCTGCTGGACATGGGCTGCGACGAGCTGAGCCTGGGCGACACGATCGGGGTGGCGACCCCGGGCCACGTGAGCGCCCTGCTCACCGCGCTGACCGAGGCCGGTGTGCCCGTGAGCGCCCTGGGCGTCCACTTCCACGACACCTACGGCCAGGCCCTGTCGAACACCTACGCCGCCCTTCGGCACGGCGTGACGACCGTCGACGCCTCCGCCGGCGGCCTGGGCGGCTGCCCCTACGCGAAGTCGGCCACCGGCAACCTCGCCACCGAAGACCTCGTGTGGATGCTGCGCGGGCTCGGCATCGACACCGGGGTCGACCTCGGCTCTCTCGTCGCCACCAGCGTCTGGATGGCCGCCCACCTGGGCCGGCCCAGCCCGTCCCGCACCGTACGAGCCCTGGCACACCAGGACTCGGCCGCCGACTCCCGCGCCGACTCCCACAAGGAGCAGTGACAGCCATGGACCACAAGCTCTCCCCCGAACTCGAGGACCTCCGTCGCACGGTGGAGGCGTTCGCCCACGACGTCGTGGCTCCCAAGATCGGCGACTTCTACGAGCGGCACGAGTTCCCGTACGAGATCGTCCGGGAGATGGGCCGCATGGGCCTGTTCGGCCTGCCCTTCCCGGAGGAGTACGGCGGCATGGGCGGCGACTACCTCGCCCTCGGCATCGCCCTGGAGGAGCTGGCCCGCGTCGACTCGTCGGTGGCCATCACGCTGGAGGCGGGCGTCTCGCTGGGGGCCATGCCGATCCACCTGTTCGGCACCGAGGAGCAGAAGCGGACGTGGCTGCCCCGCCTGTGCTCGGGCGAGATCCTCGGCGCCTTCGGCCTGACCGAGCCGGACGGCGGCTCGGACGCGGGCGCGACGCGGACGACGGCACGCCTGGACGAGGCGACGAACGAGTGGGTCGTCAACGGCACCAAGTGCTTCATCACCAACTCCGGCACCGACATCACGGGCCTGGTGACGGTCACGGCGGTCACCGGTCGCAAGCCGGACGGCCGGCCCCTGATCTCGGCGATCATCGTCCCGTCCGGCACCCCGGGCTTCACGGTGGCCGCCCCGTACTCGAAGGTCGGCTGGAACGCGTCGGACACGCGTGAGCTGTCCTTCTCCGACGTCCGGGTCCCGGCGGCGAACCTGCTGGGCGAACGGGGCCGCGGCTACGCCCAGTTCCTGCGCATCCTCGACGAGGGGCGCGTCGCCATCGCCGCGCTGGGCACGGGGCTCGCCCAGGGCTGCGTGGACGAGTCGGTCAGGTACGCGAAGGAACGTCACGCCTTCGGCAAGCCGATCGGCGCCAACCAGGCCATTCAGTTCAAGATCGCGGACATGGAGATGAAGGCGCACACGTCCCGGCTGGCGTGGCGGGACGCGGCCTCCCGGCTGGTGACGGGTGAGCCGTTCAAGAAGGAGGCGGCGCTGGCGAAGCTGTACTCGTCGACGGTGGCCGTGGACAACGCCCGCGAGGCCACCCAGATCCACGGCGGCTACGGCTTCATGAACGAGTATCCGGTGGCCCGCATGTGGCGGGACGCGAAGATCCTGGAGATCGGCGAGGGCACCAGCGAGGTCCAGCGGATGCTGATCGCGCGGGAACTGGGCCTCGCCGGCTGATTCCTCCCGGCGCCGCGGGCCGGACACAGCGCACGGCTCACGGCTCACGGCTCACGGCTCACGGCTCACGGCTCACGGCGCGAGAAGGCCTCACCGCCGACGAAGACGGCGGGATGGTTCTCCAGCGTGGTGATGCCGAGCCGCGCGGCCACGCCTTCGCCGATGTGCGCCGTGCGGTGCGGCAGGAGGTGGAAGGACTGGAAGACGAAGCCGATGCGGCGCCCCCGCACCGCGGTCCGGTCCGCGTCGCAGAGGCCGCCGACGTCGATCCCGTCGAGCAGGTACCGCCCGTCGGTCGGGGTGTCCAGCAGCCCGGCGATGTCGAGGAACGTCGACTTGCCCGACCCGGAGGGCCCGGCGACGGTGACGAAGTCCCCGCGGCCGACCGTCAGGTCCGCGGGACGCAGGGCCGCGACGGGCGGCGGCCCCGGGTAGGTCCGGCCGACACCCCGGAACTCCAAGCAGGAGGCGGCCGCCTAGGGCCCGTCCGGCGGATCGGGTCGCGGGAAAGCGACGCCACGTCAGGGCGGGTAAGCGGAGGCCGGCGCGTCCCAGTCGCACGGCGGAGGAGGGCGTCGACGCGGAGCGTCGGCAACCGACGACGATGCCGCGGACGGACGGGCCGGCCCCGCGTCCGCGGCGTGATCCGCCGGGCAGGCCCTGACCGCGACGCGGACAACGCCGCCGCGTGGTGCGGGGCCCATCGACCGTCGGCCGGGGCCCATCGACCGTCGGCCGCGGCGGAGTCGGGCCCCGCATCGCGTCACCGCCGGGACCCCGTGGGCGACTCACGGGCTGCGCTCGGGGAGGACCCCCGTACCTGGACAATCGCTGAGGTTAGGCTAACCTACCTTCGAATTGTCCAACGGTGATCCACCCCGTTCGAAAGCAGCGAACCCATGTCCAAAGCCAGAGCCACCCACCTCACCCGACGCGGCGTTCTCGCCGCGGGCGGCGCGCTCGGCCTCGGTGCCGTGCTCGCGGCGTGCGGTGACGACGACACGAACAGCGGTGGAGCAGGCGCAGACACGGGAGCCGCCAAGTCCGGCCCCTGGTCCTTCAAGGACGACCGCGGCACGACCGTGAAGCTGGACAAGGTCCCGACGAAGATCGTCGCCTTCACCGGTGTCGCCGCCGCCCTCCACGACTACGGCATCGAGGTCAAGGGCGTCTTCGGCCCGACCAAGACGCCGGACGGCAAGGCCGACGTCCAGGCCGGCGACATGGACGTCAGCAAGCTGACGGTCTTCGGCAACAAGTTCGACAGCTTCAACGTCGAGCAGTACGCGGCCTTCCAGCCCGAGGTCCTCCTCACCACGACGTTCGACGACGCCGGCACCCTCTGGTACGTCCCGGAGGCCTCCAAGGACAAGATCGCCAAGCTCGCCCCGAGCGTGGCGATCTCGGTCTACGACCGCCAGCTGCCGAAGCCGCTCCAGCGGATGGCCGAGCTGGCCGAGTCGCTGGGCGCCGACATGAAGGCGACGAAGGTCGTCGAGGCGAAGAAGAGGTTCGAGACCGCCGCCGAGCGGCTGCGCAAGGCCGCCAAGGCCCGCCCGGAGATCAGGGTGCTGGCCGGCTCCGCCGCGCCGGACCTCTTCTACGTCTCCGGCTCGAACTACTCCGTCGACCTGGAGTACTTCAAGGCGCTCGGCGTGAACATCGTGGAGCCCCCGGAGGACGCCAAGAAGGCGACCGGTGGCTGGTTCGAGAGCCTGAGCTGGGAGAACGTCGACAAGTACCCGGCCGACGTCATCATCATGGACGACCGCGCCTCCACCATCCAGCCCGCGGACATCACCGAGGGCACCTGGAAGGCGCTCCCCGCCGTCAAGGCCGGCCAGGTCATCTCCCGCTCCCCCGAGCCGATCCTGTCCTACGACAAGTGCACGCCGCTGCTCGACAACCTGGCCGAGGCGATCGAGAACGCCAAGAAGGTCGGCTGACCTCTCGCCCTCTCCCCTCCTCCCGGAGCTCTTCATGACGACGGCCGTAGCCGCCCCGTTCCGTTTCTTCTCCCTCCAGGTCGTACGGACGAGGCGGCTCGGGCCGTCTCTGACCCGGGTGACCTTCGCCGGACCCGACCTGCGCGCCTTCCACTCCGAAGGGCAGGACCAGTCCCTGTCGCTGTTCCTGCCGCATCCGGGCCAGCCGGAGCCCGCGGTGCCGGTCGAACTAGGCGACGGCTGGTGGCAGGCGTGGCGTGAACTGCCGGACGACGTCCGGGCGGTGATGCGCTCGTACACGCTGCGCGCCCTGCGCCGGGACGCCCTCGGGGACACCGCCGAGATCGACATCGACTTCGTGCTGCACGGCGTCGAATCCGGCGCCGCCCTTCAGGCCGGCCCCGCCTCCCGCTGGGCCGCCGACGCCGCCCCCGGCGACCGGGTCGTCCTGCTCGGCCCGGCGGTGGCCGACAACCGGGCGATCCGCTTCCGGCCGCCGCAGGACACCGACCTGGTGGTGATCTGGGGCGACGAGACCGCCGTACCGGCCGCCTGCGCCATCGTCGAGTCGCTGCCGGCCGGCACCCGCGCACGGGTCTGGCTGGAGGTGCCGCACGCCGATGACGTGCAGGAGCTGGAGACGGCGGCGGACGCCGAGGTCACCTGGCTGGTCAGGGACTCGGCCGGCGGGCCCGAGGCAGCCCTCGCCGCCCTCCGCGCGGCCGGGCTCCCGCCCGCCGAGCGCCCGTACGTGTGGATCGCCGGCGAGTCCGGCTGCGTCAAGCGGCTGCGCCGGCACTTCGTCGGCGAACGCGGCATCGACCGCCGCCGCGTCACCTTCGTCGGCTACTGGCGCCAGGGCCTGACGGAGGAACAACTCCGCGAGCGGGGCTGACGCTCGGCACCCCCTGACCTCAACTGGCCGTCCACGCCGCACCGATGATGCGCGAGTGACGGCAGTCACGCAGAGGCACGGGTTTGACCAGAGGTACTTAGGTTAGGCTAACCTAAGTCGAAGCAAGGGCTCCGCCCTCTCCCGTCCCTCTCGGACCGTCCCCACCGGAGGACCCCCACATGCGCTCGCACCTGCTCAACGACGCCACCGCGGAGCAGTACCGCCGCTCCGTGACCGAAGGAGTCGAGCGGGTGGCCGCCAAAATCGCCACCACCGACCGTCCGTTCACCGGTGTCACGGTCGACGCCCTCTCCCCCCGCATCGACGGGATCGACCTCGACAAGCCGCTGCACGACACGGCCGCGGTCCTCGACGAGCTGGAGGACGTCTACCTGCGCGACGCCGTCTACTTCCACCACCCCCGCTACCTCGCCCACCTCAACTGCCCGGTGGTCATCCCGGCGGTGCTCGGCGAGGCCGTCCTGTCCGCCGTCAACTCCTCTCTGGACACCTGGGACCAGTCGGCCGGCGGCACACTCATCGAGCGGAAACTGATCGACTGGACGACCGCCCGCATCGGCCTCGGCCCGGCGGCCGACGGCGTGTTCACCTCCGGCGGCACGCAGTCCAACCTCCAGGCGCTGCTGCTGGCCCGCGAGGAGGCGAAGACCGAGGACTTCGCCGACCTGCGCGTCTTCGCCTCCGAGGTCAGCCACTTCAGCGTCAAGAAGTCGGCGAAACTGCTCGGCCTCGGCCCCGACGCCGTCGTGTCGATCCCCGTGGACCACGACAAGCGCATGCAGACCGTCGCCCTCGCCCGGGAACTGGAGCGCTGCGCCGAGGACGGCCTCGTCCCCATGGCCGTCGTCGCCACCGGCGGCACCACCGACTTCGGCTCCATCGACCCGCTCCCCGAGATCGCCGCACTGTGCGAGCAGTACGGCGTGTGGATGCACGTGGACGCCGCGTACGGCTGCGGACTGCTCGCCTCCCTGAAGTACCGGGACCGGCTGACCGGGATCGAGCGGGCCGACTCGGTCACCGTGGACTACCACAAGTCCTTCTTCCAGCCGGTGAGTTCGTCGGCCGTGCTGGTCCGGGACGCGGCCACCCTGCGCCACGCCACCTACCACGCGGAGTACCTCAACCCGCGCCGCATGGTGCAGGAACGTATCCCCAACCAGGTGGACAAGTCCCTCCAGACCACCCGCCGCTTCGACGCGCTCAAGCTGTGGATGACGCTGCGCGTGATGGGAGCCGACGGCATCGGCGAGCTCTTCGACGAGGTGTGCGACCTGGCCGCCGAGGGCTGGAAACTGCTCGCCGCCGACCCGCGCTTCGACGTGGTGGTCGAACCGTCGCTGTCCACCCTGGTCTTCCGCTGCATACCGGCGGCCGTCACCGACCCCGCCGAGATCGACCGCGCCAACCTCTACGCCCGCAAGGCCCTGTTCGCCTCCGGCGACGCCGTGGTCGCGGGCACCAAGGTGGCCGGACGCCACTACCTGAAGTTCACCCTGCTCAACCCCGAGACGACCACGGCCGACATCGCCGCCGTCCTCGACCTGATCGCCGGCCACGCCGAGCAGTACCTGGGAGAGTCCCTTGACCGCGCTTCCTGAGACCGCCCCGACGTCCACCACGACGTCCACCACGACGTACGACTTCGTGGGGATCGGCCTCGGCCCCTTCAACCTCGGCCTGGCCTGCCTGACCGAGCCCATCGCCGAGCTGAACGGCGTCTTCCTGGAGTCCAAGCCGGACTTCGAGTGGCACGCCGGCATGTTCCTGGACGGTGCCCACCTCCAGACCCCGTTCATGTCGGACCTGGTCACGCTCGCCGACCCGACGTCCCCGTACTCCTTCCTCAACTACCTGAAGGAGAAGGGCCGGCTGTACTCGTTCTACATCCGGGAGAACTTCTACCCGCTGCGCGTCGAGTACGACGACTACTGCCGCTGGGCCGCGAACAAACTGAGCGGCGTCCGCTTCGGCACGACGGTCACCGAGGTGACGTACGACGAGCGGGACGAGCTGTACGCCGTCGCGACCACGGGCGGCGACACGTACCGCGCCCGCCGCCTGGTCCTCGGCACCGGCACCCCGCCGCACATCCCGGACGCCTGCCGGGGCCTGGCCGGCGACTTCATCCACAACTCCCGCTACGTGCAGCACCGGGCGGAGCTGGTGAAGAAGAAGTCGATCACCCTGGTCGGCAGCGGCCAGTCCGCCGCCGAGATCTACCACGACCTGCTCGGCGAGATCGACGTCCACGGCTACCAGCTCAACTGGGTGACCCGCTCCCCGCGCTTCTTCCCCCTCGAATACACCAAGCTCACGCTGGAGATGACCTCACCGGAGTACGTGGACTACTACCACGCGCTTCCGGAGCCGACCCGCTACCGCCTCACCAGCGAGCAGAAGGGCCTGTTCAAGGGCATCGACGGCGACCTGATCAACGAGATCTTCGACCTGCTCTACCAGAAGAAGCTGGGCGGTCCCGTCCCCACCCGCCTGCTCACCAACTCGGCGCTGACCGACGCCCGGTACGCGGACGGCACGTACACGCTCGGCTTCCGCCAGGAGGAGCAGGGCAAGGACTTCGAGATCGACACCCAGGGCCTGATCCTGGCCACCGGCTACCGGTACGCCGAGCCGGAGTTCCTCAAGCCCGTCCGGGACCGGCTCCGCTACGACTCCCGGGGCAACTTCGACGTCGCCCGCAACTACGCCGTCGATGTCACGGGCGGCGGCGTCTTCCTCCAGAACGCGGGTGTCCACACGCACAGCATCACCAGCCCCGATCTGGGCATGGGTGCCTATCGCAACAGCTACATCGTCCGAGAGCTGCTCGGCACCGAGTACTACCCGGTCGAGAAGTCGATCGCGTTCCAGGAGTTCAGCGCATGAGCACCACCACCCCCACGGCCGCCGGCATCGGCGCGCTCACCCTCCGCCCCCTCGACCCGCTGAAGGACGCCGAGCTGCTGCACGGCTGGGTCACGCACCCCAAGTCCGCGTTCTGGATGATGCAGGACGCGAAGCTGGTGGACGTCGAGCGCGCCTACATGGAGATAGCCGCCGACGAGCACCACCACGCCTACGTCGGCCTGCACGACGGCGTCCCCGCCTTCCTGATGGAGAGGTACGACCCCGCCCACCGCGAGCTGGTCGGCCTCTACGAGCCCGAGCCGGGCGACGTCGGCATGCACTTCCTGGTCGCCCCCACCGACCGGCCCGTGCACGGCTTCACCCGCGCCGTCATCACCGCCGTCATGGCCGAGCTGTTCGCCGACCCGGCGACCGCCCGTGTCGTCGTCGAACCGGACCTCGGCAACAAGGCCGTCCACGCCCTGAACGCGGCCGTCGGATTCGTGCCCGAGCGCGAGATCCAGAAGCCGGAGAAGAAGGCGTTGCTGAGCTTCTGCACCCGCGAGCAGTTCGAGAGGGCGGTGTCCGCATGAGCCTCGCCGACGCCGTCGCCCACCTCTCCCCCGAACGCTGGGACCAGGCCAACCGCCTCCTGATCCGCAAGGCCCTCGCCGAGTTCACGCACGAACGGCTGATCATGCCGGAGCACTCCGCGGGCGACGCGTACGTCGTCCGCGGCGACGACGGCAAGACCGAGTACCGCTTCACCGCCACCGTCCGCGCCCTGGACCACTGGCAGGTGGACGCCGACTCGATCACCCGCCACCGCGACGGCACCGAGCTCCCGCTCGCCGCCCTGGACTTCTTCATCGAGCTGAAGGAGACGCTGGGCCTGAGCGACGAGATCCTCCCCGTCTACCTGGAGGAGATCTCCTCCACGCTCTCCGGCACCTGCTACAAGCTCACCAAGCCGGAGGTGACCTCCGCCGAGCTGGCGAGCAGCGGCTTCCAGGCCGTCGAGACCGGCATGACCGAGGGCCACCCCTGCTTCGTCGCCAACAACGGACGGCTCGGCTTCGGCATCCACGAGTACCTGTCGTACGCCCCCGAGACCGCGAGCCCCGTCCGGCTGGTGTGGCTCGCCGCGCACCGCTCGCGTGCGGCGTTCACGGCCGGTGCCGGGATCGAGTACGAGTCCTTCGTACGCGACGAGCTGGGCGAGGCGACCGTGGACCGCTTCCACGGCGTGCTGCGCGAGCGGGACCTGGACCCGGCCGACTACCTGTTCATCCCGGTCCACCCCTGGCAGTGGTGGAACAAGCTCACCGTCACCTTCGCCGCCGAGGTGGCCCGGGGGCACCTGGTCTGCCTCGGCGAGGGCGACGACGAGTATCTGGCCCAGCAGTCCATCCGCACCTTCTTCAACTCCTCGCATCCCGAGAAGCACTACGTGAAGACGGCCCTGTCCGTCCTCAACATGGGCTTCATGCGCGGCCTGTCGGCGGCGTACATGGAGGCGACCCCGGCCATCAACGACTGGCTCGCCCGGCTCGTCGAGGGCGACCCGGTGCTGAAGTCGACGGGTCTGTCCGTCATCCGGGAGCGGGCGGCCGTCGGCTACCGGCACCTGGAGTACGAGCAGGCCACCGACCGCTACTCGCCGTACCGCAAGATGCTGGCGGCGCTGTGGCGCGAGAGCCCGGTGCCGTCCCTCCAGGACGGCGAGTCCCTGGCGACCATGGCCTCCCTCGTCCACGTCGACCACGAGGGCGCCTCCTTCGCGGGCGCGCTGATCGAGCGGTCGGGGCTCGCGCCCACCGAGTGGCTGCGGCACTACCTGCGGGCCTACTTCGTTCCGCTGCTGCACAGCTTCTACGCCTACGACCTGGTCTACATGCCGCACGGCGAGAACGTCATCCTGGTCCTGAAGGACGGGGTGGTGCAGCGCGCGATCTACAAGGACATCGCCGAGGAGATCGCGGTGATGGACCCGGACGCGGTGCTGCCGCCGGAGGTCTCGCGGATCGCGGTCGAGGTGCCGGAGGACAAGAAGCTCCTGTCGATCTTCACGGACGTCTTCGACTGCTTCTTCCGTTTCCTCGCCGCCAACCTCGCCGGCGAGGGGATCGTCGAGGAGGACGCCTTCTGGCGGACGGTCGCGGAGGTCACGCGCGAGTACCAGGAGTCGGTGCCGGAACTGGCCGAGAAGTTCGACCGGTACGACATGTTCGCGCCCGAGTTCGCGCTGTCCTGCCTCAACCGGCTCCAGCTGCGCAACAACAAGCAGATGGTGGACCTCGCGGACCCCTCCGGCGCGCTCCAGCTCATCGGAACCCTGAAGAACCCCATCGCGGGCCGGTAGCGACGGGCTCGCACAGACGGGCTCGCACAGACGGGTCCTCACAGACGGGCGGGCACCCCGGAGACGGTCCTCCGGGGTGCCCGTCGGGCGTTGCGTCGCGGGTCAGTCGGCCGTCCAGGGCACCTGCGGGGACCGGTAGTAGTCGATCCCCAGGGCCTCCCAGCGCGGCGCCTGCTCGGCGAGCCGCACCTTGTACGTGTCCCAGTCGTGCGTCTTCGCCGGCGACCAGCCCAGCTCGGCGACGCCCGGCAGCCTCGGGAAGGCCATGAAGTCGAGCTGCTCCGGTGTCTCCAGGGTCTCCGTCCACAGCGGCGCCTCGACGCCCCGGATCGCGGAGGCGGGGGCGCCCGGCAGATAGGCGGCCGGGTCCCAGTCGTAGGACCGCCGCACCTCCACGTAACCGGCCCAGGACAGGCCCAGCGGAGTGTCCTTGTTGTACTTCATATCCAGGTACGTCCGGTCGGCCGGGGACAGGATCAGCCCGGTGCCGTTCCGCGCGGCCTCGGCGACCTGGGCCTTCTCCGCGTCGCTGGTGCGGTCCAGGCCCCAGTACTGGACGAGCGCGCCCTCGGCCGGCCGCGCGCCGGCCAGCTGGTGCCAGCCGACGACCGTCTTGCCGTACTCGGCGACGACGGGCTGCACGCGGTCCATGAACTTCACGAAGTCCTCGTGCGGGGTGGAGTGCGCCTCGTCGCCGCCGATGTGGAGGTAGCGGCCCGGGGTGAGGGCGGCGAGTTCACGCACGACGTCGTCCACGAAGTCGTACGTGACCTCCTTGCCCACGCACAGCGAGCTGAAGCCGACCTCGGTGCCGGTGTACAGCGGGGGCGCGACGCCGTCGCAGTTCAGCTCGGCGTAGGAGGCGAGGGCCGCGTTGGTGTGGCCCGGCATGTCGATCTCGGGCACGACCTCGAGGTGGCGGGAGGCGGCATAGCGGACGATCTCCTTGTAGTCGGCCTTGGTGTAGTAGCCGCCGGGGCCGCCGCCGACCTCCGTGGAGCCGCCGTAGGTCGCCAGGCGCGGCCAGGAGTCGATGGCGATGCGCCAGCCCTGGTCGTCGCTGAGGTGCAGGTGGAGCTTGTTGTACTTGTAGAGGGCGACCCGGTCGATGTAGCGCTTGACCTCGTCGACGGTGAAGAAGTGCCGGGAGACGTCCAGCATGGTGCCGCGCCAGCCGTAGCGCGGGGTGTCCTCGATGGTGCCGCCCGCGACCAGCCAGGGGCCGGGCTGCGCGGAGTCCTTCTCGACGGCGGCGGGCAGGAGCTGACGGAGGGTCTGGACGCCGTGGAAAAGGCCGGCTGCCTTGCCGGCGGTGATGGTGACGCCGCCGCGGCCGCTGTCCAGGCGGTAGCCCTCGTCGCCGTACGGGCCTTCGGCCAGGCGGAGCCGTATGCCGCCGTGGCCGTGGGAGGTGACGGGGAGCCGGTACCCGGTGGAGGGCCGCAGGAGCTCCGCGAGGTAGTCGCCGACGCGGCGGGCCTCGCGCGAGTCCTCGACGCGGATGCGGGTGGAGTGGGTGATGCGGTACGGGGAGCCGCCCGGGTCGACCGACGCGGGGGCCGGAATCACCCGGTCCAGCGGGGTCGTTGCGGGCGCCCGCCGGTCCGGCGACGCGCCGGTGGTCATGGCGCCGACCGCCGCCACCAGCAACAGCGAGCCCAGGATCCGGGTCAGTCGGGGAGTCGTTCTGTGGTGCCGTCGATGAGGTCTCACGTGCGCTCCCTTCACGATGGTGCAGAGATGGGTGTAGACCACTCTCTCTCACAACCACCGTACGCAGAAGCGGTGAAACAATCCGCGCATGGCGGAAATCATCCAGAAGGACGGAACGTGGGTCTTCGACGGCGACACCCTGCGGCTGACTCCCGGACGGGACAAGAACGTCAGCCTGCTCCGCAGGGAACTGGGTGAACTACTCGTCCCGCTGACGGCGTTGGCGGGCATATCGTTCGAGCAGGGCAAGAAGTCCGGGCGGCTGCGGCTGCGCCTGCGGGACGGCGCCGACCCGTTGCTGCACGCCTCCGGCGGCCGGCTGACCGAGCCGCACGACCCCTACCAGCTCACCGTGGAGTCCGACCGGTACGGCGTCGCCGAGTACTTCGTGGACGAGGTGCGCAACGCCCTGCTCCTGGACCAGGTTCCGGCCGGCCCGGTGGACGCCTACCTGCTGCCCGGTCCCCCGGTCCCGTTGTCGGTGTCCGCCGGTGACGGCATCGCGAGCTTCGACGGCGAGCGCGTACGCCTGGAGTGGAAGTGGCAGGCCGAGGACGCCAAGTCGGCCGCCGGCACCCGCACCCTCCCCTTGGCCGACATCGTCGCGGTCGAGTGGCAGCCGACGGTCGGCCTGGAGAACGGCCACCTCCGCTTCACCGTGCGAGGCGCGCCGACCAAGGCACCGCCCAAGTACGACCCCAACGCCGTGGAGCTGTGGGGCTTCAAGAGGGACCCGCTGATGGCCCTGGTGGCCGCGGCCGTGCAGGCCCGCCTGCCGCACCCGGCCGCGCCCGCCGCCCCGGAGGACGCCCGGCCGGGCGAGGACGCACCCGCCCCGGCCCCGGCTCCCGCCGTCGCCGAGGACGACCACGACGCGCTGCTGCGGCGGCTGCGGGAGCTGGGTGAACTGCACCGCTCTGGGGTGCTGACGGACGAGGAGTTCGCCCTGGCGAAGCAGGCGGTGCTGAAGCGCATGTAGGTGCCCTCATGGACACCTGTCGGCGTGAGCCTGCCCGAAATCGGGCAGGTTTCTTGCGAAACCCTCACTCGTACCCCAGGATCTACCGGGTGCACGACGAACTCGTTGATCATCTGACGCGGTCCACCCCCCTGAGCCGGGGCGAGGCGCTGCGCGTGATCCAGGACGTGCTCGCCTACTTCGACGAGACGACCGAGGAGTACGTCCGTCGCCGCCACCGCGAGCTCCAGGCCCAGGGCCTGGTGAACGCGACGATCTTCGAACGGATCGAGGCGGACCTGAAATACCGGGCGGTGGCACCGCCGGAGCTGTCGCTCCGGCAGCTGCGCCGCATCGTCTACGGCTGAGAAGCCGAAGAGGGACACGAGGTTTACGTATACATGTGCGGAATCGTCGGATACATCGGCAAGCGTGACGTCGCGCCCCTGCTGCTGGAGGGCCTCCAGCGCCTGGAGTACCGCGGCTACGACTCGGCGGGCATCGTCGTCACGTCCCCGAAGGCCGCCGGCCTGAAGATGGTCAAGGCCAAGGGCCGGGTCCGCGACCTGGAGGCCAAGGTCCCGGCACGCTTCAAGGGCACCACCGGCATCGCCCACACCCGCTGGGCCACCCACGGCGCCCCCTCCGACCTGAACGCCCACCCGCACATGTCGGCCGACAACAAGGTCGCCGTCGTGCACAACGGCATCATCGACAACGCCGCCGACCTGCGCCGCAAACTGGAGGCGGACGGCGTCGAGTTCCTCTCCGAGACCGACACCGAGGTCCTCGTCCACCTCATCGCCCGCTCCGAGGCTGAGAAGCTGGAGGACAAGGTCCGCGAGACCCTCCGGGTGATCGAGGGCACGTACGGCATCGCCGTGATGCACGCCGACTTCCCCGAGCGCATCGTCGTCGCCCGCAACGGCTCCCCGGTCGTCCTCGGCATCGGCGAGAAGGAGATGTTCGTCGCCTCGGACATCGCCGCGCTGGTCGCCCACACCCGCCAGATAGTCACCCTCGACGACGGCGAGATGGCCACCCTCAAGGCCGACGACTTCCGCACCTACACCACCGAGGGCACCCGCACCACAGCCGAGCCCACCACCGTGGAGTGGGAGGCCGCCTCCTACGACATGGGCGGCCACGACACCTACATGCACAAGGAGATCCACGAGCAGGCCGAGGCCGTGGACCGCGTGCTGCGCGGCCGGATCGACGACCGCTTCTCCACCGTGCACCTCGGCGGCCTCAACCTGGACGCCCGCGACGCGCGCGCCGTGCGCCGCGTGAAGATCCTCGGCTGCGGCACCTCGTACCACGCGGGCCAGATCGGCGCCCAGATGATCGAGGAGCTGGCCCGCATCCCCGCGGACGCCGAGCCCGCCTCCGAGTTCCGCTACCGCAACGCCGTCGTCGACCCCGACACCCTGTACATCGCCGTCTCCCAGTCCGGTGAGACGTACGACGTGCTGGCCGCCGTGCAGGAGCTGAAGCGCAAGGGCGCCCGCGTCCTCGGCATCGTCAACGTGGTCGGCTCGGCGATCGCCCGGGAGGCCGACGGCGGCATGTACGTGCACGCCGGGCCCGAGGTCTGCGTCGTCTCCACCAAGTGCTTCACCAACACCTGCGTCGCCTTCGCGCTGCTCGCCCTGCACCTGGGCCGCACCCGCGACCTGTCCGTGCGCGACGGCAAGCGGATCATCGAGGGCCTGCGCAAGCTGCCGCAGCAGATCTCCGAGATGCTGGAGCGGGAGGAGGACGTCAAGAAGCTGGCCGCGCAGTACGCCGACGCCCGCTCGATGCTCTTCATCGGCCGCGTGCGGGGCTACCCGGTCGCCCGCGAGGCCTCCCTGAAGCTCAAGGAGGTCTCCTACATCCACGCCGAGGCCTATCCGGCCTCCGAGCTCAAGCACGGCCCGCTCGCCCTGATCGAGCCCGCCCTGCCGACGGTCGCGATCGTGCCGGACGACGACCTGCTGGAGAAGAACCGCGCGGCCATGGAGGAGATCAAGGCCCGCAGCGGCCAGATCCTCGCCGTCGCCCACCGGGAGCAGGAGAAGGCCGACCACACCATCGTCGTCCCGAAGAACGAGGACGAGCTGGACCCCATCCTCATGGGCATCCCCCTCCAACTCCTCGCCTACCACACGGCCCTGGCGCTGGGCCGCGACATCGACAAGCCGCGCAACCTCGCCAAGTCGGTGACGGTGGAGTAGAACGCCCCAACGGGGCGCAGGGCCGTGTCGACGCGCGGCCTGGCCGCGTGGGCGCGAGCGACCCGACGCGCCCGCACGGGCAAAACCGGCCGGACGGCCCCCCGCGTGTGCCACCACCACGCGGAGGGCCGTCCATGTCGCCGGGGGCCGCCCGCCCCCGGCCGGCGGCAGCTAACCGGTGGCCGTCACACCCCGGCCCGCAGCGCGCCCGCGCAGTGCCGTGGGCCAGTGCGCCAGAACCGCGGTCGCCGCGTACCAGGCGACCACTCCGGCCGCGACGGCGAACCATCCGCCCGCCTTCGCCAGCGCCTCACCGTCCGCGAAGGCGGCGATCGCGAGGAGCAGCAGGGACACGCAGAGCAGCCCGTACATCCCCTGCCCGAGCAGGTCGCCGCCGGCGAACGTGAGGGAGAGGGCGACGAGGGCGAACAGGAGCAGGAAGAGTCCCGCCGCGTTGGCGGAGACCTGGCCGCCGGCCGAGACGGCCCAGGTGAACCACAGCGCGCCGAGCACGGTGAAGGCCGTACCCGAGGCGGTGTCCCGGTCCCGGAGGGCCAGCAGTCCGGCGACGAAGAGCGCGACGCCGCCGACGTACCGGGCGACGGTCACGGCGTCGGCGGCCGTCACGCCGTCGACCACGCCGGCGTGGCCGACGCCGAAGGCCAGCAGGGTGACGCCGAGGGCGAGCCGGCCGACGATGGTGAGGGTGCTGGTGGTGCTTCCCGCGGAGACGTCGTTGTCCACGGCGGGCTCCCTTCATGCATGTGCGATTGTGCGGTGACCCGTATATGCCCTTCACAAGGGCACAAACACCTCTACGCGTCGGTAGCTTCACGCTGCATGACCGGGAGGGGCTCCGGGGCGGCCGGACCGCCGCCCGGGCTGCTACGGGATGACCACCACGGGCCGCTTCGCCCGCTTGGCGAGCCGGCCGGCGACGGAGCCGAAGAGGCGGCCCACCAGGCCGTGACTGGAGCCGACGACGATGGCGTCCGCCTCGTACTCCCGGCCCACTTCCTCGAGTTCGTGGCAGATGTCGCCGCCGCGCTCGACCAGGATCCAGGGCACCTCGGCGAGGTAGTCCGCACACGCCAGCTCCAGACCGAGCACCTCGGTGCGGTGGTCCGGTACGTCGACGAAGACGGGGGGCTCGCAGCCGGCCCACACGGTGGTGGGCAGCCGGTTGGCGACGTGCACGATGACCAGGCCCGAGCCGAGCCGGCGCGCCATGCCGATGGCGTACGCGAGGGCACGCTCACTGGACGTGGAGCCGTCGAAGCCGACGACGACACCGTGCTTGAAGGCTGGGTCGCACGACTGGCGTGGCTCTTCGGCCGCCAGGGGCTCGGCCGCCGCAGGTTCGGCGACGGGCCGCTTGCGGTCCGAGGGTTCGAAGAATGAGTGACCGGCCATGGCTGTCTCGGCGTTTTTATCCTCTATGGGGGACAACAGTGTGCGGCGGAGCCGTGTGTCCGGGAATGGTCTTCCCAACCCCATACCCCAAAGGGTACGGCGCCACGCCTCCTTCGCCAGATCCCGCGTACGGTCCGCCGCGGGTTCCCCGGAGCATGCCCGAGGGGGCGCCCGTAACGCAATGGTTGCTGCGCTGTACAGGCGGTTTGCACGGGATTCAACTGTGCGTGATCGGTCGTGACCGGCCCGCCGCCCGGGCGTTGATCTCCATGCCGCCAGTCCCAGGGAGCCCGCATGTCCGGACCGCACCAGCCCGCCGAACCGCCGTCCGGCACCCCTGACGCCACCGACGGCCCCGACGTGCCCGGCGCGCCCGGCGCCCGCGAACCGACCGCGCCGCCCAGGGACGGCGTCACCGATCTCGTCCGCTGGGCGGCCTTCAGCTGCTTCCTCGTCCCGGTCGTGCTCCTCTGGTACGGCACCTCCTTCGCCGGCACCGCCGGCACGGCCCTCGGCCTGGCCGCCGTCACCGGCGCCTGCCGCCTGCTGCTGCGCCGTTCCGAGCGCGTCGCGGCCCGGCCGACCGGCGGGGATCACGCGGCGCGGACCGGGCGCCGGCACCGGGCCGGACCGCCGGGACGCAGGGGCGGACGGCACGCGGGGGAAAACACACCGGTCGGCTGACCGGTTTCCGCGCACACGTCCGCTTCTTTTCAGCCAACTTCTGAGGGTGGCTCATCACCGGCCCCCACCACCCCCCAACCCCCGTTCCACCTGCACGGAAAGGGTCTCCGGGACCCTGCGCACCCTACGGGGATTGGCCACTGCGACAAGGCGCACTTCCCTGTGGCGCCCCAGAGTGCAACGCTTCGTGATCGACTGCTTCACGCCAAGTTGCCATGTCGACAATGTCCCAAGTGCCGAACCGGCCATCTCGGCGCGACGGGACACAGTAGATTCGATCTTGACTGTCTACGGCGGGGGACTCGTGCAGGACCGAGGGGAAACGTGTTGGAGCGACAGACCCGAAAGGATCAGGGCGCCGCGACCACCGAGGGGGGCTTAGCGGTTATGAGCCACGACTCCACCGCCGCGCCGGAAGCCGCGGCCCGGAAGCTCACCGGGCGACGCCGCAAGGAGATCGTCGCCGTGCTGCTGTTCAGCGGCGGCCCCATCTTCGAGAGTTCCATACCGCTGTCGGTGTTCGGGATCGACCGCCAGGACGCCGGCGTGCCGCGCTACCGGCTTCTGGTGTGCGCCGGCGAGGACGGCCCGCTGCGGACCACGGGAGGTCTGGAACTCACCGCGCCGCAGGGCCTGGAGGCGATCGCCCGGGCCGGCACGGTGGTGGTGCCCGCCTGGCGGTCGATCACCTCGCCGCCTCCGGAGGATGCGCTCGACGCGCTGCGCCGGGCGCACGAGGAGGGCGCCCGCATAGTCGGGCTGTGCACCGGCGCCTTCGTACTCGCGGCGGCGGGCCTGCTCGACGGCCGCCCCGCGACCACCCACTGGATGTACGCGCCGACGCTGGCCAAGCGCTACCCGTCGGTGCACGTCGATCCGCGCGAGCTGTTCGTGGACGACGGCGACGTGCTGACGTCGGCGGGGACCGCGGCCGGTATCGATCTGTGCCTGCACATAGTGCGCACGGACCACGGCAACGAGGCGGCCGGCGCGCTGGCCCGCCGGCTGGTGGTCCCGCCGCGCCGCTCGGGCGGCCAGGAGCGCTACCTCGACAGGTCTTTACCGGAGGAGATCGGTGCCGACCCGCTCGCCGAGGTCGTCGCCTGGGCGCTGGAGCACCTGCACGAGCAGTTCGACGTGGAGACGCTGGCGGCCCGCGCGTACATGAGCCGCCGCACCTTCGACCGCCGCTTCCGGTCGCTGACCGGCAGTGCCCCGCTGCAGTGGCTGATCACCCAGCGGGTGCTCCAGGCACAGCGCCTGCTGGAGACGTCCGACTACTCGGTGGACGAGGTCGCGGGCCGCTGCGGCTTCCGCTCGCCGGTGGCGCTGCGCGGCCACTTCCGCCGACAGCTCGGTTCGTCCCCGGCCGCCTACCGGGCCGCCTACCGGGCACGCCGCCCGCAGGGCGACCGGCCCACGGCACCGGAGCAGGGCGCCGAGGGACCCTCCCGCGCCCCCGCCCCGCCCGAGGCCGCGCTGCCGCCGGAAAGCGCGGTCCCGTACCAGACCCGCCGCACGGCACCACCGATGCCGGCGGCGGCGAGCCTGCCGGGGCAGCGCAGCGCGCCGTGAACCTGTGAACGCCGGACGGGCGATTCCGTCCGTCCGGCCGCACCCTCCGACGCCGGTCGGGCCGACCCACTCAGCCCGTCCGGCGTTTGAGGACGAGGCCGTCCAGGCCGAAGCGGGGGCCCGGGGGCGGCAGCCCCCGCGACGCCCGCACCGACGCCGGGGGACCACACGACGGAGGTCGGCCGTAGGGTGTCCGCATGAACGATCGCATGGTGTGGATCGACTGCGAGATGACCGGTCTCTCGCTGTCCGACGACGCGCTCATCGAGGTGGCCGCCCTCGTCACCGACTCCGAGCTGAACATCCTCGGTGAGGGGGTCGACATCGTCATCCGCCCGCCGGAGCGGGCCCTGGAGACGATGCCGGAGGTGGTGCGTCAGATGCACACCGCGTCCGGCCTGCTCGCCGAGCTCGACGGCGGCACGACGCCGGCGGACGCCGAGGCGCAGGTCCTGGCGTATGTGCGGGAGCACGTGAAGGAGCCCGGCAAGGCCCCGCTGTGCGGCAACTCGGTCGGCACCGACCGCGGCTTCCTGCTGAGGGACATGCCGACCCTGGAGAACTACCTCCACTACCGGATCGTCGACGTCTCCTCGATCAAGGAGCTGGCGCGCCGCTGGTACCCGCGGGCGTACTTCAACAGCCCCGAGAAGAACGGCAACCACCGCGCGCTCGCCGACATCCGCGAGTCCATCGCCGAGCTGCGCTACTACCGGGAAGCCGTCTTCGTCCCGCAGCCGGGCCCCGACTCCGACACCGCCAAGGCGATCGCCGCGAAGCACGTCCTGCCTGCCCGTTAAAGGCGTGCGCGAGCACCCCTTCGGACCCTGTACACTTTTTCTCAGCCGGTCGGGAACCCGCCTCGCGGGATTCCAGCACCGGCCTTGGTGGGTGTAGCTCAGTTGGTAGAGCACCTGGTTGTGGTCCAGGTGGCCGCGGGTTCAAGTCCCGTCACTCACCCTCTTCGAAGAGGCCGATGATCTGCAGGAATGCAGCCATCGGCCTCTTTCGTCCGCCTGGGTGGCCGCACCTGCTGTTGCCTGGGTGGCCGCCGCCCGTGGTTCCGAGTGGCGGCGGGGCCCGCCGACTCGGCCGCCTTCTTCCCCACGACCCGCGCCCTGCCCCTTCACCGGGTCTTCCCGCGGAGCCGCCTCCCCTTCCTTCTCCTCCGCGGGCTCCGCCTCCTGCCGGCGTTGCCCGTCATCGACGGCTGGGAGACCCGGCCGGGGCAGCCGGGCCGGGACGAATGCCCGCAGCCGGGCCGGGGCGGATGTCCGCAGCCGGACCTTCACGGCCCGGCCCGCCCTTCACCGCCCGGCCCGCCCTTCACCGCCCGGCCCGCCCCGTTCACGACGACGCGCGTTCCACCAGCTCCGTCGCCAGCACCACCTGGTGGCGCTCCAGCCCCCGCGAGGCCGCCGGGCGGCGGTCCGCGATCTCGGTGAGCAGGAGGTCTATCATCGCGCGGCCCATCTCCTCGATGGGCTGCCGCACGCTGGTCAGCGGCGGCTCCATGTGGCGGGCGATGGCCGAGTCGTCGTAGCCGACCAGCGCCACGTCGTCCGGGATGCGCCGGCCCGCCTCGCGCAGGGCCTGGCGGGCGCCCGCCGCGGTGACGTCCGAGCCGGCGAAGACCGCGTCCAGGCCGGGGCGGCGGCGCAGCAGCTCCACCATGGCGCGGAACCCGCCCTCCTCCGTGAAGTCCCCCGCCTCGATGAGCTGTTCGTCCGCTTCGTGTCCCGCGTCGCGCAGCGCCTCGCGGTAGCCGTCGACGCGCCGCTGGGCGCCGTAGACGTCGAGGCGCCCGGTGATGTGCGCGATGTGCCGGCGGCCGCGGGACAGCAGGTGCTCGACGGCCGAGCGGGCGCCGCCGTAGTTGTCCGAGTCCACCGACGCCAGCGACTCCCGGGCCGAGCGGGGGCCGCTGATCACCGCGGGGATCTCCAGCTGGGACAGCAGGTCGGGCAGCGGGTCGTCGGCGTGCACCGAGACCAGCAGGACGCCGTCCACCCGGTGCGCGGCCAGGTACTGGGCGAGCCGCTGCCGCTCCCGGTCGCTGCCCGCGAAGATCAGCAGCAGCTGCATCTCGGTGTCGGACAGTTCCGAGCCGACCCCCTTCACCATGTCCGAGAAGTACGGTTCCGCGAAGAAGCGGGTCTCCGGCTCGGGCACCACCAGCGCGATGGCGTCCGTGCGGTTGGCGGCCAGGGCGCGGGCCGCCGTGTTCGGGACGTAGCCGAGTTCCGCGACCGCGGCCTCCACCGCCGCCCGGGTCGCGTCGCTGACCCGGGGCGAGCCGTTGATCACCCGGGAGACCGTGCCTCTGCCGACGCCCGCCCGTGCCGCCACCTCTTCGAGGGTGGGCCGGCCACCGCTCCGCCCACGCGCTCCGTGGCTTGCCATCGGCTCCGCCTCCCGTCGAGACCCCGCACTCTGCGGCTGGCCTGGAATTTAACAGGCCGGTCGGGTGTAATGACCGGCTCAGGGCCCGCCGCCCGCCGCCCGGAGGTCTCCTCGCGCCGCCCGCGGCGTCCAGTTAACAGGCAGATAACTGAACGCACTTCCTCGTGTCCGGTCCCTTGACACCCCCGCTCGGACCGACGACTCTTCAACACATCACATGTGGGAGCGCTCCCACACTACCTGGCACATACACATCCCGCACGTTCCCCGCCCGAGCCGCAGCGTCGAACGAACCACATGAAGCAGCGGGCCCAGCCATGCAGTTGGCCGGGGGGTCGGCACGTCAGGGCAACAGGAGGACGCAATGCGAGCAGCACGTACACGATCCGCCCGCAAGGCGGTGGTCATCGCGGCCATCGCGTCGCTGGGCGCCGGGCTGCTGGCCGGCTGCGCCGACGACGGCAACGACGAGGACGGTTCGTCGTCGGGCGACAGCAGCGGCAAGACCACCATCACCCTCGGCCTGTTCGGCACCATGGGCTTCAAGGAGGCCGGCCTCTACGAGGAGTACGAGAAGCTCAACCCCGACATCAACGTCGAAGAGACCGTCACCGAGCGGAACGAGAACTACTACCCCGCTCTGGTCAACCACCTCACCACCGAGAGCGGCCTGCAGGACGTCCAGGCCATCGAGGTCGGCAACATCGCCGAGGTCGTCGAGACCCAGGCGGACAAGTTCGTGGACATGGCCAAGGTCGAGGGCGTCCAGCCGAGCAGCTGGCTGGACTGGAAGTGGAAGCAGGGCGTCACCAAGGACGGCCAGGCGGTCGGCCTCGGCACCGACATCGGCCCGATGGCCATCTGCTACCGCAAGGACCTCTTCGAGAAGGCGGGCCTGCCGACCGACCGCGACGAGGTCGGCGCGCTGTGGGCCGGTGACTGGAAGAAGTTCGTCGAGGCCGGCGAGAAGTACAAGAAGGGCGCCGGCAAGGACACCTACTTCATGGACTCTCCCGGCGGCCTGATCAACGCCATCCTCAGCAGTGAGGAGGAGAAGTTCTACGACTCCTCCGGCGAGGTCGTCTACAAGACCAACCCCGCCGTCAAGGAGGCCTTCGACCTCACCGCGGAGGCCGCGGAGAAGGGCCTGGTCCAGGCGCAGACCCAGTTCCAGCCGGCCTGGGAGCAGACCATATCCAACAACCTGTTCGCCACCGTCGCCTGCCCGCCGTGGATGATCGGCACCATCAAGGGCAAGTCGCAGCCCGAGGCGGCCGGCAAGTGGGACGTGGCCGTGGCCCCGAAGTCCGGCAACTGGGGCGGTTCCTTCCTGGGCGTGCCCAAGAGCGGCAAGAACGTGAAGGAGGCGCAGAAGCTGGTGGCCTGGCTGACCGCGCCGGAGCAGCAGGCGAAGCTGTTCGCCGTGCAGGGCAGCTTCCCGAGCGCCCCGGCCGCCTACGAGCTGCCCCAGGTGACCGGCGCGAAGAACGAGATGACCGGAGCCGCGCCGATCGGTGACATCTTCGCCAAGGCCGCCGAGGCCATCCCGGCCCAGGTGATCGGCCCGAAGGACCAGATCATCCAGCAGGGTCTGACCGACAACGGCGTCATCCTCGTCACCCAGGGCAAGTCGCCCGAGGAGGCCTGGGAGAACGCCACCAAGACCATCGACAACAACCTGGAGAAGTGACCGGAATGACCACCCGGCACGACACCGCCGCGCCCCCCGCGAAGGGGGGCGCGGCCCCGGGCCGACCGCCCGGTGACGCGGTCTCCCCCGAGGCGGCCAGGAAACGGGCCCGGCTCTCCCGCCGCTGGCAGCGGGACATGCGCTGGAGCCCGTACGCGTTCGTCGCCCCGTTCTTCGTGTTCTTCGCGGCGTTCGGCCTGTTCCCGCTGATCTACACCGGCTGGGCCTCGCTGCACACGGTGGAGCTGACCGCGCCCACCGACATGGCGTGGACGGGGCTGGACAACTACACCAGGATCTTCGACGACGACTTCTTCTGGAACGCCGCGAAGAACACGCTGACCATCGGCATCATCTCCACGGTGCCGCAGCTGATGATGGCGATGGGCCTGGCGCACATCCTCAACTACAAGCTGCGCGGCTCCACCTTCTACCGGGTCATCATGCTCGCGCCGTACGCCACGTCGATCGCCGCCGCCGCGCTGGTCTTCGTGCTGCTCTTCGGCCGCGACTACGGCATGATCAACTGGGTTCTCGACTCGGTGGGCCTGGGCAAGGTCGACTGGCAGAACGACAAGTGGGCGTCCCAGTTCGCCGTCTCGTCGATCGTCATCTGGCGCTGGACCGGCTACAACGCGCTGATCTACCTGGCGGCGATGCAGGCGATCCCGCAGGACCTGTACGAGTCGGCGGCGCTGGACGGTGCCAGCCGGTGGCGGCAGTTCCTCCACGTCACGCTGCCCGCGCTGCGGCCGACGATCCTGTTCACGGTCGTCGTGTCCACCATCGGCGCCTCGCAGCTCTTCGGTGAGCCGTTGCTGTTCGACGCCAACAAGGGCGCCTCGGGCGGCGGCCAGCACCAGTTCCAGACGCTCGGCCTGTACCTGTACGAGCAGGGCTGGGTCAACCAGCACCTGGGCCGCGCCTCCGCGATCGCCTGGACGATGTTCCTGATCCTCATCGTGATCGGGCTCGTCAACTACGTCATCTCGCGCCGGCTGCGCGCCAGTAGTTAAGGAGAACCGGCCGTGACGACGACCCTGACGAAACCCCCGGCCGAGCCGGTGCCCGAGCCCGACCGGCGGCGCCGCAGGTCCAAGGCGTCCCGGGCCGGCGGGCAGCTGCACGCCGGCCCGATCGCTTACATCATCCTCGCCGTGTTCACCCTCGGCTCGCTGTTCCCGCTGGTGTGGACGGCGATCGCCGCCTCCCGCGACAACCAGCGCCTGGCCCAGACCCCGCCGCCGCTCTGGTTCGGCTCCAACCTCTTCGACAAGCTCGAGATCGCCTGGACCGACGCCAACATGGGCGAGGCGATCCTCAACACCACGATCGTCGCGGGCATCTCCTCGGCCACCGTCGTCTTCATGGCGACGATCGCCGGCTTCGCCTTCGCCAAGCTGAGGTTCCGGGGCCGCAACGCGCTGATGCTGATCGTGGTCGGCACGATGATGGTGCCGCCACAGCTCAGCGTCATCCCGCTGTACATGATGGTCGCCGAGCTGGACTGGTCCGACCAGCTCCAGGCAGTGATCTTCCCGTCCCTGGTCAGCGCGTTCGGCGTGTTCTTCATGCGGCAGTACCTGCTCCAGGCGCTGCCCGACGAGATCATCGAGGCCGCCCGCGTGGACGGCGCCGGCAGCTGGCGGGTGATCTGGCACGTGGTGTTCCCGACGGCCCGGCCCGCGATGGCCGTGCTGGGCATGCTGACGTTCGTGCAGGTGTGGAACGACTTCCTGTGGCCGTTCCTGGTGCTGACGCAGAACGGCAACCCGACCGTGCAGGTCGCGGTGGCGGGCCTGGGCCGCGGCTTCACCCCCGACCAGGCCCTGATCATGGCCGGCGCGCTGCTCGGCACGCTGCCCCTGCTGCTGGTCTTCGCGATCTTCGGCAAGCAGATCGTGGGCGGCATCATGCAGGGCGCCGTCAAGGGCTGACCTCACCGCGGGGGCCGGGCCACCGCCGCCCCGGCCCCGCCCCTCCCCCCTCGTATCTTCCTACCCGTCGGTCGTTCACGACCCGTCATGACCCGCTATGGGAGCGCTTCCATGCTTGAGTCCGCAACGCCGGTGACCCCGGTGACCTTCCCCCCTGCCTTCCTCTGGGGCGCCGCCACCTCGGCGTACCAGATCGAGGGCGCGGCGCGGGAGGACGGCCGTACCCCCTCGATCTGGGACACCTTCAGCCATACACCGGGGAAGACGGCCGGTGGCGAGACCGGGGACATCGCTGTCGACCACTACCACCGCTACCGCGACGACGTGGCGCTGATGTCGGAACTGGGTCTGGGCGCCTACCGCTTCTCCATTTCCTGGCCCCGGGTGCAGCCGACCGGCCGCGGCCCCGCCGTCCAGCGCGGCCTGGACTTCTACCGCCGTCTGGTGGACGAGCTGCTGGCCGCCGGGATCAAGCCGGCCGTCACCCTCTACCACTGGGACCTGCCGCAGGAACTGGAGGACGCGGGCGGCTGGCCCGAGCGGGACACGGCGTACCGGTTCGCCGAGTACGCGCAGATCGTCGGCGAGGCGCTCGGCGACCGGGTCGAGCAGTGGATCACACTGAACGAGCCGTGGTGCGCCGCCTTCCTGGGCTACGCCTCCGGGGTGCACGCCCCCGGCCGCACCGACCCGGCGGCCTCGCTGCGCGCCGCGCACCACCTGAACCTGGCGCACGGTCTGGGCACGGTGGCACTGCGTTCGGTGATGCCGGCCCGCAACTCGGTGGCGATCAGCCTCAACACCTCCGTCGTCCGGCCGCTGTCGCAGCAGCCCGCGGACCTGGCGGCGGCGCGGAAGATCGACGACCTGTCCGGCGGGATCTTCCACGGGCCGATCCTGCACGGCGCCTATCCCCGGACGCTGCTGGAGGCGACGTCCCCGGTCACCGACTGGTCGCACGTCGAGGACGGTGACCTGGGCCTGATCCGCCAGCCGCTGGACGCGATCTGCCTCAACTACTACACGCCCACCGTGGTGTCGGCGGCGGACGCGAGCTCGCGTGTCCCGCGCGCCGACGGCCACGGCGCGAGCGACCACTCGCCGTGGCCGGCCGCGGACGACGTGGCGTTCCACCAGCCGCCGGGCGAGCGTACGGAGATGGGCTGGAGCGTCGACCCGACCGGCCTGCACGAACTGATCATGCGCTACCACCGTGAGGCTCCCGGTCTGCCGCTGTACATCAGCGAGAACGGTGCCGCCTACGACGACAAGCCCGGCGCGGACGGCACGGTGCACGATCCGGAGCGGGTCGCCTACCTGGACGGCCACCTCAGGGCGGTCCGCCGGGCCATCGCCGACGGCGCCGACGTCCGCGGCTACTACCTGTGGTCCCTGCTGGACAACTTCGAGTGGGCCTACGGCTACGAGAAGCGGTTCGGGGCGGTGTACGTCGACTACGTCTCGCAGCAGCGCACCCCGAAGTCGAGCGCCCTCTGGTACGGGCGCGCCGCCCGCACGGGGACGCTGCCGCCGGTGGAGTCGGCCGCCGAGTAGCCCCCTGTCCCCGAGGGCGGGGGCAGGGACGGGGGCGGGGTCGGGGCGCGGCATTCCACGGGGGGTGCCGCGCCCCCGATCGCGGGTGTGCGCCGGGTCGGTCGTAGGCGGCGAAGGCCTTCGCGAAGGCGTCCTTCTCCTGGTCGACGGAGCCGGGTCCGTAGTCCGTCGCCATGATGCCGACGTTGCCGATCTCCACGCCGGCGTGCCTGCCTTCGCTGTTCACGGGCCCCGCCGGCAGGGGTGCGTGGGGGCGGGGTGCGTGGGGGCGGGGTGCGGCAGCGCGCCGGCTGGGCCGGAACGGGCGAAGAGCCTGATCCGGGGCGGTATCGACGATCTCAGGGTGCGCTCAAGGGAGGGATCGGGACCGGTTGGAGGTCCCGGCCGTCCGGGACTGTCTGCGGCGCCGTACGGTCCCCCGGTGTCCGCGCCGTACCGGCGCCGCCCGTCCGTCCAGCTGGATCCAGATCCGCACCTCGGTGCCGCCGAGCACCGAGGAGCCGATCCGGACGTCCCCGCCCGTCGACTCCGCCAGCCGGCGCACGATGTCCAGGCCGAGCCCGGTCGACCCGTCGTTGCCCGAGCCCCGGCCGCGGGCCATCGCCGCGTCGGGGTCGGGTATGCCGGGGCCCGCGTCGGAGACGAGCACGATCACCGCGTCCTCGCCGTTGTGCAGGTCGACCGCGAAGGCCGTGCCCTCGGCGGTGTGCCGGAAGACGTTGCCGAGCAGGGCGTCGAGGGAGGCGGCCAGGTCTGCGCGGGCCACGGGTATGCGCACCGGCCGGTCGGCGCCGGCCACCCGCCACTTGCGGCCCTCGTCCTCGGCGAGCGCGGACCAGAACCCCATCCGCTCACGCACCACCTCGGCCGCGTCGCACCCGGCGCCGGGACCGGCCGCGGCCGTCTGCGGTTTGGCGTCCCGGGCGGTACGGATGATCGTGTCGACCTCGCGCTCCAACTGCTCGACGGCGGACCGGGTCTGGTCGGCGGCCGGCCCGTCGCCGAGCGAGGCCGCGTTGAGCCGGAGCACGGTCAGCGGGGTACGCAGCCGGTGGGACAGGTCGGCGGCCAGCTCCCGTTCGTTGGCCAGGAGCTGGACGACCTGGTCGGCCATGGAGTTGAACGCGACCGCCGCGAGGCGCAGTTCGTTCGGACCCTCCTCCGGCACCCGCGCGCCCAGCTTCCCCTCTCCCAGTTCGTGCGCGCCCTCGACCAGGCGTTGCGCGGGCTGCACCATCCGTACGCCCAGCCGGTCGGCGACGGCGACCGAGCCGACGATCAGGGCGGCGCCGACCGCGGCGAGCACCGCCCAGGCCGTGCCGACGCCGTTGGTGACCTCGGACTCGGGGACGTAGACCTCGACGACGGCGATCTCGCCGGAACTGAGCGCGACCGGCTGAAGCAGCGTGGAGCCGCCGGTCACCTCGGTGGTGGAGGCGCGGCCCATCTCGCGTACGGCGGTGATGTCCTCGTCGGTGGCGCGCTGCCGGCCGATGTCGGCGCCACCGCTCTCCTGGCCGGTCCCCGGTATGTGCACGGCCATCCCGGCGTCCGAGCCGGCGGAGGCCACGACGCGCTCCAACTGCTCCCGGTCGGTGGTGATGGACAGCGCCGGGGCGACGGCGGCGGCCTCCCGCTCCGCGTTGGAGAAGGCACGGTCCCGGGCCATCTCCCGGATGACGAGTCCGAGCGGGACGGCGAAGGCGACCACGACCATGGCGGTGACCGCGAGCGACACCTTGACCAGGGCCCATCTCATCGTGGCGGCTCCGCTCCGGGAAGCCCCGAGGCCTGCCCGGTGGACGGGTCCGCGGGCGGCTCCGCGGGCGGCTCCGCGGGCGGCTCCAGCTTCACGCCGACGCCGCGCAGGGTGTGCAGATAGCGCGGCCGGGCCGCGGTCTCGCCGAGCTTGCGCCGCAGCCAGGACAGATGGACGTCGATGGTCTGGTCGTCGCCGTAGGACTGCTGCCAGACCTCGGCGAGCAGTTCCCTGCGGGGGACGACGACTCCCGGCCGGCCGGCCAGGAAGGCGAGCAGGTCGAACTCGCGGCGGGTCAGATCGAGCCGGGCCCCGTCCAGTTCGGCCTGGCGGCGCAGCGGGTCGACGGTGAGGCCGCCGACCCGGATGACGGTCGACGGCACCGCCTGAGCGGGGCCGGACCGGGCGCGGCGCAGCACGGCCGCCATCCGGGCCGACAGGTGCTCGACGGAGAACGGCTTGGTGAGGTAGTCGTCCGCGCCCGCGTTCAACAGCCGCACGACCTCCGCCTCGTCGTCCCGGGCGGTGGCCACGATCACTGGTACATCGGTGATGCCGCGCAGCATCTTCAGCGCCTCGGAGCCGTCCAGATCGGGCAATCCGAGGTCGAGGATCACCACGTCGAAACGGAAATGGGCGACCTCGCGCAGCGCCTCCAGCGCCGTACCGACGCTGCGCACGGTGTGCGAGGCGTCGGTCAGATGCCGGATGAGCGCCGAGCGTACGAACTGGTCGTCCTCGACCACGAGCACACTTGCCATGGGCGGCACCGTACGCCATGCGGGCGAGCCCGGTGCGGGCCTGTGGACAACTCCGGCCCGGCGCCGGCCGGCCCTCGCTCCGCCCTCCTCCGACCTCGTTCCTGACGCCGTTCCGGCTCCGTTCGGGCGACACGTGTGTGACCCGTGCGGCAGTATGGCCGCGATGCGCAGAGGACTCGTACACGTACTCGCCTGGCTGCTCGCCACCGGCGCGGCGGTCACGCTGTCGTGGTGGGGTGTCCACACGGTGATGGCGGGCACGGCTTACGACCGCCCCCGCGCCCTGCCCATCACGGCGGCCGACGAGGCCGTTCGGGAGACTCGGGAGTCGCAGGACGCCGCGGGTCCGGGGTCGTTGGCCTCGTCCACCAGGCGGCCGTCCCCGTCGGGCAGTCCCTCGCCGGCGCCGAGCGGGACCCCCGACAAGCCGTCCCCCACCCCGTCGCGAACCGCGCCGTCCGCCTCCCCCGGGGCTCCGACGAGCCCCTCCCCCACCACGTCCGGCCGGGTCAGGAGTTACGACACCGACGGCGGCCGCGCGGTCTTCGACCTCGGTACGTCGTCCGCGTCCCTGGTGTCGGCGACGCCGGGTGCGGGCTGGTCGATGCAGGTGTGGAAGACGGAGTCGTGGATCCGGGTGGAGTTCACCTCGGGCGCGGACCGGGTGTCGGTGTTCTGCACCTGGCACGACGGGCCGCCGCGGGTGGAGATCGGCAGCTACTGAGTCACCGGAAGACGGACGGGGGCGGCGCCGGGGAGGCCACCGCCGCCGCGTCCGTCACGGGTACGGCGCCCCCGGTGAAGTCGGTCAGCGCGCGGCCGTGTTCCACGCGCGCGGGGTGCGGGTCGGAGGCGGCGCGCCGGGTGAGTTCGGCGACCGGCAGCGGGTGGTCGGAGGCGACGAGGACCGCGTTGCCGAACCGTTTGCCGCGCAGTACGGCCGGGTCGGCGACGAGGGCGAGTTCCGGGAAGCGGCCGGCGGCGGTGGCTATCTGCCCGCGCAGGTGGGCGAGCGGCGGACCGTCGGCGAGGTTGGCGGCGAAGACCCCGCCGGGCGCGAGCGCGCGCCGGACCTCGTCGAGGAACTCGGTGGACGTCAGGTGGGCCGGGGTACGCGCCCCGCTGAAGACGTCCGCGACGACCAGTCGCGCCCAGCCGTCGGGCACCTTGGCCAGTCCGGCGCGGGCGTCGGCGGAGCGCACCCGGATGCGGGCGCCGGGGTCCAGGGGAAGCTCCCGGCGGACCAGCCGGACGAGGCCCGCGTCCTTCTCGACGACCTGCTGGGTGGAGCGGGGCCGGGTGGCGGCGATGTAACGGGCGAGGGTGAAGGCGCCACCGCCGAGGTGCACGGCCTGCACGGGCTTGCCCGGCGGGGCGGCCAGGTCGATGACGTGCCCGAGACGGCGCTGGTACTCGAAGGACAGGTGCGCCGGGTCGTCGAGGTCGACGTGCGACTGCGGGGCACCGTCGATCAGCAGCGTCCAGGCCCGGCCGCGCTCGCGGTCGGGGATCAGCTCGGCGCGCCCGCCGTCGACGTTCTCGGCGACGGCTTCGGCGGCAGCGCGCCCGCGGCGGGCGTTCCTGGACTTTCCCATCGGCCCATTATCGGCGCCCCTGGAGAACACCGTACGGGTGGACCGGCGTGCGCGGCCGACGTGCGCGGCCGACGTGCGCGGCCGGCGTGGCTCAGGCGGCGTGACTCGGACGACGTGGCTCAGGCGGCGTGACTCAGGCTCCGTGACTCGGCCGGCGTGGCTCAGCTACAGCTGTCGGCGGCCTCGATCAGCCGGGCCGCCTCACCCAGCGCGGCCCGCAGTACCGCGGGGTCGGTCGCCAGGTCCGCCTCGCCGGGCGGCAGCAGCCAGTCCGAGCCCTCCACGGGCGGCTCGGGGGGCAGGTCGAGGCTCAGTCCACGGCCGTCCGTCTCCGTGCAGGTGCTTCCCGGCACGTCCCAGGCGGCGGCCGTGCCCGGGGGCACCAGGAAGCCCAGAGTGTCGCAGCAGTCGTCGTGGATCACCGGCCCCACCCCCTCACCGGCGCCCCTTCTGAGGATGTCGACCGCCTCCAGGCCCTGCCGGGTCGGCACGGTGACGACGTCGCAGGCTTCGCAGGGGGGATCGCTGATCCGTCTGGTGTCCATCCCGGCCTCCACCACGAAACTCCTCCTTGGACGAGCGGGTCGGGAGTCGGGGGCCTCCCGGTCCATCCGGTTCAACGCGCCGGACCGTCAACGGCTACGGCACAAGTCAGCCGCAAAGGATGGCACTTCATGGCAGATCGGGGATGAGATATCCGGTTTGTAGCCAAACACCGCGTGGTCGCTCTGTCACAGACGGTACGTTCTTGCTCGCCGGAAACAGGGATGACAAACGGAGAAGTCCCCATTGACTCGCCCCTGGTCCGGCATGGTTCGACGGTTCGCACGAGAGGACCCGGCCATGGCGTCGTCAACGGTGACCTCCGCCCAGCCCGACCGGCCGACGCGGCCGAACCCCGCCTTCCGGCAGTTGCGCGGCAGGCGCTCGCCCGCCGAGTTCGCGGCGGCGGTGCGGCGGGCCGCGCGCGAGATCGGCGAGCGGGTCAGCTGTGACGCGCGCTACATCGGACGGGTGGAGGCGGGGGAGATCCGCTGCCCCAACTACGCGTACGAGCGGGTGTTCCTCCACATGTTCCCCGGCCGCACGCTCACCGACCTGGGCTTCGCGCCCCGCTCGTCGGTACGCGGGCGCCGGGCGCATACCGCGGAGGACGCGCCCCGGGCGCACATCGGGGGGTCCCCGCGCACCACGAGTGAGACCCGTGGGGCGCGCGAACCGTATGAGACGCCAGACACGCACGACAACAACGAGGAGAGCGACGTGCTGCGTCGCGCATTCATGACGAGCGGTGCCACGGTGGCCGCCGCCTCGCTGGGCCCCCTGGGGCTCGCCCTCGACGCCGCGGCGGCCCAGCGCCCCGTGCGCAGGGCCGGGGCGGGCGACGCGGGCGCCCTCGAGGAAGCCGTCCGCCGGATCCGGCTGCTCGACGACCGGCACGGCGCCGACGGTCTCTACCGGCGCGCGGCGGCCCCGCTGCGTACCGCGTACGCACTGCTGGACGCCGGCGCGACCCGGCAGGTGACGGCGGACCGGCTCTACTCGGGCGCCGGTGAGCTGGCGATCTCCGTGGGCTGGCTGGCGCACGACTCCGGGCGCTTCGACGACGCGCGTTCGCACTACGCCGAGGCCCTCGCCACGTCCCGGATGACCGGTGACCCCGGTCTGGAGGCGCACGCCTTCTGCAACATGGCGTTCCTGGCCCGCGACGCCGGGCGTCCGCGCGAGGCGGTGCGGGCGGCCCAGGCCGCGCAGCGCGCCGCCCGCCCGCTGGGCTCGGCCCGGCTGATGTCGCTGCTCGCGCTGCGCGAGGCGGGCGGCTGGGCGGGGCTGGCCGACCGCGTCGGCTGCGAGCAGGCGCTGGCCCGCGCGCAGGCCTTCTTCGGGCGCGGCCCCTCGGACGCCGACCCGGAGTGGATGAGCTTCTACGGCGAGGCGGAACTGGAAGGCCTGGAGGCCCAGTGCTGGTCCACCCTGGGCGACTGGCCCCGGGCGGCACGGCACGCGCGCCGGGCGGCCGAGCGGCAGGACCCGCACTTCACCCGGAACCTCGCGCTGTACTCGGCGGAACTGGCGGACGACCTGGCGCGCGGCGGCCGGCCCGACGAGGCGGCGGGGGCTGGCATGCGGGTCCTGGACCTGCTGGGCGAGGTCCAGTCGTCACGCGTCCACACGATGCTGTCCGCGACGGCACGGGTACTCCTCCCGCACCGGCGGGCATCGGACGTCTCCGCCTTCCTGGACCGCCACGCGGCCCTGCCGCGAACGGCATGAGCCCCATCGGCACTCCCCCGCGACAGCCACCCGTGCCGCCCGCGAGCCGCGGCCGTGCCGCCCCGGCCGCGGGAGTCGTGCCTCCCCTCTCCGTCCGTGCCTGAACCGCCCCCTGGGCGGGCAGCCCCGCAGCCCCGCGGCGCCGGACGGCGCACCCGGCCACATGCGCGCCGTCCGGCGCTCGCAGCCCGCGGCCACGTCAGCCCGCCAGGTGTCCCAGGTCGTTCCAGCTCTCCAGCGCCGGCTCCCCGTACGCCCACCCCAGCACCGACAGCGACGTCGGATTCAGCCGTATCCGCCCCGCGAAGTCGAGCGGCAGCCCCAGCCACCGCGCACCGATCGACCGGAGAATGTGCCCGTGCGCGAAGACGAGCACGTCGCGGTCGGCCTCCCGCGCCCACGCCACGACCTCGTCCGCGCGCGCGGTGACGTCCGCCAGGGTCTCCCCCTCGGGCACCCCGTCCCGCCAGATCAGCCAGCCGGGCCGGACCGCCTGGATCTCGTCCGGAGTCATGCCCTCGTACGCCCCGTAGTCCCACTCCATCAGCGTGTCCCAGTTCCGGGCGCGCTCGCCGAAACCGGCGAGCTCGCAGGTCTCGCGCGCGCGGGACAGCGGGCTGGTGCGCACCTCGACGCCGGGCAGTCCCTCCAGCGGCGCCCGGTGCAGCCGCTCGCCGAGCAGCTTGGCGCCGCGCCTGCCCTCCTCCAGGAGCGGCACGTCGGTCCTGCCGGTGTGTCTGCCGGACAGCGACCACTCCGTCTGTCCGTGCCGGGCCAGCAGGATGCGCGGTGCCATGAAGACGCCTTTCCGGGAGAAATGTCTGAGGGGACCACTCCATCATCGCGCACGCCGCGCGCGGGCAACCCGGCGGGCGATCCCGGCGTCTATCAGGGCCGAGGGCGCCCGGCCGGCCGGGCGCACGGAGGCCGTAGAGTGGCATGCCCGTGTCCGTCCGAGGCGCGCGCGAGAACGAAGGGGGAGGGCGATCGGATTGCCGCAAACCGAGACACCGGGCACCGAGGCGGCCCCCAGAACTCGGCTGCGCTGGTGGACCGAGCTGCCGCTCATCGTCCTCGTGTACGCCTGCTACTCCGCGGGCCGCCTCCTCGTCCGGGGTGACGTCTCCGACGCGGTCGATCACGGCCTGACCATCCTGCGGGTGGAGAAGGCGCTCTTCCTCAACGCGGAGCACCCGCTCAACCGCCTCTTCACCCGCGAGCCGTGGATCGGCATACCGGCCGACTTCTGGTACGCGTCGCTGCACTACGTGGTCACCCCCGCGCTCCTGATCTGGATCTTCCGCTCGCGCGCCGTGCGCTACCGGGCCGCCCGTACCTGGCTGATGACGTCCACGTTCATCGGCCTCATCGGCTTCACCCTGCTGCCGACCTGCCCGCCCCGGCTGCTGGACGCGAGCCACGGCTTCGTCGACACGATGGCCCACTACAGCTCGTACGGCTGGTGGGGCGGCGAGGCGAGCGCGCCGCGCGGCCTGGGCGGGATGACCAACCAGTACGCGGCCATGCCGAGCCTGCACGTGGGCTGGGCGCTGTGGTGCGGGGTGATGCTGTGGCGCTACGGCGGCACGCGCACGACGAAGGTGGCCGGCGTCGTCTACCCGCTGGTGACCACGGTCGTGGTGATGGGCACCGCCAACCACTACTTCCTCGACGCGGTCGCGGGCGCCGCCGTGATGGGCGCGGGACTGCTGCTGACGCCGTACGTGCTGCGGACGGCGGACCGGGTACGGACCCGGGTCGCGGCCCGTTTCACACCGGCCGCACAGGCCCCGGCGGGCGCGGGTTCCACGATTGTCAGTGGTGGATGCCAGACTTCCGCGGGTGAGCGATTTCCACGGCAGCGCGAGCAGCGGTTCGGACCGGGAGCCGAGCCGGACCCCTCCCCCGCGGACGCGGGGGACGAGACTCCGGCACCGGCTCGCTGAGCTGCGCGGTCCCGACGTACCCGCCAAGGCGCTGGACGCTCGAGCCCTGGCCGCCCTCGCCGCCAACCCCGGCTGCCGCCGGCGCGCGATCCTCGACGGTGCCGGGGTGGACAAGGCGTCGCTCGCGAGCGCGCTGGGCTCGCCGGCGGTCTTCGGGCAGTCGCAGTTCGCGTTCACGCGGGGCAACGCCTTCGAGGCGCGGGTCAAGGCGGACGGCGGAGCCGAGCTGCTGCGGCTCGTGCACGAGAAACTGGACCGGGGCGCGGAACCGCCCGCCGGCGCCCACGTGCCCGACCTGTCCGCGACCGGTCCCGAAGGCCGCGCGGCCCGGACGTCGCTGGCCCTGCGCGAGGCCACCGGCACACCCGGGACCTGGACGCTCCTCGACCACCCGATGCTCGCCCTCGAGGTCGCCGGTTCCCCCGCGTTCCTGGAGCCGGACGCCGTGGTGGTCCACCCGGACGGCAGCTGGACGGTTGTCGAGATCAAGTCCTTCCCCATGCTGGACGGCTCCGCCGACCCGGCGAAGGTCGGTGCCGCCGCGCGGCAGGCCGCGGTGTACGTGCTGGCCCTGGAGCGGGTCGCCGCCCGGCTGGACCCCGCCCCGCGCGTACGCCACCGCGTGCTCCTCGTCTGCCCCAAGGACTTCTCCAACCTGCCCACCGCCTCCGCCGTCGACGTGCGCAAGCAGCGCGCGGTCACCGAACGCCAGCTGGCCCGCCTGACCCGCGTCGAGGAGATCGCCGACACGCTGCCCGAGGGCGTCTGCTTCTCCCCCGGGCTGCCGCCCGAGGAGCTGACGGCCGCGGTCGAGGCGGTCCCCGCGACGTACGCGCCCGAGTGCCTGTCCGCCTGTGAGCTGGCCTTCCACTGCCGCGCCCGGTCCCGGGAGTCCGGCGCGGTGACCTCGCTGGGCCGGCCGGTCCGGGCCGAGCTCGGCGGACTGTCGACGGTCGAGGACGTGCTGGCCGCGGCCCGCGGGGAGGCGGGCGATCCCGCCGACCCGGCGGTCGCCGCCCTGCGCAGGGCGGCGCGGCTGCGTGCGGAGGCGCTCGCGACGGCCGGCACCGGAGCCGGCGGGAGCGGGGTGGCCGGGTGTCACTGATCACCACACTCGCCCGCCTGGAGGCCGTGCGCACCGGCCGCGCCCAGCCCGCCGCCACCGTCCGGCACCGGCACCTGTCCGACCGTCCACTGGTCTTCGTACCGCTGATCACCGCCGGTGAGGCCGGTGCCCCGCTCGGGGCCCTGGCCGGCACCGACCGGGACGCGCCGCACCTGCTGGTCGTCCCGCAGCCCCGCGACCGCGACCTGCGCTTCGCCTTCCTGGCCGAGCTGGCCGGCATCGTGCTGCCGCACGTCGAGGCGTACGCCGACGACGTCGAGGCCGCGGAGCGCACCGAGACCGACCCGGAGACGGGCAAGCGGGTCAAGGTCGAGGTCGACCTGTGCGCGGACGCCGCGCAGCTGGTCGTGCCGAGCCGGGCCGGCATCGACTTCGTACGGCTGCTGGGCCGGTCGATGCGGTTCCGGCGTACGGCGGAGCAGGACCCGGAGACACCGCACCCCGCGCCGCCGAGGGTGCCGCTGCTCGGCCGGTGGCTGACCCACTACGGAGAGCGGGCCCGGGTCCCCGGCTCCTCCCTCCTCCTCGCCATGACCGACCTGCTGGGCCGGCACTGGGCGACCGGCCAGTCCACGCTGGAGGACCAGCACCTCGGGGCGCTGCTGGCCTGGATCGCGCCGGAGGCCGGCGGCGAGGGTCTGACCGGCGCGCAGGCCGCGCGGCGTGCCGAACTCGCACGCGACGCGGGCGGCCAGCTGCTGTGCCCGCCCGCGGGCCCGGCGACCGACCCGGCCTTCGACAACAAGCTGCTCGCCCCCGCCATCGAGCGCTTCGACCGTGCCCGCACCGCGCTCGCCGCCGCCGAGGACGGCCTGGAGGCCGACGAACGGCTCGGCGCGCTCACCGCGGCCGAGCGGGAGATCCGCACCCTGGTCGAGAGCCGTACGCGGCCCACCTGGGACGCGGTGTGGCGGGGCCTGGACCTGTTGCGGGAGCTGCCCGTCGGCGCGCATGTCGAGGACCGCTGGACCCGCGACCGCTGGTCGTTCACGTCCCACCGCGACCGTGTCCTGTCCGGCGAGCCCCCGCAGCCGCGCCGCGACGACGCGGTGACGGCGGCGAACAAGCTCGCCACGCGCGAGCGCGAGCAGGCCCGGCTGGAGGCCCAGGAGGCGCTGGACGATCCGCTGGTGATGGCCGGGCGGCGGTTGTCCGGCGAGGCGTTCGCCGGGGAGGTCACCGACGTGGTCATGGCGTACAGCGAGAGCAAGCGGCCCAGTCCGCGCCCGCTGGTCACGGTCCGCACCGACGACCGCCCGCATCTCGGCGAGCGGGTGAAGGTCTACCGGTCACTGGGCGGCAAGCCGCAGGCGGCCGAGTTCGTCGATCCGCAGGACGAGGGTGTCCTCGTCCTGCGGATCGTCGACAAGATGGGCCGCGGCAAGGAGCCCGAGGCCGGGTCGGTGCCCGAGAAGGGCGACCTGGTCTGCTTCACCCTCTTCGAACACGAGCAGCGGGGCGGGGCGAAGCTGCCCGACCCGGACCAGACCCCGTGGACGCACGGCGGACCGCCCGGCGAGACGGCCGCCGTACCGGAGGCCGCCGACGCCCGGACGGAGGAGGACATCCTGTGACCGCCGAGGCCACCACCGCCCCCGTCGAGGCCGGATTCGACCCGGGCGCCGAAGCCGCCCGCGCCACCGCCGCGATCCTCCACGACACCCTGCACGGCACCGAACGCGGTGTCGTCGTCGACTCCCCGCCCGGCGCGGGCAAGTCCACGCTCGTCGTACGGGCGGCGCTGGAGCTGGCCGAGGCCGGCCGGACCCTGATGGTCGTGGCGCAGACCAACGCCCAGGTCGACGACCTGGTCCTGCGCCTGGCGGAGAAGAACCCCGACCTGCCGGTGGGCCGCCTGCACAGCAGCGACGCCGATCCGTACGACAAGGCGCTCGACGACCTGGCGAACGTGCGCAAGTCGGCGAAGGCCGCCGATCTCGCCGGACAGGCCGTCGTCCTGTCGACCGCCGCGAAGTGGGCGCACGTCAAGGTGGACGAGCCGTGGCGGCACGCGATCGTCGACGAGGCGTACCAGATGCGCTCCGACTCGCTGCTGGCGGTCGCCGGGCTCTTCGAGCGGGCGCTGTTCGTGGGCGACCCGGGTCAGCTGGACCCGTTCGCGACCGTGGGCAGCGAGCAGTGGGCGGGCCTGTCGTACGACCCGTCGGCCTCCGCGGTGACCACACTCCTCGCGCACAATCCCGCCCTCCCCCAGCACCGGCTGCCGGTGTCGTGGCGGCTCCCGGCGTCGGCGGCACGGCTGGTCTCCGACGCGTTCTACCCGTTCACGCCGTTCCGCAGCGGCACGGACCACGGCGACCGGGCCCTGTCCTTCACCGTGGCGTCGGACGGATCGGGCCCCGACCAGGTGATCGACGAGGCCGCCCGCTCGGGCTGGGGCCTGCTGGAGCTGCCCGCCGGTCACACGCCGCGCACCGATCCGGAGGCCGTACGGGCGGTGGCGGCGGTGGTCCGGCGGCTCCTGGACCGGGACGGCAGGGCGACGTCCGAACGCTTCCCCGACCCCGTCCCCCTGACCGCCGGCCGCATCGCCGTCGGCACGGCGCACCGCGACCAGGCGGCGGCGGTACGGGCCGCGCTGGCCGGCCTCGGGGTGACCGAGGTGACCGTGGACACGGCCAACCGGCTCCAGGGCCGCGAGTACGACGTCACCGTCGTCCTGCACCCGCTCTCCGGCCGCCCCGACGCCACCGCCTTCCACCTGGAGACGGGCCGCCTGTGCGTGCTGACCTCCCGGCACCGGCACGCGTGCATCGTGGTCTGCCGGGAGGGCGTGAGCGGGTTGCTGGACGACTATCCGTCCACGGAGCCGGTCCAGTTGGGCACGCTGGTGAAGTTCCCGGACGGCTGGGAGGCGAACCACGCGGTGCTGGCGCACCTGGCGGAGCACCGGGTGGGGTGGCGTCCCTGACCTGGCTCAACTCTCCACCCATGCACGACCGTTCCCCGTAGCCAAGATCGTTTATGCCGGATCGGGAATATTTCAGAGTCGGCATAGACGAGGGGTGATGGGCTCCGTAGCGTCGTCGGGCAGGGGCCCAACCGGGGCCGGACGAGAGGGGGCACCATGGCGCGCAGCGACCTGACGCGGCTGACGGGCAGCTTCAACGGGCCCAACTGTGACGACGACGACTGCCCGAACGTCTACCGCACGGTCAGTGGCTCCATCGTGGTTCAGGGGAACCTGTCCGGTGCCTTCCAGCCGCCGGAGGGTGAGGCCCTGGTGGAGATCCCGGAGGCGGTACTCAGGGAGGCCGTACGTGCTCTTGGATGGTGACGAGTGGCGGAGGACGTTCGACGCGTACGAGCGTGCGGCGTGGCGCTTCGAGGCCCAACCCACCTACGCCATGCCCAAGGAGGCTGAGAACGTCGCTCGCTTCCTTCGAGGGGAGCCTAAGCCTGTCGACCACAATGCACGGTGGCATGAGCGTGTACGGGGTTTCGTGACGTCGGGGCGTGCCATCGGTCGAGTGCGGATCGTCCGTCAGCCGTTGACGGACTACCAGCGATACCAGTTCGCTTGGGGAATTCCTGGCAACATCAACGCCGGTGAAGACATCCGCATCCTGGACGTGACCCAGAATGACTACGGACTCCCTCTGTCGAATACTGACTGGTGGATGTTCGACGAATCAAGAATCGTCCACCTGAAGTTCCGGCCGGACGGCACACAGATCAATCGAGAGTTGCTCAAGGGCGATATCACTCCTTACCTGGAGTGGAAGCGCATTGCCGTTGCTCACTCCGTACCGTTTGCCGAGTACGTGAGAGAATGCGGGTGACATTCGAGCCTGAACAGCTAGGTCAGTCCAGGACCGACCTGGCGGAAAAGCTCCGCGAGCTACGGAAGCGGGCCGGTCTCACAGGAGACCGGCTCGCTCGGCGTTGCAACATGTCTCAGAGTCAAATTAGTAAGTTCGAGACGGGAAAGAAGACGCCGAGGCTCACGGACGTTGAGCGCATCCTTCAGGCAATTGACGCCCCTCCGGAAATAGTGGCAGAGATTACGGCTCTCGCGCGCATTGCGAACACGGAGTGGCAGGACAAACGCTCTTCCTGGCGGCGCGGCATGGAAAAGCGACAGACGGAGTTGGCTTCGCTGGAGGCCGAGGCCACGGAGCTGCGCTACTTCCTCCCAGCAATGATTACGGGCCTGCTGGCCACTCCCGAGCTTATTCGCGCCAGCCTGAGCCACACCCCGGGCGATCCCTCCAAGACAGTGGCACGCAAGCTTGAGCGTCAGACGGTTCTCTACGACACATCGAAGTCGTTCACCTTCCTGCTCACCGAACAAGCGGCAAGATGGGCGATACTTCCGCCCCCTGCTATGGCAATGCAGATCGACCGTCTCATATCACTGTCTCGCCTGCCGAATCTTTGTATCGGCGTCATCCCAACAGGGGCCGATATACCCCGCGGTCCTATGAACACGTTCACGGTCTACGACGGCCGGCTTGCCACGGTAGAGAACTTCACAGGCCGAATGGTGTTTCGGGATGCTCGTGACGTCTCCGAGTACCTCGCCGTGTTTGCACTCTTCGAACGCCATGCCCACTTCGGCGAAGAGGCAAGGATTCTGCTTCAGCGATGGGCAGATGCTTACCGCTGATCTTTAGTCCAGAACGGGAATATTGCTCGGTGAATCCCTCCACCTGGTAGATCATGGATAGACCATAAGGCCGGGGAGGATCGATGACGGGTACGCAGAAACCCCAGGGGTACGTACTGGCGGAACTGCCCTCGGAACCGAGAGCAGTACCAGGGTGCAGCACATGTCTCAGCTTTTGCGTGAGTCGGGATGATGCTCGGTCCACGAGCGACTACAGCGCAGTGTCTGACGCAAATGTGGAACTGCGCCAGCACCAAGCGCAGGCGCACAGCTCTTGAGCAAGGAAACATACGCTCAGATGTTCACCAAACGCCCTCTGATGACGATTCGGATCTCTCGTGATTCCGGGCAGAACTGGGAACGCGAGCGGGCCGTGTTCTCGACGGACAATCTTCCGCCCCTGGCTACGTCTGAATGGCCACCGTGCCAGTGCTTCCGGTGCTCGGGGTCCGGCAAGCGCTCCGACCGCTGAAGCGTGGCCATTCCCTTGAACTCCCGCTCAAATGGGCGGCGGCGGTCAGCCATGACCGCGATTAGTTAGCAGGAAGGTGCAGTGATGCAGAACGGAACCGACCTGTACGCGCTCGACATCAGCAGGGCCTCGTTCGTGAAGGCGTGCGGCGGCCCCTGTACGGAGGGGTGCGTGACCTTGGCCCGGACCGGTGAAGACACCTGGGCCCTGGGGGACAGCAAGCGGCCGGACGCGCAGCCGCTGCGGTTCACCACGGAGGAGCTGGACGCGGCCGGTATCGACCCGGCGCGCTTCGGTCTGAACGTCTGATCCTCCTCTCCCGTCAGTCGGGCCGGGTTCATCCCCCGTCCCTGGGTGCGGCCCGGCTGGCGCCAATCGAACGGGAACGACCGGTGCACCACCACGGCTACCTATGGACCGGCCCAAAAGAGCGCTTCGACAATGAAGCCCTACGGCGCCCCCCGCACCCTGAGCCTCCACCGGCGCCAGTGTCCAATGAGGACGTGAAGGCAGAGCAGCTACTCAAGCGCTACCGGGAGGTGGTGACCGAGTTCCCGACGTGCGACCTGCCACCGATCGAAACGGCGTACTGGCTCATCAAGCCCCGTTCTTTAGTTCGTGGCACCTGAGACGAGGCCAAGGAAGCGGCAGCGTGGATCGGTGAACGGCTGGCCGAGTACGCGCCCCGGTTCGCCTCCGAGCGTGACCAGGACACCACCCGCCTGACCCAACTCGTCAATGCTTCTGCCGAACGACTGCAGACGGGCGGTGATGTGCCGTTCGGCTTCTACCTTGAGCGTCCCTCGTATCTGTCCCTGACGGTGGTGACGTGCTCCCCGAACCACTCAATGCCTGAACTGCCCTGCCCCACGGCGTAGTCGAAGCAACAAAGTAGCCCCGGCCAGACAGGCCGGGGCTTCTCCGGTTCGCTAGAGCAGTGCAAGGAAAGGGTTGGTACCCCCGAGCGATTCCGGCCGCTTTGCTTCAGGCCCAGGGTCGGGGCGCTGCTGCGGGACCGGACGGTAAGCGTCCAGGCTCACCACCGTGGCGCGGTTCTGCTCACACTCCGCACTCGTCGGCCGCACCTCTGCGTGACGGGAAGCGTCCCCGTTCTGATCACCCTCTGCGCTGGCCGACTGCGGCACAGAGTCACCAGAACTGTCACCGCGGAGTGTGAAAACGGTGGCCGGTCGGCCGGTCTTCCCGGTGGCGTGGCGTCCCTGACTCAGGCCGTACGTCTCCCCGGCGTCGGCGCGCTACCCAGTTCGCACCAGACGTACTTGCCCCGGTTGCCCTCCCTCGCCAGCGGCTGCCACCCCCACACGTCGGCGCAGGCCCGCACCAGCGCCAGGCCCCGCCCGTCCTCCCGGTCCACGGCCCGGTCGAACGGCCGCGGCGGCTCGGGCGGTGACGGGTCCGCGTCCCAGGCCCCGATCCGCAGCACGCCCGCCGCCCAGCGCACCCGCAGGGCGGCGGGCCCTTTGGTGTGCCGCACGGCGTTGGAGACCAACTCCGTCGCCAGCAGCTCCGCGACGTCGACCAGCCGGATCAGCCCGTGCATCGTCAGGATCAGCCGGAGGGTGCGGCGGCACACGGTGACGGCGCGGGGGTCGTTCGGGATGTAGAGGGAGTACTCCCACGGATCGTTTTCGGGCACGCGGACTCCTTCGGAGACGTGGAGGGGGTGTGGGATGCGGTGGCATTGCCGCAGCCGTCATGGCAGGACGAAGCGGTGCGCTTCCGAACATCCCGCGACTTCACAGGGTGTGCGTTGCGTCACCGACAGTAGGTCATAAATTTATTACTCAGCAAGCGAGTCGCGTAACCTTGCCCCGAACGAGCCGCCCGAGAGCGTCCGTTGAGCGAGGAGGAAGTCGTGCCGCCGAGACGCACGCCCACAGCACGTCAGGGGCGCCTGGGGGCTGAACTGAGAAAGATGCGGGAAGCCGCGGGACTCAAGGCAACCGAGGCGGCAGCCCTTCTCGGCGTGAACTCCGTCCAGATCAGCCAGATCGAGTCCGGAATCGTCGGAGTGAGCGAGGAGCGACTGCGCCGCCTCGCAGCCAACTACGCCTGTTCCGAAGGCGACTTGATCGATGCACTGGCAGCCATGGCGACGGTCCGGGTCCGGGGCTGGTGGGACGACTATCGCGGCGTGCTGCCCGCCGCCTATCAGGATCTCGCCGAGCTGGACCATCACGCGACATTCCGCCGCGATGTGGCGGTCATCCACGTGCCAGGTCTGCTCCAGACGGAGGACTACGCCCGCTCCCTCTTCACCTACATGAACCCGGAATTCCCCGACCGCGAGGTGGAGCACCGGGTGCGCCACAGGATGAAGCGGAAGGTCATCGTCGAGGGCCCTGATCCAGTTCCCTACGAGACGTTGATCCACGAAGCGGCGCTCCGGATCAAGGTGGCCGGACGTGCTGCGACCCGGAGACAGCTTGCGCGCATCGTGGAGATGTCCGAGGCCGAGCACGTCACAGTTCGCGTCATTCCGTTCGCACTGGACGACTTCGCGGGAGCCGGCAGCGCGATGGTGCACGTGGGCGGAGCCGTGCCCCGCCTGGACACCGTGGTACGCGACGCACCGCATGGCACGGTCTTCCTCGATTCCGAAGCCCAACTGGGCCACTTCCGAAAGCTCTTTCGTAGGGTGAGGGACGAATCGCTCTCCCCGGAGCGGTCGCGCGAGCTCATTCACGATCTGACGAAGGAGCTGTGAGGGAAACGATGACCACCCCCACGCAGTGGCAGAAGTCGTCCTACTCCGGCGGCGGCGAAGGCAACGACTGCGTCGAGGTCGCCCACCGCGGCCCCCACATAGCCGTCCGCGACTCCAAGGCCCCCGCCGGGGCCACGCTCACCTTCCCCGCCCCCGCCTTCGCCGCCTTCCTCACCGCCCTCAGGACCCCCACCGGGGAATAACCGGAGGCACCCTCCTGTTACGCCGCGCAGCGACCCGCGCGAATGTCACGACACAGGAGGCACCCCACCATGCCCGCAGACGCCGCAGAGGAGATCCGGGGCACGGCCCACGGCACCGCTCCCGTCCCCCTCTCCGTACTGGACCTGGTGACCGTCGGCGCCGGCCGCACCGCCACCGACGCCCTGCGGACCAGCGTGGACATCGCACGCCTCGCGGAGAACCGCGGCTTCCACCGGTACTGGGTCGCCGAGCACCACTCGATGCCCGGCGTCGCCTCCTCCTCCCCCGCGGTGATCCTCGCCCACCTGGCCGCCCACACCGACCGCATCCGGCTCGGCTCGGGCGGCGTCATGCTCCCGAACCACGCCCCGCTGGTGATCGCGGAGCAGTTCGGGACACTGGAGGCCATGGCCCCCGGCCGCGTCGACCTCGGCCTCGGCCGCGCCCCCGGCACCGACGGGGCCACGGCCGCCGCCCTGCGCCGCACCGACCGCCTCAACGAAGGCGCCGACGACTTCCCGCAGCAGCTCGCCGAGCTGATCCGGTTCCTGGACGACGACTTCCCCGACGGGCACCCGTACCGCCGTATCCACGCCGTGCCCGGCCCCGTGCAGGCGACCTCGCCCGGTGGCGTGCAGTCGGCCCACCGGCCGCCGGTGTGGCTGCTCGGCTCCTCCGGTTTCAGCGCCCGGCTGGCCGGCACCCTCGGGCTGCCGTTCGCCTTCGCGCACCACTTCTCGGCGCAGAACACCGTCCCGGCGCTGGACCTGTACCGGGAGTCCTTCCGGCCGTCCGCCGTCCTGGACGCCCCCTACGCCCTCATCGGCGTCTCCGCGCTCGCGACCGACGACGAGAAGGAGGCCCGCCGGCAGGTGCTGGCCGCCGCGCTGAACATGGTCCGGCTGCGCACCGGGCGCCCCGGGCTCGTGCCGACGCCGGAAGAGGCCGAGGCGTACGACTTCAGCCCGATGGAGGAGGAGTTCGTGGCGTCCTGGAACTCCAACGTCGTCCACGGCACCCCGGACGAGGTCCGCTCCGGCCTCGACGATCTCCGCAAGCGCACCGGTGCCGACGAGCTGATGCTCACCGCAAACGCCCACGGCGGCGACGTACGGCTGCGCTCCTACGAGCTGATCGCCGACGCCTACGGGTTGCCGACGCCGGCCTGAACCCCGGCCGCTCCGGGCCCGGCGGGGCCCAGCAGCGCGGAGATGCGATCCGGCGCCACCGGTCGGGAGTACAGCCAGCCCTGACCGGTGTCGCAGCCGATGCGGCGCAGGCGGGTCGCCTGGTCGGACGTCTCCACGCATTCGGCGGTGACGGTCAGGCCGAGCCGGTGGGCGAGCTGGACCATCGCCTCGACGATGACCTCGTCGGCCGGGTTCGCGGCGGCGGCGTCGGCGGACGGGTCCACCCCGGCGCCCGTGTCGACCTTGTCGTACTGGAAGCCCCGCACGAAGGCGCCGTCCAGCTTCAGGACCGAGACCGGCAGCCGGCTCAGGTAGGCGAGGTTCGAGTAGCCGGTGCCGAAGTCGTCGATGGCGATGTGGACGCCCATGTCACTGAGCGCCTTGAGGGCCTGGAGCGGGCGGCCGGCGGAGCCCATCACCGCCGACTCCGTCAGCTCCAGCTGGAGCAGGTGCGGGGCGAGGCCGGTCTCCTCCAGGGTCGCCGCCACGTCCGCCACCAGGTCGGAGTCCCAGACCTGGCGGACCGCGACGTTGACGCTGACGAAGATCGGCGGGTCGTCCGGGTGGTCCAGCTGCCAGCGACGGGCCTGGTGACAGGCCGTGCGCAGGATCCAGCGGCCGAGGGGAACGATCGAACCGTCCTCCTCCGCCAGTGCGATGAACCGATTCGGCGCCAGTACGCCGAACTGAGGATGATTCCAGCGGATGAGCGCCTCGACGCCCCGCACCCGGCCGTCCTCCATCCCGACCAGCGGCTGGTACTCGAGGGCGAACTCGCCGCGTTCGATGGCGGGCCGGAGCGTGGCGGCGAGCGCCTGGCGGGTCATGCGGTTCGCGTTGCGCTCGGGGTCGAAGAGCGTCCAGCGGGCCCTGCCGTCGGCCTTGGCCCAGTACAGGGTCGTGTCGGCGGCCTGCATCAGGGCGGTGGGGGTGGTGCCGGCGGTGTGGCGTTCGACGACGCCGACCGACGCGGTGACCGAGAGGCGGCGGTCGCAGAGCTCGAACGGCGCCTGGAGGGCCGTGAGGACCGATTCGGCCAGGTCGGCGAGCTGGTCGGTGCCCGTGGAGTCCTCCACCAGGAGGGCGAACTCGTCGCCGCCGAGCCGGGCCACCAGCGGGGCGCCGGACCGCACGTGGGCGGCCTCCTCGGCACAGCGGGTGAGGCGTTCGGCGACGGCGGCCAGCAGCCGGTCGCCGACGCGGTGGCCGAGGGTGTCGTTGACGGCTTTGAAGCCGTCCAGGTCCAGATAGCACACGCCGATCCGGCCGGTGCCGCCGTGCTCGTACGACTCCGCCTCCAGCGCGGCCGTCAGGCGCTCGAAGAACAGCGCGCGGTTGGGCAGCCGGGTCACCGGGTCGTGCATCTGGAGGTGGCGCAGCCGGGCCTGGAGCTCGCGCCGGGCGCTGATGTCGGCGACCGACAGCAGCAGGCCGCCCCGTACCTCCCCGGACTCGGCCAGGGGCGCGACCGTCACCTGGACCCACAGGGAGTGCCCGTCGGGCCCCTTCAGCCGCCGGGTGCAGCGCAGCCGGGGCTGCCGGCCCAGCAGCACCTCGCGGTACGCGTGCCAGGTCCCGGCGTCGGAGCCCAGGTCGACCAGGTCGGCGGCAGCGCTGCCGGCCAGCGCGGCCGGGTCGGTGCCGAGCAGGGTGCCCAGCGTGTCGTTGGCGCTGACGACCATGCCGTCGGCGTCGACGACGGCCATGGCGAGGGGGGCGGCCGCGAACGCCGAATGGTAGGTCGGGGGCTCCGTACACGGCGTACGAGGAGCCAGATGGTTGTCACTCTCTGTGACGGCTGACCGGTCGAGGTCTGCCGCGGGCGCCGGCCCTTCGGAGGTTCCGTTCACCGCTCGCTCCCGCAGTGCCTCGATCTCTGTTCGTGCTCTGTTCGTGCAGGAAAGTGTGCCGATCATAGAGGCTGCCACCGGGCCCTTCCAGCCGCCGTTCCATGCTCCGGACCGAGTGATCTCCCTGGCAGATCGTTTCTGCCCACACCTGGACGGGTTCTACATGCCCCCGACCAGTTGTGACGTTCCGTAAGTGTCCCCGGGGTGTCGCCCGGGAGGCCCTCCGCGAAATTCCGGACGGCTCACCCATCCGGTGCAGACAAACAGGGCGCAGTACGACAATCATGCACAAGCTGGGTGCGGTGTCCCGTCGACCGCACCCGGAGGTTCATGTGCCGCGCCAGCTCCCCCTGAGGCGACTTCCCCGGGAGGCACTCGAGGGACTCGGCGCCGGTCGCCGGGCGGCGGGGGCGCCCCGGTCCCGGCTGCGCAGTACGGCGGCGGTCTGCACCACGATGTCGGCGCTCGCCGCGACCTCCCTGATCACCGCTCCCTCGGTCGCCGAGCCCTTCTCCCCGGAGCCCTGCGCCCTCCAGCGCACCGACGTGCACCACTCCGAGGGGCTGGACACCTGGAACGCCGCCTATCCGCGGCCCGCCCGCACCCTGGACGCGGTGATGGTGTTCCTGTCCTTCCCCGACTCCCAGCCGCTGACCGCGCCGGCCGAACTCGCCGCGGACCACTTCCCGGCCACCACCCGCTTCTTCCAGCGCGCCTCCTACGGCACGTTCACGCTCCGCCCGCACCCGCTGCCGAGCTGGATCCCCATGCCACGGCCGTCGACTGCGTACGACATACAGCGTGACTGGAGCCCCCGGCACCGGGCCGCCTACCTGCGCGACGCGCTGGACGCCGCCGACCGGCACGTCGACTTCTCCCGTTACGACATCGTCTACTTCGTCGCCGACCCGGACGCGCCCGGCGTGGACTCCGACGCGACGAAGGTCGTCAACCTGGACACCCCGATGCGGGCCGACGGCACCGACATCCGGCGGGTCGTCACGGTCTTCGAGAACCATCCGCCGGACCGGCTGGTCCTGGCCCACGAGACCGGGCACGTCTTCGACCTGCCCGACCTGTACCAGCGGCCCGTCGACGGCAAGGGCGACTGGGACACCCACGTCGGCGACTGGGACCTGATGGGCAGCCAGTTCGGACTGGCTCCGGATCTCTTCGGCTGGCACAAGTGGAAGCTGGGGTGGCTGGAGCCCCGGCAGGTGGCGTGCGTGCGGGGCGGCGGGCCCACGCGGCTGACACTGGAGCCGCTGGGGGCCGGGCCGGGGGTGGCGGTGACGGGCGCCGCCGGAACGCCGGCCTTCGGCCTCGGGCGCGGTACGAAGCTGGTCGTGGTGCGCACGGGCGCGGACAGCGTGCTCGCCTTCGAGGCGCGGGGGCCGGTCGGCAACGACGTCGCCGCCTGCCGGGCGGGGGTGCTGGTGTACCGGGTGCGCAGCGGGGCGGAGTCCGGGGGCGGGCCGATCGAGGTGATCGACGCCCACCCGGACACCGAGGCCTGCTGGGAGGACTCGGTCTACCCCCCGCTCGCCGACGCCCCGGTGAGCCTCGGCGAGAGCTTCACGGTGCCGGAGGAGGGCGTACGGGTGGAGGTGGCGGGGCGCACGGCGTCGGGGGCGTGGACGGTGCAGGTCACGCCGGGGTGAGACCGGCGCCTTCCGGGCGCTCCCGGGCGCGCGAAAAGGCCCCCCGCCTGAGCGAGGGGCCCTTTCGTTGTCTGTGCGCCGCCAGGGACTCGAACCCCGGACCCGCTGATTAAGAGTCAGCTGCTCTAACCAACTGAGCTAGCGGCGCCTGCTGACGTCGTAGACCTTAGCACCCTGGTCGGCGGGAGGAAAAATCGAAATCCGCACGGCGGCGCGGGCCGCCCGTACGGCCGCCCAGAGCAGGATCTCCGGGCCCGGCAGCCAGGGCAGGCGGGTGTCCGGCGCCACCAGCCAGCGGGAACCGGAAGGCGTGGGCCCGCCCACCGGAGCCGGCACGGTCACCGCGTCCCCGGCACCGTGGCACAGCAGCGGCGGCACCGCGCCCGTACGGCCGCCCTCCCGGCCGCGCGCGCTCCACTCCTCCCAGTCGAGCAGCGACGGCAGCCGCTGGGCCGTGCCCGGCGCGGCGAACAGCAGCATCCGGCCCCGGAACTCGGCCACCGGACCGGACCCCGGCCCCTCGTCCCACATCCGGTCCAGCATCCGGCGCCCGAAAATCGCGGGGGCGCTCACCACGTCGAAGGCGGAACCGCAGGGCAGGACGACCGGGGCCTCGGGCCGCTCCTCCCAGAACGCGAGCGTGCTGCGCGGGTACGGGGCCGCCGAGGCCAGCCAGGCGGCTCCGTCGGAGGTGACGTCCGAGACGTGGGGGGAAGCGTGGAGGGCGACATCGCGTGTACTGCTCATGCCGCATACATCTACCGTGCGTGAGGTAGACACTCCGCTGAGTTGCGGGAAACCGGGACAGGAGGGTGGGGAGGGGAGTATCTTGCCCACCCGCCTGGCATATGCGGCCGAGCTAGTCGGCGTGCACGCCGCCCTCGCCGCCGCGCATCAGGTCGCGCCCGAACTCGACCATCTTCTTGGCGTAGTCCTCGGTCCATTCGGCCCGCTCGGCGATGTCCGCGGGCGTCAGCCGGTCGAAGCGCCGCGGATCGGCCAGCTGGGCCGCCGCCACCGCCTGGAACTCCATCGCCCGGTCCGCCGCCGCCCGGAAGGCGTGCGTCAGCTCCGTCGCCCGGTCCAGCAGCGCCCGGGGATCGTCGATCGACTCGAGGTCGAAGAAGTGCTCGGGATCGGCGGACGCCTCCGCCGGCTCGAAGAGCAGGGGCGCGGGGCGTAGCCGCGGCTGGTTCCGACGCGGCGTGGGCTCCGCCATGTCTTCTCCTCCTCATACGTACGGGGGCCCTCCCCGAGGACCGGGGCACTCCCCGTGGAGGAGTGGGCCACCGTCCATTGTCCCGCGCCCATGCAAGAGGGCGGGGCCGTGCCGGTACGCGCGTACCGGGCACTCCCCGCCCACTCCCGCGGGACCAGGCCGCTCGCTAGCCGGCGTAGGTCTCGAACTCGGCGACCTTCGGCGTGCCGCCGGCGCCGGTTGCCTCGAAGGTGATCTTCTTCAGCGTGGTCCGGTCGAAGCCGATGACGCCCGCTCCGCTGCCGGAGGCCAGGACGGAGCCCGTGTCGTGGTTGACGACCCGCCAGGATCCGATGGTGCCCTCGGAGCCCGGCGCCTCCCGGATGTTGATCTTGGAGACCGTGGTGGCCGAGCCCCACTTCACGGAGACGGAACCGGTCGAGCCGGACGGGGACCAGTAGGTGCTCATGTCACCGTCACGGACGTTGCCGTAGCTCGTCCCGTCGGCCTTGGAGGAGCCGTCGGAGCCCGCCCCGATGCTGAGGTTGGTGCCGGTGGGCGGGTCGGTGGGACCGGGGTCGGTCGGGTCCGGGTCCGGGTCGGTGGGGCCCGGGTCCGTGGGTCCGGGGTCGGTCGGGTCCGGGTTCTGCGGCGTGCAGCTGCCGTCCGAGACCTTCAGCCCCTTGCCCGCGCCCGCCGTCTGGCTCACGACGCCCGGCACGCAGCCGGCCGCGTCGAGGCTGTAGGAGTACGGGATGCCGACGCTGGTGTTGGACTGCGGGTCGGGCCCGGCGGGGTTGTTGTCGCCCTCTCGGTCGGACCAGGTCACGTTGTCGAAGATGTTCCCGCTGACCTGCCAGTAGCCGGCCTGGTCCGTGTAGAAGGTGCCGAGGACGTCCTTGGAGTCCTGGAAGTAGTTGTTGTCGACCTTGGCGCGGGCGCCGGCCCGGGAGTTGATGCCGGACTCGTTCAGGTCCACGTAGTGGTTGTTGTAGATGTGCGCGATGCCGCCGCGCAGCAGGGGGGCACGGGAGTCGATGTTCTCGTACAGGTTGTGGTGGAAGGTGACGTAGCCGTTGGAGCGGTCGCTCTCGCTGGAGCCGATGAGGCCGCCGCGGCCGGAGTTGCGCAGGGTGCTGTAGGACAGGGTGACGTACTTGGTGTCGTCCTTCATGTCGAAGAGGCCGTCGTAGCCCTCCGACTCCCCGCCCGACGCCTCCAGGGTGGCGTGGTCGACCCAGACGTTGCGGACGCCGCTCTCCATCCCGATGGCGTCGCCGCCGTTGGACGTGGGCGAGCCCGACTTCTTGACGTTCCGGACGGTCACGTTCTGGATGATGATGTTGCTGGACTCCCGGATGTGGATGCCCAGTTGGTCGAAGACGGCGCCGCCGCCGACCCCGACGATCGTGACGTTGCTGATCTGCTTGAGCTCGATCTTGTCCTCGGCGGTGTTGCAGCTGGCGCCCGACACCTTGCTGGTGTTGCCGTGGTTGATCGTCCCCTCGACCTGGATGGTGATCGGGGTGCTGCTGCTGGCGCGACCGCACAGGGCCTGATGGATCGCGGTTCCGGTGGTGGCGCGGACCGTCTGTCCGCCCGCACCGCCGGTCGTGCCGCCGTTCTGGGTGGCATAGCCGGTGGCGCCACTGGCCGCTGCCGCCGCCTCGGGCATCGACAGCACCACACCGGTGGCCGCGGCAACGGCCAAGGTGGCCAGCGCCGCGTTGAGTCGCAGCGCGACTGGTCGTCTCATCCTCGGTCTCCCCATTCGCCTTCACATGCCGGAACGAACACTCTGTCGTGATCACGTCAATACCGCAGACGGGAAAGCGCTTTCTCGGCGTGAGAATAGGGGGCCCTCCAGGGGCTGACAAGGGTTGTGACGCGTTCATGATGCGGAACGATGTGCATGTGAGTGACCGTGCGGATGACGGCGCTCCCCCTCGACCGGAGCGTCGACGTGCGCCCCGGGCAGAGCTGCGGTACGATAATCCTGCCTGCTCGCGGGGGTCAACCCTCAGCGGACGGCAATGCGTTGGTGGTCCAAGGAAAGACGCCCCACTTCCCGTGGGGAAATGCAGGTGCAAGGCCTGCCCAGCGCTCGACGAGAACCCCGGTCCCGCTCCAGCGGGACCGGGGTTCTTCCGTGTCGGCCGGCTCGGTGCCGGCCGAGCTTGGCCGCCAGGGCGAGGGCGACCGCGGAAGCGGTCAGGGCGGGCCGGGCCGTTGAGGCGCGCGGGTGGCCCCGGGCCGGCCGGCGCCCACGGCTCGGCGCCCCGGGCCAGGGCGTACCCCGGGCCGGCACCGGCCCGGCGGCACCGGCCCGCTCGGCCCGCCCCCGTGTCAGGCCTGCACCACCGGCTCCCGTGTGAACAGCGCACCCAGCTCCGGTGCGTTGACCCGGCGGTCGGCCAGGCGCAGGCACTCCCAGATGGTGACCTGGTTGGCGGTGAGGACCGGCTTGGCCAGTTCCTTCTCCAGGGCCGGGATGTGGGCCGCCGTGTGCAGGGCGGTGTCCGGGAGGAGGACCGCCTCCGCGTCCGGGCGGTCGGCGGCGCGGGCCAGGGCCAGCACCTCCGCCTCGGTCCAGGTGCCGACCTCCGCCGCCGTGATGATGCCCGAGCTGACGACGTCCACCGCCTCGATGCCGGCGGCGCGGAGGAAGTCCGCGAAGAGCCGTGCCACGTCGTCGGGGTAGGTCGCCCCGATCGCGACCCGCCGCATCCCGAGCTCCTGCACGGCGTGCACGAAGGCGAAGGAGGTGGAGGAGGCCGGCAGGCCCGCCGCCTGGGCGAGGGCGCGCACCTGCTCCTGGGCGCCCTCCCAGCCGTGCACGAAGCTTCCGCTGGTGCAGGCCCACACCACGGCGTCGGCGCCGGCCAGCCGCAGCTCCGCCACGCCCGCCGCGAGCCGCTGCGGTGAGCCCATCTCGCGCAGCGCGTCGACCCGGTGCGCGTCCTCGCCGATGTCCGTGTGCACCAGGTCCACCCGGATGTCGCTGCCCAGGAGCTGCTCGATGCGTGGATAGTCGTCCTCGCCGGAGTGGCCCGGGTACAGGAATCCCAGTGCTGTCATGTCCACCCTTCCTGCTGTTCCGTGTCCGGAGCGTCACCGACGCCCGGCATGTCCGCGACCGCGGGACCGACCGGGCCCGCCACCGCGGGATCGACCGGACCCTGCGCCGCGGGACCGATGCGCGCGGACGGATCGGTCAGCGCCTGATACGGCCCCACCGCAGGGGTACCCAGTCGGCGCAGTGCCGCCCACATCGTCACTTGGTTGGCCGAGATCACCGGGATCCGCAGTTCGGCCTCCAGCTGCGGGATGACGTCGTAGGTGGGGAGGTTGGTGCAGGAGATGAACAGGGCGTCCGCCGACCCCGGGCTCGGTACCGCCTGGCGCGCCATGTCGGCCACGTCGCGGTACGGGACCCGCCAGATGTGCCGGGTCAGCCCCATGAAGGCGCAGCCGGTGACGGTGACGCCGGCCTCGGCGACGTACGCCTCCAGCGCCCGGGTCACGGAGACGGTGTACGGCGTCACCAGCGCGACCCGGCGTACGCCCAGCTCGGCCAGTGCGTCCAGCAGCGCGCCGGAGGTGGTCACGGACGGGACCGCGCCCGCCCAGGTCATCGCCTCGCACATCGCGCGTTCGCCGGCGATGCCGCCGACGAAACTGCCCGAGGTGCAGGCGTAGGCGATGACCTCGGGCGTGATGGCGTTGAGGGTGCGCACCGCCTCGCCGAGCGTTTCGTGTTCACTGACCAGCCGGGCGAGGTCCAGACTGACCTCGACGGGCACAAAAGGGGTTCGCGTCATGTGCAGCGACACGTCGTCGGGCACCCATCGCCACAGCTCCCGATCGAGCGCGAAGTCGAAGGGGGCGACCACGCCGACCCCGCGTTGCGGACCTGGTCCGCCGAGAAAGGAGATATCCATGGCACGCACCGACCTCACACTGAGAGAGGGGAGGACAACGCACCGTTACGCACGGCCGTGTTGACGAAGGTAGGTTCCGGTGCGAGCGTGGTCAATCCGCCCGCGTCACTCCCAGGTCAACAGCCGGTTAACTTCCCCGTCAACTCCTGAACCGCCCCTGCTTTCACCGACCGGAGACAGGCCTGCCGATGACCACGCCCACGCTCCTCGTCCTGGACGCCGAGCCGCTCCCCCGGCTGGGCCGGCTGACCGGCCGGACCCGGATCGAGCACGCCGACGAGACCACCCTCGCCGAGCGGTTGCCGCACGCCGACGTGCTGCTCGTATGGGACTTCGCCTCGCACGCCGTACGGAAGGCGTGGCCCGGTGACGGTCCGCGGCCGCGCTGGGTGCACACGGCGAGCGCCGGCGTGGACCATCTGATGTGTCCTGAGCTGGCCGAGTCGGACACGGTGGTGACCAACGCGCGCGGTGTCTTCGACCAGCCGATCGCCGAGTACGTCGCCGCGCTCGTCCTGGCGATGGCGAAGGATCTGCCCACGACGCTGCGGTTGCAGGGTGAGCGGACCTGGCGGCACCGCGAGTCGCTGCGGGTGGCCGGAACTCGCGCCTGTGTGGTCGGCTCCGGGCCGATCGGGCGGGCGATCGCGCAGACGCTGAAGGCGCTCGGCATCACCACCGCGCTGGTCGGCCGGACCGCCCGTACCGGCGTCCACGGGCCCGGCGACCTGGACCGGCTGCTGGCCCGCGCCGACTGGGTGGTGGCGGCGGCGCCGCTCACCGACGACACGCGCGGCATGTTCGACGCCCGGCGGTTCGGGATGATGCAGCCCTCCGCGCGGTTCGTGAACGTGGGGCGGGGGCAGCTGGTCGTCGAGAGCGATCTCGCCGAGGCGCTGACCAGGCGCTGGATCGCGGGCGCCGCCCTCGACGTGTTCAGCCACGAGCCCCTCGCGGCCGACAGCCCGCTGTGGCGGGTCCCCGATCTGATCGTGTCGCCGCACATGAGCGGCGACACGATCGGCTGGCGGGACGAACTGGGCGCGCAGTTCGTGGAGTTGTTCGAGAGCTGGGCGACCGGTGGGCCGCTGGCGAACGTGGTCGACAAGAAGCGCGGATACGTGCCCGGACACTGACATCCGAAGAACGCGGGAGAGTGCTGCATGACCGACCTCACCGAGCTGACCGCTCTACAGCTCGTCGACGGTTACCGCAAGGGCGACTTCAGCCCCGTGGAGGCGACCCGGGCCACCCTCGAGCGGGCCGAGCGGATCCAGCCGGAGGTGAACGCGTTCGTCCGGCTGACCGGCGAGGAGGCGCTCGAGGAGGCCCGGCACTCCGAGGAACGGTGGCGGCGCGGGGAGCCGGGCGGCCGGCTGGACGGCGTGCCGGTCACGGTGAAGGACATCCTGCTGATGCGCGGTCACCCGACGCTGCGCGGCTCCCGCGCCGTCTCGCCGGACGGGCCCTGGGACGAGGACGCGCCGTCCGTGGCCCGGCTGCGCGAGCACGGCGCCGTGTTCGTCGGCAAGACGACGACGCCCGAGTACGGCTGGAAGGGCGTGACCGACTCGCCGCTGTCCGGCGTCACTCGCAACCCGCACGATCCGGCCCGCACCGCGGGCGGCTCCAGCGGGGGCGCGGCGGCGGCCGTCGCGCTCGGGGCCGGGCCGCTGGCGCTCGGCACGGACGGCGGCGGCAGTGTGCGCATCCCGGCGTCCTTCTGCGGCGTCTTCGGCCTGAAACCGACGTACGGCCGGGTCCCGCTCTACCCGGCGAGCGCCTTCGGCACGCTCGCGCACGTCGGCCCGATGACCCGGGACGCGGCGGACGCGGCGCTGATGCTGGACGTGGTCGGCGCGCCGGACGCCCGGGACTGGTCGGCGCTGGGCCCGGCGCCCGGGTCGTACACCGAGGCGCTGTCCGGCGGGGTGCGGGGGCTGCGGGTGGCGTACTCGCCCTCGCTCGGCGGGCAGGTGGCGGTGCGCCCGGCGGTGGCGTCGGCGGTCCGGCGAGCGGTGGAGCGGCTGGCGGAGCTCGGCGCGTACGTGACGGAGGCCGACCCGGACTTCGCGGACCCGGTGGACGCCTTCCACGCGCTGTGGTTCAGCGGGGCGGCGCGGGTCGTGCAGCATCTGCGGGCGGGGCAGCGGGAGCTCCTGGACCCGGGGCTGCGGGAGGTCGTCGGGGCCGGGGCGCGGTACTCGGCGCTGGAGTACCTGGCCGCGGTGGACGTGCGGATGGAGCTGGGCCGGCGGATGGGCCGCTTCCACGAGGCGTACGACCTGCTCGTGACGCCGACGCTGCCGATCACGGCGTTCGAGGCGGGCGCCGAGGTGCCGAAGGGATCGGGTCACCGGCGGTGGACGGGGTGGACGCCCTTCACCTACCCGTTCAACCTCACCCAGCAGCCGGCGGCGACCGTGCCGGTCGGCGCCGACGGGGACGGTCTGCCCGTCGGCCTCCAGTTGGTGGCGGCCCGTCACCGGGACGACCTGGTCCTGCGGGCCGCGCACGCGCTCTACGAGACGGGCGCGGTACCGGCCCCGGGCAAGTAGGCGGTGAGGGGAGCGTTCGTCCCGGCGGGACACCGTGAGCACCGGCGGTCCGCCGGGACGGACGCTCCCCTCTCCCCGGGCGGGGCTAGGGGTGTCGTTTGGATCTTGCCGAGGTCGGCCACAAGGCACCGTCTCCTGGAGCCGGCCTGATCCAAACGACACCCCCTAAGCCCGCCGGAAGTCGAGCGTCTCTCCCTCCGCTCCGGTCCGCCACAGATCGTTGCAGGCCTCGGCCATCTCGCCGAGGCCCTCGACGATCTGGCCCCAGACGGTGCCGGGCACCCAGCCGACGTCGCCGTTGAGCAGCAGGTTGTTGCGCTCGTAGAAGAGGGCCAGGTCGACGAGTGTGGTGCCCGGTCGGACCTCGCGGTCGTAGCCGTACGCCTTGGTGCCCAACTCGGCACCCGCGAAGGCGAAATAGCACAGGTCGCCCGGAATCGGCGTTACGGTCGGATTCTCCAGCGGTGGTTCGGATGCCGCGAAGGGCGGGAAGAGGGCGTAGATCTCGTTGCGCGCGTATTTGGCGTGATACACGTCGCCGCCGAGAGGGAGCGCGTCCCAGACCGCCGCGCAGGTGATCGGGGCCCGGTCGTCCAGCAGTTGGGCCGTGCAGGTGATTCCGCGCTTGACCAGCGAGACTTCGATGAAGCGATCAGCCATACCCTCCATGGCAGTGCCCGGCGGCCCCGCGGTCAAGGGCGCGGGGCCGAGGTATCGGACTGAAAAAGATCGGCATAACCCGCCCTTCATCGGGTAGCTGCGCGCCCATGGCTCCACCACACAGAACCCCTCCATGGGGCATATCCGACCAAAGGTCCAGAACAGCCGGGCCCACCCGCCGGTCGCTGCTCGCGGGGGTCGCGGCGCTCGGCGCGCTGGGGGCCGCCGGCTGCTCGCGCGTGGCCGCCGGATCCGACGTGGAAGGCGGCGATCTCCTCGACCGGCTCAAGGCACAGGGCGTGGCCCGGCTCGGCATCGCGGGCGAGATCCCCTTCGGTTACATCGACAAGAACGGTGAGCTGACCGGCGAGGCGCCGGAGCTGGCGAAGGTCATCTTCAAGCGGCTCGGAGTGGACCGGGTGCAGCCGGTGCCGACGGAGTTCGGCTCCCTCATCCCGGGTCTGGCGTCGCAGCAGTTCGACATCGTGGCGGCCGGGATGTACATCAACCCCGAGCGCTGCCAGCAGGTCATCTTCTCCGACCCCGACTACCAGATGCTCGACGCGTACATCGTGCGCAAGGGCAACCCGCTCGGACTGCACAACTACGAGGACGTCGTCGAGAAGAAGGCCAAGTTCGCGACCGGCACCGGCTACGCCGAGATCGCCTACGCGGTGGAGCACGGGTACAAGGAGGACGACATCCTGATCGTCCCCGACCAGGTGGCCGGACTCAACGCCGTCGAGTCCGGGCGCGTGGACGTCTTCGCGGGTACGGCGCTGACCGTCCGCGAGGTGGTGAAGAAGTCCACCAAGGCGGAGGCGACCAAGCCCTTCTCGCCCATCATCGACGGCAAGCCGCACGTCGACGGCGGCGGCTTCGCCTTCCGGCCCACCGAGACCAACCTGCGGGACGCCTTCAACGTCGAGCTGCACAAGCTCAAGAAGAGCGGCGAACTGCTGCGCATCCTCAAGCCCTTCGGTTTCACCGAGAACGAGATGACCGATCTCACCGCGAAGGAGCTCTGCGGCGGATGACCTCGGGACTGTGGGAACTCGTACTCCAGGGTGTCTGGGTCACCATCCAGCTGCTCTTCTTCAGCTCGCTGCTGGCGGCGGCCGTCTCCTTCGTGATCGGCGTCGCGCGCACCCACCGGCTGTGGTTCGTCCGCTTCCTCGCGGGCCTCTACACCGAGGTGTTCCGCGGGACCTCGGCGCTGGTGATGATCTTCTGGGTGTTCTTCGTGCTGCCACCGGCCTTCGGCTGGCAGCTGGTGCCGATGTGGGCGGGCACGCTGGCGCTGGGCCTGACCTACGGGGCGTACGGCTCCGAGATCGTGCGCGGCGCGCTCGGCGCGGTCGACCCGGCGCAGAAGGAGGGCGGCATCGCGCTCAGCTTCACGCCCTGGCAGCGGATGAGGCTGATCCTGCTGCCGCAGGCGGTGCCGGAGATGATCCCGCCGTTCTCCAACCTGCTGATCGAGCTGCTCAAGGGCACCGCGCTGGTGTCGATCATGGGCATGGGCGATCTGGCGTTCAGCGGCAACCTGGTGCGCCTGGCGCTGCAGGAGAGCGCGGAGATCTACACGTACATCCTGCTGATCTACTTCGTGATCGCGTTCCTGCTCACGCGGGTGATGCGCGGTCTGGAGAAGAAGCTGAAGGCAGGTGTCGGGAAGGCGCCGGCGCGCAAGCCCGAGGTGGACCTGAAGCGCCCTGAGGCGACCAACGTGGGGGGTGCTGTCTGATGAACTGGGACTGGAGCGCGGTCTCCGACTTCATGCCGCACTTCTGGGACGGTCTGCTGGTCACCCTGCAGATCCTGGTCCTGGGGTCGCTGGTCTCCTTCGCCCTCGGTCTGGTGTGGGCGCTGCTGATGCGGGTGCCGTCCCGCTGGGTGACCTGGCCCGTCGGTGTGGTCACCGAGTTCGTCCGCAACACCCCGCTGCTGGTGCAGCTGTTCTTCCTGTTCTACGTGCTGCCCGAATGGGGTTTCACCGCCTCGGCGCTCACCACTGGTGTGCTCGCCATCGGACTGCACTACTCGACGTACACGATGCAGGTCTACCGGGCCGGCATCGAGGCGGTGCCGGTCGGCCAGTGGGAGGCCGCGACGGCGCTGAACCTGCCGCTGGGACGGACCTGGACGTCCGTGATCCTGCCGCAGGCGATCCGCCGTGTGGTACCCGCCCTCGGCAACTACGTGATCTCCATGCTGAAGGACACGCCGCTGCTGATGGCGATCACGGTGCTGGAGATGCTCGGCGAGGCACGGCTGTTCTCGCAGCAGAACTTCCAGTTCACCGAGCCCCTGACGGTGATCGGCGTGGCCTTCATCGTCATCTCCTACCTGGCCTCCCTTGCCCTGCGAGCCCTGGAGCGACGCCTTGCCCACTGACACTCTCCCCAATCCCGAGAAGAGCCCCGAGCGCAGCTCCGGCGAGCTGATCCGCCTGGAGCAGGTCACCAAGCGGTTCGGGGACAACACCGTCCTCGACCACCTCGACTTCTCCGTCGACGCCGGCAAGCACGTCACCCTGATCGGCCCGTCCGGGTCGGGCAAGACGACGATCCTGCGGCTGCTGATGACGCTGCTCAAGCCCGACGAGGGCACGATCACCGTGGACGGGCAGAAGCTCTTCCCGGCGACCGAGAAGGAGCGGCGCGAGGTCCGCAAGCAGATCGGGATGGTGTTCCAGCAGTTCAACCTGTTCCCGAACATGAGCGTGCTGCGCAACATCACCGAGGCACCGGTCACCGTGCTCGGCATGTCCAAGGACGAGGCGGCGGAGCGGGCCAAGGGGCTGCTCGACATGGTCGGCCTGGCCGACAAGTGCGACGCCCGCCCGGCCCAGCTCTCCGGCGGCCAGCAGCAGCGCGTGGCGATCGCCCGGGCGCTGGCGATGCGGCCGAAGGTGCTCCTCCTCGACGAGGTGACCTCGGCGCTGGACCCGGAGCTGGTCGCGGGCGTCCTCGACCTGCTGCGGGACATCGCCCGCAGCACGGACATCACCATGCTCTGCGTGACCCACGAGATGAACTTCGCCCGGGACATCTCGGACCAGGTCCTGATGTTCGACTCGGGCCGGGTCATCGAGACCGGTGCGCCGGAGAAGATCTTCAGCGAGCCGGAGCACGACCGGACCCGGGAATTCCTCAGCGCGGTGCTGTGAGAACGCGATGCGCTGACGCCGTGATGGCGTGATGCCGCGACTACGCGGCGTCGCCGCCCCAACGCCCGAGGTCGGGGCGTTGGGGCACGCCTCTGGCATATGCCAGAGGGTCGGCGTCGCAGTTGGGGGCCCTGAAATCTCGCGAACACCCCCTCGCGCCGGGCCGCCCGGCGGCTATCGTGAAGGGGATCCGCTGTCCGGATCGGGGGCACAGGCAGGGACAGGGGCAGGGGCCTACCAGCGAGCGCAGGGGGAGACCACCGTGGCGCTGCAGCACAAGCCGACCGCGCCGCACCACTCGGCCCAGGACGCCCTGCGCGTCCTGGAGACGATGACGCGGCACACCACCGGAGTCACCGAAACCGAACTGTCCCGGCTGACCGGCCTCGACCGGGAGCGGCTGACCACGCTGCTGCGCATGCTGCGCCGCGAGGGCTACGTCGAGCAGACCGCCGACGGCGCGTACGTCACCGGCGAGGCCCTGGCCAGGCTGGGCTCGTCGCACGGCCGCGAGCAGGCCCTGCGCGAGAAGCTCCAGCGCACCCTGGACCGGCTGCGCGACTCGGTGGGCGCCGCCGTCTACATCAGCCGGTACGTCGACGGTGAGGTCAGCGTCACCCAGTACGCCGACAGCCCGGCCACGCCCAAGGTCAACGAGTGGGTGGACTTCCGCGTCTCGGCGCACGCCACCGCGGTCGGCAAGAGCCTGCTGACCCAGCTGGACCACGCGGGCCGCCGCGACCACCTGGCCCGGCACAAGATGGCCCGCCTGACCTCGCGCACCATCACCAGCGACAAGCTGCTGCTGTCCCGGCTGGAGTCCCAGCCGCCCACCGTGCCCGTCCTCGACCTCCAGGAGTACGCGGTGGGCACCGTCTGCGCGGCCGTCCCGATCACGGCCGGCTCCGCCGCGGGCTGCCTGGCCCTGTCCCTGCCGGTCGAGCACGCCCACCGGCTGCGCCGGGCCGCGGACGAGCTGAACCGGAACGCGGCGCCGGTGCTGCTGTCGCTGGCGATCTAGGCCACCGGTCACACGGCCGCGTGGTCGGGAGCACTGCCCGGGACCAGGTAGTATTTTCGTCGTCGCCGGCCGCGGGAAGCGGACGGCGGGAGTCATGCGCCGCTAGCTCAGTTGGTTAGAGCAGCTGACTCTTAATCAGCGGGTCCGGGGTTCGAGTCCCTGGCGGCGCACAGCAGAAGGGCCCCCTCGCCCAGGCGAGGGGGCCCTTCGCGTGTTCGGCCGGCCGGCCGTTCAGAAGGTCACGTCCGAGCACGCGTAGAACGCGTTGCCCGTGTCGGCGACCGTCCACACCGCGAGGATGACGTGGTGCCCGCTCAGCCCGGACGGCAGCGTGCCGCTGTGGGAGAGGGTGGCCGGCGGCTGCTTGCCGCCGTAGGGCACCGTGAAGAACGGCGTGAGGTTGAGGTCGGACCGGGCCAGGTTGTGGTTCTGGTTCCAGCCCGGCTTGGTGACGTAGTACCGGAAGTCGGTCGTGGCGTGCCGGGCGGTGAACTGCCAGCGGAAGGTGTAGTTCTGCCCGCCGTTCACCCTGGTGGTCGGCCACGCCTGGCCGTTCGGGGCCTTCGGGCTGTCGAGCGAGGCGAACCGCGTGTTGTTCGCGGAACATATCCGCCCGTCGGCCGGTCCGCCCGCCGGGAAGCCCTTGGGGCCCTCGACACTCTGCGGCTCCCACTGGATGGCGCCGCAGCCGCTGACGGTGCCGTTCTGGCAGACCTTCTGCCGGCTGACCGGCAGGTCGGTGTAGCCGTGGCCGCTGGCACCGCCGGACGAGAGCACGAGGGCTCCGGTGGTCGCCATGCCCACCGCGGCGGCGTACAACTTGGTCCTGGTACGCATACTGCTGCTCCTGTGACGTGGGGGAAGTTCAGTGAGCCGTGCAGGTCTAGACCAAGTCTCAGATTATTGCCGTTGGTTGAACATGTCCATACCAATCGACGAACCCGGGGAACGGGTCAGTGCCCCGTGTCCCCCCGCCCCGCGCAGAACGCCACCGTCAGGTCCTTCACCAGCACCTTGCGCTCGTAGTCGTCGAGTTCGACCAGCCCGCGCATGGTCAGCCGGGTCACCGTGTCCTCCACCGAGTCCACGACCGAGGTGAGCACGCTCGCCCGCTGCGCCGCGTCCAGCGCGGCGATCCGGCGCCGGTGCATCGCGGCGGCGACCTCGGGGGCGTACTCCACCCGGACCGGTCGCACCGAGAACACCTCCAGGCCGACCGGCGCCGCGTCGGCCGCCACCAGCCGGGTCAGCGTGTCGCCGGCCACGTCCGCCGAACTGCGGACCGTGCCGAGCGGCTCCACCGGGACCCGGGCCAGCGCCGCCTCGACGCACTCGCGCAGATACGTCTCGTGGTCCTCGACGCCGAGCGTGGCCTTCGCGGTGTCCCGCACCCGCCACACCACCAGCGTCACCGCCCGCAGCGCGACCCCGTTGCCGTCGGCCGCGGGCATCGGCTCGCTGCGCCAGTGCCGCAGCCGTACGTCGACCCGGCGGCGCAGCGGCAGCGGGTTGACCCACATCAGGCCGGTGCGCCGGACGGTCCCCCGGTAGCGGCCGAACAGCCCGAGCACCCAGGCCTGCCCGGTCCGGCCCCGGGCCAGCCCGCCGAACCCGAACAGCCCCAGCGCCCCGGCGACCGCGTACGCCGCCCACTGCGCGGGCCCGGTCCCCGCCCCCGCGTACGCCGGCAGCCCCAGAGCCTCGGCCGCGAGCGGCGGCAGGGCCCCGGCCCACCAGGAGGTGAGCGCGCAGCCCGCCGCCCCGCAGAACCCGGCGGCCACTCCCGCCGCTCCGGGCAGCACCCGGGCCGGACGCTCCGTCAGCTCCGGGTCGACGCTCGGCACCGGACGCGGGCGCGCGGCGACGGGGCGCCGCGTCCGGGGCTGCTCCCCCGTGCCCTGCCGGCGGCCGACGACCGCGGGCCGCAGCGGTACCGGCGCCGGATCGAGGTCGTCGCGGAACAGCAGGTGGACGGGGATCTCGGTGGTGGCCTCGTTCTGGATGAGCCGGGCGGGCCGGTGGCCTGCCTCCGCCGCCCCTTCGGGGGCCGCGGGTCCCGCCGGGGCCGGCGGCTTGGTGTCCGGGTTCGTGGATGAGGTCGTACTCATGGTGCTCCAGCCTCCGCGCCAGATGCGTCATGAACGGGTGGTCACCGCCGGGCGGGCGGTCTGGGCGGGCGGTCAGGAGAAGAGACGCCGCCAGGTCTCCGGGCCCGGGTAGCCGTCCGCCGCGCCGCCGCGCCAGCCCTGGGCGCGCTGGAAGGCCTCGACGCCCCGCCGGTCCGCCTCGCCCCAGCGCGGGCCCGGCCCGGTCGTGTAGTACGTGCCGAATCCCCTCTCCACCAACCGCCTGCCGAGCCTGGTGACGTAGGGGTTGTTCGCGCCCGGCCGGAACATCGCCCGTCCGGGGTATCCGGCGACCCCGTGCGAGGCGGGGGGCGCGGCGGGACCGGGCGCGGGGGCCGCGACGTTCTGCCCCTTGCCCGTCTTCAGCAGCCGCCAGGTGCCGGGGCCGGGCAGCCCGTCGGCGTCCTCGCCCCGCCAGCCCTGGGCCCGCTGGAACGCCTCGGTGGCCCTGCGGTCCGCGTCCGACCAGCGGGGGCCGGGTCCGGAGGCGTAGAAGCGCCCGGCGCCGCGGGCGACGAGCATCCGGCCCAGCTCGGTCACGTTCTCGTTGTCGGCGCCGGGGCCGAAGGAGGACGCCCCCGGATAGGCCGTGCCGGCGGGCGCCCCGCCGGCCGTGGTCGTGGTGACGCCCTTGTAGCGGTAGGGCAGGTACTTGGCGGAGTTGCTCCAGTAGGCGTAGGGCGTGGCGAGCTTGCGGGTGTGCGGCGGGGTCTGTTCGTAGGCCGTGTAGGCGGTGCGGGTGTGGTCCGTCCAGCCGCCGAAGATCACCACGTGGGAGCCTTTCTGGGGGTCGGCCGCATTGTGGAACAGCAGAATGTCGCCGGGCTGGAGTTCCTCCTTGGTGATGGGGTCGGCGAACGCGCCGAGGCTGCCCGTCCATTCGTTCGTGGGCAGCTTCCAGGCCATCGACACATAACCCGAGCAGTCCTGCCGGTAGCCGTCGGACCAGTAGGCGGTCATGCTGTAGGGCACTTTCGCGGTGACCCAGGTCTTGGCCCGGTTGATGATCTCCGTACGGGTGATCGCGGCCAGTTCCGCACCGGCGGGGGGCGCCGCCGGCCGGCCGGGCGGGCCGTGCAGCGGGGCCCTCGGCCCCTGCGGGGTGTCGGGCGTCTCACCTGCGGGAACACCCGGCCGGTGCGGTGCGTGGGCGGCGGCCGGTACCGCTGCCGCCGGACTCGCGCCGAGCGCGGAGGCGGCGGCGGTGGCAGCGGCCGCGGTGGCCAAGACCAGCGCGCGGTGGGCGGCCGGATGGGCGGGGGCGCGGCCGGCCGGGGAATGCGGCAGGACGCGCCGCCAGTGACGGCAACCAGGGCAGTCGCAGTCGCTCGCGGGGTCGATTTCCTCGAATACGGGAGCCTCCATGCGATTCCTCTCACACTCCCGCTGAAAACGTCCGCGGCGGCATACTTCGGTACATGTCGGTCAGTTTCTCAACTGTCTTCTTCGCGCGCATGTTGACGGTCCGAATGATGTACACGGCCGTCGGCGCACCCCTGCGCGAGCTGCCGGAGACTCCCGGGGGCGGTCCGGAGCACCGCCCGGCATCCGGTAGAGTCGTGCAGGTCAGCAGGCGCCGCTAGCTCAGTTGGTTAGAGCAGCTGACTCTTAATCAGCGGGTCCGGGGTTCGAGTCCCTGGCGGCGCACAGACGGTCGAAGGCCCCCCGTAGCACACGGGGGGCCTTCGGCGTACCCGGCCTCCGGACATCTTGCGATCATGACGAACACCGTAGAACCCTGGTCCGGTTGGGGGGCCGGATGCCGAGGGGGGCATCATGCAACCGGGGGTCGCCATTCCATGTCTATATAAGGTGTGGATGCCGTGGTGACAGCAACCCACCACTGTTACGTCCGTGAAGGTCGAGGGGGACCCGAGCGGACGATGGAAGCGACGAAACACGCGTGATGCGCGTGTGGGGGGATGACTCATGACGTCGACGCCGACGGGCGCCGGGCAGGACCACGACCCGTCCCAGACCACCCAGCTCAGGGTGCCCGCGCATCGGACCTGGAACACCGGCTCGTTCCGCCGGATACAGAAGACCCTGCCGAGGTACGACTACGAGCACTACAGCCGGCTCGCGGGCCCCCTCACCCAGCCCGACCCGCACAAGCCGTACAAGGTGCAGTACCGCTCCCTGATCTCGCAGGAGCCGCACCGCATCCGGGTCGCCCTGATGCTGGCCGCCGCCCCGCTGCTGTCGGTGGTGCTACTGGTCTGGCTGCTGCAGCCCACGCACTGGACCGAGCGCGACTACGCGGCCTTCGACTGGCTGCCCGCGCTGGACATCGTGATGCTCGTCTCGATCGGCCTGATCGAGCTGTTCCGCTGCCTGAACGTGCTGTCGAACGCGCACGCGACGCTGGTCGCCCGGGACCCGATCCCGGTGGTGCCCGAGACCGGCACCCGGGTCGCCTTCCTCACCTCCTTCGTGCCCGGCAAGGAGCCGCTGGAGATGGTGACGAAGACCCTGGAGGCGGCCGTGAGGATCCGCCACCGCGGCCTGATGCACGTCTGGCTCCTCGACGAGGGCGACGACCCCGAGGTGAAGGCGGTCTGCGAGCGCCTCGGCGTGCACCACTTCTCCCGCAAGGGTGTCGCGAAGTGGAACATGCCCAAGGGCCCGCACCGCGCCAAGACCAAGCACGGCAACTACAACGCCTGGCTCGACGCGCACGGCGACGACTACGACTTCTTCGCCTCCGTCGACACCGACCACGTGCCGCTGCCCAACTACCTGGAGCGGATGCTCGGCTTCTTCCGCGACCCGGACGTCGGCTTCGTCATCGGCCCGCAGGTCTACGGCAACTACGACAATCCGATCACCAAGGCCGCCGAGTCGCAGCAGTTCCTCTTCCACGCCCTGATCCAGCGTGCCGGCAACCGCTACGGCTCCCCCATGTTCGTGGGCACCTCGAACGCGGTGCGCATCAGCGCGCTCAAGCAGATCGGCGGTCTGTACGACTCGATCACCGAGGACATGGCCACCGGCTTCGAGATCCACCGCCACAAGAACCCGGCCACGGGACGCAAGTGGCGCTCGGTCTACACCCCGGACGTGCTCGCGGTCGGCGAGGGCCCGAACGCCTGGACGGACTTCTTCACCCAGCAGATGCGCTGGTCCCGGGGGACGTACGAGACGATCCTCAAGCAGTACTGGAAGGGCTGGTACTCGCTCCCGCCGAGCAAGCTCTTCAACTACACGATGATGATCATCTTCTACCCGATGTCGGCCCTGAACTGGATCCTGGCGGCGCTGAGCTGCTGCCTGTTCCTGGGCCTGGGCGCCTCGGGTGTGAACATCGACCCGGCCGTCTGGCTGATGCTCTACGGCAACGCCTCCGCCCTCCAGATCGGCCTGTACGTCTGGAACCGCCGCCACAACGTCTCGCCGCACGAGCCGGAGGGCTCCGGCGGGGTGGCCGGCATGGTGATGTCCGCGCTGTCGGCGCCGCTGTACGCGAAGGCCCTCATCGACTCGGTGCTGCGCCGCAAGAGCAAGTTCGTGGTGACGCCGAAGGGCGACTCGGCCAGCCCGGACACCCTCTTCGGGACCTTCCGGTACCACTGGTACTTCATCCTGATCTTCGGCGGCTCGATCGCCGCGGGCTTCGCCTTCGGCCACTCGCACCCCGCGATGATCATCTGGGCGACGTTCGCGCTGCTGATCACCGCGTCGCCGATGTTCGCCTGGCGCCACGAACTGCGCAAGGCGAAGAAGCAACCGCCGGCCGTGGCGTCGGAGCCCGAGTCGCGGGTCCCGTCGCAGCAGCAGCCCGCACCCGCGGACGCGGCACCCGCGCAGGCGTACGCGCCGTACACGCAGCACGCGCCGCACGCGCCGCAGCAGAAGCCCAGCTGGGCGGCCTCCGACGGAGGCAACGACCAGACCATGCAGATCGCCCTTGGTGGACTTGGGGGACGTAAGGAATGAAGGACCGTGCCGGCCGCCGTCGCGCCCGTCGCTTTGCGATAGGTACGGCGGTGGTAGTCGCGCTGGCCGGGATGAACGGACCGTGGCTCTACCGCTTCGGAACCGAGAAATACCACCAGTACAAGATCAACAAGCCGGAGTACAAAGCCGACAACGGCAAGTGGGAGATCGTCGAGTTTCCCGAGAAGTACCGGCAGAACACCATCCACGCGGCGCTGCTGCGCACCGGCAAGGTGCTGCTCGTCGCCGGGTCGGGCAACAACCAGGACAACTTCGACGCGAAGCAGTTCGACACCCGGATCTGGGACCCGGTCAAGGGGTCCATCAAGAAGGTGCCGACGCCCACCGACCTGTTCTGCACCGGCCACACCCAGCTCGCCAACGGCAACCTGCTGATCGCGGGCGGCACCAAGCGGTACGAGAAGCTCAAGGGCGACGTCACCAAGGCCGGCGGCCTGATGATCGTCCACAACGAGAACCCGGACGAGCCGATCACACTGCCGGCGGGCACCAAGTTCACCGGCAAGGAGAACGGCAAGACCTTCGTCTCCAAGGACCCGGTGCTGGTGCCCCGCGCCAAGAAGGTCTTCGACAAGGCGACCGGCGAGTTCCTGCGCAACGACCCCGGCCTCGGCCGGATCTACGTCGAGGCGCAGAAGAGCGGCCGCCAGTACGAGACGGGTACCCAGGACAACTACCGCGTCGAGGGACTGTCGGGCGACGACGCCCGCAACACCTACGGCATCGCGCAGAAGCTCGCCCTCGACAAGAAGGACTTCCAGGGCATCCGGGACGCCTTCGAGTTCGACCCGGTCGCCGAGAAGTACATCAAGGTCGACCCGATGCACGAGGCCCGCTGGTACCCGACGCTCACCACCCTGAGCGACGGCAAGATCCTCAGCGTCTCCGGCCTCGACGACATCGGCCAGCTGGTCCCGGGCAAGAACGAGATCTACGACCCGAAGACCAAGGAGTGGACCTACACCGAGAAGGTCCGCCAGTTCCCCACGTACCCGGCGCTGTTCCTGATGCAGAACGGCAAGATCTTCTACTCGGGTGCGAACGCCGGCTACGGCCCCGACGACGTGGGCCGCGACCCGGGCATCTGGGACGTGGAGACCAACAAGTTCACCAAGGTCCCCGGCCTGAGCGACGCCGACATGCTGGAGACCGCCAACTCGGTGCTGCTGCCGCCCGCGCAGGACGAGAAGTACATGGTGATCGGCGGCGGCGGGGTCGGCGAGTCCAAGCTGTCCAGCGAGAAGACCCGGATCGTCGACCTCAAGGCGGACGCCCCGGAGTTCGTGGACGGGCCGTCACTGGACAAGGGCACGCGCTATCCGCAGGCCTCGATCCTGCCCGACGACAGCGTGCTGGTCTCCGGCGGTTCGGAGGACTACCGGGGCCGCAGCGACTCCAACATCCTCCAGGCCCGGCTGTACCACCCGGACACCAACGAGTTCGAGCGGGTCGCCGATCCGCTGGTCGGCAGGAACTACCACTCCGGTTCGATCCTGCTGCCCGACGGACGCATGATGTTCTTCGGGTCGGACTCGCTCTACGCCGACAAGGCGAACACCAAGCCGGGCAAGTTCGAACAGCGCATCGAGATCTACACGCCGCCGTATCTGTACCGGGATTCCCGGCCGGATCTCTCCGGGGGGCCGCAGACCATCGAGCGTGGTGAGTCGGGGACGTTCACGTCCCGGGCGGCGGAGTCGGTCAAGAAGGTGCGGCTGATCCGGCCGAGCGCGTCGACGCATGTCACCGACGTGGATCAGCGGTCGATCGCGCTGGACTTCGAGGCGGACGGGGACAAGCTGACGGTGACGGTGCCTGAGAACAAGAACCTGGTTCAGTCGGGGTGGTACATGATGTTCGTGACCGACGGGGAGGGGACGCCTTCCAAGGCGGAGTGGGTGCACGTTCCGTAGAGCGCTCCCGCAGCTGGGTCTTCGGGTGCGGGAGCGCTGTGGCTTGTCGCGCCCCCGCGGCGGTAGCCGCAAATGTCACAGCCCCGCGCCCCTGGGTTCCCTACCCTTGCGCCAGTTTCAAGGCGTACTCGGGCCACCACTCGCCGGCCTTCGGGCCGCCCTTGCACTCGCCGTCCGACTCCCCGGGGCGCTTGACCCACAGGTAGGCGTCCACGAGGGGGTCGGCGGTCTTGGTCGTCGGGGTCTCGCCGAGGGCGCGGCCCGGCGGGTTGCACCAGCGTTCGCCCGGGTCGCCCTCGGTGTAGGGGCCGTTGCCGTTGCGGCTGGTGTCGATGACGAAGTGCTTGCCGCCGACCTTGGCGGAGAGCTGCTTGCCGTAGGCGATGGAGTCCTCGGTGGTGTAGAAGTTCGAGACGTTGACCGAGAAGCCGTCGGCCTGGTCGATGCCCGCCCACTTCAGCGGCTCGAAGATCTGGTCGGGGTGGCCCCAGCCGGCGTTGCCCGCGTCCAGGTAGACCTTGGTGTTCTTCAGCGCCGTGAGCTTGGCGATGGCGCCCTTGAGGAGGTCGTAGCGCTCCTCGTGGAACTGCTCCGGGGTGCAGCCGTCCACCAGGTGGAGCACCGCGTCGGGTTCCAGGATGACCGTGGCGGAGCGGTCGCCGATGCCCTTGGCCACGCCGTCGACGAAGTCGCGGTAGGCGTTGCCGTCGGCGGCGCCGCCGCCCGAGTACTGGCCGCAGTCGCGGTGCGGGATGTTGTAGAGGACGAGCAGGGCGGTGCGCCCGGCCTCGTCGGCGGCCTCGGTGAAGCCGCGGGCCTGCTCCTCGGGGTTCTCCGGGCTGATCCACTCGCCGGTCGGCTGCTGGGCGATCTTGCGGATCTGCTCGGCCTGCTCCTTCTTGTCGGACTTCTGCAAGGCCGCCAGCTGCTGGGCCGCGTTGCCGTCCGGATTGACCCAGAACGGGTCGGCCTCCCTGGGCTGCTGCGTTATCCCGGCGCCCGCGTTCTTGTCGTTGTCCTTGTCCCCGCCGTCACCGGACGAGGAGCAGCCCGCGAGCAGCAGTGCCGCCCCCAGCACCGCTGCGGACGCTCGCCTCGCGGACAAGCTTCCGGCCCCCCTGCTGCCGTACATCCAACCCCCCTGGGTGCACTGTTCCAAGGCTCAATCCTGACATACGCCCGTGGACCCCAGGAGGTTCCCGGGTACCGGCCCGGAGGTTCTCAGCGGCCGGTACCCGTGAGGTAGGCCGATACGACCACGTTGGCCGTGTAGCTGTTGGTGGCTCGGTCGAAGGCGCCGCCGCAGGTGATCAGGCGGAGCTCGGCGCGGCCCGTGCTGTGCGGCCCGTAGGCCTGCCGGGCGTCGAAGCCGTCGCGGGTGAGGACCTGGACGTCGTCGACGGTGAACTCGGCGACCTCCGCGTCGTCGCGGACCACCCGGATCGTCTCGCCGGGCTCCAGGGTGCTGATCTCGTAGAAGACGGCGGGCCGGGTCTCGGTGTCGACGTGGCCCACCATCAGCGCGGTCCCGGCCTCTCCCGGGGTCACGCCGTCCGCGTACCAGCCGACGGAGCCGGGCCGGTCGAAGGGCGGTGGTTCGATGGCGCCCTTGGCGTCGAGGCCGCGGGCGACGACCGGGGCCCGGATGTCGAGCCCGGGGACGTCGAGCCGCTGCGGCAGGGCGTTGCCGAGGGGTGCGTGGGCGGGGGGCAGCGGTGTGTCCGGGGGCCGGCCGGCCGCCGCCATGTCGCCGGTGGCCGGCCGGGATATGCCCTCGCGCACGTCGGTGGCCTCGCGGCCCCACAGCCACAGCCCGAGGAGCAGCACCACCCAGGCGATGCCGGTCACCAGGCGGCCGGGGCCGACGGCGGACTGCCGGTCCTGTTCGGACATGATCGCTCAGTCCGTCCCGCGGCTCCGGCTGCGGACACTGCGCAGCGCGACGGCGACGGCGGCGATGCCGGCGAGGACCAGACCGGTCACGGTGTGCGCCGTGCCGGGGGGTTCGGGGCGGGCCTCGTCCCGGGTTTCGGCGGCGGCCAGTCGCGCGGTGCCGCCGCCGCCCGCGTCGACGGGGGCGACGGGCGAGGCGGGCGCGGCGGGCGCGGCCCGGTGCCGCTTCCCGGCGACGGTGATGGTGCCCTCACGGGCGTCCTGGCCGCACTCGACCCGCACGGCGTACGCGTCGGCCTCCATGGTGGAGCGGACCGTGCCGGCCCCGACGAGGACGCCGTCCTTCGCGGCGAGGGTGAGCTTCACGTCCGAGACGAACGCGGCCGAGACGGCGACGGCCGTCTTCTCGGTGCAGTCCGCCACCCGCAGCTCGACGTCGCTGCCGGGGGCGGGCGTGGACGGCGACACCGAGACGCCTGAGCCGTCCACCGCGTACGCGGCCGGTGTGAGGGCCGCGACCGGTGCGAGCGCCGCGGCCAGCGCGACTCCGGCACAGAAAGTGACTTTCAGTGAGCCCATCGTGTACCTCCAGTTACCTGGAGACTCCCCCGCTGGACCGGCCCCCGCATCCTGCGCGGGGGCCGGCTGCTCCGAACGGGTCATACCGGGGGGCTGTGGGTTTGCCGTGGAAGTACGGGTTTCAGACTCGTTCGACCAGGTCGGCGATGGAGTCGACCACCTTGGACGGGCGGTACGGAAAGTTCTCGACCTGCTCGGGGCGGGTCAGGCCGGTGAGGACGAGGTAGGTCTGCATCCCGGCCTCTATGCCGGCCAGCACGTCGGTGTCCATGCGGTCGCCGATCATCGCGCTGGTCTCGGAGTGGGCACCGATCGCGTTGAGCCCGGTGCGCATCATCAGCGGGTTCGGCTTGCCCGCGAAGTACGGCTGCTTGCCGGTCGCCTTGGTGATCAGGGCGGCCACCGCGCCGGTCGCCGGGAGCGGCCCCTCGGTGGAGGGGCCGGTCTCGTCGGGGTTGGTGCAGATGAACCGGGCACCGGCGTTGATCAGCCGTACCGCCTTCGTCATGGCCTCGAAGGAGTAGGTGCGGGTCTCGCCGAGGACCACGTAGTCGGGCTCGTGGTCGGTGAGGATGTAGCCGATGTCGTGCAGCGCCGTGGTCAGGCCGGCCTCGCCGATGACGTACGCCGATCCGCCGGGCCGCTGGTCGTCCAGGAACTTGGCGGTGGCCAGCGCCGAGGTCCAGATGGACTCGATCGGCACCTCCAGACCCATGCGGCGCAGCCGGGCGTGCAGGTCGCGCGGGGTGTAGATCGAGTTGTTGGTGAGGACCAGGAAGGGCTTGCCGGACTCACGGAGCCTCTTGAGGAAGGCGTCGGCGCCGGGGATCGGCACGCCCTCGTGGATGAGGACGCCGTCCATGTCGGTGAGCCACGACTCGATGGGCTTGCGGTCTGCCATGTGCAACGAACTCCCTGGCATTGCGGTGGGACGAGGGCGGGGGCGCCGGAACCGCGGCGTACCGACGCCCCACAGCCTAATCAGGACCGCGCCGGACGGACCCCGTCGATCCCCCGGTGCCGGACTCGTCATGCCATTCGTCGCCGGGGAAGGACAAAGGACCAGCCCTGCCGTTCGCCGTTCGGCGACCCCGCCCGTGACCGTTCCCCCGCCCGTGACCGTTCCCCCGCCCGTGACCGTTCCCGTGGTGCGGCGGGGCGGGGCCGGATCCGGCCGGTCAGTTGCCGGTGGCCGACTTCCAGGCGTCGATGTAGGACGTGAGGTTGTTCTCGATGTCCTCCCAGTCGGGCTCGAAGACCTCGACGCCGTCCATCAGCCTGGTGAGCGCGATGGCGTTGGCGTCGGTGGCCTCGACGTCCTCGCGGGCCGCGAAGCCGCCGCCGATCTCGCTGACCTGGGTCTGCGCCTTCCGGCTCAGCATGTGATCGAGGAGCTTCCTGCCGTTCTCGCTGTGCGGGCCGTCGGTGACCAGGCCGGCCGCGTACGGCAGGGCGAAGGTGGTGGGGCTGCCGCCCTCGCGGGCCGGGAACCAGATCCCGAGGCTGGGCATGGACTTGGACTGGGCGAAGTTCATCTGGACGTCGCCGTTGGCGACGAGCAGTTCGCCCTTGTCGACCTTGGGGGCGAGCTTGCCGGTGGAGGCGGACGGGCCGACGTTGTTGGCCTGGAGCTTCTCCAGGTACTCCATGGCGGGCTTCTCGCCGCCGAAGTCGTGCATGGCCTTGATGAGGACGGCGGTGCCGTCGCCGGCGACGCCGGGGGTGGAGTACTGGAGCTTGTTCTCGTACTTGCCGTCGAGCAGTTCCTCCCAGGTGGTGGGCGCCTGCTTCAGCTCCTTCTTGTTGTGGACGAACCCGAAGTAGTTGTTGACGACGGCGGTCCAGGTGCCGTTCGCGGCCTTGTCGGCGCCGCTGACCTGGTCGACGCCCTTCGGGGCGTACTTCCGGAGCAGGCCCTTGGTGTCGGCCTGCTGGATGAACGGCGGGAGGGTGACGAGCACGTCGGCCTGCGGGTTGTGCTTCTCGCGGGCGGTGCGCTGCACCATCTCGCCGGAGCCGCCCTCCACGTACTCGACCTTGATGCCGGTCTCCTTCTCGAAGTCCTCGAAGACCTGGTCGTACCAGCCGTCGCCGTTCTCGCCCTTGAGGCCGTCGGCGCTGTAGACGGTGACGACGTTCTCGTCGGAGGCGGCGGAGGTCCCGGAGCAGGCCGTCAGGGGGACGGCGAGGGCGGCGAGGGCGGCGAGCGGCTTGCGGGCGTTCCTGGGCATGGCGAGGTGAACTCCTTGCGTGTCGGGGAGAACCCGGGTGGAGGGCGGTGCTTTACCGGTACGAGGCTCTGGTGCGGATCCTGGAGACGGCGAGCAGCACCAGCAGGGTCGCCGCCATCAGGACGACGGCGAGGGCGGAGCCGGTGAACAGTGCGCCGCGGTCGGTGGACGCGTAGATCAGGACCGGCAACGGGGTCCAGTCGGGCGGGTAGAGCATCATCGTGGCGCTCAGCTCGCCCATGGACAGGGCGAGGCAGAGGCCGGCGGCGGCGGTCAGGGAGGGCAGCAACAGCGGCAGCCGCACCCGCCACAGCACGTACGCCGGGGAGGCGCCCAGGGAGGCGGCGGCCTGCTCGTAGGCCGGGTCGAGGCGCGTGATCGCCGCGGCAACCGACTGGTAGGCGAAGGCGGTGACCAGGACGGAGTGGGCGATGATCACGATCCAGCGGGTGCCGTTGAGCAGCATCGGCGGCTGCGAGAAGGCGACGAGTGTCGCGAGGCCGACGACGACGGACGGCACGGCGACCGGCAGCACGAACAGGGCGTCGAGCACCTTGCGGTGCCGCTTGCGCAGCGCCGCCGCGGCGAGGGCGGCCCAGGTGCCGGTGGCGAGGGCGAGGAGGCCGGCGGTGACCGCGGTGACCAGGCTGGTGGTCAGCGCCTGGAGGGCCTCGCCGCGGGTGGCCGCCCGGTAGTTGGCGGTGGTGAAGCCGGAGGGCAGGACGCTGGACCAGTTGGTGGCGAAGGAGGCACCGAGGACCACGAGGAGTGGCAGGGCGAACAGGGGCAGGAAGAGGAGGAGGAAGACCGTCCACACGGCCCGCCTCGCCCCGCGGCTATGCACCAGCACGGCGGCTCACCACCCGGTAGAGGCTGTAGAGGCCCACGGAGATCAGGACGTTGACGACGGCGACCACGCAGGCGCCCGGATAGTCGGACTCCAGGATCGCCTTGCCGTAGACGAGCGTCGGCAGGGTCGTGACGCCCTTGGCGCCGGTGAAGAGCACGATGCCGAACTCGTTCAGGCACAGGACGAGGACGAGGCTGCCGCCGGCCGCGAGGGCGGGCAGCGCCTCGGGCAGGATGATCTGCCGGATGATGCGCGGCGCGCGGGCGCCCAGCGAACCGGCGGCCTCCAGCTGGCCGGTGTCCAGCTGTGAGAAGGCGGCGAGCAGCGGACGCATCACGAACGGCGTGAAGTACGTGATCTCCGCGAGCAGCACGCCCCAGGGCGTGGTCAGGAACCGGAACGGTCCCTCGGCGGCCCCCGTGACGTCGGTCCACGCGCCGTTGGCCAGGCCGGCCGTGCCGTAGACGAAGAGCAGGGCGAGCGTGATCAGGAAGGACGGGAAGGACAGGAAGACGTCGATGAAGCGGGCCACCGCCTTGGCCCCCGGGAACGGCACGAAGGCGATGACCAGCGCGAGCACGAACCCGAGGACCAGGCATCCGACGGTGGCGGCCACGGCCAGCCACACGGTGGTCCACAGCGCCTCGCGGAAGGCGGCCGAGGCGAAGACGTCGGCGTAGGGCTCCACCGAGGTGCCGCCGGTGTCGGGCCGGAAGGACTGCTGGACGACGAGGGCGAGCGGATAGAGGAAGACGAGGGCGAGGAGGGCGACCGGGGGCAGCGCCCACATCACGGCCGGGGCTTTGGCCCGGGTCCGGCGCGTCCCGGCCGGTGTGCCGATCGTCGCGCTAGCCATGTCCGCCCACCCCGGCCGTGAGCAGCACCGCGTCCTCGGGGGCGAAGTGCAGGGTGACGGGGTCGCCGTGGGCGGGTGGGTCCCGCAGCTCGCGCAGGTCGGCCATGACCCGGTGTCCGTCCACGTCGACGTACAGCCGGTGCGTCGCTCCCCGCCACTGGATCTCGCCGACCGTACCGGTGAGCCGGTTGGTGCCCTCGCCCCCGGCCTCTCCCTCGCCCTCGCCCCCGAGCTGGCCCTCACCCGCGCCTGCGCCCGCGCCGAGTCCGACGAGGTGTGGCCGTACGCACAGGGTGGCCGAGGCGCCCGGCGCGGCGCCGTTCGTGTCGACCTTAAGCTCGGCCTCCCCGAGGAAGACCCCGCCCGGCCGCACCGTCACCGGCAGCAGGTTGGCGTTGCCCACGAAGGACGCCGTGAACTCGTTGGCCGGCGCCCGGTACAGCTCCCGCGGGGTGCCGCAGGCCTGGAGGCGGGCCCTGTCCATCACGGCGATCCGGTCGGCGAGGGTCAGCGCCTCCACCTGGTCGTGGGTGACGTAGAGGATCGACACGTCGGGCAGCTCGCGGTGCAGGCGGGCCAGTTCGGCGAGCATGCCGGAACGGAGCTGGGCGTCGAGCGCGGACAGCGGTTCGTCGAGGAGCAGGACGCCGGGCCGGATGGCGAGCGCGCGGGCGATGGCGACGCGCTGCTGCTGGCCGCCGGACAGCTCGCGGGGGTAACGGCGGGCGTAGGCGCCCATGCCGGCCATGTCCAGCGCCTCGGCGACCCGCTCCCGTATCTCGCCGCGGGGGACCTTGCGGGCGCGGAGCCCGAAGGCGACGTTGTCCTCCACCCGCATGTGCGGGAACAGGGCGTACTGCTGGACGACCATGCCGATGCCGCGCCGGTGCGGGGGCAGGTCCGTGACGTCGCGGTCGCCGAGCAGGACCCGCCCCGAGGCGGGCCGTACGAACCCGGCGACCGCCCGCAGGGCGGTGGTCTTGCCGGATCCGGACGGCCCGAGGAGCGCCATGACCTCGCCCGGTTCGACGGTGAGGTCCAGGGCGTCGAGCACGACGCTGCCGTCGTAGGCGACGGTGACGTGGTCGAAGCGAATGCCGCCGGCGCCCATCAGCCGGTTCCCCGCAGGAGGGCGGGCAGGTCGGCGACGGAGTCGATGACGTGGCCCGCGCCCGCCTCGCGGAGGGCGTCGTCGCCATGGGCCCCGGTGCGCACCCCGGCGACCAGGCCCGCGCCGGCCCGTACGCCGCTGAGCACGTCGTACGAGGTGTCGCCGACGACGGCGACCTGGCGTACGGCGTCGGCGGCCTTCGTACGCAGGAAAGCCGCCAGCACCATGTCCGGGTAGGGCCGTCCGCGCCCGCCGGCGTCGGCGGGGCACAGGGTGAGCGGGACGAGGCCGCGCCAGCCGAGCGCGTCGAGGATGGCGTCCTGGGTGACGCGGGCGAAACCGGTGGTCAGGACGACGGTGCGGCCGTCGGCCGCCAGTTCCTCGACAGCCTCGCGGGCGCCGGGCACGGGGGCGACCAGGCCGCCGTCGACGAGTTCGCCGTACGCCTTCTCGAAGGTGGCGTTGGCGTGCCGGGCGCGGTCCTCGTCGCCGAACAGGTGCCGGAAGACGGAGATCTTGGATTCGCCCATGGTGGCGCGGACGTGGTCGAGCTTTTCGGCGTGGTCCGCGGTGCCGGGCTCGACGCCCAGTTCGCGGGCGGCGGTGTCGAAGGCACGCTCGACGAGGCCGCCGTCGGCGACGGTGGTGCCGGCCATGTCGAGGACCACGAGGCGGATGCCGTCGGGGGTGGGGTCCGGTTCGGGGGTGGGGGGAGTTTCGGGGGTGGAGTGTGCTTCGGGGGTGTGGTTCATGTCGTTCACCAGCCCAGTTCGTTCGCGGTGGTCTCGGCTATCGCGGGCGAGCAGGTCATGCCGCGCCCGCCGGGCCCGGTGACCAGCCAGACGCCGTCGCGCACCCGCTGCCGGTACACGACCCGGCTCTTGTCGGTGCACTGCGCGTACACCCCGGCCCAGCGGCGGCGGATCCTGGGCAGCGGGCGGCCGAGGAGGGACTCGACGACACCGGTGAGGTGCTCGTAGGGGTCCTCGACGGTGTCGAAGGCGAAGGGGTGCTCGTACTCGTGGGTGTCGCCGATGGTCAGGCCGCCGTCGGCACGCTGCACCATCAGCAGTTGCATCTTGTGCTCCGCGGCCGTGGCCGGCTGCGGCCGGCGCGCGTTCAGCTCGTCCAGCGCGGGCGAGTCGTACGCGGGGTAGTAGCGGAAGCTGTCGGCGTCGGCGACCGAGGTGGTCAGCTGTTCGCCCAGCGGGTCGGTCTGCATCATCTGGAGACGGACCCGGCGCACGGGCAGGTCGGGCCCGGCCAGTTCACGGACGAGGCCGCCGAGCCAGGCGCCGGGGCACAGGACGACCGCGTCGCCGGTGTGCACGTCGCCGTGGTCGTCGCGGACGGCCCGCTCGCCGACGACGTCGCGGACCTCGCGGCCGGGCAGGAAGGTGTACTGCGAGGACTTGCGCAGCTCGGCGCGCAGGGCGAGCTGCGCGGTGCGCGGTTCGACCGCCGCGTCCCGCTCGCAGTACAGCGCGGCGTCGAACTCGCCGCGCAGGGCGGGGTTCAGGGCGCGGGCCTCACCGGGAGTGAGGAGCTTGTGGCCGCGGGCGGCGGCGTCCGGGCGGGCGACGGCCGCCTCGGCGACCGCGCGTTCCGGTTCGCCGCGGACCGGGGTCAGGGAGCCGTTGGGGCGGAAGCCCAGCGCCGGTACCCGGCCGCCGATCTCCTCCCACAGCTCCCGCGCCCGCAGCGCGGTCTCCAGTTCCTCTCCACCCGCGCGGCCACTGACCCAGATCTGGCCGAAATTGCGCAGTGAGGCACCGCGGGCCTCGGTCTCGCGCTCGATCTGTACGACCTCGTGGCCGCGGTTCACTGCGTGCCAGGCGTGCATGGTGCCCACCACGCCGGCTCCGACGACTATCACTCTCACAACCGTCACGCTCCTTGGCATCGGGGAACCGGAGGAATCCGGTCGACAACGAGAGCGTGAACTGGTCGTCACGTTTGGGCTAGACCCGTTATGTTTCCGTTATGGACGGGGAGAAGGTGGCAGCCCTCGGCAGGGGCGCTTTTCAGCCGCGCAAGTGGGCCGTGAAGGAGAAGCGGTCGCCCCGGTACAGCGTCCGGACGCGTTCCAGCGGGCGGCCCTCCGTGTCCCGGGAGACGCGGTGGATGAGCAGCATCGGGAGCGCCGGCGGGGTGCCGATCAGCAGGGCCTCGCGCGGCGTGGCGAGCACGGTCTCGATGCGTTCGTCGGCGTCACCGAAGGCGATGCCCTGCTCGGCGAGATGAGCGTAGAAGGACGAGTCCGGGTCGAAGGCGGTGTCCAGGGCGGGGATGCGGGCCACGGCGACGTACGTACTCTCCAGGCCGACCCGCTCGTCGTCGGCGAGCAGCACCCGCTCCAGGTGCCAGACCGGCTCCCCGCGCGTGAGGCCGGTCTCGGCGGCGAGCGCGTCGGGGCAGGGGAAGCGGTCCAGGGTGACGAGTGCGCGGCCGGGGGTACGGCCCTGGCGCCGGACGCCCTCGGTGTAGCTGGCCAGGGACAGCGGCTGCGCCAGCTTGGGGCCCGCGACCACGGTGCCGCGCCCCTGCCGGCGCAGCTTGCCCTCCAGTACCAGCTCGCGCAGGGCCTGCCGGACGGTCTCGCGGGCGACCTCGTACCGCTCGGAGAGGTCCCGCTCGGTGGGGATGGCGCTGCCCTCCCCCAGTTCGCCGACCAGACGGTCGATCCGCGCCTTGACGGCGTAGTACTTCGGCACGCGGCCGTGCTCCGGGATCCCGGAGCGGACGGGGGCGCCCGGGGCCTGGTCGTTCGGATAGTCCACGCAGGGATGGTCGCAGACGGGGGTGGCGGGGGCGCCTCGGGCTGCGGGGCAGGGACGAAGGGCGGGGGCCTCGGACTGCGGGACGGTGGGCGGGGCCCGGGTTCCGGGCGGTGGGCGGGGCCGAGGGGCGGGGGCCTCGCACTGCGGGACGATGGGCGGGGCCCGGGTTCCGGGCGGTGGGCGGTGGGCGGTGCCTCGGTCTGCGGGCAGTGAGCGACGGGCGGGCGCCCCGGACTCCGGAGCAGCGGCCGACGGGCACACGCCCCAGGCTCCGGGCTGCGGTCCCTGGGCGGGGCGCGGATCAACCGCGCCCGTCGGCCGGGTCCCTGCGGCCGGCCGGGTCAGCGGCGCCTGCGGGCCAGCAGTACGGCCGCGCCGCCTGCGGCGATGAGCAGAGCGGTGGCGCCCAGGGCCGCGTCCACCCGGCCCAGTCCGGTGCCGGCGAGCTCGTCGGCGAACGGGATGCCGGTGCCCCGGTCGTCCGGGGTGGCGGCGACGGACGGCGTGGCGGGGCCGGTGCTCGTCCCGGCGGCCGGCTCACCGGTCCGGACGCGGAAGCGGTAGTCGTTCGACTGGCCGATCCACTCGCCGTCGCCGCCGCGCCGCTGGACCACGGCCGCGTTGGCGGTGACCTCGTTGGGGGCGGTGTCCGACGTGAGCGCGAGGCGCACCTTGACGGTGAGGGTCTTGCCGGGGCCGACGGTGAAGCCCGGGAAGGCGCCACCGCCTTCCCCTCCACCTCCGCCTCCGCCTTCACCTTCGCCGAACGCGCCGATCAGTTCGTCCCGGTCGGTCGCCTCGAAGGCGACAGGGCGCGGCTGGGAGCCGTCGTAGAACTCCAGACGGGGCTGCGAGGGTTCCAGGGCCCGCCGCTCGTCGACGAGTACGACGACCGGGTGGATGCCCTCGCAGGTGCGGGAGGTGGTGTTGGTGAGATCCAGGTACCAGGTTCCGTAGCCACCGCCCGCCTCGTAGCCGGCGGGGCCGCCGTGGATGCGGGTGGTGAGCGGAAAGGTGTGGTCGTCCGGGGCCGTACAGGCGGGCAGCGGGGCTTGGGGGTCCGCGTGCGCGGGGACGGCGGACGCGGGGACGGCGGACGCGGTGGCGGCGGCGAGGAGGGCGGCTGCCGCCACCAGGCAGGGGGACGCGGGCGTGAACAGTCGCATAAACACATGAGCGTGCCGATGGATCGCGGATGCGGGCACCGCCATTCGAGCCATGACACCCGGAGGGAGGACCACCGGCAGCACTCTTTGCCGCACTGCTTTGCCGCCCTGTTCGCGCCAGACGGCGAGAAAGTGGCGCAATCACGCGTTGCCGCTCCGCTTCGCGAGACGCAGCCTGGGTGCGGGAGCGCTCCCACGCCCAGCCCGCACCACGGCCCCGCACCACAGCCCCCACAGCACACCCCACACCACCGACGCCCACGGAAAGTAGGACCGAAGGACTCATGGCTTGTCATATACATGTCCACCACACTTGGCGCCGCCTGCCGCTCGCCCTGAGCACCCTCGCCACGGCGCTGCTGTCGGCCCTCCTGCTGGCCACCCTGACGCCCGCGCCCGTCGCAGCTGCTGCGGCAGAACCGGTGAAGGCGTCCCCCGTCCCCCTCCCGTCACTCAACGCCACCACCACCCAGGTCGCCTCCGGACTGAGACGGCCCACCGCCCTCGCCGCCCCCGACGACGGCACGGACCGGCTGTTCATCACCGAGAAGTCCGGCACCGTCCGCGTCTATCACCCGGACACCGGCCTGGCCGGGACCCCGCTGATCGACGTCACCTCGGCCGTGGACGAGTCGGGCAACGAGCGCGGCCTGCTCGGCATCGCCCTCCCGCCCGACTTCGCCGACAGCCAGGACCTGTACCTGGCGTACACGGCACTCCCCGACGGCGCGGTCACCCTCGCCCGCTACCGGCTCGACGAGTCCCGGCTGGAGCCCCTGCTCTCCCAGGAGCACGCCGAGTACAGCAACCACAACGGCGGCCAGCTCGCGTTCGGCCCCGACGGCCACCTGTACTGGAGCATCGGCGACGGCGGCGGCTCCGGCGACCCCTTCGACGCCGGGCAGCGGCTGGACACCCTGCTGGGCAAGATCATGCGCATCGACGTGAGCCGCGCCTGCGCCCCGCTCGCCTACTGCGTCCCCGCGGACAACCCCTTCGCCGGCACCCCCGGCGCCCGCGAGGAGATCTGGCTGTACGGGCTGCGCAACCCCTGGCGGTTCTCCTTCGACCGCGCCGACGGCTCGCTGTGGATCGGCGACGTCGGCCAGGGCCGCTGGGAGGAGGTCGACCACATCGCCCCCGGGCGGGGCGGGCTGAACCTGGGCTGGTCCTGCTACGAGGGGCTGGAGAAGTTCGCCGGCGGAGACTGCGTGCCCGGCGAGGAGTACACCGAGCCGGTCTTCACCTACTCCCCCTACACCGGCGGCTGCTCGGTGATCGGCGGCCACGTCTACCGGGGCCGGGAGTACGCCGACCTGGTCGGCGGCACGTACATCGCCACCGACTACTGCTCGTCCACCGTATGGGCGCTGCGTCCCGACGGCCGGGGCGGCTACGAGCAGGCCGAGATCGGTGAGATGCCCACCCAGGTGACGTCCATCGGCACGACCGTCGACGGGGAGTTCTACGTGGTGAACGACCTGCCCGGCGGCCTGCACCGCGTGTCGTTCACGCGCGAGGAACCCACCTGCCGGGTGGACCGCACGGTCACGGCCTGGGGCACCGGTACGACGGTCGACCTCACCGTCACCAACACCGGTGACGCTCCGGTGAACGGCTGGACACTCGAGTTCCCCCTCGCCCTCGGGCAGACCGTCGTCTCCGACTGGAACACGGAACTGACGCAGGGGAGCAACACGGTCTCGGCGGGCAGCGCCCCGCACAACGCCACGCTCGCGCCGGGCGCGAGCGTGACGCTGGGCTACCTCGCCGACCACACCGGAGACGCGTCGCCACCGCCGCGGTTCATGCTCAACGGGGACGCGTGCGCGGTGGGCCGCTGAGCGGCGGCGCGGACAGGCGTACGCCACAGGGCTCGATCGGAGCGAATGTCCCGGCGGAGCCACCCGGAGCCACCCGGAGGCACGCGGGGCGGCGGGTCACCGGGACACTCGCTCCGATCCTCGTCCGGTCGTCGTCCGGCAGCGGGGCGCCGACACCGACCGCGCCCCGTCAGGTGTCGCCCCGGCCGAACAGCGGCGCGAGCAGCAACTGGGCCGCCCCCTCCGCGACCGCGCGCGTCCCTCCGGGCGCGATCCGCACCGGTACGGCGCCGTCGTGGCCGCCCTCGCGCCGGGCGCGGGCGTCGAGGACGGCGCCGACCCCGTGCACGAAGGCCTCGGGGGCGGCGGCGACGGTACGGCCGCCCAGCAGGACCAGGTCGATGTCGAGCAGCCCGACGAGGTTCGCGGCGCCCGCGCCCAGCACCCTGGCCGCCTCCGCGAGATCGCCGCGGGCGACGGCACCGAGACACAGGGCCTCTACGCAGCCGCGGGCGCCGCAGGTGCAGGGCGGCCCGTCCAACTGGACGACCTGGTGCCCGAACTCCCCGGCGCCCGTCCGGGCGCCTCGGTGCACGCCGCCGCCGAAGACGAGGCCCGCGCCGAGCCCCGTACCGAGGTGCAGATAGGCGAAGGAGCCTCCCGCACGGCGGGCCTCACCGCTCCCCGCGCCGCCGCCTTCACCGCACCCTGGGCCGCCGCCCGCACCACCGCCTCCACCGCGCCCTGGGCCACCCCCCGCCCCACCGGCCCCGCCACGTCCCGCGCCGCTCCCCGAGCCGCCCTCGCCACGTCCCGCGCCGTCCCCCGAGCCGCCCTCGCCGCCGCCCGCGAGACCGACCGCGAGACCGAGCGCCGCCGCGTTGGTGTCCTTGTCGACGACGACCGGCAGCCCGAGCCGCTCCGCCAGCGCGTCCCGCAAGGGAAAGCCGTCCCACTCCGGGAAGCCGGTGACGCGGTGCAGCACGCCCCGGACGTGGTCCAGTGGGCCGGGCAGGGCGACGCCCAGGCCCAGGAGGCCGGGCGCGGCGTCGAGAGCTCCCCCCGGCGGGGTGACGGTGAGCGCGTCGGCGACCAGCTCCCGGGCCACCCGGGCCACCGCCTCCACCACGTCCGCCGCGCCCGCGCCCAGGTCCAGCGGGGAACGCCGCTCCCCCACCACGGCGCCGTCGAGCTCGACCAGCACCGCCCGCAGCTCGTCCCGGTCCAGGTGGACGCCGAGCGCGTGGCCCGCGTCCGGCACCAGGCGCAGCACCGTGCGCGGCTTGCCGCCCGTGGACGCGCGGCGTCCGGCCTCGGAGGCGAGGCCGTCCTCCCGGAGCCGGGCGGTGATCTTGCTGACCGCCTGCGGGGTGAGCCCGGTCCGCTCGGCGAGTTCGAGCCGGCTGATGCCCTCGGCGCCAGCGGTGCGCAGCAGGTCGAGCACGAGGGCGGTGTTGTGGCTGCGCAGGGCGAGCAGGTTGGCGCCGCCCGCCGCAAGGCCCGTACCCGTGCCCGTACCAGCACCCGCACCCGCACCCGCACCCATGCCCGTGCCCGTGCCCGTGCCCGTGCTGCCGTCCCCGCCGTTCGCCCTGTTCACGCCTCCATTGTCTCCGGCGCTTGCACTTTGGCAACAGCGTTGCGAAAGTGGGAGGCATGACTGGTACTCCCTCCGGTAATCCCCCGGGCAACGCGCCGGGCGCCCCGCTGCGTGTCGGCCTCGTCGGTTACGGACTCGCGGGCTCCGTGTTCCACGCCCCGCTGATCGCCGCCACCGAGGGCCTGACCCTGGACACGGTGGTCACCTCGAACCCCGACCGGCAGCAGCAGGCCCGCGCCGAGTTCCCGGACGTGCGGACCGTCGCCGGACCGGACGAGCTGTTCGACCGGGCCGCCGAGCTGGACCTGATCGTCATCGCGTCCCCGAACAAGACGCACGTGCCGCTCGCGACGACGGCCCTGAGGGCAGGTCTGCCGGTCGTGGTGGACAAGCCGGTCGCGGGCACGGCGGCCGAGGCGCGGGAGCTGGCGGCGCTGGCGGAGGAGCGCGGTCTGCTGCTCTCCGTCTTCCAGAACCGCCGTTGGGACAACGACTTCCTGACCCTCCGCCGGCTGCTCGCCGAGGACGCGCTGGGCGACGTATGGCGCTTCGAGTCCCGCTTCGAGCGCTGGCGGCCGAAGCCGAAGGGCGGCTGGCGCGAGTCCGGCGACCCGGCAGAGATCGGAGGTCTCCTGTACGACCTCGGCAGTCACGTCGTCGACCAGGCACTCGTCCTCTTCGGCCCGGCCACGCAGGTGTACGCCGAGTCGGTCGTCCGGCGCGCGGGCGCGGAGGCGGACGACGACACGTTCATCGCGATCACGCACGCGAACGGCGTCCGCTCCCACCTCCACGTCTCCTCCACCGCCGCGCAACTCGGCCCCCGTTTCCGGGTGCTGGGCTCGAAGGCCGGCTACGTCAAGCACGGCCTCGACCCGCAGGAGGCGGCCTTGCGCGAGGGGAAGCGGCCCGGCCCCGGCTGGGGCGAAGAGGACGAGTCGCTGTGGGGCCGCGTGGGCTCCGGGGAGTCCCCGCTGACCGGCGGCGGACGCGTGGCGGCGACCGTTCCCGGCGACTACCCCGCCTACTACGCGGCGGTGGCGAAGGCCCTCCTGGAGGACGGCCCGAACCCGGTCGGCGCCCGGGAGGCGGCCGCCGCACTGGACGTACTGGAGGCGGCCCGCCGGTCCGCCCGCGACGGAGCGGTGGTGACCCTGTGAGCCCCGCACCCGACGCGGCGGTCCCGACCGTGGAGGACCTGGAGGCGCAGGAACGCCGCCTGGTCTTCCGCCGGTTCACGAACGACGACGCGTGGGCGCTCGGCTCCCTCCTGGTCGAGCTGGCCCGGGAGCGTCGGGCGCCGGTGGCCATCGACATCCACCGCGCCGGCCAGCAGCTCTTCCACGCCGCCCTGCCCGGCTCGACCCCCGACAACGACGCCTGGATCGCCCGCAAGCGCCGGGTGGTGGAGCGGTACGGCTCGGCGTCGTACCTGGTCGGGTCCCGTTTCCGCGCCAAGGGCACGACGTTCGAGGAGTCCTCGCGGCTCGACGCGGACACGTACGCGGCGCACGGCGGCTCCTTCCCGATCACCGTCGCGGACGTCGGGGTGATCGGCGCGGTGACGGTGTCCGGTCTCCCGCAGGTGGAGGACCACCGGCTCGTGGTGGAGGCACTGGAGCGGTTCCTGGGCGAGTAGCCCGTACGGCGGCGGCACCCGGGGTCCGTACGGCGGCACTCCGGGGTCCGTACGGCGGACCCCGGGAATCACTTCCCGGCCCCTCTGGTTGGCACGCGATGTACGAAGGACGATCACAACGCCCCACCGGAGGGATCGCGGCCGATGAACGACACGACGGCTAGTTTGAGGGAATCGGTCGGACGGTACGGCGTCTGGAGCGTGCAACTGCGCTCGGAGGACCCGGCGGGCGGCGCCGAACGTGCCGAGGCCGCCGCAGAGCTGGAGCAGCTCGGCTACGGCGCCCTGTGGCTGGGCGGCAACAGCGCCGCCCGGCACGCCGCCCCGCTGATCGAGGCGACCTCGCGCGTCGTCGTCGGCACCAGCATCCAGAGCATCTGGCAGCACGAGGCGTCCGAGGCGGCGGCGAGCTTCGCCGAGCTGGAGGTGTCCCACCCCGGCCGCTTCGTGCTCGGTCTCGGTGTGAGCCACGCCCCGATGGTGGGCGGATACAAGCGCCCGTACTCGACGATGGTCGGCTACCTCGACGACCTGGACAGGGCGGGCATGCGGGCCGGCCACCGGGTGCTGGCCGCGCTCGGCCCCAGGATGCTGGAGCTGTCCCGGGACCGTGCGGCGGGCGCGATCCCGTACCTGGGCACCCCCGAGCACACCGCGCGGGCCCGCGAGACCCTCGGCGAGGGCCCGCTGCTGGCACCGGAGTTCAAGGTCGTACTCGACTCCGACCCGGCCCGCGCCCGCGCGACGGCCCGCGCCTACCTCGCCCGGTACCTGGAACTCCCGAACTACACCAAGAACTTCCTCAGCCTCGGCTTCACCGACGCCGACGTCACCGGCGGCGGCAGCGACCGCCTCATCGACGCCGTCTTCGCCTGGGGCGACGAGGACACGATCCGCGCCCGCGTCGACGCCTTCCACGACGCGGGCGCGGACCATGTGGCACTCCAGGTGGTGCAGGACGGCCCGGCGGACGCGCTGCCACGGGAAGGCTGGCGCCGCCTCGCGTCACTGCTGGCGTGAGGCAAGGCGCTCCGCGCTCCGCGCTCCGCGGGGCGCGGGGCGCGGGGCGCGGGGCGCGGGGCGCGGGGCGCGGGGCGCGGGGCGCGGGGCGCGGGGCTCTGACACGGGCGGCTCCGCCGTGGGGGCGCGACCGGCCGCAACCGGCCCGCGGCCGACGACGCAGCCGCGCCGCGATCCCCGGCCCCGCCCCCGGCCTCAGCCCCAGCCCCAGCCCCAGCCCCAGCCCCAGCCCCAGCCCCAGCGGAGCGCCTACGCGTCCTTGAGTTCCTGCCGCTGCCGCCCGAGCCCCTCGATCTCCAGCTCGACGACGTCACCCGCCCGCAGATACGGCTTCGGCTCGGGCTGTCCCATCGCCACCCCCGCCGGCGTCCCGGTGTTGATGACATCGCCGGGACGCAGCACCATGAACCGGCTGACGTACCGCACGACCTCTCCCACGGGGAAGATCTGGTCCGCGGTCGTACCGTCCTGCTTCAGCTCCCCGTTCACCCACAGCCGCAGCGACAGCCGCTGGGGGTCGGGTACCTCGTCGGCGGTGACGAGCCACGGCCCCAGCGGGTTGAACGTCTCGCAGTTCTTGCCCTTGTCCCAGGTCCCGCCCCGCTCGATCTGGAACTCCCGCTCGGACACGTCGTGCGCGACCGCGTACCCGGCGACGCACGCGAGTCCCTCCTCCGCCGACTCCAGATAGCGGGCCGTGCGCCCGATGACGACCGCCAGCTCCACCTCCCAGTCGGTCTTGGCGGAGCCGCGCGGCACGAGCACGGTGTCGTCCGGCCCGACGACCGTGTCCGGCGCCTTGAAGAAGACGACGGGCTCGGCGGGCGGCTCGGCCCCGGTCTCACGGGCGTGGTCGTGGTAGTTCAGCCCGATGCACACGATCTTCCCGATGCTTCCCACGGGCGGTCCGACGCGCAGCCCCGCGGCGTCCAGGGCGGGCAGCTCACCGGCTTCGGCGGCGGCCCGTACCCGACCGAGCGCGGCCTCGTCGCCGAGCAGCGCTCCGTCGATGTCCGTCACCACGCCCGTCAGGTCTCGCAGGGTCCCGTCGGCGTCGAGCAGCGCGGGTCGCTCCGACCCCGCCGTACCGACTCGCAACAGCTTCATGATCCCCAACTCCTCGATCGCGGGCAGCCCGCCCGATGAGGTGCGACCTGGGTGCGGCAGTGCGCAGCCATCGGAGGACTGGTCGATCGTCCAAGGTCGGGGTCCACTCCGCAATACCCCGTTCACGTACTGGACCGTAGGCAGACCGTGCGCCCCTGGTCGCGCCGTGCCCTCACCGGTACAGAACGGCCCGCTCGACGGCACTCCAGGTGGTGCTGGTCACGACGTACAGCGCGGCGGCCAGCGGCATCACGGCCACCGTGACGAGCGTGAAGAAGGACATGAACGGCATGACCTTGGTGATGGCCGCCAGCCCCGGCAGCTGCTCTCCGTGACCGGCACCGGCCCGACCACCGGCATCAGCCCCGCGACCACCGGCGCGGGCGCCGACGCCGGCCACCGGCATCGGCGTCTCGGCCATCGTCCGCTTGGTGAGCCGGTAGCTGAAGACGGCCACCCCGGCGACGAACGCGAACAGCACGACGTACACGAGCCCGGCACCCCCGGCCGGCCCGCCGTCGCCGAGCGCGTCGGCCCACCGCCCGCCGAGCGGGGCGGCGAGGAGCCGGTGCGAGAGCAGCTCGTTGGGCTGCCCGCCGATCGACGAGCTGGAGAACAGGTGGTAGAGGAGGAAGAAGGCGGGCACCTGGCAGAGGCTGGGCAGGCAGCCCGACAAGGGGGACACCTTCTCCTCGGCATGCAGGTCGAGGACGGCCCGCTGGAGCTTCTCGGGGTTCTTGACGTGCTTGCGGCGCAGTTCGGCGATCCTCGGCTGCAACCGGGTGCGCGCCTTCTGCCCGCGCGCCGCCGCCCGGGACAGGGGGTGGACGAGGAGCCGCACGAGGGCGGTGAACAGGACGATGGCGGCGGCCGCGGCGGAGGCGCCGAACAGCGGCTGGAGCAGGTCGGCGAGCTGCTCGACCAGGCTGGCGAAAACGGACATGAGTGGGTGAGCCCTCCGGGGGTCTCGTCGTGCCGGGTGAAGGTGCTGGCGGCATGACGACACGACCGGCGCGGGGCCGGGTACGGCGGGAGAACGGCCCTACGCGGTGGTCGCCGGAAGGGCGTACCCGGGCGCTCGGGGCCGGCGGCGTCCGGGGGCGTCGGGATCGCGTTGGGGCAGGAAGGCGGTACGGAGGTCCCGGTCCCTGATGGCCGTACGCACCCGGGTGGGCGGCACGGCGGGCGCGCAGCGCGCGGCGATCACGGCGCAGACGGCCAGCGCGGAGCCGGCCGCGGCGGTCGCGGCGAGCGCGACGGTGACGGAGAGGCTGCCGGCGTCGACGAGCGCGACGGGGATGAGCACGAGCAGCAGGACGAGAAGGGGGCGCAGGACGGCCCGTCCTCGGATCATCGGCCACTCCCCCTCTCGTACTCGTGTTTGCCCCAGTTATACAGGACTTGGCTGCCGGTGGGCCCGGCGCGGGGCTCACACCCGGGCGGGAGAGGCCGCCGACTGCTGTGCGGCCCGTGCCCGGGCGTGCTGCCGCGGGTGGGCACCGTGGCGGCGGTCCCGTTCCGCATGGCGACCCTCCTCCCCCTCCTCCCCCACCCCTTCTGATAACCCGGAGGAAAAGGGCCGGAAAGCGCTGTCACACCTCTCGACAACCTCAGCCGCCACACCCGATGCTGCCTGGAGAACGAGGAGGCACCCATCCCGGGAGGGCGGTCAACTCCCGTATCCCTCCCCCTGGTCACCGCGAGCGGAGAGGCGGAGACAGCCGTGATCCGACGCAGAACCCTGCTGACCGCAGCAGGCGGTACGTTCCTCGGCGGCACCCTGGCCACCGGCACCGCGCACGCGTCCGCGACCAAGGCGGCGGACGCCACGGTCACCGTGAACCCGGCGGCGACGTACGGCACATGGGAGGGCTGGGGGACGTCCCTGGCCTGGTGGGCCAACGTCTTCGGCGACCGCACCGACTTCGCGGACCTCTTCTTCACCACCGGGCAGGTGCCGTACGGCGGCCGCACCCTCCCGGGCCTCGGCCTGAACATCGCCCGCTACAACCTCGGCGCGTGCGGCTGGAACGCCGTGAACGGCGAGCGCATGGTGGAGTCACCGAACATCCCCCGCTTCAAGCAGATCGAGGGCTACTGGCAGGACTGGCGCGACGAGGACCCGTCCTCCCCGGCCTGGAACTGGTCGGCGGACGCGAAGCAGCGCGCCATGCTGCGGATGGCGGTGGCGCGGGGCGCGACCAGCGAGCTGTTCGCCAACTCCCCGATGTGGTGGATGTGCGCCAACCACAACCCGTCCGGCGCGGCCGGCGGCGGCAACAACCTCCAGTCCTGGAACCACCGCCAGCATGCCTCCCACCTGGCCACGGTGGCGGCGTACGCGCGGGCGAACTGGGGCGTGGCCTTCGCGACCGTCGACCCCTTCAACGAACCCAGCTCCAACTGGTGGACGGCGACGGGAAAGCAGGAGGGCTGCCACATCGACGCGGCCACACAGGCGTCGGTACTGGGGCACCTGCGCGCCGAACTGGACAAGCGGGGCCTGGCGGACACCGCGATATCGGCGTCCGACGAGACGAGCTACGACCTGGCCCGTACCACCTGGAACTCCTTCGGGCCGACGACGAAGGCCCTGGTCGACCAGGTCAACGTGCACGGCTACCAGGGCGCCGGAGGCCGCCGCGACCTCCTCTACACGGACGTGGTGACCACGTCCCGCAAGACCCTGTGGAACTCGGAGACCGGCGAGAACGACGCCACCGGCATGAGCATGGCGAGCAACCTGCTCTACGACTTCCGCTGGCTGCACCCCACCGCCTGGTGCTACTGGCAGGTCATGGACCCGTCGCCCGGCTGGGCGACGATCGCGTACGACCCGGACACCCTCCAGCCGGGCGCCGTGCAGACGAAGTACTACGTACTGGCCCAGTTCAGCCGCCACATCCGCCCCGGCATGACGATCCTCGACACCGGCGTGAGCTATGCGGCGGCGGCGCTGGACAGGGCGGCGGGACGCCTGGTCGTCGTGGCGGCGAACACGTCGGAGTCGTCCCAGACCCTGACCTTCGACCTCTCCCGCTTCTCCACCGCGACCGGCCAGCCCGGCGGCCTGGTCCCCCGCTGGAACACGGTGACGACGGGCGCCGGCGACCGGTACGCGGCGCATACGGACACCCGTCTCAGCGGGCGGACGGTGAGCGTGCCGTTCGCGGGACGGTCGGTGCAGACGCTGCAGATCGACGGGGTGACGGCGTAGGGACGAGGGGGCAGCACCCGCGGCGCCCCCGCCGGGCGCCGGTCCTGTGGCCTGCGACGGCCTCTGGCCTGCGGGTACCTCACCTTCGTCCCTTGTCGGCAGTACGGTGTCACCCATGCGCCCCGACACGCCCGCCGAAAACGTCGACCACACCGCCGAAGCGGCACGCCTGGAGCGGACCGCCGGCCTCTACCCCGAGGACGCCGAGGCCCTGCTCCTGCGCGCCGCGGCCCACCTGGAACTGTCCGGCGACCGCCCCGCCGCGACCAAGCTCTACGACCGCCTGCTGTCCTCCGACACCGCCGCCGCTCTGGAGAACCCGTCCCTGGTGCGTGCACTCAAGGCGTCGAACCTCTGGGAGTACGGCCACGAGGCGGAGGCCCGGGCGATCATCGACGGCGTGCGTACGGCGTCACCGCGCGACCCGGCCCCCTGGGTGATCGCCGCCGAGGCCCTGGAGGCCCACGACGAGCTGGAGGCGGCACACGAGACGTTCACGGAGGGCGCCCGCCTGCTCCTGACGGACGTGGCGGAGCCCCCGTACGCGACGCACCCCCTCCTCTACGGCCGCCACCGCGTCCGCAGGATGCTGGGCCTCCCCCACGACGAGTGGGACTCCCTGGCCGACACCCTGCACTCCATGCCGGTCTCCCTCGACGAGCTGCACGATCCCAAGCGCGTCTGGTCCCTGGGCTCGGACAACCCGGCGGACCTGGAGGCGGAGATCTCCCGCCTGCGCGCCGAACTGGGCGCCTACCGCGAGGCCCTGTCCCGTCCCTTCCCGGTGGCCATGCTCCACTGGCCGGCCGACGAGCTGACGGAACTGCTCGAGGCGTACCCGCCCCTCGCCGCCGAGTACCCCTCGTACGAGGAGCACCTGGCGACCATAGAGGCGGCACTGCGCGAGCTGGCGTCGTCCGGCACCCCCAACCTCGGCGTGGTCCGGGGCACGGTCCCGTCCTACGAGGCCTTCGCGGCGTCGGAGGGCTCCTCCCCCGCCGACCCGGCCCTCCTCCCCCAGTACGCGACGACGCTGGCGGCCCGGGGCCGCGCGGTGGGGTGGCCGCCGCAGCGGGGGGCGGCGTGCTGGTGCGGCTCGAACGAGCCGTACGCGCGATGCCACGGCCTCACGGGGCCCGCCGCGGCCAACCGATGAGTTTCCGCGCCGCCGGCCGTCTACAGGTGCATCAACGGCCTTGCGAACCCACCACGAGCGCAAGACGTCGATCCCCGTAGACCGAAGAAGGCAGGACGACATGAGCACCGAGCAGACGACCGCGGCGGCGAACGGCTTCTCCTACACCCTGACCCGCACCCTGGACGCCCCCGCGGCAGGGGTCTGGCAGGCCTGGACCACCCCCGACCAGTACGCCCAGTGGGCCCACGCGGCCCCCGGCTCCGTCGAACTGGACGTCCGCCCCGGCGGCGCCTGGAAGGCCACGATGCAGGCCCCCGACGGCGCCGAGTTCCCCCTGACCGGCACCTACCTGGAGGTGGACCGGCCCAGTCACCTGGTCATCGGCATGGACATCCCCGGCCGCCCCGAACCCGAGACGATGACCATCGAACTCACCGAGCAGGGCCCCCGCAACACCGTGATCACCGTCAGCCAGACCTGCGACACGGCAGAGGCCCGGGACATGGCGGAACAGGGCAGCGGCATGCTGCTGGACGGCCTGGAGGGGTTCCTGGCGGAGGGGGCGAGGGGCTGAGCGGGCGGACGTCGCCTGCGCGGCCCCTCCGCCAGGAGACACACTGCGAAGAGCGAAGAGCGTGGACACTGCCCGGGTGAGTGTTCACGCTCTGCTCATTTGATGGGCGCTCGGCCCCACGGGCGTGGCTCGGTGTCAGTGGCTCCTGTTAGAACTGAGCCACATCGGTGTGCTGATCGAGGGGGTCGTGGTGGGAGAAGCGGGGAGACCGGCGCAGCCGGTCGCGGGGGTCTACGAGCAACTGATCACGGACCGCGTCCACGGCGAGTTGGAACAACTCGAGGCCGCTGGCTGGAAGGCCGTCGACGCGGAGGTCAGCGCGGAGTCCTCACCTCATGTGCTGGCGCGGCATGTCGGTGACATGGTGGCCCGTCGCCTCACTCAGCTCCCGGCCGACCAGCGGGTTCCCTTCGCCAACCGCATCCTGGAGTCCCTCGCCGCCGGGGCCGCCGATCAGGCCGATGGCGAGCCCGTCAGCACCATCGTCGAAGGGCCTCGGCAGTTGTTGGCGCTTGCGGAGCAGGAGGCTCCCGGAGCCTACGCGATCCGCCCGCTCACCCCGCTCTCCGAAACGTCTCTGCTCACCAACTCGCCGGAGGACCTCAGCCTGGGCTCCGAGCTGCGAGCCGAGTTGGCCACCGCGGACCGCATCGACCTGCTCTGCGCGTTCGTGAAGTGGTACGGCATCCGCGTGTTGGAGGACTCCCTGCGTGCCGCCAAGGAGCGCGGGGTACCGATCCGGGTCATCACCACCACCTACATGGGCGCCACGGATCGCCATGCCCTCGACCGGCTCGTACGCGACTTCGGCGCCACCGTGAAGGTCAACTACGAGATCCGCTCGACGCGGCTCCATGCCAAGGCCTGGCTCTTCCGTCGCCGGACGGGCTACGACACGGCATACGTCGGCAGCTCGAACCTGTCCCGTGCGGCCCTGCTCGACGGTCTGGAGTGGAACGTACGTCTGTCCTCAGTGGCCACACCCGCAGTGCTGGACAAGTTCGAGGCGACCTTCGACGCGTACTGGAACGACACGGCCTTTGAGACGTACGACCCCGATCTCCACCGCGTGCGCCTCGACGGAGCTCTGGCCCAGGCGAGTGGGACGACGCCGACCACCGATCTGAGAATCAACCTTTCCGGCCTCGAGGTGCGTCCCTTCCCACACCAGCGGGACATGCTGGAGCGGTTGAGCGTCGAACGCGAGCTCCGCGGACGCCACCGCAACCTACTGGTCGCCGCTACCGGTACCGGCAAGACCGTGATGGCCGCCCTCGACTACCGCCGCCTGTGCAAGGAGTCGGCCGGGGGTAGGCCGCGACTGCTGTTCGTGGCCCATCGCAAGGAGATCCTCAAGCAGTCGCTGCGCACTTACCGAGAGGTGCTGGACGACGCCTCGTACGGTGAACTGCTGTATGGCGGCGCGGACCCACGCGAGTGGAATCACGTCTTCGCCAGCGTCCAGTCGCTCAACGTGCAGCGGCTGGAGCAGTTGTCTCCGGACCACTTCGACGTCATCGTGATCGACGAGTTCCACCACGCCACGGCCTCCACCTACCGGCGGGTGATCGACCACTTCGCGCCCAGGGAACTACTGGGCCTCACCGCCACTCCGGAGCGGATGGACGGGCTCAATGTCCAGGACGAGTTCTTCGAGGGCCGCATCGCCGCCGAGATGAGGCTCTGGGAGGCCCTGGAGAACGACCTGCTGTGCCCCTTCCACTACTTCGGCATCCCGGACGGCACGGACCTGAGGAACCTCAACTGGCAGAAGGGTTCCTACGCCGATCAGGAACTCGGAAATCTCTTCACGGGCCATACCGCGCGGGCCCGCATCATCGTCAAGCAGATCCGGGACAAGGTCTCCGACCCCGCAGCCATGAGGGCGCTCGGCTTCTGCGTCACCAAGGCACACGCTCACTTCATGGCCGAGTACTTCCGCGCGGCCAACCTCCGTGCTGTGGCTCTCGACAGTGACTCGCCTGCCGACGTGCGCGCCCGGGCGCTGTCCGACCTCCGGGACGGCCGAATCCAGGTGATCTTTTCGGTGGACCTGTTCAACGAGGGGCTCGACATCCCGGACGTCGACACGCTCCTCCTGTTGCGCCCCACCAACAGCGCCACCGTCCTCCTCCAGCAGTTGGGGCGTGGACTGCGGCGTACCGAGACCAAGCCGGTGCTCACGGTCCTCGACTTCATCGGACAGCACCGGACTGAATTCCGTTTCGAGGAGCAGTTCCGAGCCCTGACCAACCTGTCGCGAAACCGGCTGGTCGAGCACATCGAGCGTGGCTTCCCCCAACTGCCGTCCGGGTGCCAGATCATTCTGGAGGGCAAGTCGAAGGAGCTCGTCCTCGACAACATCCGGACCCAACTGGGTGCCACAGTGAAGACGCTGGTGAAGGAGGTCAAGGAGTACAGCACTCCACGCCTCGCCGACTATCTCCGGGAAAGCCGCCGTGAGATCAAGGAGCTGTACAAGAGTGCCAACTCCTGGACGGCCGTCCTCCGCCGAGCCGGAATGATGACCGAAGCCGTCCCGCCGGGCGAAGCCGCACTGCTCAAGCGGGTCCACGCCTTCCTGCACGTGGATGACCCTGAGCGCGCGCAGGCCTACCTGCGGCTTCTGGAGGACGACGCTCCGTCGTACGAAGCACTCGGTCCGACCGATCAGGCCTACGCCCGCATGCTGTTCTTCAACCTGTGGGACAACGCGGGCGGGTTCACCAGCTTCGGGGAGGGTCTCGCATCCCTGCACCCGCAGCGAGCACTGCGGGATGAACTCCGGCAAGTGCTGGCGCACGTCATCGAGCAGGCGGACCACTTCCCGATCGCCCTGTCCGGCCCCCTCAGCCAAGTCCCGCTGAAGGTCCACAGCGCGTACAACCGGTCCGAGATACTGGCCGCGCTCGGCGTCGCACGCTTCGGCGGCCAGATGCCGAGATCCTTCGCGCAGGGCGTGCAGTGGGTCGATGAGCTCCAGACGGATGCGCTGCTCATCACGCTCGAAAAGGACGAGAAGGACTTCTCGCCGACCGTCCGCTACAAGGACTACGCGCTGAACCCGACCCTCTTCCACTGGGAGTCTCAGAACTCGACGGCAGCCGACTCGCGCACCGGCCTGCGCTACCAGCAGCATGCGCGTCGCGGCAGTCACGTCCTCCTCTTCATGCGCCGCTACAAGAACACGGACATAGGCAAGCCCCAGCCGTGGATGCTTCTCGGCCCGGCTACCTACGTGCAGCACACCGGTAGCAAGCCGATGGCGATCACTTGGCAGCTCGAGCACCCCCTCCCGGCCGACGTGTGGACCTACTCGGCCATCCAGGCGAGCTGAGTCAGACACGTCGGCCGCGGGGCGCACCGCCTCAGGAGAGCCGAGTTTCACTCTCCGCCTCGAAGCGCGCCTGAGCTTGGTCCAGCATGTCGTCAGGGTCCCGCCCGTGCAGGCGGAACCAGTAGAGGAGATCGGTGATGACGTCGATCGCCGCATCCTCTGCGACCGCGGTGCCCAACCGGCCCTGATCGACCGGCTGCGGCGCCGAGACCGAGCCGCTGTACAGACTCAGCACGTCCACGGCTCGCGCGAGTCGGGGAACCGGCACGTGACGGCCGGCCCCGGCGGCACGCAGCCGGAGCTCGCACCAGGTCACCTTGCGGTCACCGGTCAGCTCGACACCCCAGCGGGCACTGAGGGCTTCGATGAGCACCATCCCCCGCCCCGTCTCGGCGTCGGGGCCCGCGCAGGTGAGAGTCGGCAGCGCGCGGGGGTCGGGGTCGTGAACCTCGATGCGCAGATGGGACCCGTTCAGTGAGGCGACCAGCGTGGACGGCGTCCCGGCTCCGACGTGCTTGATGACATTGGCGATGAGTTCGCCCGTGCAGATCTCCGCTGCGTCTCTCAGTTCGTGCAGCCCCCAGTACTCCAAGTGGATTCGCAGCGCTCGCCGCAAGGACGACACCTGCTCGGCGTCGGCCAGAAACGGCAGTCTCCACGGCCGCGTCGGCATCCATAGAGAGCCATCCATGTCGCACCACTCCCTCGCCAGCGCCTTCGTTGGCACGCTGTGATCTCTCCATGACTCAGAGTTGCATTGAAACTCTCAAAATGGAACTCTCAGCAGGATGCCGCCGGGAGCACGACTCTCCAGCACACGCCCCCGGCGCACACCGCCTTGCCGTCGCCAACGACTGAGCACGACGATCTACTGGATCGACACGGAGGGCCGCACACATGGCAGTTGGACCCACCACCCGCAGGCGCCAACTGGGCGCCGTCCTGCGACGGCTCAGGGAACTGAAAGGGCTGACGCTTGAGGAGGCAGGAGCACGCGTCGGCATCTCGAAGGCGACGCTGAGTCGCTACGAGACGAAGGAGGGAACGGTCAAGTGGCCTGCCGTAGACGCCCTCTGCCGCGAGTACGGCGCGACGGACGAGGAGCGCCTGGCCCTGGTCGAACTGGCGAAGGGCGCGAAGATCCAAGGCTGGTGGCGATCTCTGACCGATCCCATCCCCGAGTCCATGAACCTCATGCTCACCTTGGAGGATGAGGTGGTACGCGAGGACCACTACGCCTGCATGTACGTACCCGGGCTGCTCCAGACGCGTGCCTACGCGGAGGCCGTCCACCGAGCCTCGGAAGTGCAATGCGATGAGCGCGAGGTGCAGCACATGGTCGACATCCGCATGAAGCGGCAGGAGTTGCTGGCACGCGACGAACCGCCGCACATCTGGTGCGTGATCGACGAAGCCGCGATCCGGCGGCGGGTCGGAGGCCGCGAGGTGATGCGGGAGCAACTCGCACACCTGCTTGCCGTCACCGAGCGTCCACATGTCACGGTCCAAGTACTGCCGTTCGCGCGGGGCGCGCATGCGGCTGCCGTGGGCAGCTTTGCCACCCTTCGCGGTCAGACTCCCGACCTGGACGTGGTGTACGTGGACCTCCTCGGGGGTGGGCTGTTCATGGAGAAACCGGAGGAACTGGAGCGCTATAGATTGGCGTTCCAGTACCTCAGCGCCCAGGCACTCGACCTCGAGTCCTCAGCCGAACTCATCGACAGAGTCAGCAAGGAGTGAATCTTGATGGCGGCCACGTCAGCGCATCGCTGGTTCAAGTCCTCGTACAGCGGCGGCAGCGGCACGGAGTGCGTCGAGTGCGCCTACCTCTCGCACCGAACACTGATACGTGACTCAAAGCGCAGAGGCGGGCCCGTCCTTGCCGTGGGGCCCGAGGCCTGGCGTCGCTTCGTCGACGCGATGCGTTGATGCAGCCAAGCGGGCCAGCCACGAGCGTCCCAGGCCCTAAAGTCCGTGCAAGCCCCAACAACGGCTCTTCGACCGTGTACCTCGACGACGAAACCGGGAATTACGTTCTGCAAGGCTGGCGGGTCACAGATGCTGATCGCCTGGCGCAGCTGGACATCCCCGGGCACGAGACAGTGATCGGGTTCCCCAGGCGCATGATGCAGTTCTTCCGGGAGGTGAGCGGCGGTGCCGCAGCCGACATTTGAGGAGCTCTTCCGCTCAGCCCGGTACAGCGCCTATCACCTTGAGATGCGCGATGCCTACGGTCTCGACGAGGACTATCGGGAGTGGTCAGCAGGCCATCAGTTCGACCCGGCGGAGCGCTGGCCCTGGTGGATCGAGCTCGTCTCCTCAGCGGTGGCCCGCGGCGTGGCCGTGCACCGCGCTCGCGTCGTCTCCGAACCTCTGTCCTCCTACGCTCGCTACGAGTACGAGCTGACGGGCGGGCACAACGTCAAGGCCGGCGAAGACGTGCGCTGGCTACCCCGCAGGCAGGCTTCGGGCCTTGCTCTGCCGGGAAACGACTTCTGGCTCTTCGATGGCACGTCCGTCCTGTTCAACCACTTCGCCGGGGACGGGACGATGACCGGTGAGGAACTATTGACCGACCAGACCGTCGTCAGCCTGTGCTCCTCCGCGTTCGCTGCCGTGTGGGAGCGGGCAATCCCCCATGAGGAGTACCGGCCGGCCTGACAGGGATCGCCCGCCGCACTCCATGTCTACGTCATCCAGCGTTCAGGAGGCCCGAGAGGCCCTGGGCAAGCGCAAGTGCAGCCGCATCGAAAACGGCCGTACGCCACCCTCCGATGACGATCTGCACGCGTACACGCTGCACTGCGCTGCGGCCGAGCAGACAGCAGACCTCGTCGGCACAGGTCGCAACATCGACGGCGCCTACGTCGAGTGGCGGCGTATGGAGCGTTCCGGACTGCGCCGTGCCCAGCAATCGGTCATTCCCTTGTGGGAGCGCACCCGGCACTTTCGGGCGTACTCGTCGTGGCTCATACCCGGACCGTTTCAGACACCCGCGTATACCAGGGCCCACACACCGGTTCGCCGTGGTCCTGGAGGAGAGCACGCTCCGGCACATGATCGGTGGGCCCGAAACCATGGCTGGGCAGCTAGGGCACCTGTTGTCGCTGGCGAGGCTCCCCAACGTCAGCTTGGGCGTGATTCCACTGAGCCGGGACCGCACCGCTCTGTGGCCAGCCAGACGTACCCGCCCTTCGACGGCACTGAGCCGGAGCCCGTCCCCGCCTGAGGAACCCGGATACCGGTTACGCCGCCGAACCGCGCCTACACGACGGCGGACGGCGGCTTCACCACGTCACCGTCAGCGAGCCTCCGACCGGCAGCGCGTGCCAGCGGTCCGCGTAGTCGTCGAAGCGGGACACGATCCGGTCGACGACAGGGGGGATCTCCACGGCCGTCACGTACGCCGGCAGCTCGCGCGCGTGCCCCCGCCGTACCTCCCACACGGGTACGGCGATGCCCGCCAGCTCCTCCGACCTGGCCATGTCGGCACTCGCCCCGGGAGACGGCCGGGTTGGCTTCGTCTTGCGGCGCCGGGCGGCCCTGGCACGCTCCGCGGGGTCGGCGGGCCAGAACATGCCGTTGTCGCCGGCGGCCAGCCGTCCGTAGACGCCGAGCTCGATGCCCGCCTCGGCCTCGACGAGGAAGTGCACCAGGTCGTGGGGAAGATAGGGATGGCCGCCGGGGCCGTTGCGCGGGGCGAGCGCGGCACCGGTCTCACGGTGCACCGCGATGTCGTAACTCGTCCCTGGGCCCTTGGTGAACACGACGTGCATGCCTGGCACGGTAAGTCGGCGTGCCAGGCATCCGCATCTTGTTTTCCGGCGCCGTGGCGGGACGGTCGGGGTGCCTCCTGCGATGACGTGTCACCCGGGGGACGGGCGGCGCCCGTCGGTCGGCGGGTGGCTGGGCGCGGCCATGGCGGCTCTGGCGGGGCCGGCCACCGTCCTGCCCGCCCTCCGTCGCCACCGCGTCCCCGCCGGCACCGGCACCGGCCCCGCGCCACTCGCCAAGCTCGCGTCCACGGCAGGTCAGACCGGAAGCCGTCGTACGCCTGGAGCCTGACCGGCCGGATCCGCCCCCCGCCTCACGGCTTGCGCCCCACTCCGCAGTAGGCGTCGACGGGAGCGGCGGCCGAGTCGGCCGGGGCGTCCGGATCCGGGCGCCAGGAGGGCACCCGGGTGATGCCGGGCTCGACCAGGTCGAGTCCTTCGAAGAGGCCGGCGATCTCCTCGACGCTGCGTACGTAGTACGGCGTCGCGCCACTGGCGTTGTACGCGTTCGACGCGGCGATCATGCCCTCGCTCGTGGCCGTGCTGTCGCTGATCACCAGGTAGCTGCCCGACGGGAGGCCTGCCATCAGGCGGCGCACCAGGTCGCGTGCCTGGTCGTAGTCGGCTACGTGGCCGAGGGTGTTGAGGATGATCAGGGCGATCGGGCGGGAGAAGTCGAGGGTCCCGTCGGCGGCCTCCAGGACGGTGTCGGGGGCGTAGAGGTCGGCGTCCAGGTAGGCGGTCCTGCCCTCGGGGGAGCTGGTGAGCAGCGCGTTGGCATGGGTCAGCACGATCGGGTCGTTGTCGACGTACACGATGCGGGCGTCGGGAGCGACGCGCTGGGCCACTTCGTGGGTGTTGTCGGCGGTGGGGAGGCCGGTGCCGATGTCCAGGAACTGCCGGACGCCCTGCTCCCGGATCAGGTGGCGGACGGCGCGGCCCAGGAAGAGCCGGCTGGTGAGTGCCACGTCGACGAGGCCGGGGAAGATCTCCTTGATCTGGTCCCCGATCTCCCGGTCGACCTCGTAGTTGTCCTTGCCGCCGACGAAGTAGTTCCAGAAGCGGGCCGAGTGCGGTGTGGCGGTGTCGATCCGGGCCCGTATCTCCGCGCTGGCCGCGAGCTGGGAGTTGGTGTCCGACACGGCAGAGTCTCCTAGGGGTGGGTTGGCGTGGGCTGATCAGGATCGGGATCAGGACACCAACCTAGTGCGGACGCTGCCTGTGCGGGGTGTGAAAACCTGTCCGGGCGCGGGCAGTTGGCGGACGGGTTGGTGGCTCGCCCCTGCCTGGGGGGCGGCAGCGAGGCCTTCGATGCTGGGGGATTGAGATGTTCGGTCGGCGGATCGGCCCATTGGCCCTGTGGCCGTGGATCAGACCGGGCAAGAAGCTGGTCTCCGCGGACCTGCGTGGAGCCTGGCTGCACGGGGCGCGGTTGCGCGGGGCCAACCTGCGACTGGCCCGCATGCGAAGGGCCCACCTGTCCTGGGCGGACCTGTCGGATGCGAAGTTGGACGGCGCCCACTTGTACGAAGCGAGGCTCCGGCGCGCGAATCTGCGGGGCTCGTTCCTGACCGGCACGTTCCTGCAGGGCGCGGACCTCACGAACGCGCGGTTGGCGGGCGCCGACCTGACGGGGGCCGACCTCTCGCGCGCGAGGCTGGTGGGCGCGGACCTGCGAGGCGCGAACCTCTTGCGGGCGAACCTGTTCCAGGCGGATCTGACCGGAGCCGACCTGTCCGGTGCCAGCCTGCGCGGCGCGACCCTGTTCAGCACGCACATCCAGGTCGCGGACATGAGGGGCGCGGACCTGAGCGGCGCCTCCCTGGACTACCTGGGGTCGCGCATCGTGACCCTCTTCGAGACGCACGCCCGCACGGGCATCCTCATGTCGCTGCGCTGGTCGTCCAGCACACGCTGGCCGGGATCGTGGAGTGCCGAGAGGATTCGCGAGTACTCGGAGGAGACCGCGCCGGGCGACTGGCCCGTGACGCGCGGGGGCGGCGAGCCCGGCCCGCCCGGCTGCCAAGCGAGTGACTGAAGCGTCTGGCCGATGACGGCCGACCCGCTTACCAGCGCGCCACCCGCACGGCCAACGCCCTTTTCAGCCATAGGTGTCCGGCTGCCATCCGGGCATATTTCGCGTCAAACCCCAGATGGTTCCGGCTCGCAGTCACGAGGCTGACACGAGGTGTTAGCACAAACGGTATGGTCCCTTCCCGTACGTCGAACGCCGGTCGTGGATACAGGAGTTCGAGGCGGTGCGGGGTGCGCGGTCCTGTTCCGTTCCGAGTCCGCGTCGTCGTCGGCCCCCTGCTCGTACCGGCCCTCGCGTGTTCCTTGGAGATCCATGTCGTGCGCCCTCGCCGCCGCCGGGCCGTTCCGGCCTGCCGCGGTCCGCACGCGTCGCCGCACATCGCCGCACGCGTCGCCGCACGCATCGCCGCACGCGCCCCCACCGCCTTCCCCGGCCCCTCCGCGCCTCGGCCCACTTCCCCACACCGACGGCTCCCGATCCGTGAGGACCTGATGACTGAACTGATAGTGACCGCCACCGCCGTGCTGGCGGTGGCCGCAGTCGGGGCCGCGTGGTACTTCCGGCGCAAAAGCGTCCAGGCCCGGAGCCGGGCCGAGCTGCTGCGCGAGCACGCCGACCGGCTCACCCTGCAACTCGTCGCGGCCGAGCAGTGCGTGGGGCACCTCGCGGCCACCGTGATTCCGGCGGCGGTGAAGGGCGGGCAGGGCGGACACGGCGGTGAGGGCGCCGAGGGCGGGCTGCACGTACCGGCGCCGCTCGAGGGGACACCGCTCGCCGAGCGGCTGCGTGCCGTGCCCGGCGCGGTGGCCTCGGCGGTGGGGGACGTACTGGCCCAGGAGCGGGCGGCCGCCGACCGGGCCGCGGCCCACGCCACCGACCAGGTGCGGCAGGACACGGAGCGGCGGATCGCCCAGGTGCGGCAGGAGTCCGTCGGCGTGGCCCGGGCCGCCGTGCGCGGCTTCGCCAACAACGTCGTGGCCCGGTCGGCGAGGCTGGGCCGGGCCGTCAGCCAGGGCGTACGGCGGCACATCTCGGACGAGGCGTACGCGACGCTGGTGGAGATCGACCACCTCGCGCAGCAGATGCTGCTCACGGCGTCGGGGTACTCCGTACTCGCCGGGGACAAGCTGTCCCGGCGCTGGCCCGCCACCTCGCTGACCGACATCGTGCGTGCGGCCATGGGCCGGATCGAGGGGTACGAGCGGATCAAGCACCCCGAGATGGGCTCCGTGGTGGTCGAAGGCCGTGCGGTGGAGGCGGTCGTGCACGCGCTCGCCGTACTGCTGGACAACGCGCTGCGTTACTCGCCGCCCGCCGCCAGTGTCCACGTCTCGCTGGAGCAGGGGCACCACGCCTGCTTCCTGATCGTGGACGACGCCGGACTGCGCATGGACGACGAACGGCTGCTGTGGGCCAGCGACGTGATGTCCGGCGAGCAGCGCGACGACATCACCCGCCTGGGCGCCCACCCCCAGACCGGGCTGCGCGTGGCGTCCCTGCTGGCGGAGAACTACGGCTTCCGCGTCGAGCTGACCGCGCCGAACATCTACCAGGGAACCCGGGCCATGGTCGTCCTGCCGAAGAACCTGCTCGTCGACCCGGCGGCGGCCCAGCCGGTGTCCCGGCCGGTGACCACGCCGTCCGTCGCGCCCCTCGCCCCGCCGGTGGCCGCCCCCGGCCCCGCGGTCGGCGCCACCCCCGCGCCGACGGGCTCCGCCGCCGGCCCCGTGTCGCCGGCCCCGTCGGCCGTTCCCGCGACCGCTCCCGCGACCGCTCCCGCGACCGCTCCCGCCGCGGAGCCCCCCGTCCCCGGGGCCGAGCCGGCCGCTCCGCACTCCGGCGCCGTGACCACGGGCGTGTCCGCAGCCGCCGCGGCCACGCCCACGGCCACCACCGCCAGCGGTCTGACCGTCCGCCGACGCTCCACCGCGCCCGCCGCCGCGCGTCGCCCCGCGGCCCCCGACGACACCGGGCCCGGCCGTCCCGCCGTCGCCGCGGCCTGGGCGGCCGGCACCCGCCGCGGCCGGGAGGAGGAGCCCTCACCGGCCTCCACCGACCCCGGCCCAGTCCCCGGTCCCGGTCCCGGTCCCGGACGGACGACCGGGCCCACCGCCGACGCCACCCACGACGCCGCTCACGACGCCGCTCACGACGAAGGAAACTGATCGTGCAAGACACACACACCAACAGCCTGGGCTGGCTGCTCGACCAGGAACTCGGCAGCGTCGAAGGCGTCCGGTACGCCGTACTGATGAGCAGTGACGGGCTGCTGAAGGCCCGCACCGCGACCATCGGCCAGGACGACGGGGAGAAGTTCGCCGCGCTGACGGCGGCACTGCGCGCGGCGGGCAAGGCCTGGGACGAGTTCACCGGCGGTGCGGGAATGCGCCAACTGCTGATCGAGTCGGTCGGCTGCATCGGCCTGACGACCACCGCCGCGAAGAACACCATGCTGTCGGTGTGCACGACCGGGCCGGACGCGGACGTCGGGCTGATCTCCCACCACATGGTGCGGCTCGCCACCCGGGTGGGGCACGAACTGGTCACCGAGGAGCGCGTACCGGTCGCGGAAGGCGGCTCGCCGGCATGACGGGGCCGCGGCGTGACCCCGACATGGTCAGGCCCTACGTCCGCACCGGGGGTCAGGTCAGCGCTCGTGCCGACGTGCGCCTGGAGAGCGTGGTCATCGCCGCGACCGGCCCCACGGACACCCTCCCACCGGACGCCCGCCGGGTGATGCGGCTGTTCGCCGGGGCCCAGGGCGGCCTGGCCGTCGCCGACATCGCCGCCGCGCTGGAGCTGCCGCCCTCCACGGTGCGCATCCTCGTCTCCTCGCTGATGGACTCCGGCCACCTGACCAGCCCGGTCGCCGCCACCGACGACCAGCCCGACTTCGACCTGCTGCAGGAGGTGCTCCGTGGACTTCGCTCCATGGTCTGACCGGTCCGACCCGTCCGTCACCTACGTCCCGGCCACGGTGACGCGGTCGGCCAAGATCGTGGTCGCGGGGGGCTTCGGCGTCGGCAAGACGACACTCATCGGCAGCGTCTCCGAAGTACGGCCGCTGCGGATGGAGGAGCCGATCACGCAGGCCAGCGACGGTGTGGACGACCTGCGCGGAACCCCGCACAAGACGACGACCACCGTGGCGATGGACTTCGGCCGCATCCACATGGCCGGCGGCCGGATCGCGCTGTATCTGTTCGGGCTGCCGGGGCAGTCCCGATTCCAGCCGCTGTGGGAGGACCTGGCCCACGGCGCCCTCGGCTGTCTCGTCCTGGCCGACACCCGCGACCTCGACGCCTCCCACGACGCCCTCGGGCTGCTGGACGGCGCGGGCATTCCGTACGCCGTCGCCATCAACACCTTTCCCGGCGCCCCCGCTTACCCCGAGGCCGAACTGCGCGAGGCGCTGGCCCTCGAACCCGCCACGCCTCTGACGTACTGCGACGCCCGCGACCGCGCGTCCTCCCTGCACGCCCTGATCACGCTCACGGAGTACCTCTCCGAGCACCGCTCAGCCGCCCTCCTGGAGTCCCGCCGATGACGTTGCCTTCCGCCGAGCCCGCACCGGCCGGCCCGCCGGGGCCGGGCCGGGTCGCCCTGTACGCCCCGGAGTTCGCCGCCGACCCGCACGCCGCCTACCGGCGCATGCGGCGCACCCACGGTCCGCTCGTCCCCGTCGATCTGGCACCCGGGGTGCCCGCGACCCTGGTGATCGGCTACTACCAGGCCCGCCGCATCCTCAACGACCCGCTGCGCTTCCCGGCCGATCCGCGCGCGTGGGAGAAGCTGATCCCGGCGACCTGCCCGGTGCGGCCGATGATGGAGTGGCGGCCCAACGCGCTGCGCTCGGGCGGTGCCGAGCACGCCCGCTACCGAGCGGCGAACACCCAGGCCATCGACCGGGTCGACCAGCACGGACTGCGGGCCCTGGTCGAGGAGGTCGCCTCCGGCGCCATCGACGAGTTCCGCGCCGTTGGCTCGGCGGACCTGCTCACCCAGTACTCGTTCCCCATCGCCTTCCGGGTGCTGAGCGCGCTGCTCGGCTGCCCCGACGAGATCGGGCAGCGCATCGCCGACGGCATGGCGAAGATCTTCGACACCACCAACGCCGAGCAGGGCAACCGGATCCTCGCCCAGGCCGTGTCCGACCTCGTGACCCTGCGCCGGCTCCACCCCGGCGACGACATCACGTCCCGGCTGGCCCTCCACCCCGCCGAGCTGAGCGACGAGGAGATGGGCCATCAGCTCGTCACGCTCTACGGCGCCGGGATCGAGCCCCTGACCAACCTGATCAGCAACACGATCCTGAAGATCCTCACCGACGAGGAGTTCTCCGCGGACCTGCACGCCGGCCTGTCCACGGTGCGCGACGCGCTGGACGCCGTCCTCTACACCGACCCGCCGATGGCGAACTACTGCATCTCGTATCCCCCGTACCCCGTCGACGTGGAGGGGGTGCTGCTCCCGGCCGACCAGCCGGTCGTGATCTCGATGGCGGCGGCGAACAACGACCCCGCCCTCAGGGACGGTGTGCCCGAGGGCCACCACACCGGCAACCGCGCCCACCTGGCCTGGAGCATCGGCCCGCACTCCTGCCCCGCCCGCTCGCACGCCTACCTCATCGCCGAGACCGCGGTCACCCATCTCCTGGACGCGCTGCCGGAGACCGACCTCGCCCGTCCCCTCACCGAGCTGACGTGGCGCCCCGGCCCGTTCCACCGCGCCCTGGAATCCCTGCCCGTCACCTTCCCCGCCGCCCACCCAGCCGCACACTAAGGAGCCAGGTCATGGCGACCCAGCAGCCCGCCCTCGTCCTCGACCCCACCGGCGCCGGTCACCACGCCGAGCACCGCGCCCTACGGGAGGGCGGCCCGGCCACACGGGTGGACGTCCTCGGTGTCCAGGCCTGGTCGGTCAGCGACCCCGTCCTCCTCAAACAATTGCTCACCAGCCCCGATGTCTCCAAAGACGCCCGGGCGCACTGGCCCGCCTTCGGCGAGGTGGTCGGCACCTGGCCGCTCGCCCTGTGGGTGGCGGTGGAGAACATGTTCACCGCGTACGGGCCGGGCCACCGCAAGCTGCGCCGGCTGGTGGCGCCCGCCTTCAGCGCCCGTCGCATCGCCGCGATGCGGCCGGCCGTCGAGGAGACGGTGACCCGGCTCGTCGACCGGCTCGCGGGCCTCCCCGCCGGAGAGCCGGTCGATCTGCGGCAGGAGCTGGCCTACCCGCTGCCCATCGCGGTGATCGGTCACCTCATGGGGGTGCCCGAGGACCGGCGGGAGGGCTTCCGGGCCCTCGTGGACGGTGTCTTCGACACCACGCTGAGCCAGGCCGAGGCGCAGACCAACACCGCCCGCCTGTACGAGGTCCTGGACCAGCTCATCGCCACCAAGCGCGCCACCCCGGGCGACGACATGACGTCGCTGCTCATCGCCGCGCGGGACGACGAGGGGGACGGCGACCGCCTCTCCCCGGCGGAACTGCGCGACACCCTGCTGCTGATGATCAGCGCCGGTTACGAGACCACCGTCAACGTCATCGACCAGGCTACGCACACCCTGCTGACCCGTCCCGACCAGCTCGAACTGGTCCGCAAGGGCGCGGTCACCTGGGCGGACGTCGTCGAGGAGACGCTGCGTCACGAACCGGCGGTCAAGCATCTGCCGCTCCGGTTCGCGGTCACGGACATCCCGCTGCCGGACGGGCGGACCATCGCCCGCGGGGAGGCCATCCTCGCCTCGTACGCCGCCGCCAACCGCCACCCGGACTGGCACGAGGACGCCGACACCTTCGACGCGACACGCACGGTCAAGGAGCATCTCGCGTTCGGCCACGGCGTCCACTTCTGCCTGGGCGCGCCGCTGGCCCGCATGGAGGTGACGCTCGCGCTGGAGAGCCTGTTCGGCCGCTTCCCGGACATCCGCCTCGCCGATCCGGCGGAGGAACTGCCGCCCGTGCCCTCGCTGATCAGCAACGGCCACCAGCGGCTCCCGGTCCTGCTGCACGCCGGCTGAACGGGGGGCCGGCTCGCCCGTCGATCGGGCGAGCCGTCCTCCGGGTGGTCGTGGCGCGTCAGCCGAACATGCCCGGCTCGTAGTCGCCCGCCGGGTTCCGGAGGATGACGTTCAGGCGGTTGTACGTGTTGATCATGGCGATCAGGCCGACCAGGGCGGCGAGCTGGTCCTCGTCGTAGTGCTTCGCCGCCTCGGCCCACGCCTCGTCGGTGACGCCCCCGGCGGAGTCGGCGATGCGGGTGCCCTGCTCGGTCAGCTCCAGGGCGGCGCGCTCGGCGTCGGTGAACACCTTGGCCTCCCGCCACGCCGCGATCAGGTTGAGGCGCAGCGCGGTCTCCCCCGCCTTCGCCGCGTCCTTCGTGTGCATGTCGAGGCAGAACCCGCAGCCGTTGATCTGGCTGGCACGGATCTTCACCAACTCCTGGGTCGCGGCCGGCAGCGACGAGTCCGTCACGACCTTGCCCGCCGAGTTGATGTGCCGCACGAGCTTGCCCGCGATCGGGTTGGCGAACATGTTGAGACGAGCTTCCATGGTGGGTTCCTCCGTCGTGGACCGTCATGATCCGTCGTGGACCGTCGTGATCCGTCGTGGACCGTCGTGATCCGGTCTGGACCGTCGTGGTCCATCGTGATCCGTCTTGCTTGGTCGTCGGTCGTCCGCCCTTGGAGCGTCGGTCGTTCGTCCTCGGGCGTACACAGTTACGACGGAGCGCGGAGGTGGGATGTGACAGGCCCCCGGGGCGCACGGATGTGACCTGCGTCTCAGGCGCGGGTGTGCCGGGTGGCTCGGGACAGGAGCCGGCGCAGGGCCGCCGTCACCTCGGCCGGGCGCTCGTCCATCACCCAGTGGCCGGTGCCGTCCAGCATCGTCAGCTCGGCACCGGGCACGGCCTCGGCCAGCTCCGTCGCGATCGTCGGGCGCAGGTACGGGTCCGCGCGGCCCCAGACGACCGCCGTGGGGCAGGCGATCTCGTGAAGGCGGCGGCGCAGTTCCGGGCGGGGCGGGGTGCGGTAGTCGCCGAAGTAGTGGAGCAGCCAGCGGCGGCCCTCCGGCGTGTCCATCCAGTCGACGTAGCCGTTCAGGACGCCGGTGTCGAGGTGTCCTGCGCGGACCAGCGGGGCGAAGGACCGGCGGTGGAGGGCGGCGTAGGGCAGGCGCATGCCCGCCGGTCGGAGCGCGGGGGCCCGGCCGGCGAGGCTGATCAGGCTGAAGACCGCGTACCAGGGGCGGGTGAAGGTGGAGTGGGCGCGGCTGTTGAGGACGGCCAGCCGGCGCACCCGCTCGGGGTGGGTCTCGGCGAAGCCGACGGACAGGAAGCCGCCGTAGTCGTGGCCGACCAGGTTGACCGAGTCCAGCTCGAGTGCGTCCAGCAGCCGGCCGAGCCGGCCGACCTCGGTGTCGTAGTCGAAGGGGAGGTGAAGGGGGCGGTCGGACTCGCCCCAGCCGAGGAGGTCCGGGGCGATGACCCGGTGCCGGTCCGACAGGGGTGGGACCTGATGACGCCAGCAGTGGTGGTTGGCGGGATAGCCGTGCAGGAGGAGGACCGGCTCGGCGTCGGGTGGCCCCGATTCCCAGCAGGCCACCCGGGCGCCGTCTACCATGACCGACCGGGCCCGAGGCCGGTCCGTGCCCGTGCTCCGCGTACTCATCGGCTTCCCGCTTCCTCGTTGCGTCCGCTCTTCGCTTTCCCCTCGCCTAACTCAGCGGGTACCCGGAAGTGTCGCGAGAGCGCCCGTTGTTCGGCCGATGGAGGGGCACGCCGTCCTTCGGCGCGGCGCGGCGCGGAGCGGCGCTCACCCCGGCGCGTGCGCCGTGCACGGCGCGGATTGGCCTCGGCCGCGCAGTCGTCACGGCCGCGCAGTCGTCACGGCTGCGCAGTCGTCACGGCTGCGCAGTCGTCACGGCTGCGCAGTCGTCACGGCTGCGCAGTCGTCGCGGCCACGGGGGTCGGCATGGCCGCGGTGGTCGGCATGGCAGGAAACGGCGGGAGACGGACATGGCGAAGGTTCCCAGCGCCCGCCGGCCCTAGGTCAGGTGGGTGAGTACGTTCACCACCCGCCCGTTCGGGTCCCGTACGAAGAAACGCCGTACGCCCCACTCCTCGTCCCGCGGCTCCCGTACGATCTCCGCGCCCGCCGCGGACAGCCGCGCGTACACCGCGTCGACGTCCTCGACCTCCACGCTCAGGTCGGGGACGAGGGGCGCGGTGCGTTCCTCGGTGAACAGGCTGATCTGGGCGGTGGGGTTGGCCGGGGAGGCAAGGGTCGTCACCCAGCCCATGTCCATGACCTCCTCGAAGCCCAGCAGGCCGTAGAAGTCACGGCTCGTACGCATCCGCTCCTCGTGCGCGACCTGGATGTTGGGGACGATCCGGCGGATGGTCATCGGGCGGCTCCTCGCGGTCGGCCGGTCTGGTGGCAGGGCGGGGCGGGGCGTACGCATCAACGCTACGCGCCCGCCGGGCCGGAGCCCGGCGTTCCCGCCCGGCCCACCGCCCACCCCGGCCCACCGCCCACCCCGGCCCACCGCCCACCCGGCTCGCCCCTAGCCGGCCGAATCCGCCGCCCGCGCCGTCGACAGCGGCTCCGCGATGTCCTCCAGCGAGCGGCGTTCCGCCTTCACCGCCAGGAACGCGGCCACCAGGCCGGCCGCGCACATCAGCCCGGCGCCGATCTGGAAGGCCAGGACCGTGTCGCCGACCACGCCGGACTCGGTGAGGTTGGCGAAGAGCAGCGGTCCGCTGATACCGCCGGCGGCGGTGCCGAGGGCGTAGAAGAAGGCGATGGCCATGGCGCGGGTCTCCATGGGGAAGACCTCGGAGACGGTCAGGTACGCGCTGGAGGCGCCCGCCGACGCGAAGAACAGCACCACGCACCAGCACGCCGTCATCGTCGCGGCCGTGAGCGATCCCCGGTCGAAGAGGTACGCCGTGCCGAAGAGCAGGAGGCCGGAGAGCAGGTACGTGCCCGAGATCATGATGCGGCGGCCGACCGTGTCGAAGAGCGTGCCGAGGAGCAGCGGGCCGCAGAAGTTGCCGGCGGCGATGACGGCGAAGTAGTAGCCGGTGCTGCCGGTCGGCACGTCGAAGAAGGTGATGAGGATGGTGCCGAAGCCGAAGGTGATGGCGTTGTAGAGGAAGGCCTGGCCGATGAAGAGGGAGAGGCCGAGGACCGCGCGGCGCGGGTAGCGGCGGAAGACGGTCTTGGCGATCAGGCCGAAGCCGACGCTCTTGCGCTGGTGGATGGTGATCTCACCGGCCGGCGGCGGCAGCTTCTCGCCCTTCTCCTTCTCGATCTCCCGTTCGACGGACGACACGAGGGTGTCGGCCTTCTCACCGTGGCCGTGGATGAACTGCCAGCGCGGGCTCTCCGGGACGTGCCGTCGTACGAGCAGGATGACCAGGCCGAAGACCACGCCGAGGGCGAAGCTGAGCCGCCAGCCGAGGTCCTTGGGGAAGATGTCGGTGTCCAGCATCACGATGGACAGCAGGGCGCCGCCGATCGCGCCGAGCCAGTAGCTGCCGTTGATGATGAGGTCGACCCGCCCCCGGTACCGGGACGGGATCAGCTCGTCGATCGCGGAGTTGATCGCCGCGTACTCGCCGCCGATGCCGAAGCCGGTGAGGAAGCGGAAGAGGAAGAACCACCAGGACTCGAAGGAGAGCGCGGTCAGCGCGGTCGCCGCCAGATAGACGGCCAGCGTCAGCATGAACAGCTTCTTGCGGCCGTAACGGTCGGTCAGCCAGCCGAAGAACAGGGCCCCGGAGCAGGCGCCCGCCACGTAGAGGGCGGCGGCGAGTCCGGTGATCTGGGCCGAGCTGATGTCGAGGCCGCTGCCTTCCTCGGCGATGCGGCCGGCCACGTTGCCGACGATCGTGACTTCCAGGCCGTCCAGGATCCAGACGGTGCCCAGGCCGATCACGATCATCCAGTGCCATCGTGACCAGGGCAGCCGGTCCAGGCGGGCGGGGACGGCCGTGGTGACGGTGCCGGTGGGGGCAGGTGCCGGGGCTGACGACGACGAGTCTGCTGTCATGGCTCCCTCTCCGTCGGGCGAACGCCTCACGTGTGCCCTGGACCGGAAGGCACACGCCCGGCAACGCCCGCCGTGCCGGGAGGCCGCGGGACCGCCGCCCGTGGCGGCCCTAGGCCCCCAGGACGCGGGAGACCGTGTAGATCAGCAGGCCGGCCAGCGAGCCGACCACCGTGCCGTTGATGCGGATGAACTGCAGGTCGCGGCCGATGTTCGCCTCGATCTTCTTCGTGGTGTGCTCGGCGTCCCAGCTCGCCACCGTGTCGGTGATCAGGGAGGTGATCTCCCGGCGGTAGGTGGTGACCACGTACACCGCGGCGCCCTCGACCCACCCGTCGACCTTGCCCTGCACCTTGGGGTCGGAGGCCATCCGGGCGCCCAGCGACAGCAGCGAGGCCCGTACCCGCAGACGCAGTTCGCTGCGCTCGTCCTCCGCCGCCGAGACGATCATGGACCGTACGGCCGTCCAGGCGGACGCGATCAGGTCCTGGACCTCGCCGCGGCCCAGCACCTCGGTCTTCAGCCGTTCCACGCGCGCGCGGGTGTCCGTGTCGGACTGGAGGTCGGAGGCGAAGTCGGTGAGGAAGCGGTCGAGGGCGCCGCGCGCGGGGTGGGCGGGCATGTCGCGCATCTCGGTGACGAAGCGCAGCAGCTCCTTGTAGACGCGCTCGCCGACCCTCTTGTCCACGAACCGGGGCGTCCATCCGGGCGCCCCGCCCTGTACGGCGTCCATGACGGAGTCGCCGTGCAGGATCAGCCAGTCGTGGGCGCGGGAGACGATCAGGTCCACGGCCCGTTTGTGGCCGCCGTCGGCGACGATCCGGTCCAGCAGCTTGCCGATGCCGGGGGCGATCTCCTGCGCGTCGGCGCGGCGGGTGATCGCCTCCCCCACCACCGCCTGCACGTCGGAGTCGCGCAGCACGGTCAGGGCGCCGCGCAGGGCGGCGGACAGCTCCGCCGTCACCCGGTCGGCGTGTTCGGGCACCGCGAGCCAGGCGCCGAGCCGGCTGCCGATGCCGACGGCGCGCAGCCGCTGCCGTACGACGTCCTCGGAGAGGAAGTTCTCGCCGACGAACTCGCCGAGCGAGACACCCAGCTGGTCCTTCTTCTTGGGGATGATCGCGGTGTGCGGGATGGGGATGCCGAGGGGGTGGCGGAAGAGGGCGGTGACCGCGAACCAGTCGGCGAGCGCGCCGACCATCCCGGCCTCGGCGGCGGCGGCGACGTAGCCCGCCCAGGCGCCCGCGCCCCGGTGGGAGGCCCACTCGGCCAGGACGTAGACGACGGCGACGAACAGCAGCAGGCCGGTGGCGGTGAGCTTCATGCGGCGCACGCCGCGGCGCTTCTCCTCGTCGGCCGGGCTGAAGGAGGTCATCGCACGGTCGCGGAAGGCGCCGGGGGCGGCGCGCCCGGCCTCCACCGACCGCTCCGTGCCCGCCCCGGCACCCTCCCCGGTATCTCCTGAACCGTCAGGAAGTTCCGCTTTCGCGCGTTCCATCCACTCCACCGTTCGCTGTTGCGTCCCGCACACATTGTCCCTTCCTGACCGACTCCTGGAACGGAACACAAGTTCCCGGCGTCTGTCCGGGAGGGGAACGCCCGGGGGTCGTACGGCCTTTCGCCCGCCCATGACGCATCATGGGTTCATCGGACCGGAGCCGCAGGCTCCCCTCGCCCGAGGAGAACAGCACAGCATGACCCGGCTTCGTGACGGGGGTGCGGGGGCTCCCCGCACCAGGCACCGTGCCCTGCTCGCAGCGATCGTCACCCTGATAGTGGCGATTTCCGCGGCCATATACGCCGGAGTGTCCGCCGACGACGGCACAAAGGACCGCACACCGCTCGCCGGCGGCCGATTCCCCGGCGGTGAAGCCGCTCCCGCCTCGACCGGAACCTGGGTCGGCGCCTGGTCCGCCTCGCCGGCCGCGGCCGAACCGGGCACCGAGACGACCGGCATGGCGGGCCGTTCGGTGCGCAACGTCGTGCACACGAGCATCGGCGGCACGAGCGCGCGGATCACCCTGTCCAACCTCTACGGGCAGTCACCGCTGACCATCACGCACGCCTCCATCGCCCTGGCCGCCGGCCCCGACACGGCCGCCGCGCTCGCCGACACGATGCGCCGGCTCACCTTCGGGGGCAGCCCCCGGGTCGTCATCCCGGCGGGCGGGCAGGTGATGAGCGACGTCGCGCGGCTGGCCGTCCCGTACGGCGCGGACGTCCTGGTCACCACGTACTCCCCGGTGCCGTCGGGCCCGGTCACCTACCACCCGCGCGCGCAGCAGATCAGTTACCTCGCCGACGGCGACCGCACCGCGGACGTCACCGCCGTCGCGTACACCACCGAGACGCGGTACTGGCGCTACCTGGCCGCGCTGGACGTGCTGAGCCACGAGGCCGACGGCACCGTGGTGGCCATCGGCGACTCGATCACCGACGGCTACGGCTCCGAGACGGGCGCCAACAACCGCTGGACCGACGTCCTCGCCCAGCGGCTGCACGAGGCGGCCGAGGCGGGGCGGGACACGCCCCGCTACAGCGTCGTCAACCAGGGCATCAGCGGCAACCGGATCCTGACCGGCAGGGCGGGCCGGCCCGCGGACAACCCCAGCGCGCTGAGCCGGTTCGAGCGGGACGTACTGGGCCGCACCAACGTCAAGGTCGTCGTCATCGTCCTCGGCGTCAACGACATCCTGCACAGCCCGGAACTCGCCGACCGGGACGCCGTCCTCGACGGCCTGCGCACCCTGACCGACCAGGCGCACGCCCGGGGGCTGAAGGTCGTCGGCGCGACGATCACACCGTTCGGCGGCTACGGCGGTTACACGCAGGCCCGCGAGAGGATGCGGCAGCAGATCAACGAGGAGATCCGCTCGGGCCGTGTGTTCGACGAGGTCGTCGACTTCGACAAGGCACTGCGGGACCCCTACGACCCGCGCCGGATGCGCTCCGACTACGACAGCGGAGACCACCTGCACCCCGGCGACAAGGGGTACGCGCGCATGGGCCGCCTCCTCGACCTGGACGCCCTGCAAGGCGCGGCGCCGATCCAGCTCTGAGCGCCGGCTCCGACCGGGGCGGGCCCGGGGAGCCCGGTGTGCCGGCACCCCCTCGCGGGCCGCCCGCGGCCGGGCCGCCGTCCGTCCGGAGCCCGCCCGCGCCGTCTCACTCCGCCCGGCCCGGCGATCCGCTCAGCCCTCGCCCCGCCCGCGACGGTCCCGCTCCTCGCGGCGCGACTCCCGGTCCTCGCGGCGAAGCTCGCGCTGCTCACGGCGCTCGTCGCGGTGCTCGCGCAGCATGTCCCGGTGCCCCTCCAGCATCCTGTCGTGGGCCCCCTCCACGTCCTCCCGCGCGGAGGAGTGCAGTTCCCTCCTCGCGGCCTTGCGCTCCAGCTTCTCCTGCCGGCGCTCCTCCCTGACCCGCAGCTTCTCCGCCCGCGTCAGCTTGCGCACGACGCCGACGCCGCCCCAGAAGGCGAAGCCGGTCACGATCACGCGCGGGGCACCCGGGTCGCCCAGGACGCCGGACTCCCGATGGTCGAAGTCGCCCATGACGCCGACGCCGCGGACCACCACCTCGACCCCCGGCGGCACGATCACGTCGATCCCGCCCATGATGGCCACGCAGTTGATCACGACCTCGCCGTGCGCGAAGTCCGCCTCGCGCAGGTCGATGTCCCCGCCGCCCCAGAACGCGAAGGAGTTGAACCGCCTCGGCACCGTCCAGTGCCCCTTGCGCTGGAACCCCGACATCACGGCGACCGCCCACGTCGACGAGCCCTCGCCCCCGGTGATCCGCCCCGCCCAGTCCCCGGCGGCCGCCGGTTCCTTGGTCATCGACACCCTGGGCACCGCGCCCTGCGCGCCGGCCGGCAGGTCCCGGGTGATCGGCGTCAGGTCCCCGTACGTCCGCGCGCTGTAGGTGGCGTCCAGCCGCTCCTCGAACTCGGTCATGTCCAGCCGCCCCTCCGCGAGGGCGTCCCGCAGGACCTCGGCGACTCGTTCACGGTCGGCGTCGGATGCGCGGAGTTCCGGGGCGTCGTCGGTCATGTACAGCAGCCTACGAGGTCACCGCGCCGGGCACTACGCGCCCGCGCGTTCCGCGTACATCCTGGCGATCACCGACTCGATGTCCGGCTCCCGCACCGACAGGTCCACCAGCGGATACTCCGCCGCGATCCGCGCCACCAGCTCCGCCGCCGACGCGGACGCCGGGAACGCCAGCCACTGCCGCGGGCCCTCCACCCGCACCACCCGCGCGGGCGCCGGCGCCTCGATCGGCGGCGACTCCCGCTCCAGGTCCACCACCAGGGTCCGTTCGCTCTCCCCCGCCTCGTGCAGCCCGTCCAGCGGACCGTCGTACATCAGCCGCCCGTGGTCGATGACCATCACGCGCGAGCAGAGCTGCTCGATGTCCTGGAGGTCGTGCGTGGTCAGCAGCACCGTGGTGCCCCGCTCCGCGTTCAAGTCCCGCAGGAATTCCCGCACCTTGGCCTTCGACACCACGTCCAGGCCGATCGTCGGCTCGTCCAGGTACAGCACCTCCGGGTCGTGGAGCAGCGCCGCCGCGATGTCGCCGCGCATCCGCTGGCCCAGCGACAGCTGCCGCACCGGCACGTCCAGCAGCTCCTGAAGCCGGAGGAGTTCCACGCAGCGGTCCAGGTTCTCCCGGTAACGGGCGTCCGGGATGCGGTACATGCGGTGCATCAGCCGGTAGGAGTCGATCAGCGGCAGATCCCACCACAGCGTCGTCCGCTGCCCGAAGACGACCCCGATGCGGTGCGCCAGCCGCGTCCGCTCCCGGGACGGGTCGATGCCGGCCACCCGCAGCCGGCCGCCGCTCGGCGTCAGAATGCCGGTGAGCATCTTGATCGTCGTCGACTTCCCCGCACCGTTCGGGCCGATGTAGCCGACCATCTCGCCGCGCGCCACGGTGAACGACAGCCCGTCCACGGCCCGCGCCTGCCGCCGCTCGCGTTTGAGGAAACCGGTCTTCCGGCGCACGTCGAAGACCTTCTCGACGCCGTCGAGCTCGATGAAGGCCGCACCACCAGGCCCCACGGGATCCACCTCGGCCAACGCTCCCAACTCCCTCAGCTCCCTCAGCTCCCTCAGCTCCCGGTACTGCGGTACGAACGAAGCCCCGCGCGCCAGGCCAGCCCCGCCAGCGCACAGCAGGCCACGGCCACGAGCGGTGGCGCGAACGCGACCCACCGGGGCAGGTCCAGCGGGTACGGCCGGTCCAGCAGGTAGCAGGCCGGCAGCCAGTTGACGAAGGCCAGCGGCACCACGAACGTCACCCCCCGCACCAGGTCCAGCGCGAACACCGTCGGCGGGTACTGCAACATCGTCGTACCGCCGTAGGTGAAGGCGTTCGACACCTCCGAGGCGTCCTGCGCCACGAACTGGAACGCCGCCGCCGCCACGAACACCGCGCAGAAGATCCCCGCCCCGCTGAGCAGCATCACCGGCATCAGCAGCAGCTTCGCCGCCGTCCAGTCGACGTCCACGACCGTCAGGGCGTACCCCAGTACCAGCACTCCCTGTGTCACCCGGCCCAGCCTGCGCAGCGCGAACCGGTCCGCGGCCACCTGCGCCAGCACCGGCGACGGACGCACCAGCAGCGTGTCCAGCGTGCCGTCGCGCACCCGCCGGCCCAGCCGCTCCATCGAGCCGACCGCCAGGTCGGCGAGCCCGAAGCAGACCCCGGACACCCCGTACAGGAACGCCACCTCGGCCAGCGACCAGCCGCCCAGCGCGTCGACGCGGGAGAACATCAGCAGGATCGCCACGAAGTCCAGCGCGGTCGCCGCGAAGTTCCCGAACGTCGTCAGCGCGAAGGACGTCCGGTACGCCATCGTCGACCGGATCCACATCGCGGCGATCAGCCGGTAGGTGCGCAGCCCTTCGGCGGCCCGGCCGGGCGGCCCGGTCCTCCCGGCAGCGTGCACCGTCTCAGCCACCCTGGACCACCACCCGTCGCGTCGCCGCCGACTGCACCAGCCTGCCCACCGCCAGCAGCGCCACCGCCCACCCGGCCTGGAAGACGAACGTGCCCAGCGGATCGGCCTCCCCCAGCAGCACGTCCGCCGGCGCCTGGAGCAGCGACGACCACGGCAGCATCCGTACGAATTCGCCGAGCGCCCCGGGGAACACGTTCAGCGGCAGCAGCATCCCCGAGCAGAAGAACCCCGCGAGCCACGCCATCTGCGTCACCCCCGTACCGTCCATCAGCCAGAACGCCGAGAGGGCCACCAGGTACCGCAGTGCGAAACTCACCGTCGCCGCCAGCACCACCGCCACCAGGAACGCCGCCCACGTGGACGCCTCCCGCGGCAGCGCCACCGGGAAGAACAGCGAGCCGAACAGGAAGGGCACCGCACCGCGCCCCAGCAACTGGAACGCCGCCCGCCCCAGGTCGGCCGCCAGCCACCACAGCTGGAGATCCGCCGGCCGGTACAGGTCGACGGCGATGTCACCCGTACGGATGCGCTCCATCAGCTCGTCCTCGAACCCGCCGCCCCCGATCGCCAGCGCCGCCAGCAACGCCTGCCCCAGCCACACGAAAGTGACGGCCTGGGCCTGGTCGTAGCCTCCGAGCTGCGGTTTCTCGTCCCACAGGGCCAGATAGGTGTAAACCAGGATCAACCCGAAGACCGTATTGGTGAACACCCCGGCGGCGGTGGCCGCCCGATACGTCGCGTAACGTCGGAATCCCCCCGCCGCGACGGCCACGTACAACCGCCCCGAGCCCACGACCACGCCTTCACCCCCCGACCGGCACCGAAGCGCAGGAGCCTAGTGCGACGGTGACCGCCCGTGCCACGGAATTTCACGGGTGTGCCTCCGAGTGGGAACGGAACGCCCGGTGCGAGAGTCTTCTTCAGAGGGCGTCAAAGGCGTGAGAACGCGTCAGAGGACGCAGAGGCGTACAAGGCCGTACGAGACCAGACCGTACGACGCGAAACAGGAGTCCGTGCACGAGATGAGCGACGAGCCGCAGCCGCAGGAGCCGAACCAGGGCTGGGCGCCGAGAGAGCCCCTGGCGGCCGGCGAGGGCAAGGCCGGGAAGCCGAAGCGGCCGGGGCGCACCGGATGGCGCCGGCTGATCCCGACCTGGCGCATCGTGCTGAGCACCTTCGTCGTCGGCCTCCTGCTGGTGGTTGGCGGCTTCTTCCTCGGCTACCACCTGGTACAGATCCCGGCCGCCAACGCACTCGCCACCAAGCAGTCCAACGTCTACCTGTACGCCGACGGCAGCGTCCTCGCCCGCGACGGCGAGGTCAACCGGGAGAGCGTCGGCCTCGCCCGCATCTCCAAGGACGCCCAGCACGCCGTCCTGGCCGCCGAGGACCGCGACTTCTACACCGAGTCCGCCGTCGACCCCGGGGCGATGGTCCGCGCCGGCTGGAACACCGCCACCGGCAAGGGCAAGCAGTCGGGCTCCACGATCACCCAGCAGTACGTCAAGAACTACTACCTGGCCCAGGAACAGACCATCACCCGCAAGGTGAAGGAGTTCTTCATCTCGATCAAGCTCGACCGCGAGAAGAGCAAGAACGAGATCCTCGAGGGCTACCTCAACACCAGCTTCTTCGGCCGCGGCGCCTACGGCATCCAGGCCGCCGCCCAGGCCTACTACGGCGTCGACGCCAAGGACCTCACCGCGGCCCAGGGCGCCTACCTCGCCTCGCTGCTCAACGCGCCCAGCCAGTACGACGTGGTCGCCCACCCCGAGAACAAGCCCGCCGCCGAGGCCCGTTGGAACTACGTCCTGGACGGCATGGTCGAGAAGGGCTGGCTCAGCCGGTCCGACCGCGCGAGCCAGAAGTTCCCCGCGCCCAAGGAGAGCACCATCTCCACCAACATGTCCGGACAGCGCGGCTACGTCGTCAACATCGTCAGGGACTACCTGATCCAGCACGAGATCGTCGCCGAGGAGGAGCTCGACCGGGGCGGCTACCGCATCACGACCACCCTGCAGAAGGACAAGCAGGACGCCTTCGTCAAGGCCGTCGACGACAAGCTCATGTCCAGACTGGACAAGAAGGAACGCAAGGTCGACACCTACGTCCGCGCGGGCGGCGCCTCCGTCGACCCCAGGACCGGCAAGGTCGTCGCGATGTACAACGGCATCGACTACGTCAAGCAGTACACACCCAACGCCACCCGCCGCGACTTCCAGGTCGGCTCCACCTTCAAGCCCTTCGTGTTCACGTCCGCCGTCGAGAACCACTCCGAGACGCAGGACGGCCGCACGATCAACCCGAACACGGTCTACGACGGCACCAGCGAACGCCCCGTCGAGGGCTGGAGCGGCGGGCGCTACGCCCCGGAGAACGAGGACCACCGCGACTACGGCGACGTCACCGTCCGCGAGGCCACCGACAAGTCCATCAACGCCGTGTACGCCCAGATGGCCGTGGACGTCGGCTCCGACAAGGTCCAGCAGACCGCGATCGACCTCGGCCTCTCCAAGAACACCCCCGAGCTGACCCCCTCCCCCTCCATCGCCCTCGGCGTGGCCACCGCCAGCCCGCTGGACATGGCGGAGGCGTACGCCACCCTCGCCAACCACGGCAGGCACGGCACGTACACGCTGGTCGAGAAGGTCATGAAGGACGGCAAGCACGAGGTCGAGCTGCCCGAGCGGCGCGAACACCAGGCCGTCAGCCGCCAGGCCGCCGACACCACGACCTCCGTCCTGCGCAGCGTCGTGCAGAACGGCACCGCCACCGCCGCCCAGGCCGCCGGCCGTCCCGCCGCCGGCAAGACCGGCACCGCCGAGGAGGACACCGCCGCCTGGTTCGCCGGCTACACCCCCGAGCTCGCCACCGTCATCGCGGTGATGGGCCAGGACCCGGAGACCGCCGCCCACAAGCCGCTCTACGGCGCGATGGGCCTGCCCCGCGTCAACGGCGGCGGAGCGCCCGCCGAGATCTGGGGCCAGTACACCCGCAACGCCCTCGAGGGCGAACCGGTCACCGGCTTCGACCTCCGGCTCCAGGCCGGCGCCGACGTCACCGCCTCCCCGTCCGACCGCTCCTCCGACGAGCCGGGGACGGGCGACGAGAGCGGCGGCGGCGACCCCGACGGCGAGTCGGCCGGCGACGCGGACACCGGCACCGAGGCCCCGGGCCGGACCGGCGGCCAGAGCACCCCGCCGGGCGCCACCGGCGGCGAAGCCACCGGCGATCCGGGGACCGGCGGCCCCACCACGGGCGGCGCCACCACCGAGCCGGGCCCCACGGGCGGCGGCGACGGAGGCGGTGACGACTCGTCCAACGGCGGCGGCACCACCGAGGGCGGCGACACCAGCGGCGCGGGCGGCGGCGACTCGGACACCGGAGAGACGGTCGCCGGCATCCCGATCACACCCAGGCGTCAGTGAGCGTCAGTGCCCGGAGGTCGCCTTCAGCCCGACCACGGCGACCAGCAGCAGACAGATGAAGAAGATCCGGGCGGCGGTCACCGGCTCCCCCAGCACCACCATGCCGAGCACCGCCGCCCCGGCCGCGCCGATCCCCACCCACACGCCGTAGGCGGTACCGATGGGCAGCGTCCGGGCCGCGTACGACAGCAGCACCATGCTGGCGACGATCCCGGCACCGGTGAACAGACTGGGGACGAGACGGGTGAAACCGTCCGTGTACTTCATCCCGATCGACCAGCCGACCTCGAGCAGACCGGCGACGAGCAACAGAACCCAGGCCATGACAGGCACCTCCGTGAACGAACTGAACGGTGGTGCGTCGTCTTTTCCTTGGCCCGGTACGGCGCGTCTCGTCGGGGTGCTTCCCAAAGTAGCAAAGACGGCACGAAGGGGCCGGTGACACCGGTCACCAGCCCCTCGCGCGCTCTTCTACAGATACAGCCCGGTCTTCTACAGATACAGCCCGGTCGAATCCTCCGACCCCTCGAACCGGTCCGCGGCCACGGCGTGCAGGTCCCGCTCGCGCATGAGCACGTACGCCGTGCCCCGCACCTCGACCTCGGCGCGGTCCTCCGGGTCGTACAGGACCCGGTCGCCCGGCTCCACCGTCCGCACGTTCTGGCCCACCGCGACGACCTCGGCCCAGGCCAGCCGCCGGCCGACCGCCGCCGTGGCGGGGATCAGGATCCCGCCCCCGGAACGCCGCTCGCCCTCGCTGGTGTCCTGCCGCACGAGTACCCGGTCGTGCAGCATCCGGATGGGCAGCTTGTCGTCCGGGGAGCTGTGCTCGTTTCTCTTGGCGCTCACGCCCTGAACCTACCTGCCCCGGCTCAGCGCCTGCGCCGCCGGGTGCCGCCCAGGGCGAGCAGCCCCACCACGCCGACCACGACGAGCGCGACGGGCACGACCCGCTCCATCCGGGGCGCGCCCTCCTCGTCCACGAACTGCGTCTTCACATCGCTGACCACACGATTGACCCCGACGTACGCACGCCCGAGAGTGTGATCGACGCTGGAAGCGACCTTGGCCTTCGCATCGCCCACGATCGTCTTCGGGTGCACCCGCATCCCGATCTCGTCGAGCGTCTCGGCCAGCACCTCGCGGCGGCGCTTGATGTCCGCCTCGATCTGCGCCGGGGTTCTGATGTCCGACGTGTCCGCCACCGTACGGCCTCCGAAGTCTGCTGACGCTGTTCCGGACAGTCTGTCAGCTACTCGCCCCGCTGCGCTGTCAGGACCCCCGGTTACGCTGGATCGATGAGCGAGCGACTCCAGCCCGGGGACCCGGCCCCCGCCTTCACCCTCCCGGACGCCGACGGCAACGAGGTGTCCCTGTCCGACCACAAGGGCCGCAAGGTCATCGTCTACTTCTACCCTGCTGCCCTTACCCCCGGCTGCACCAAGCAGGCGTGCGACTTCACGGACAACCTGGAGCTGCTGGCCGGCGCCGGGTACGACGTGATCGGCATCTCGCCCGACAAGCCGGAGAAACTGGCCAGGTTCCGCGACACCGAGTCCCTGAAGGTCACCCTCCTCGCCGACCCGGACAAGAAGGTCCTCGACGCGTACGGCGCCTTCGGCGAGAAGAAGAACTACGGCAGGACCTACCTGGGCGTCATCCGCTCCACGATCGTGGTGGACGAGGAGGGCAAGGTCGAACGCGCCCTCTACAACGTCCGCGCGACGGGCCACGTGGCCAAGATCATCAAGGACTTGGGGATCTGAGGGCGCTGCCCGGCCAGTAGCATGGCCGGGCAGCATCGCGGGCGGCCGTGGTGGAATTGGCAGTCACGCTGGGTTTAGGTCCCAGTGGGGTAACTCCCGTGAGGGTTCGAGTCCCTCCGGCCGCACCAGTAGGTTTTCCGGCTTTTCAGCCGAGCAGCTCCCGCACCACCGGAACGAGCGCCCGGAAGGCCTTGCCCCGGTGGCTGATCGCGTTCTTCTCCTCCGCCGTCAGTTCCGCGCACGTCCGCGTCTCCCCCTCCGGCTGGAGGATCGGGTCGTAGCCGAAGCCGCCCGTGCCGGCCGGGGTGTGGCGCAGGGTGCCTCGCAAGCGGCCCTCGACGACCCGCTCCGTCCCGTCCGGCAACGCCAGGGCCGCCGCGCAGGTGAAGTGCGCGCCCCGGTGTTCGTCGGCGATGTCGCCGATCTGGGCGAGGAGGAGGTCCAGGTTGGCCTTGTCGTCGCCGTGGCGGCCCGCCCAGCGGGCGGAGAAGATGCCGGGGGCGCCGTTCAGGACGTCGACGCAGAGGCCGGAGTCGTCGGCGACGGCGGGGAGGCCGGTGGCCCGGGCGAGGGCGTGGGCCTTGAGGAGGGCGTTCTCGGCGAAGGTGACGCCGGTTTCCTTGACGTCGGGGATCTCCGGGTGGGCGTCCGCGCCGACGAGGTCGTGCGGCAGGCCCGCGTCGGCGAGGATGGCCCTCAGTTCGGTGATCTTTCCGGCGTTGCGAGTGGCGAGGATCAGGCGGGTCATGGGGTTCAGTATCCCGGACGCCCGCCCCCCCTCCGCCCCCCTGTTTACGGCGTGCAGACCTTCGTCAGCTCGCCCGCCGCGTCGGTGACGGGGCTGAGGTCGGGGGTGCTGTCGCCGTTCTCGACCGAGGTGCGGACGTTGTCGACGGCCTTGCCGAGGTCGTCGACCGCCTTGTTGACGTCCGTGTTGTCGGTCGTGTCGCCGATCTTGTCGAGGTTCTTGTCTATGGAGTCGAGGGACTCCTCGAGTTGCGTCGGGTCGTTGGACGCGTTCTCCACGGCCTGCTGGAGTGCGGTGACGCTGTCGGCGATGGCGTCGGCGGTCTGGACGCAGTCGAGGGCCTTGTCGACGGCGTCGCATCCGGTGGTGAGTCCGGCCGTCAGGGCGACGGCCGCCACGGTGGCGGCGGCGGTGACGGTGGTGCGTCGAAGGCGGCGGTGGCGGCTCGCGGCCATGGGTCTCGGTCCTCCCGTTGGGACAGGGCCGGGCGGCCCGTGTGCGGTCGGTGCGACGTACGGGCGTACGACTGATGAGCCGTACGCCCGTAGAACTGCTGTGCTGTTGTACTGCTAGGGACGCGGTGACGGGCGGCGGAGTTGCGCGTTCCCGTCGCCTTTGTCGAGCGCCCTTGGGTCTCCCTTTACTTTTCGAGGACCGACTCGAGCGCCTTGCGCTGGAGTTCGGCGAGCTCCGTGCAGCCGGCGGCGGCGAGGTCGAGGAGGGCGTTCAGTTCGCCGCGGTCGAAGGGTTCGGCCTCGGCGGTGCCCTGGACCTCGACGAAGCGCCCGTCGCCGGTGCAGACGACGTTCATGTCGGTGTCGGCGCGTACGTCTTCCTCGTAGCGGAGGTCGAGCAGCGGGGTGCCGTCGACGATGCCGACGGAGACGGCGGAGACGGTGCCCGTGAGGGGCTTGCGGCTGGGGCGGATCAGCTTGTTGGCCTGGCCCCACGTGATGGCGTCGGCCAGTGCGACGTAGGCGCCGGTGATCGCTGCCGTGCGGGTGCCGCCGTCGGCCTGGAGGACGTCGCAGTCCAGGACGATGGTGGTCTCGCCGAGCGCCTTGTAGTCGATGACGGCGCGCAGGGAGCGGCCGATGAGGCGGCTGATCTCGTGGGTGCGGCCGCCGATGCGGCCCTTGACGGACTCGCGGTCGCCGCGGGTGTTGGTGGCGCGGGGGAGCATGGCGTATTCGGCGGTGACCCAGCCTTCGCCGCTGCCCTTGCGCCAGCGGGGGACGCCTTCGGTGACGGAGGCGTTGCAGAGGACTTTGGTGTCGCCGAAGGAGACGAGGACGGAGCCTTCGGCGTGCTTGCTCCAGCCGCGTTCGATGGTGACGGGGCGGAGCTGCTGGGGGGTGCGGCCGTCGATGCGTGACATGCGGGTGAGCCTAGCGGGCGCACGGGAAGGGGCCCTTCCGCGGTGGGAGGGGCCCCTCGGTGCGCTCGGCGTCTTTACATCATGTCTTCGATCTCGGCGGCGATCGGGTCCGCGTCGGTGCCGATGACGACCTGGATGGCGGTGCCCATCTTGACGACGCCGTGGGCGCCGGCGGCCTTGAGGGCGGCTTCGTCGACCAGCGCGGGGTCGTTGACCTCGGTGCGGAGGCGGGTGATGCAGCCTTCGATCTCGTCGATGTTGTCGATGCCGCCGAGGCCGGCGACGATCTTCTCAGCCTTGCTGGCCATGTTCTTTCTCCCTGATCCGAGCCGCTTTGTCGCAGTAACCCACAGTTGGCCCATCTTCGCGAGCGGTCATGCGGTGTGTACCGAATGATGGCGTCACGACAGCGGAACCGTCGTCAACTGGTCTACACCACCCGACTGACGGCCGCCAAACCGCCTCCCGCGGGGACTCCGAGGCGGCCGGACGGAGACCGGATGGAGACCGGATGAGTGCCGACAGTGGGGTCAGCCCCGCTCGCGCCCGCTGGAACAAGGCGTTCCAGGGGTTGCAGAAGATGGGCCGCAGTCTTCAGTTGCCCATCGCGGTCCTGCCCGCCGCGGGCATCCTCAACCGGCTGGGGCAGCCGGACGTGTTCGGGGACGACGGTCTCGGCTGGTCGAACGTCTCGAGGGTGATGACCGGCGCGGGCGGTGCGCTGCTCGACGGTTCGCTGGGACTGCCGCTGCTGTTCTGTGTGGGCGTGGCCATCGGGATGGCGAAGAAGGCCGACGGTTCGACGGCGCTGGCCGCGGTGGCGGGGTTCCTCGTCTACTTCAACGTGCTGCGCCAGTTTCCGGAGGACTGTCCGGAGGGTTCGGAGGCGGTGCCGCAGATCGGGTGCCGGTTGACCGACGGGTCGGGGACGGTGACCGCGTTCACGTTCCAGAATCCGGGGGTCTTCGGCGGCATCGTGATGGGACTGCTGACGGCGTACCTCTGGCAGCGGTTCCACCGGACGAAGCTGGTGGACTGGCTCGGGTTCTTCAACGGGCGCCGGCTGGTGCCGATCATCATGGCGTTCGTCGCGATCCTCTTCGCGGCGCTGTGCCTGTGGGTGTGGCCGCCGATCGGTGACGCGCTGGAGAGCTTCAGCGACTGGCTGACGGGACTGGGCGCCTGGGGTGCGGGTGTGTTCGGGCTGGCGAACCGGGCCCTGCTGGTGATCGGCCTGCATCAGTTCCTGAACGTGCCGATGTGGTTCCAGTTCGGTTCGTACACGAAGCCGGACGGCACGGTGGTGCACGGCGACATCAACATGTTCCTGGCGGGCGATCCGAACGCGGGCCAGTTCACCTCCGGCTTCTTCCCGATCATGATGTTCGCGCTGCCCGCGGCGGCGCTGGCCATCACGCACTGCGCGAAGCCGCACCGGCGCAAGGAGGTCGGCGGCCTGATGCTGTCGGTGGCGCTGACGTCGTTCGTGACGGGGATCACGGAGCCGCTGGAGTACTCGTTCCTGTTCATCGCGCCGGTGCTGTACGCGGTGCACGCGGTGCTGACGGGCGTGTCGATGGCGGTGACGTGGGCGCTGGGTGTGAAGGACGGCTTCAGTTTCTCGGCGGGGCTGATCGACTACGTCATCAACTGGAATCTGGCGACCAGGCCGTGGCTGATCATTCCGATCGGCCTGTGTTTCGCGGTGGTGTATTACGTGGTCTTCCGGTTCGCGATCACGAAGTTCGATCTGAAGACGCCTGGGCGCGAGCCGGAGGAAGAGGTGGAGGACGTCACGAAGGTGTAGACCTCACGGACTCTCACGTACCCTTTGACCGTGGTCTCGCGAAGGCCCCCGGACCCTCCGTCCGGGGGCCTTCGGTGCGCCCTGCGGGGCAATGACCTGGGGCCTGTTCGGGCACTGCGCGTAGCGCCGCCGTTGCGGAATCGTGGGTTCCTTACGCCGCCTTCATCGTGCTAAAACAGGTCTACACCACTGAGTGGTGTAGACCACCACCCGATGGAGGAAGTATGAGCACCGCCACCGACAAGGCGGCCCCCGCAAAGAAGCGGGGATCTGGTCTTTTCCAGGGTTTGCAGAAGGTCGGCCGCAGCCTGCAGCTCCCGATCGCCGTGCTGCCGGCGGCGGGCATCCTGCTCCGTCTGGGCCAGCCGGACGTCTTCGGGGCCGACGGCCTGGGCTGGGACCAGGTGGCCAAGGTGTTCGCGGGCGCCGGTGGCGCGCTGCTGGACGCCTCCCTGGGACTGCCGCTGCTGTTCTGCATAGGCGTCGCCATCGGCTTCGCCAAGAAGGCCGACGGCTCCACCGCGCTGGCCGCCGTCGTCGGGTTCCTCACCTACTACTCGGTGATCCACCAGTTCCCCATCGAGGACGGCGTTCCCGAGGGGGCGACGTTCGTCGGGTCCGGACTCGGCGGTGTGTGGCAGAACGGCGCCGAGGTCACCGCGGCGTCGTACCAGAACCCGGGTGTGCTCGGCGGCATCGTCCTGGGCCTGCTCTCGGCAGTGATCTGGCAGCGGTTCCACCGCACCAGGCTCGTCGACTGGCTGGGCTTCTTCAACGGCCGTCGGCTGGTCCCGATCATCATGGCGTTCGTGGGCACCGCCCTCGGCGTGCTGGTCGTGGTGGGCTGGCAGCCCATCGGCGACCTCATCACCGACCTGGGTGAGTGGATCACCGGTCTCGGGGCCCTCGGTGCCGGTCTGTTCGGTCTGATCAACCGCGCGCTGATCCCGATCGGCATGCACCAGTTCGTGAACACCGTCTCGTGGTTCCAGATCGGTGACTTCACGAATGCCGCGGGCGAGGTCGTGCACGGTGACCTGAACCGGTTCTTCGCCGGTGACCCGGACGCGGGCCAGTTCATGTCCGGCTTCTTCCCGATCATGATGTTCGGTCTTCCGGCCGCCGCCATCGCCATCGCGCACGCCGCCCGTCCCGAGCGGCGCAAGGCCGTGACGGGCATGATGGTCTCGCTGGCCCTGACCTCGTTCGTCACCGGTGTGACCGAGCCCATCGAGTTCGCGTTCATGTTCATCGCTCCGGTGCTGTACGTGATCCACGCGGTCCTGACGGCCCTGTCCATGGCGATCACCTGGGCGCTCGGCGTGCACGCGGGCTTCACCTTCTCCGCGGGCTTCATCGACTACGCCCTGAACTGGAACCTGGCCACCAAGCCATGGCTGATCATCCCGATCGGCCTGGTGTTCTCGGTGATCTACTACGTGCTCTTCCGGTTCGCGATCACGAAGTTCAACCTCGCCACCCCGGGCCGCGAGCCCGAGGAGGAGGTCGAGGACCTCACGAAGGCGTGAGTCCCCGCCGAACGGCATGACGAGGGCCCCGGAACCGGGAAGGTTCCGGGGCCCTCGTCATGCGTGCCCGGTACGGCCGTACGCGGGCCCGCGTACGGCCTAGACCTCGTACACCGCGCCCGGTGCGGCGATCTCCACCGTGCCGTCGAAGACCTCGCGGGCGTCGGCCAGGTTGACCCGGGGGTCGGTCCACGGGGGGATGTGGGTGAGGACCAGGCGCCGGGCGCCGGCGCGGGCGGCGGTCTCACCCGCCTCGCGGCCGTTGAGATGCAGGTCGGGAATGTCCTCCTTGCCGTGCGTGAAGGCGGCCTCGCACAGGAACAGGTCGGCTTCGCGGGCGAGTTCGTCCAGCGTGGCGGTGACGCCCGTGTCGCCGGAGTAGGTCAGCGACCGGCCGCCGTGCTCGACCCGGATGGCGTAGGCCTCCACGGGGTGGGCGACCCGTTCGGTGTGCACGGTGAAGGGTCCGACCTCGAAGGTGGACGGCTTGACCGTGTGGAAGTCGAAGACCTCGCTCATGGAGGAGGCGGAGGGGGTGTCGGCGTAGGCGGTGGTGAGCCGGTGCTCGGTGCCCTCGGGTCCGTAGACCGGGAGCGGGTCGCAGCGGCCGCCGTCGTGCCGGTAGTAGCGCGCCACGAAGTAGGCGCACATGTCGATGCAGTGGTCGGCGTGCAGGTGGCTGAGGAAGATCGCGTCGAGGTCGTAGAGACCGCAGTGGCGCTGCAGCTCGCCGAGGGCTCCATTGCCCATGTCGAGGAGCAGCCGGAAGCCGTCGGCCTCGACGAGGTAGCTCGAGCAGGCCGATTCCGCGGACGGGAACGACCCCGAGCAGCCGACGACGGTGAGCTTCATGAAGCAGAAACCTCCGCTGGCGCGTGTGGAGAGACGGGGGTCGTGCGGTCCGTCGAGCGTAAGGCGCGAAACCTGCGGTCGCTCCTCCACCAGGGGCCGTTGTGGGCGAACTCACCTGCGGTGTCACCGGTTCGGCTGGCAGTGGGGCGTGCGGGGCCATCGAGGGGGCGCACGGGGGCAGTGCGCGCCGGTACGGTCGTCGGTATGGACACGTCCTGGTGGCTCGCCCTCGCGGCGGTGGTACTGCTCGCGCTCGTCGCCGCGGTCGTCGACGGCTGGGGCCGGGGGCGCCGGCCTCCGCGGCCGGGCGGCAGCCGGCGTCCGCCGGGCCGGCCCACCGGGCCGAGGAGGCGGGCGGACCGGCCGCGGCCCGCGGAGATCTGGTGGGCGAACGTGCCGTACGAGGACTCCGACGGCGCGAAGGACCGGCCGTGTCTGGTGATCTCGGTGCGCGGGCGGCGGGTGCTGGTGGCGAAGATCACCAGCCGGTACCGGGAGGAGCGGGCCGGGGTGATCGCGTTGCCGCCGGGATCGGTCGGGGACGCGCGGGGCCGGACGAGTTTCCTGGAGACCGGCGAACTGCGGGAGGTGCCCGTGGGTGACTTCCGGCGGCGGGTGGGTGTGGTGGACCCGGCCCTGTGGGACCAGGTCCGTCACCTCGCGAAGTAGCGGACCGCGGAGAACCCCGTCAGGCCCAGAGCTGGCCCTGGAGGGTGTCGATGGCCTCTTCTGTGGTGGCCGCCGTGTAGACGCCGGTGGAGAGGTACTTCCAGCCGCCGTCGGCGACGACGAACACGATGTCCGCGCTCTCGCCGGCCTTCACCGCCTTCCTCCCGACGCCGATCGCCGCGTGCAGGGCGGCGCCGGTGGACACGCCCGCGAAGATGCCCTCCTGCTGGAGGAGCTCACGGGTGCGGGTGACCGCGTCGGCGGAGCCCACCGAGAAGCGGGTGGTGAGCACGGAGGCGTCGTACAGCTCGGGTACGAAGCCCTCGTCGAGGTTGCGCAGGCCGTACACGAGGTCGTCGTAGCGCGGTTCGGCGGCGACGATCTTCACGTCCGGCTTGTTCTCGCGCAGGAAGCGGCCCACGCCCATCAGGGTGCCGGTGGTGCCGAGGCCGGCCACGAAGTGGGTGATGGAGGGCAGGTCGGCGAGGATCTCGGGGCCGGTGCCGGCGTAGTGGGCGCCGGCGTTGTCCGGGTTGCCGTACTGGTAGAGCATCACCCAGTCCGGGTGCTCGGCGGAGAGTTCCTTGGCGACCCGTACGGCGGTGTTGGAGCCGCCCGCGGCCGGGGAGGAGATGATCTCCGCGCCCCACATGGCGAGCAGGTCCCGGCGCTCCCGGGAGGTGTTCTCGGGCATCACGCAGACGATGCGGTAGCCCTTGAGCCTGGCGGCCATGGCGAGGGAGATGCCGGTGTTGCCGCTGGTCGGCTCGAGGATCGTGCAGCCCGGGGTGAGGCGGCCGTCCTTCTCGGCCTGCTCGATCATGTGGAGCGCGGGGCGGTCCTTGATCGAGCCGGTCGGGTTGCGGTCCTCCAGCTTGGCCCAGACGCGGACGTCGTCGGACGGCGAGAGCCGCGGCAGGCGCACCAGGGGGGTGTTGCCCACCGCGGCCAGCGGGGAGTCGTAGCGCATCGCCGATCAGGCCATACCGCCGGCGACGGCCGGCAGGATCGTGATGCTGTCGCCGTCGGACAGCTTGGTGTCGATGCCGTCGAGGAAGCGGACGTCCTCGTCGTTCAGGTAGACGTTGACGAAGCGGCGCAGCTGGTCCCCGTTCGTCTGGTCGACGATGCGGGCCTGGATGCCCGTGTGCCGGGTCTCGAGGTCGGCGAAGAGCTTGGCGAGGGTGTCCCCGGTGCCCTCCACCGCCTTCTGGCCGTCGGTGTACTGGCGGAGGATGGTCGGGATGCGGACCTCGATGGCCATGGCTGAGGGCTCCTGTCGGAAGGTGTCGTGGGTTCGGTGAGGCGCGCGGCGGCACGCGGCAGCCCGCCGCGGCCTCACGGCCGTACGGCGGCGGCGGAAGATCAACAGATGGCGCTGTTCAGCCTGCACAGGTCGACGTGCAGCCGCGCCACGAGCAGCGTGCCCGGCGCCTTTTCGCTCACGTCGAGAAGAACCATGGGCTCATCGTATCGATTCCCGGTCCGGCATCTGGAGTGTGATCTCACCTGATGGACGCTTCACGTCCGCGATGCGGTATCGGGGGGCTCTCAGTACGCCTCCACGACCTTGACCTCCTCCTCGGTCACCTCGCCCTCCAGGATCCGGAACGACCGGAACTGGAAGTCACCGGCGTCGTCGGTGTCCGCCGTGGAGACCAGGACGTAGTGGGCGCCGGGCTCGTTGGCGTAGGTGATGTCGGTGCGGGAGGGGTAGGCCTCGGTGGCCGTGTGGGAGTGGTAGATGACCACCGGCTCCTCGTCCCGGTCGTCCATCTCCCGGTAGAGCTTGAGCAGGTCCTGGGAGTCGAACTCGTAGAAGGTCGGCGAGCGGGCGGCGTTCAGCATCGGGATGAACCGCTCGGGGCGGCCCTCGCCCACGGGGCCGGCCACCACGCCGCACGCCTCGTCGGGGTGGTCCTCGCGCGCGTGGGCGACGATCTGGTCGTACAGGGCCTGTGTGATGGTCAGCATGCGGCCCAGCATAAGCAGAGCGGCCGGCCCGTACCGGTGGGTGGTACGGACCGGCCCATATGCCGGACATCCTGAGCGGTGGACGCGCCGGGTGCCACGAGCACCCGGTGCGGCCGGACGTCCGCGATGCGCGTGAACGCGCAGGTCAGCGCAGATCAGCGCCGGTCGGCCCGGGCGGCCGGATGGCGTGGCGGCAGTCAGCCGATCTTCTCCATCTCCGGCTCTCCGCGGCGCTCGGTGATCTCCGGGTTGCGGGCCCTGAGCACGGCCCAGCCGATGCCGAGGGCGGCGGCCCAGCCGGCCATCACGTACAGACAGACGCGGGCGTCGGCGTCGTAGGCGATCAGGCAGGTGACGAAGAGCAGGAAGGCGATGGCGACGTAGGAGCACACGGAGCCGCCCGGCGCCGGGAAGGAGGAGGCGGGCAGGCGGCCCGCGACGACCTCGCGGCGGTAGCGGACGTGGCTGATCAGGATCATCAGCCAGGTCCAGATGCCGGCGGCGGTGGCGATGGAGGTGACGTAGCCGAAGGCCTTCTCCGGGACGACGTAGTTCAGGACCACGCCGATCCCCATGAAGACCACCGAGATGCCGATGCCGATGGCCGGGGTCTTGGTCGACGAGAGCCGGCTGAAGACCCCGGGGGCCTCGCCGTTGTCCGCGAGGGTGCGCAGCATGCGGCCCGTGGAGTACATGCCGGAGTTGCAGGACGACAGGGCGGCGGTGAGCACGACGAAGTTGACGATGCCGGCGCCGGCCGGGATACCGATGACGGTGAAGGCCTCCACGAAGGGGCTGACGCCCTCGGCGAACTCGGTCCACTTCACCACGGCCAGGATGACGGTGAGGGCGCCGACGTAGAAGAGGGCGATGCGCCAGGGCAGGGTGTTGATCGCCTTGGGCAGGGTCTTCTCCGGGTTCTCCGACTCACCGGCGGTGACGCCGACCAGCTCGACGGCGAGGTAGGCGAACATGACGCCCTGGAGGGTCATCAGGGACGAGCCGATGCCCTTGGGGAAGAAGCCGTCGAAGGCCCACAGGTTGGAGACGGCGGCGGTGTCGCCGGCCTGGCTGAAGCCGAGGGTGAGCACGCCGACGCCGATCACGATCATGCCGATGATGGCGGTGACCTTGACCATCGAGAACCAGAACTCGATCTCGCCGAACAGCTTCACCGAGATCAGGTTGGCGACGAAGAGCAGGACCAGGAAGACCAGGGCCGACACCCACTGCGGGATGTCCGGGAACCAGTAGTGGATGTAGATGGCGGCGGCGGTGAGCTCCGCCATGCCGGTGACCACCCACATCAGCCAGTACGTCCAGCCGGTGAAGTAGCCGAAGAAGGGGCCGAGGAACTCGCGCGAGTACTCGGCGAAGGAGCCGGAGACCGGTCGGTAGAGCAGGAGTTCGCCGAGCGCCCGCATGATGAAGAAGATGATCACGCCCGCGAGGGCGTACATGAGGATGATGCTGGGGCCGGCCTTGGCGATGTTGGCCCCGGCGCCCAGGAAGAGACCGACGCCGATCGCGCCGCCGATCGCGATCATCTGTACCTGGCGGCTGCCCAGCCCGCGCTCGTAACCCTCTTCGGGGGCCTTCTCCGTGTCGACCTGCACAGAGGTCATGTGTGGTGCGCCTTTCTCCATGCCGACCCGGGCCTTTCGGTCGGCCTCGGATCGGGTCTCGATCCCCCCGGATGATGGAGTTGAGCGGGCCTCACGTCCCGCTCGGTGCCTGGCCGGCGGTCCGCCGGCTCGGTGGCGCACCCGGCCGAACATTCGGGTGGTGTTCGCCGGGCGGTCGTGAAGATTTACCACGACAGCGAGGACGATCACAGGCGGGTTGTGTGACCCACGACACGGACATAGCCGGTCAAAGAAAGGCCGAAATGGGCGAAGAGGGGCAACTCCTTGACGGGATCATTACCCGGATTTGAGGGTCCGCTGAGCGGACACCCGGTCCGGCGATCAGGGCATAAGGGTCGCGACGAGCGACTCCTGGAGCCCGCCGAGCCACAGGTACGCCATCACCATCGGCTTGCGCGGGTCCTCGTCCGGGAGCCGGTAGAGCAGATCGGTGTCGTCCTCGTCGGCGATCTCCAGCCGGGAGCCGATCGCGAGGCGCAGGTCGTTGAGGGCGCGCAGCCAGTGCCGGGACTCCTGGGGCGACAGTTTCAGCACCGCCCCCTTTTCACCGGCCGACGCCGAGGAGAGGGTGTCCAGAGAGCGGATCACCGCCAGCGCGTCGTCGCGCTTGCCGGCGCGCAGGTCGTTCTCGGTGTAGCGGCGGAACTCGGCGGAGTGCGCCCGCTGTTCATCGGCCTCCCTGGCCTGCGGAGCACCCTCGGGGTCGCCGTAGGCGTCCGGGAAAAGGCGCCGCAGCACCGGATCGGAGGGCGGTTCGCTCGGGCCGTCGGCGAAGAGCTCGGCGAGCGGGTCGTCGGAGGCGTCCTCGGCGGGGCCGGGGCCGATCAACTCCAGGAGCTGCACGGCCAGGGACCGGATGATGGAGATCTCGACGTCGTCGAGGGCGACGGCCGCGCCGCCGCCGGGGAGAGGTTCGAACTGTCCTGGCATGGAGGCGATTCAGCTACTTCCGTCCTGCGGGCGGGCGTGGGTCATTTCCGGTCCTGCTGGAGAGTGGCCCACAGACCGTAGCCGTGCATGGCCTGGACGTCCCTTTCCATCTCCTCGCGCGAGCCGCTGGACACGACCGCCCGGCCCTTGTGATGGACGTCCATCATGAGCTTGGTGGCCTTGTCCTTGGAGTAGCCGAAGTACGACTGGAAGACGTACGTCACGTAGCTCATGAGGTTGACGGGATCGTTGTGCACGATCGTCACCCAGGGCACGTCGGGCTCGGGTACGGCGAAGACCTCCTCCGCCGACTCGGTCTTCTCGATCTCCATGGGTGCGGCTGCCGTCACATGGCCCATGCTGCCACCACAGGGGGGCACTCGCACAAACGGGCCTGTGGCCGGCGCCACGCCAGGGTAAATCGTCAGACTGACGAAATGGGGGTAGCATCCCTGTCGTGCCGCACACACCGGGGGCCGACCCCGGACCCCCGGCCCTGCCCGGGGGCGCCCGGCGAGTCGTAGCTAGGAGAGTTCGGTGGACGTAACGGACCTTGGACTTCCGGTGGACGTTCCCTCGACGGCGCTCTTCACGGACCAGTACGAGCTGACCATGCTCCGAGCCGCCCTGAAGGCGGGCACGGCCGGGCGGCGGAGCGTGTTCGAGGTCTTCACGCGCCGGCTGCCCGACGGGCGCCGCTACGGCGTCGTGGCGGGCACCGGACGGGTGCTGGACGCGGTGGAGAACTTCCGCTTCGACGCCGGTGTCCTGCGCTTCCTGCGCGAGAAGGGCATCGTCGACGAGGAGACCCTGGAGTGGCTCGCGGAGTACCGCTTCAGCGGGGACATCTGGGGCTATCCCGAGGGCGAGGTGTACTTCCCCGGCTCGCCGATCATGCGGGTCGAGGGCACCTTCGGCGAGTGCGTGCTGCTGGAGACGGTGATCCTCTCCATCCTCAACCACGACTCGGCGATCGCGGCCGCCGCCTCCCGGATGGCCTCCGCCGCCGGGGGCCGTCCGCTGATCGAGATGGGTGCCCGCCGCACCCACGAGCTGGCCGCCGTCGCCGCCGCCCGCTCCGCCTACGTCGGCGGCTTCACGACCACCTCCGACCTGGCCGCCGGCTTCCGCTACAACATCCCCACCGTCGGCACCTCCGCCCACGCCTTCACGCTGCTGCACGACAACGAGCGCGACGCCTTCCGCGCCCAGGTGGACGCCCTGGGCCGGGACACCACCCTCCTCGTGGACACCTACGACGTCGCCGAGGCCGTCCGTACGGCCGTGGAGGTCGCGGGGCCCGAGCTGGGCGCCGTGCGCATCGACTCCGGGGACCTGCTGCTGGTCGCCCACCGGGTGCGCCAGCAGCTCGACGAGCTGGGCGCCACGGAGACGAAGATCGTCGTGACCTCGGACCTGGACGAGTACGCCATCGCCTCGCTGGCGGCGGCGCCCGTGGACGCGTACGGCGTCGGCACCCAGCTGGTGACCGGGTCCGGGCACCCGACGGCCTCGATGGTCTACAAGCTGGTCGCCCGCGCCGAGTGCGCCGACTCCGGCGACGAAGGGGCGCCGCTGGTGCCGGTGGCGAAGAAGTCCACCGGCGGCAAGACCTCCATCGGCGGCCGCAAGTGGGCCGCCCGGCGGCTGGACGGCCACGGCTACGCCGAGGCCGAGGTGGTCGGCACCGGACCGGTCCCCGCCGGCCTCGCCGGCCGGCAGCTCCTGGTCGAGCTGGTCAAGGGGGGCGAGGTGGTCGCCCGCGAGCCGCTGGACGCCGCCCGGGACCGGCACGCGGCCGCCCGCGCCAACCTCCCGCTGTCCGCCACGCAGCTCTCCCGGGGGGAACCCGTCATTCCGACGGAGTACGTGCACGGGGGCTCGGGTAGCTAAAGCTGGTGCGGTCCGACAGGTCCCGCACCGGCCGTCCACCCCGCCCAGCGGGCCCGCCCCCGTCCACCCGTCCACTCCCGACCCCACAGCCGACCCAGTCGAAGGACACCGACCATGCGCCGCGCCTTGATCGTCGTAGACGTGCAGAACGATTTCTGCGAGGGGGGCAGCCTCGCGGTGTCCGGCGGTGCCGACGTGGCCGCCGCCATCACCGAGCTGATCGGGCAGGCGCCCGCCGGCTACCGCCACGTCGTGGCCACCCGCGACCACCATGTCGCGCCGGGCGGCCACTTCGCCGACAACCCCGACTACGTCCACTCCTGGCCCGCGCACTGCGTGGCCGGCACCGAGGGCGTCGGCTTCCACCCGAACTTCGCCCCCGCCGTCGCCTCCGGCGCGATAGACGCCGTCTTCGACAAGGGGGCCTACTCGGCTGCCTACAGCGGCTTCGAGGGCACCGACGAGAACGGCACGTCCCTCGCCGACTGGCTGCGGGCCCGGGAGATCGACGAGGTCGACGTCGTGGGCATCGCCACCGACCACTGCGTACGGGCCACCGCCCTGGACGCGGCGCGCGAGGGCTTCCGTACCCAGGTGCTGCTCGACCTGACCGCCGGGGTGGCCGCGGAGACCACCGAGCGGACACTGGAGGAGCTGCGGGAGGCGGGCGTGGAACTGTCCGGGAAGCCGGTCGTCCAGTAGCCCCGCGGGCCCGCTACGTCTGCGCCGTCGGACGTCTGAGCAGCGCCCGGATGGGATGCCACAGCTCCTGGACGAGGTCCGGGCCGCCCACGGCGCCGGCCACCGGTGCCGTACGCCATATGAGGCCGTCCGGGTGGTGCAGGACCGCGGTGATTTCGTCCGGGGTCGGCGGGGCGGCGTTGCCCCGCAGGTAGACCGCGCGCAGCCCCAGGTTGCGCAGCCTGGTCAGGGCGCGCGCCCGGTTCTGGGCGTGGACGAGGAAGCGCACTCCCCCGGAGGGGGTGCCCCCGCCGTCGACGGCGACGGGGCTGGGCAGGTTCAGTGCCACCACCACCGTGCCGTTCGGCAGCTTGCAGAAGCCTCCTGCGGCCATGCGGTCATACCCCCGTGTCAGCCGGTGTCGGTCCGGGTGCGGAGCCCGGCGTCAATAAGAGAACCACAGGACGCACCTAAACACGGATCGGCGGCGACCCGCCAGGGGGTCACCGCCGATCACGCTCTGACCTGGGCAGATGCTAATTACCTGCCTGCGGGGCCGACCTCGAGCTCGATCGTCGAGCCGTTCTTGGCCTCCTTGAGGATCTTGATCTTCGTGTTGGTGTCAGTGATCTTGACGCCGCCGGTCGGGTTCGACTCGTCGTAGTAGTCGCTCTTGCGGTCGTTGAAGACCGAGACGCCCTTCGAGCCCGGGATGTACTTCGCGACGTCCGCCTTGTGCAGCGTCATGCCGTCCGTGCGGTAGCGGCTGAACGGCGAGTCGTAGGACTGGACGCGGTTGCGCATCAGGGTGCCGTCGGCCCACTTCAGCGCGGTCGGGTGGGCGTCGACCGGCAGGACCAGGCCGGTGCCCGGGTGCTGGCTGGTGTTGTTGTCCGCCTGGGAGGTGTCCCACTTCCAGATCAACAGGCCGTTCTGGTACGCGTAGTGCTCCACCCAGTTCGGGCGCTCCGTGAAGCCGAAGTTGTACGGGCCGGTCTTCAGCGTCTTGTCGTACGACACGTACTGCCGGTTCTCGGCGATGTAGTACTGCGCGTAGTCCTTGGTGAAGCCGGCGCCGACGCGGGTGAAGCCGTGGGCCGTCCAGGCGGCGTCCGCGCTCTCGGCGTTGTCGGAGAAGAGCGTCTCGCCGTCGGCCGTGACGGTGATCGCGTCGGCCGCGAAGCCCTTCTGGGCCACGCCGCCGTCGGTCTGGTAGCGGAAGCGCAGGTCGATCTTCTGGCCGGCGTAGGCGTCCAGCGGGTAGGCGAGCTTGCCGTAGGCCTCGACCGTGCCGTGCAGGGCGGGCTTGTCGGCGGCGTCGCGCGGGATCGGCTGACCGTCGAACGTGCCGTCGACGGCGGTCCAGTTGGCGCCGCCGTCGGTGGACACCTCGGCGTAGAGGTAGTCGTAGTTGGCCTCGATGTCGTACCAGCCGTCGAGGGTGAGGGCGGCCGACTTCTTGCCGGTCAGGTCGACACCGCGGGCCAGGGTGTTCTTGAGGTTGTCACCGCTGCCGCTCCACCACTGGGTCTGCCCCTCGGCGGGAGCGACGATCTCGGTGGTGACCGCCTTCTCGGGCAGCTCGACGACCAGCGCCTGCTTGTGCTTGGTGTTGTACTCGGCCACGCCCAGCTTGTGCCAGGAGTTCACGCCCGCCTTGGCGGTGTCGTAGTTGAGCCAGCCGAGCTGGAGCTTGTCCCAGGCGGTCATGTCGCCGGGCAGGTCGCCGATCTCGTTGCGGCCGGAGCCGAGCCAGGAACCGGACGACATCAGCGTCCAGAAGCCGGTGGAGTTCTCGCCGCCGGCGGTGTCGTAGTGGTCCGGCAGACCGAGGTCGTGACCGTACTCGTGGGCGTAGACGCCGAGTCCGCCGTTCTCCGGCTGGACGGTGTAGTCGCCGACCCAGACACCGGTGGAGCCGATCTGCGCGCCGCCGAGCTTGTTGTCGCCGGGGCCGGTGGCGCCGGCGTCGGTGCCGAAGGCGTACCAGCGGTGGGCCCAGATGGCGTCGGTGCCCTGGGCGCCGCCGCCCGCGGACTCGTCCTCGCCGGCGTGCACGATCTGGAAGTGGTCGATGTAGCCGTCGGGCTCGTTGAAGTCGCCGTCGCCGTCGAAGTCGTAGCGGTCCCACTCGTCGAACCGGGCGACGTCCGCCTTGATCTGGGCGTCGGTGCGGCCGGCCGCCTTCTGCTGGTCGACCCACGCGGTCAGGCCGTCGCTGACGACGTTCCACACGCTGGGGCAGTTGGTGTCGCCGCAGGCGTTGTTGCCGTAGCGGGCCTCGTTGTAGGGGACCTTGACCCAGTCGGAGACCTCGCCCTCGACCGAGTAGCGGCCGGAGGACTGCTTCTCGTAGTACGTCTTGACCGAGTTGACGCCCTTGCCGGAACCGAAGTACAGGTCCTGGAAGTGCTGCTGGTCGTAGTCGGCCTTCCAGGCCGTGGAGTTGTCCGTCTTGCGGTTCGGCTTGGCTATCTGGTTGTGCAGCGGGCCCGGGTCGCCGCCGTAGCGGCTGTCGACCTCGTCCCCGAACTCGACCAGGATGGTGAAGATCTTGTCGGTCTTCTCCCGGCCCAGCTCGACGTACTTGGCGTCGCCCTTCTTGCTCTTGAGCTGGACGACGTTGGAGCCGTCCTTCTTCTTCACCGAGGCCTTGCCGGATATGACCTGCTTCAGGGCCTCCTCGCGCTGGGCCTCCTGAGTGTCGCTCATGGGGCCCTTGAGGTCATGGGAGTCCATGCCCTTCGCGGGGTGCGGGTCGTGGCGGTCCACGGCTTCCGGCCGGGCCGGCGCGTCCGCCTGCGCCACGCCGGCCGCGGAGAGCGTGGCGGTGGCGGCGGCGAGTGCGACGGCGGTCGCCGCCGTTCTGAACTTCCAGGATCTACTGGTCACTTGAGTTCCTCCCCCGCGTGCACGCGCGCGGATTGGGGGGACAAGGACAGAGCAAAGTCCGCGCACACGTGATCAACGCGTGTAGTCAAGTGACGACATTGGACTAGAGGTTCACCGGAAAAGACAGACCTTGACTTGAGCAGAACAAGTGCACTATGCGGAGCGGCGGTTCGCTTTACGGACACCGAATCGTGACCGTCGGGGCTGCCGGGGCCGCCGGGACGGCCCCGGCAGGCGCGCGGGACCGTCCACTCCCCGGACGCCATGAATCCGTGCGCCCCCCGTGCATCGGTCCTGTCGGTTAGGTCATGCTTACCGCTGGTTCCACTCGGGCACACAGCGGGTTAGAGTCGCTTGGCGGAACGCCCTGAAGCCGGCGGAATGCCAGGCCGACAGCACGTCTCACCCCCAGATTGTCTTCACGAGGACACGATGGCCATGCCCCGTCCGACTGCCGCACAGTTCGCCTACGGTTCGTGCACCGTGATCTTCTCGACACTCGCCATGCTGCTGCTGTCCCAGACGAGTTCGGGCCCTGGAATCGCTGTCATCGTCGTCGCGGCACTGGCCCTCGGGCTGCTGGTCGCCATGACGGTCCCGCTGCCGAGGACGCGCCCGGTGACCGCCGTGCCGGCCCGCGGGCCCGCCGCGGACCGGGAACCGGTGCCGGCGGCCCGGGTCTCCGCGGGGGCGGGCGAACCGGCCCGCGGCCGCGCCGCCTGACGCCGTTCGCCCGGATACTCAACGGGCGCTGACCACTACCGTCTTGGCCGCCTTGTCGTGCAGGCCCTGCTTGTAGGGCCGGTCGAAGAAACTCCAGCCGCCCGCGATGATCGTCCAGACGCAGGCGCAGCAGAAGGCGAACGGGATCCACAGCACCAGGGCGCGGATCAGCGACGTCTGTACCGAGGGTGTGGCGCCGTTGTCCAGGTTGGCCACGCGCAGGCCGAGCCACTTCTTGCCGAGGGTCTGGCCCGTCTTGCTGGTCAGGTAGGTGTCGTAGGCGATGTAGAGCACGGCGGCGATCAGTGACTGCCCGAAGGACTTGCCGACCGAGACGTCGTCGCCGTCCACCTGGTACTCCTGGACGTCGAAGGCCCAGCTGAGCAGCCAGACCACGATGCCCACGAGGATCATGTCGATGATCCGCGCGAGCGTGCGCCGTCCGCTGTCGGCGAGCGGAGGCATGCCCGCGAGCGGATCGGTGGGGTGGGAGCCACCGCCGTACGGATCACCACCGTAGGGGCCTCCGCCGCCGGGAGGCGGGGCGCCGTAGGGTCCACCGCCACCACCGGGGGGCGGGGCGCCGTAGGGTCCACCGCCACCACCGGGAGGCGGGGCGCCGTGGGACCAGCCGCCGCCGTGGGGCGGGGGCGGGTTGTCGTACGGCGAGCCCGTGCCGCCCCCGTCGGGGCCGGGTTCCGGGCCCGGCCCGGGGGACGAGGGGCGCTTCCTGAACGGGTCGTCTTCCGGCGGCTGCCCGCCGGAGCCGGGGGGCGGTTCACTGCTCATGGCCCGAGTCGACCGCGAACCCCCGGGCCGCGCATCCGGCGAGCCGCCGTCCGGAGTACGGGAGGGGGAGCCTGCGGCGTCCGGGCCGAGGGGAGGGTCGCCCGACCGGCACCCCCGGGCCCGGACAGCGCGGCCCCGTTGTGGCCCATGGCCGCCGGCCGGCCGACTTCCACGGGCGACGCCAGGCCCGCGGCCGGAGACGCCGCCCGGGTGCCGGGGCGCAGGGTGCGGGCCGGTCAGCCGGCTACGAAGGTGCGGGCTGCCTTGTCGTGCCAGCACTGGTGCCACGGACGGTCGAACAGGCACCACACGACGCCGACGACGCCGACGGCCAGGAGGCCCGGCACGCTGTAGACCAGCCAGCGGCGCAGGGCCGCGCCGAAGGACGGGGGCTCGTGGGCCTCGATGTCCCGTACCTCCAGGCCCAGCAGCTTCTTGCCCAGGGTGCGGCCCCACTTGGCGGTGGGCAGCGCCTCGTAGACGACGCCGAAGAGCAGCAGGACGGCGAGCACGATGCCCAGGTACATGGAGGTGGTGCCGTCGAGCAGCCACACCGTGACCGTCTCGCCGGAGAGCCTGGCCTCGTCGATCTTGCCGTTGACGTGGTCGATCGCCTTGCTGCCGAGGGGCACGGCGGCAACGCCCGTGACGCCCGCGAGGACGACGGTGTCGATCAGGCGGGCGGCCAGCCGCTTGCCGAGCCCGGCGGGGCGGGCCGACGCCTGGCGCCGGGCGGCTGCCTGGAAGACGTCCTCGACCGGCGGCTTCCAGGGCGCGACGGGCTGCTCGTCACCACCGGCGCCGGCCAGCCGGTGCACCTGCTGCGCCCAGGAGGACTGACCGCCGCCGGGTCCGGGTGCGAGCGGTGCGGAGGCGCCGGGCTGCTGGGGCGAGGCGGCCGGCTGGGGAGCGGCAGCCGGCTGGGGGGCGGCAGCCGGCTGGGGAGCGGCGGCCTGGTGAGGGACAGAGGGACCGGCGGGGGCGGCCGGGCCGGTGGGGAGGCCCGGCTGCTGTGGGCCGGAGGAGGCTGCGGGGGCGGGGGGCTGCGCGGCCGCGGCCCGGGCGGCCGCGGCCTTCCCGGCGCCGAAGCCGGGGCCACCGGCCGTGGCGGCGCGCGGGGGGACCGCGCGGAAGGTCATGGTGCCCTCGTCGGCGGAGGCACCGCCGTCCCGGGCCTGGGAGCCCTGGGAACCGGCCGTCGGGCGCCGGAAGACGAAGGTGTTGCCCGACCCGCCCGCCGCCTCGCCGGACGCCGTCCCCGCCGAGGCGTCCGGCCGCCCGGAGCGGGCCTCGTCGCCCTGCGCGGCCCCGGCGTCAGAGGCTCGGCCACCGTCCGCGGGCCCCGCCGGCCCGGCGCCGCCACCGGCCGTCCCGGACCGGGTGCCACTCGGTGCCGCCGCACCGGCACCGGCCTGCCCGTCCCGGACACCGCCGCCGGCTTCCGGACCGCCGCCCGCGTCGGCGGGACCGGACTCGGCCGCCGCTCCCCGGGCCGGCCCCCGGGCGTGCGGGACCCGCGGGTCGGCGCCCTGGGCGGTGCCCGGCCAGGCGACGCGGTGGTTCGGGTCGTCGGCGAAGCCGGACTGGTGGGAGCGGTCGGCGCCCCAGGCCGTCGCGGGTTCCGGACGGTTGCCGTGCTGGGACGCGGCCGGGGCCCCCTCGACCGGGTCCTCGTCGAAGAAGTGCGGGCCGGTCTCCTCGACGGAGGGCCGCGCACCGGGCGGCGGCGCGAGCGACTCGCCGTCCTTGGGGGCGGGGCGGCTGGTGCCCGGCACCCAGGAGGCACCGTTCCAGTACCGGACGTATCCAGGAATGGACGGGTCCGGGTAATACCCTTCGCGGGGCCTGTCGTCGCCGGGGGCCGGGGTTGGGGCGCTCATGTCCGTCGTCCCGTATCTGCTCGGGGGTTGATATGGGGGCTCAACATCTATCAGACGGGCGCAATCCGCACCGCCGGTCCCGCCGGACCCACCCCTTTCCGGGCAACCTCGTGCATGGACCTTCACACCCGGGACAAGCGGAGGGAAAAAAGTTCCGCGAACCCGCGTAACGCTCGCGGCCCCCGCCGCTCTCACCCGTGCGGGCCCGTTCCAGGCGGCCCGCGCGGATTCGTGCGAGAGAGGACAACCCCGCCATGCACCCCAACCCCGCCGTCGTGGAACGTGAACTGGAGCTGAGGCTCATCCTGTCGCCCGAGCACGGCGTCCCGGTACCGGCCCTGCTCGGCTACCACACCGACGACCCGTACGCCGTCCACATCACCTTCCACATCGACTCCGGCCGCCCGGTGCACTGGACGTTCGCCCGCGAGCTGCTGGTGGAGGGGGTGTTCCGGCCGTGCGGGCACGGGGACGTGCGGGTGTGGCCGTCGAAGGCGGAGGGCCGCAGCGTCGTGCTGATGGCGCTGAGCAGCCCGGACGGGGACGCCCTCCTGGAGGCGCCGTCGGCGCAGGTGTCGGCCTGGCTGGAGCGGACCCTGCGGGCGGTGCCGCCGGGCACCGAGGGCGGGCAGCTGGGCATCGACGACGGGCTGGCCGAGCTGCTCGCCCGGTGAGGGGGCCCAAGCGTCAGAAGAGCTTGCCCGGATTCAGGAGGCCCAGCGGGTCGAACGCCTGCTTGATCGCCCGCTGCATCTCCAGGCCCACCGGACCGATCTCCCGCGCCAGCCACTCCTTCTTCAGCACGCCCACGCCGTGCTCGCCGGTGATGGTGCCGCCGAGTTCCAGGCCGAGGGCCATGATCTCGTCGAAGGACTCGCGGGCGCGCCGGGACTCGTCGGGGTCCTGGGCGTCGAAGCAGACCGTGGGGTGGGTGTTGCCGTCGCCCGCGTGGGCGCAGACCCCGATGGTGAGGCCGTACTTCGCCGCGACGCGCTCGATGCCCTCCAGCATGTCGCCGAGCCGGGACCGGGGCACGCACACGTCGTCGATCATCGTCGTGCCCTTGACGGCCTCCAGGGCGGTGAGGGACAGGCGGCGGGCCTGGAGGAGCAGTTCCGACTCGGCCGCGTCGTCGGCCGGGACCACCTGCGTGGCGCCCGCGGCCTCGCACAGCGCGCCCACGGCGGCGAGGTCGGCGGCCGGGTCGGCGGTGTCGAAGGCGGCGAGGAGAAGGGCCTCCGTGGACTCCGGCAGCCCCATGTGGGCGAGGTCGTTGACCGCCTTGACGGTCGTACGGTCCATCAGTTCGAGGAGGGACGGTACGTGCCCGCCCTCCATGATCCGGCAGATCGCGTCGCAGGCGGCGGTCGCGGAGGCGAACTCGGCGGCCAGCACCAACTGCTCGGGCGGCTTGGGGCGCAGGGCGAGGACGGCTCGTACGACGATGCCGAGGGACCCCTCGGAGCCGACGAAGAGCCGGGTGAGGTCGTACCCGGCGACGCCCTTGGCGGTGCGGCGGCCGGTGGACATCAGGCGGCCGTCGGCGAGGACGACGTCCAGGCCGAGGACGTACTCGGCGGTCACCCCGTACTTGACGCAGCACAGGCCGCCGGAGGCGGTGCCGATGTTGCCGCCGATGGTGCACATCTCCCAGCTGGAGGGGTCGGGCGGGTAGTACAGGCCGTGTTCGTTCACGGCGCGGGAGAGCGTGGCGTTGACGACGCCCGGTTCGACGACGGCGACGCGGTCGACCGGGTTGATCTCCAGGACGCGGTCCATCCTGGTCAGGGACAGCACGACGCAGCCGTCGGTGGCGTTGGCCGCGCCGGACAGGCCGGTGCGGGCGCCCTGCGGGACGACGGGAACGCGCAGCTCGGTGGCGGTGCGCATGACGTGCTGGACGTGCTCCACGGTGCGCGGCAGGACGACCACCGCGGGGGCGCCGGCCGGGCAGAAGCTCGCCATGTCGTTGGCGTAGGAGGCCGTGACGTCGGGATCGGTGAGGACGGACCCGGCGGGCAGGCCGGCCAGCAGCCGGTCGACGAGGGGGCCGGTGCCCGCCGTGGCCGAGTCGACGGCGGCGGCTGCGTCGTCTTCGTCGCGAGGCGCTTCGATACGGCTCATGATCACAGGTTCGCACCCGGGGCCATCGGTGTGAACCCCGTCGACGGCACCCGGCGCAAGCCCGGGTGTGCTCGTCATATTGGCGCACAGTGAGCGCCATGGAGGTCATGAAGAGGGAGACCGAGAACGGGTGGCGCTTCCCCCGCGGGCGCCGGGTGCTGATCGCCTCCGTCGCCGGGGCCGTCGTACTCGGCGGTGTCCTGGTGCTGCTGCCCTGGGACGGGGGTGACGCTCCCCCGCCCGCGCCGGGACCGGCGGCGCTGGCCCGTGGCGCCGTCACCACGGGCGTGCCGGCCGCGCTCGGGGACCTGGCGGTGCTGATCGGCGACCGGGAGACCCATCTGCGGGCGCACCCCCTGGACGGGGTGTCGTGGGCGGTGCTGGGGACGGCGTACGTCGAGCAGGGCCGCCGGACGGCCGACGCCGCGAACTGGCCGAAGGCCGAGAAGGCGCTGCGCACCTCGCTGAAGGTCGGGGCGGAGCGCAATCCGCAGGCCCTGGAGGGACTGGCGGCGCTGGCGGTGGCGCGGCGGGACTTCCCCGCGGCCAGGAAGTGGGGCGAGAGCGCGGTGAAGGCGGCGCCGAAGCGGTGGACGGCGCACGCGGTGCTGATCGACGCGTACACCGGGCTCGGTGACCAGGAGGGGGTGGGGCGGGCCCTGGACAAGGTGATGGAGCTGCGCCCGGGCGCGCCGGCCGTGGGGGCGCGCGCGGCGGCCGTCTACCGGGACCGGGGGTGGCGGGAGGACGCCGCGGCCCGGATCTCCGACGCGGCGGCGGCCGCCGAGGCGCCGGCCGAGCGGGCGGCGTACCTGGAGCAGGCCGGGCGGCTGGCGTTCGAGCGCGGGGACCGGCAGGAGGCCCTGCGGTTCTTCCAGGAGGCGCTGCGCACCGATCCCGACCAGCGGGCCGCGCAGGCCGGGCAGGGGCGGGTGCTGGCGGCACTGGGGCGGACGACGGACGCGCTGTCCGCGTACCAGGCGGCGCTGGCCAAGCGGCCGAGCCCGGAGCACGCGCTCGAGCTGGGCGAGTTGTACGAGTCGCTGGGGCTCGGCCAGGCCGCGCGGGTGCAGTACGACCTGCTGCGGGAGCGGGTGCGGGACGCCGAGGCGGCCGGGGCCGACGAGCAGTTGCTGCTCGGGCGGTTCGAGGCGGACCACGGGGATCCGGCGTCGGCGGTGCGGCGGCTGCGGGCCGAGTGGGGGCGGCAGCCGGGGACCGCGGTGGCCGACGCGCTGGGCTGGGCGCTGCACCGCAGCGGTGAGCACGAGGAGGCGCTGGAGTTCGCGACCCTCGCGACGGACGGCGACAAGGGCGGCGGGGTGCGCAGCGCGCTGTACGTGTTCCACCGGGGCGTGATCGAGAAGGAGCTGGAGCGGTACGGGCCCGCGCGGCGGCATCTGCGGGAGGCGCTGATGATCAACCCGTACTTCTCCCCGCTGCGGGCGCCGCGGGCCGAGCGGGCGCTGGCGGAGCTGGGCGAGCCCTCGGTGGAGGACCCGCCCGGCTAGCGCGGCGGCCGTCAGAGGTTGCCGCGCTTCTCCTGCTCGCGCTCGATCGCCTCGAACAGGGCCTTGAAGTTGCCCTTGCCGAAGCCCATCGAGCCGTGCCGTTCGATCAGCTCGAAGAAGACGGTCGGGCGGTCCTGGACCGGCTTGGTGAAGATCTGCAGCAGGTAGCCGTCCTCGTCCCGGTCGACGAGGATCTTCAGCTCGCGCAGCGTCTCCACGGGCACCCGGGTCTCGCCCGCCCACTCGCCGAGCGTGTCGTAGTACGAGTCGGGCGTGCTCAGGAACTGGACACCGGCCGCCCTCATCGTGCGCACGGTCTGCACGATGTCGTTGGTGTTCAGCGCGATGTGCTGGACGCCGGCGCCGCCGTAGAACTCCAGGTACTCGTCGATCTGGGACTTCTTCTTGGCGACCGCGGGCTCGTTGATCGGGAACTTGACCTTGAGGGTGCCGTCGGCGACGACCTTCGACATCAGCGCGCTGTACTCGGTGGCGATGTCGTCGCCCACGAACTCCTTCATGTTCGTGAAGCCCATGACCTTGTTGTAGAAGCCGACCCACTCGTTCATGCGGCCGAGTTCCACGTTGCCGACGCAGTGGTCGACGGCCTGGAAGGTGCGCTGCGCGGGCGGCTCGACCATCGGCTCGGCCGCGGCGTAGCCGGGCAGGTAGGGGCCGTCGTAGCCGGTGCGCTCGACGAGGGTGTGGCGGGTCTCGCCGTAGGTGGCGATGGCGGCGAGGACGACGGTGCCGTGCTCGTCCTTGACCTCGTACGGCTCGGCGACCGAGCGGGCGCCGTGCTCGACGGCGTAGGCGTGGGCGGCGCGCGCGTCCGGGACCTCGATGGCGAGGTCGACGACGCCGTCGCCGTGCTCGGCCACGTGCCGGGCGAGGAAGCGGCCCCACTCGGTGGCGGGCTTGATCACCGAGGTGAGGACGAAACGGGCGGAGCCGTTCTCCAGGACGTAGCTCGCGGTCTCCCGGCTGCCGTTCTCCGGTCCGGAGTAGGCGACCAGCTTCATGCCGAAGGCGGTGGAGTAGTAGTGCGCCGCCTGTTTGGCGTTGCCCACGGCGAAGACGACCGCGTCCATTCCCTTGACCGGGAAGGGGTCGGCCTGCCGGGCGGTGTCGGGAGTGTGGTGTGTGGTCTGCGTCATAGCCGCAGGGTCCCCCGCGCCTGCAAGGTGCGCAATAGTTCGCCTATTCACTGGGCAACCTGACCAGTGGAACAGCGGTGCGGGCGGGCGATCTGTACAGGATGACCAGCCGGGAGGGCGCGGGTATGGCGATAGACCGACTGGACGGGCGGATCATCGGGCTGCTGGCCCGGGAGCCGCGGATCGGGGTGCTGGAGATGTCCCGGCGCCTCGGTGTGGCGCGCGGCACGGTGCAGGCGCGGCTGGACCGGCTTCAGTCGAACGGAGTCATCCGCGGCTTCGGCCCCGAGGTGGACCCGGCGGCGCTCGGCTATCCGGTCACGGCGTTCGCCACGCTCCAGATCCGGCAGGGCCAAGGCGCCGACGTGCGGGCGCACTTGGCGACCGTGCCGGAGGTTCTGGAGCTGCACACCACGACCGGCACCGGGGACATGCTGTGCCGGCTGGTGGCCCGCTCGAACGCCGATCTCCAGCGTGTGATCGACCTGGTTGTCGGTTTTGATGGCATCGTCCGGGCCTCCACGGCGATCGTCATGGAGAACCCCGTTCCGCTGCGGGTCATCCCGCTGGTGGAGCAGGCGGCCGAGGACAGCGGCAGACCCGACTGAGACCGGCTCCCCGGCCGGCCCGACCCCGGAGGTGAGCGGCGGTGAACTTCTGGGAGTTCCTGGGCAGCCGCCACCAGCAGTTGCTCACCGACGCCTACCAGCACGCGAGCGCGGTCTTCCAGTGCATGGTCGTGGCCACGCTGCTCGGGGTCCTGATCGGCGTCGTCACCTACCGCAGCGAATGGGCGGGGAACCTGGCGACGCTGACCACGTCGACCATCCTGACCATCCCCTCGCTGGCCATGATCGGTCTGCTCATCCCGATCGTGGGGCTGGGGGTGCCGCCGACGGTGACCGCCCTGGTCCTGTACGGGCTGCTGCCGATCGTGCGCAACGCGATCGTCGGCCTGCGCGGGGTGGACCCGGCGCTGGTGGACGCCGCGACGGGGATCGGGATGTCGCGCGTGGCCCGGCTGCTGCGAGTGGAGCTGCCGCTGGCCTGGCCGCCGATCCTCACCGGCATCCGGGTCTCGACGCAGATGCTGATGGGCATCGCCGCGATCGCCGCCTACGCCTCCGGGCCGGGCCTCGGCAACGAGATCTTCCGCGGGATCGCCTCGCTGGGCAGCAAGAACGCGCTCAACCAGGTCCTCGCGGGCACGCTCGGCATCATCATCCTGGCGCTGCTGTTCGACGCCGCGTACGTGCTGCTCGGACGGCTGACCATTCCGAGGGGGATCCGTGTCTGAGACCAACGGGACGACGGGGACGGCCGGGACCGCCGGGGCCGCCGGGACGGCCGGTCGAGGTGCCGCCACCACCGGGGCGACCATCGAGCTGGAGTCCCTCACCAAGCACTACCCCGGCACCCCGCAGCCGGCCGTCGAGAACGTGTCGATGGAGATCAGGGCGGGCGAGACGGTCATCTTCGTCGGCCCCTCGGGCTGCGGGAAGTCCACCACCCTGAAGATGATCAACCGGCTGATCGAGCCCAGCGGCGGACGCATCCGCATCAACGGCGAGGACGTCACCGACATCGACCCGGTGAAGCTGCGCCGCAAGGTCGGCTACGCGATCCAGTCCTCCGGCCTCTTCCCGCACATGACCGTCGCCCAGAACATCGCGCTGGTACCGAAGATGATCGGCTGGTCGAAGGCGCGGATCCGGTCGCGGGTGGAGGAGATGCTCGACCTGGTCGGGCTGGACGCCGGGGAGTTCCACGGCCGCTATCCGCGTCAGCTGTCCGGCGGTCAGCAGCAGCGGGTGGGCGTGGCGCGGGCGCTGGCGGCCGATCCGCCGGTGCTCCTGATGGACGAGCCCTTCGGCGCGGTCGACCCGATCACCCGGGACCACCTCCAGGACGAGCTGATCCGGCTCCAGCACGAGCTGCACAAGACCATCGTCTTCGTCACTCACGACTTCGACGAGGCGATCAAGCTGGGCGACCGCATCGCCGTGCTGCGCGAACGCTCCCACATCGCCCAGTTCGACACCCCGGAGGCCATCCTCACCAACCCGGCGGACGACTTCGTCTCCGGTTTCGTGGGCGCCGGGGCGGCCCTGAAGCGGCTGAACCTGACCCGCGTACGGGACGTGGGGATCACCGACTACCCGACGGTGACCGTGGAGGACCCGCTCCAGCACATCTTCAACCAGCTGCGGGCGGCCGGCACCAACGAGATCCTGCTCCTCGACCGGCGCGGCCGGCCGTACAAGTGGCTCAGGCGCGGCGACCTGATGCGGGCCAAGGGCTCGCTGGCGCGGGCCGGGACGCTGGTGCACGACACGGTGACCCGGGACGCGACGCTGCGGGACGCGCTGGAGGCAGTGCTCACCGACAACACGGGGCGGGTCGCGGTAACCGGGCGGCGCGGCGAGTACGAGGGCGTCGTCGACATGGAGACGCTGATGAACTCCGTGCACGACCTGCTGGAGGCCGACCGGCTGGACGCGCTGGAGCACCAGCACGACCTGGCGGAGGCCCAGGCCGACCAGACCCATGCCGAGCAGGAGGGCTTCGGAGGAAACGGGGCCAAGGCGTGAGCACCTCTTCTTCCGGGCCCTCCTCGTCCGGCTCGTCTTCGTCCGGTCCCTCCGCGTCCGGTTCCTCTGCGTCCGGTTCCTCTGCGTCCGGTTCCTCTGCGTCCGGTTTCTCTGCGTCCAGCTCCTCTTCGTCCTCTCCGTCCGGTTCCTCCCGCGGCTCCTCCTCCGGCCGGCGGCCCGAGGGCGAGCACGAGGTCAGGGGGATCGCCTACCGGGACGAGGGCGAGGCGGAGCACGAGCCGCACCCGCCGCGTCCGCCGTCCCCCGAGGCGACGAAGCGGCGGGTCGGCTGGCGGAAGCTGACCTTCCTGCCCGCGGTCCTGGTCGCCCTGCTGCTGGCGACCTGGCTGTGGTTCCGGCAGGCCGACCTGGACTCGCTGAGCGAGAACGCCCTGTCGGACGGCCAGGTCACCAAGGCGCTGTGGCAGCACGTCCAGCTGACCGTGATCTCCACCTTCTTCGTGCTGATCATCGCGATCCCGCTGGGCATCCTGCTCACCCGCGGCATGTTCCGGAAGGCCACGCCGGTGGCGATGGCGTTCGCCAACATGGGCCAGGCGACCCCGGCCATCGGCCTGCTGGCGCTGCTGGTGATCTGGCTGGGCATCGGCCGCCGGGCCGCCCTGATCGGCATCATCACCTACGCCGTCCTGCCGGTGCTGTCCAACACCATCGCCGGGCTGAAGGCGAACGACCCGACCCTGCTGGAGGCGGCCCGCGGCATCGGCATGTCCCCGCTGGGCGTGCTCACGCGCGTGGAGCTGCCGCTGGCCGTGCCGCTGATCCTGGCCGGTGTGCGCACGGCCCTCGTACTGAACGTCGGTACGGCGACCCTGGCGACCTTCGGCGGAGGCGGCGGCCTCGGCGTCCTGATCACCACCGGCATCACCAGCCAGCGGATGCCGGTGCTGGTGCTCGGCTCCATCCTCACCGTGGCCCTCGCGCTCCTGGTGGACTGGCTGGCCTCGCTCGCCGAACTGCTGCTGCGCCCGCGCGGTCTGGAGGCGGGGACATGAGACGGCGTACGTGCGTGACGCTGGCCGCCGCGGCCCTGGTCGCTGCCGCGGGCTGCGGCCTGACCAGCGGTTCCCCCATGGTCGACGACGTCGAGCCCGGCACCGTCGGACGGGGGCGGCCGCTGGAGGGCGCGGATCTCACCGTCACGTCCAAGGAGTTCACCGAGCAGCTGATCCTCGGCGCGATCATGGGCATCGCCTTCGAGGCGGCCGGCGCGGAGGTGCTCGACCGCACCGGCATCCAGGGCTCCGTCGGCACCCGCGCGGCGGTCGAGAACGGCGACGCCGACGCCACCTACGAGTACACGGGCACCGCCTGGATCACGTACCTCGGCAACAGCAAACCGATTCCCGACCCGCGGCAGCAGTGGGAGGCGGTACGCGACGCCGACCGCAGGAACGACATCACGTGGCTGCCCCCGGCACCGATGAACAACACCTACGCGCTGGCGATGAACCAGGCCAACTACAGGAAGTACGGCACGAACACGATGTCGGAGGTCGCCGAGCTGTCGAAGTCCGACCCCGGCGCCGTGACGCTGTGCGTCGAGGGCGAGTTCGCCAACCGCGCGGACGGGCTGCCGGGGCTGGAGCGGGCGTACGGGATGGACATCCCGGCACGGAACATCACGCAGATGGACACCGGCATCATCTACACCCAGACCGCGAAGGGCGCCTGCACCTACGGCGAGGTGTTCACCACCGACGGGCGGATCAAGTCGATGAACCTGGTGGTGATGGAGGACGACGAGAAGTTCTTCCCGAACTACAACGCGGCACCGATGGTCAGGACCGCCACCCTGGAGAAGTGGCCGGCGATCGCCTCCGTGCTCGCCCCGGTCACGAAGGCGCTGACCAACGACGTCGCGCGGACCCTGAACGCGAAGGTCGACGTCGACGGCGAGGACCCGCACCAGGTGGCGCTGGACTGGATGAAGGAGAGGGGCTTCGTCAAGGAGAGCTGAACGGGCCCCGCGGGTGGGGCGCTCAGCAGGCGGGGACCTCGCCCCGGCCCGTCTCCAGGGCCTCGAGCGAGTCGACCGCGCCCTTCAGGGTGGTGACCGGGATCAGCCTGAGGCCCTCCGGCAGCTCCGCCCGCGCGTCCGAGCACTCCGCCTTCGGCACCAGGAAGACGGTGGCCCCGTCCCGCCGGGCGGCCTGCGTCTTCAACGGCACACCGCCGACCGCGCCGACCTTGCCGCCGGTGGTGATCGTGCCGGTACCGGCGACGACCCGGCCGCCGGTGAGGTCGCCGGCGGCCAGCTTGTCGACGATGCCGAGGGAGAAGAGCAGCCCGGCGCTGGGGCCGCCGACGTCCTCCAGGCGCAGTTGGACGTCGACGTCCGCCTTGTCCAGGTCCAGGTAGTCCAGGGCGGCGGTGGTCGCCGCGTCCTGGGACTCCTTCATCTGCTCCTCGTTGTACTCCTCGATCTCCCTGACGTCGTCGCCGCTCGGGTAGACGGCGTCGCGGGGCATCACCGCCCGGTCGGTGTCGAACCAGCCACCGAGCACGTCACCGAGGTGCACGCTCGCGTCGGGACCGGTCGCCTCGATGGTCGTCATCCGCAGCTGCCCGCGCGTCTCGTGCGTCGGCGCCCCCTTGATGGTGATCACCGGAGCTCCCTGGTTCCGCCCGAGCACATCGGCCGTCAGCCCCGGCTGCGCCACGGAGAACGGCAGGGGCGCGAACACGGCGGTGGCGAGCAGCGCCACGACGGGCAGAGCACAGACGGCGAGCACCTGGGGGCGCGTGAGGCGAGAGAGCACGGAGCCAATCTAACGCGACGCGGCTGCGGGCAGCCGCGTCGCCCATCCCCCGCAAGCGCCCACGCCGGTCCACCGGCCGGAGCGGCTAGCGCAACGCCTCCGCCACCTCTCGCGCCGCCTCCATCACCCGCGACCCGACCCGCTCGGGCACCACGTCGGCCAGCATCACCACCCCGACACTGCCCTCCACTCCCGTCACCCCGAGCAACGGCGCGGCCGCCCCGCAGGCGCCCGCCTCCAGTTCGCCGTGGGTGAGGGCGTACCCGGGCCAGCTCTCCTCGTCGGCGGGCTGCCCCTGCTGCCGCGCGGACAGGATCGCCTTCCCCGCGGCCCCCCGCTCCAGCGGGTGCCGGAAGCCCGCCCGGTAGGCCACGTGGTAGTCCGTCCAGGTCGGCTCGACGACGGCCACGGCCAGCGCCTCCGCCCCGTCCACCAGCGTCAGATGGGCCGTCGCCCCGATGTCCTCGGCGAGCGAGCGCAGTGCCGGCATCGCCGCCTCGCGCACCAGCGGATGCACCTGGCGGCCGAGCCCCAGCACCCCGAGTCCGACCCGGGCGCGTCCGCCCAGGTCACGGCGTACGAGTGCGTGCTGTTCCAGCGTGGCGAGCAACCGGTACACAACGGTCCGGTTCACGCCCAGTTTGTGGGATAGCTCGGTGACGGTCAGCCCGTGGTCCGTATCGGCCAGCAGTTTGAGGACCCGCAGTCCCCGGTCGAGCGTCTGAGAGGTCTCCGCGGTCACGACGCCCACTCCTTAGTGGTGAGGTCGGCGGCCCTCCTCGCGGGATTGCGTCACCGAGTCCCGTCAGTGACGCGCTTCAGAGGCCGCCGGTCGGCTGACGGCCCGGCCTTGTGCCCGGGCCCAGTCGCTTCACGGCTGCGCTCCGCGGCGGCGCTGCCACGGGGCGTGTGCGTAGCGGGACAGTAGCGAGCCGGTTCGCTCAGCGGAAGGCTCCGTCCAGAATCCGGGCGGTGGCCGGTGCGGACTACCTGTGTTTGTCCGGATACGTACAGCGCGTGCGGCCGACGTCCGGGTACCGCCCGTCACTTCATGCGGGTGGCCCACTCCTGCACCTTGGCGATGCGCTGGCGCAGCTGCCCGCCGGTGGCCTCGGCGCTGGGCGGGCCGCCGCACACGCGGCGCAGTTCGGTGTGGACCACGCCGTGCGGCTTGCCGCTCTGGTGGACGTAGGCGCCGACCATGGTGTTGAGCTGCTTGCGCAGCTCCATCAGCTCCTTGTGCGAGACGACCGGGCGCCGTTCGGCGGGCAGTTCGAGCAGGTCGGCCTCGTCGTCGGGCTTCTTGCGGCTGTGCGCGATCTGCCGGGCCTGCCGCTTCTGGAGCAGCAGCTGCACCTGGTCGGGCTCCAGGAGCCCGGGGATGCCGAGGTAGTCCTGCTCCTCCTCGCTCCCCGGGTGGGCCTGCATGCCGAACTCGGCGCCGTTGTACATGACCCGGTCGAAGGTGGCCTCGGACTCCAGTGCCTCGAAGGAGAACTGCTCCTGTTCGCCGGTGTCCTCGTCCTGCTCCCGGTTCGCCTCGTCCATCTCCTTCTCGGACTCGGCGTACGGGTCCTCCTCGCCCCCCTTCTTGGGCTTGTCGAGGACGTGGTCGCGCTCACGCTCCATCTCGTTGGCGAAGGTGAGCAGGTCGGGGACGGTCGGCAGGAAGACGGAGGCGGTCTCGCCGCGCCGCCTGGACCGCACGAAACGGCCGACGGCCTGGGCGAAGAACAGCGGCGTGGAGATGGTGGTGGCGTACACGCCGACCGCGAGCCGGGGCACGTCGACGCCCTCGGACACCATGCGGACGGCGACCATCCACCGGTCGGTGCTGCCGCTGAAGTCGTCGATGTTCTTGGAGGCGCCGGTGTCGTCGGACAGGACGACGGTGGCCTTGCTGCCGGTGATCTCGCGGATCAGCTTGGCGTAGGCGCGGGCGGAGTCCTGGTCGGCGGCGATGACGAGGGCGCCGGCGTCCGGGATGGCCTTGCGGACCTCGGTGAGCCGCTGGTCGGCGGCGCGCAGCACGGCTGGCATCCACTCGCCGCGCGGATCGAGGGCGGTGCGCCAGGCCTGGCTGACGGCGTCCTTGGTCATGGGCTCGCCCAGCCGCGCGGCGATCTCGTCGCCCGCCTTCGTCCGCCAGCGCATGTTGCCGCTGTAGCTCATGAAGATGACCGGGCGCACGACGCCGTCGGCGAGCGCGGAGCCGTACCCGTAGGTGTAGTCGGCGGCGGAGCGCCGGATGCCGTCGTTGCCCTCCTCGTACGCCACGAAGGGGATCGGGTTGGTGTCCGACCGGAACGGCGTGCCGGTCAGCGCGAGCCGCCGCGTGGCCGGCTCGAACGCCTCCAGGCAGGCCTCGCCCCAGGACTTGGAGTCACCGGCGTGGTGGATCTCGTCGAGGATGACGAGGGTCTTGCGCTGCTCGACGCGGTTGCGGTGCAGCATGGGACGGACGCCGACGCCCGCGTAGGTGATGGCGATGCCCTGGTACTCGCGGCTGAGCGGCCCGGCGCTGTACTCGGGGTCGAGCTTGATCCCTATCCGCGCGGCCGCCTCCGCCCACTGCTTCTTCAGGTGCTCGGTCGGCGCGACGACGGTCACCTGCTGCACGACGTGGTGGTGCAGGAGCCAGGACGCGAGCGTCAGGGCGAAGGTGGTCTTGCCGGCGCCGGGCGTGGCGACCGCCAGGAAGTCCCGGGGCTGCTCCTGGAGGTACTTCTCCATCGCCCCCTCCTGCCAGGCCCGCAGCTTGCTGGCGGTGCCCCACGGGGCACGGCCGGGAAAGGCCGGGGACAGGTGGTGCGAGGTGCTGGAGCTGGCGGTGGTAGTCACGGTCTCCGAGGGGGGTAGAGCGGTCGGCCACGTATGACAACCGGGCCACCCTACCGGCGCGCCGGCGCGATCAACGCGCGTACCGGGGTGGGTCACCCGCGGGTGGGACGGACGTCACAACCGCCGCATCGGCCTCGCGACCGGTCCTCGGGGCCGGTCCTCGGGGCCGGTCCTCGCGACCGGCCTCGCGACCGGTCCTCCCCACCGCTCGCGATTCACCGCTCCCGCACCCGCGTGGCCACCCACGCCCCCACCAGCGCCACTCCTGCCATCGGCAGGAACACCGCCGCGAAGGCCGCCGGGTGGGAGCCGGTCGCCTCCGTGGCCGCGTGGCTGACCGTGCCGCCGCCGAGGGCGGCGAAGGCCGCTCCGCCGACCGACAGCAGGATGACGTTGGACAGGCCGTCGGAGATCTGGAGGGCCGCGGAGTTGGTGCCGGCCTCCTCGGGGGCGGAGAGCTTGAGCAGCAGCACGCTGGTGGAGGAGATCACCAGGCCCATCCCGAAACAGCCGAAGGCCCAGGCGACGGCGACCGTCCAGGCGGGCACGGCGTCGATCAGCACGCTCGGCGCCGTCGCGATGGCCGCCGCCACCAGGGACATGCCGAGGGCCATCAGGCGCTCGCGGTGGGGTTCCAGGCGCGGCCGGGACTGCAGCCAGGAGCCCGCCGCCCAGGTCGCGCCGCCCGCCGCCAGCGAGAGACCCGCCAGCGTGGGGCTGAGCCCGCGCTGTGTGACCAGCATCAGCGGTACGAAGGACTCGGCGGCGACGAAGGCCCCCGCGGCGACACCGCGCAGCAGGACGACGGAGGGCAGGCCGCGCACCGCCCGGCAGGTGCCGCGCGGCAGCAGCCCGAGGACGGCCGGGACGAGCAGCGCCACGCCCACCGCGCCGGGCAGCAGGGAGGCCGGGCGCAGATCCTGGGCGGCGTACTGGAGCAGGCCCGCGCCGAGCGAGATGGCGAGCGCGAGACGGATGCGGCGGCCGTCGAAGGAGGCCGGCGCCTCGTCCCCTCCCGTGACGGCGCCGGAGGCGCGGCTGCGTATCTGCGGCAGCGCGAGTGCCAGCGGGAACACGACCAGCACCGGGATACCGACGAACACCCAGCGCCAGCCGAGGTGTTCGGTCACCGCGCCGGAGGCCAGCGGGCCGACGATCGACGGGACGACCCACCCCGCCGCGAACGCCGCCATGATCGCGGGCCGCAGCCGCTCGGGGTAGGCACGCCCGACGACGACGTACAGCGCGACGATCACCAGCCCGCCGCCGAGCCCCTGCACGGCCCGTCCGAGGATGAACAGCCACATCGCCCCGGCCGTCCCGGACAGCACCAGCCCGGCCGCGAAGGCGGCGATCCCGCCGGTCAGCGGCGCGAGAGGCCCCCGACGGTCGGACCACTGACCGGAGAGGACCATCCCGAACAGGCTGGTCGTGAAGTACCCCGAGAACGCGAACGCGTACAACGACACCCCGTCCAGCTCCCGCGCCGCCACCGGCATCGCCGTCCCCACCGCCGTCGCCTCGAAGGCGATCAGTACGACGACGGAGACGATGCCGATGCTCAGCGCCCGGTAGGCACGGCTCAGCACGGTCTCGGCGGGGGCGGCGGAGGCGGCGGAGGCGGCGGCGGTCACAGCCGGGACGGCGACGTCGGTGTCGCGTGGTTCAGGGGCGGTCATGGTCGCCAGAGTAAGGGCCGCAGTGCCCTTTGACCCCTGTCGGGAGGAGGTACAGGACCGGGACCTTGGTCGTACGACCGCCGGTCCGGGTCCACCGGTCCGGGTCCGCCTCCCCGGCGGGCTCCGCTCGCGGTCGCGGGATTTACGCGGGGTCGACGCCGCCGACGGTCTTCGGCGGCGCCGCGCGGCGCAGTGCCCACAGGACGAGGGCGAGGGCGGAGACGTCCGACGTCAGGGGGTGGAGGATGCCGTCGGACGCCCTCCAGGTCAGGACGGCCCCCGTCGTGCCGTCGACGACCACGTGATCGCCGTCCTCCAGCCGGCCCAGGCGTATGAGGTGATCCGCGCGATCGGGGATGCGGTTCCCGGGGAACTCGTCGCACCACTCGGCCACCGTCGGCAGCACCAGCGGCATGTCGGCCGGGTCCAGCCGGAAGGGGTGGGCGTTTTCGGGCAGGCCCGTCTCGCATAGGAAGCGGCGGGTGGGCCCGTGCTCAAGGGTCCCCGGGAAATCGATGTCCTCGAAGCGCGTCACCCGGCCCCGGCCGAACTCCCGGTCCAGGAGCCGGGCCGGCAGCCCCGGGGGCGGTTCCGGCGTCGTACGGCGGCCCGCCGTCAGGAGCAGGCCGCCCAGCAGCTCGGACGTCTTCCACAGGGACGGCCTCTCACATGCCCCCCGCGGCCACCAGGAGGCGCCGCGCGTCCACGACGGGTCCTCCACCGACGTCGCGAGGCGGACCCGGGTCACCAGCGACGGCACCGCCCGGGCGGCCGTCCCCGCCGGACACGCCATGGTCGTCGTCCCGCTCGTGGCCACGTGCATCGTCTCCCCCGAGAGTGTGTATCCGCCCGTGCGGGCGACTGCCGTTCGCACTCCTGCGGAGACTACGCGCCGCCACTGACAACGCCTCTGCGAGCGGAACCCGTTCGCCCGGTAGGACGCGCCGCACCCCCTCGCCCGTTGCCCCACACGCGCGGGAAGGATCAGTTGCCGGTCACCACCGCGGCCTGCGGGCGGATCGGGAGGCGGTTGACCGGGCGTCCCGTGGCCGCGCGCACGGCGGAGGCGACGGCCGCCGGGGAGGCCACCACCGGCGCCGCGCTGACCGCCTTCGCGCCGAAGGGGGCGACCACGTCGCGTTCCTCGACGAGCTTCACGATCCGGATGTCCGGGGCGTCGAGCGCGGTCGGCAGGGCGTAGCCGGTCAGGTCGGGGTGCCGGATCAGACCGCGCGGAGTGCGCAGGTTCTCCGTCAGCGCGATGCCGACGCCCTGGGTCACGCCCGCCTCGATCCGGGCGGTCAGCTGGGTCGGGTTCAGGACCCGGCCCACGTCCTGCGCGACGGCCAGTTCCACGACCCGTACCGAGCCGATCTCGATGTCGACGTCCACCACCGCGCGGATCGCGCAGAAGGCCATGCCGACGAAGGCGTCGCCCTGGCCGGCCTCGTCCAGCGGCTCGGTCGGGTGCGGGCGGCACTGGGCGGTGGCCCACAGTTCCTTGCCCTCCAGTGCCTCGGCGACCGTGGTCGACAGCACGCCGTCGTACGAGGTGATCTTGCCGTCGGCGATCTGGAGCAGCTCGGTCGACATCCCGAACTGGTGCGCCAGGGGCTGGAGGAGCTGGGTACGGACCATCTTGGCCGCCCGCTCCACCGCGCCGCCCGACACCCACGTGTGGCGGCCGCGGCAGCCCGCGCCGGCCGGAGGCTGGTCGGTGTCGACCGGCGCCACCTGCACCTCGTCGACGCCCAGGGTGTCCTGGACGATCTGCCGGGCCAGGGTGGTGAAGCCCTGGCCGGTCTCGACGGCCGCGCACAGCACCGTCGCCACGCCGTCCTGGACCTTCACGGTGGCCGTGGAGACCTCGTCGGCGCCCTCGGCGCCCAGCATGTGCACCATGCCGATGCCGTAGCCCACGCCCCGGCGCACCGCGCCCGGTTCGCCCGCGCCCTCGGGGCCTCCGGGCAGCAGCCACTCGTACTCGGGCGTGTCCTTGGGCAGGGCGGGGAGGGGGAAGTCGCGTACCGCCTGGAGGAGTTCGGCCACCGGCGCCGGGCAGGTGACCGTCTGGCCGGTGGGGAGCACGTCGCCGGTGGCCAGTACGTTGCGCAGCCGCACCTCGGCGGGGTCCAGGCCGAGCTTCTTGGCGACCTTGTCCATCTGCGCCTCGTAGGCGGCGCACACCTGCATGGCGCCCTCGCCGCGCACATGGCCGGAGGGCGGGTTGTTGGTGCGTACGGCCCAGCCCTCGATGAAGGCGTTGGGCACGACGTACGGGCCGCAGGCGAACGCCACGGCGGCGGCCAGGGCGTCCGAGGAGGTGTCGGCGTAGGCACCGGCGTCGAGCAGGATCTGCGCCTCGACCTTCACCACCCGGCCCTCGGCGTCCGCGTGGTGGCGGTAGCGCAGGAGGGTGGGGTGCCGGTGGACGTGGCCGAGGAAGGACTCCTCGCGCGTGGCGGTCAGTTTGACGGGGCAGCCGGTCTTCAGGGCCAGCAGGCCCAGCGGCAGCTGGAAGCCCTGGTCCTCGCGGTCCGCGGTGGCGCCGGGCACCCCGGTGACGACGATCTTCACCTGTTCGGGTGTCAGGCCGTAGCAGGACGCGGCCGTGTCGCGGTCGGCGTGCGGGTCGGTGGAGGCCAGGTAGAGCTCCACGCCGCCGTCCGGGCGCGGTACCGCCAGGCCCGCCTCGGCTCCTATCGGCGCGGGGTCCTGGCGGCCGATGCGGTACAGGCCCTCGACGACGACCTCGCCGGCCGCGTCGGGGTCGCCGTGCCGCAGCGGGATGTGCCGGATCAGGTTGCCGTCGGGATGCAGCGGCTCGGCCTCGAAGGCCTGCTCCGGGTCGGTGACCGGATCGAGCGCCTCGTACTCGACGATGACGGCCGCGGCGGCCATCCGCGCGGTGTCCGGGTGGTCGGCGGCGACGGCCGCGATGGGCTCGCCGTGGTGGCGTACGACCTCGGAGGCGAAGACCGGGCGGTCGGCCCGGCCGCCGCGTCCGTGCGACGGGGCACCGGGCACGTCCTCGTGCGTGACGACCGCCCGTACGCCGGGCATCTCGCGCGCGTGGGTGGTGTCGATGGACACGATGCGCGCGTGCGGGTGCGGCGAGCGCAGGACGGCCGCCCACAGCAGGCCCTCGGCCCACAGGTCGGCCGCGTACGGGAAGGTGCCCTCCGTCTTGGCGCGGGCGTCGGCCGGCGGCAGGGACGCGCCGAGGCCGTGTGGGATCGGCTCGGGGACGGGTGCCGCCTCGGTGGTTCCCGCGGCCTCCGCAGTCGCGGCGTCGTTGCTCACGCGTGGCCTCCGTCCTGGCCGTGGGGCTGGTCACCGTAGGGCTGGTCACCGTACGGCTGGTAGGGCTGTTCGTGCGGTGCCTGCGCGTCCGGTGCACCGGGGGGTGGGCCGGGTGGTCCCTGGGACTCGAACGCCGACGGGTTGACGCCGCCCGCGCCCGGACCCGCCTGGTGCGGGATACGGGGCTCGTCGGCGTCCGTCTCGGCCGTGTCGGGGGCGGCGTGCGCCTGGCGCTCGGCGACGACCTCCTTGACCGCCTCGAGGACGCCCCGGTAGCCGGAGCAGCGGCACAGGTTGCCGCACAGGGCCTGCCGGGCCTCCAGTTCGGTCGGCGCCGGGTTGCCCTCCAGGAGGTTGTGCACGGTCATCGCCATGCCGGGCACGCAGAAGCCGCACTGCACCGCGCCGCGCCGGGCGAGCGCCCGCTGCACGTCCGACGGCCGCCCGTCGGCGGCCAGGCCCTCGACCGTACGCACCTCGCTGCCGGCACTGGTCACGGCCGGGACCAGGCAGGAGGCGACCAGGCGGCCGTCGACCTGCACGTTGCACGCGCCGCACTCGCCCTGCGAGCAGCCGTCCTTGGCACCCGCGAGGCCGAGCCGCTCGCGCAGCACGTACAGCAGCGACTCACCGATCCAGGCGTCGGTGACGGGCCGGTCGGCGCCGTTGACGCGCAGCACGTACGAGGCGAGGGGGTGCTCCTCGTGCGCACCGGCGGGAGCACCTTCCCGAGGGGTGGCCGGGCCGGCCTGCGCGGCAGCGGCCGGGCCGGTCTCGGTTCGGGGCTCGTCCCGGGTGCCGGGGTGGGGCTCCGCCTCCGTGTCCTGCTCGCGCTCCTGCCCCGGCTCGGGTCCGGGTTCCGGCTCCTGGCCGGATTCCGGCTCCTGGCCGGGTGCCGGCTCCTGCGAGGTGGCCCGCGACGGGCCCGTCGCGGGCGCCTCGGCGGCCTCCGGGCCGGGCCCGGCCGCCACGTCCTCGTCGGTGCCCCCTGGCACCTCCAGGGGCCCCTCAGGGGCCTCCTCGGACTCCAGGGGCTCGTGGGTCACCGCGTCGTCGGTCACCGCATCGCCGGCCGAAGGCACCGGGGCCCCCGTCTCGGCGGCGGGTTCCGGGGGCACTTCGGCGTACGGGCCGGCGGCCGGTTCGGGCGCCCCGGGTGCGGACGGGTCCTCGGCCGGCCGTTCCCCGCCGGAACCTTCGGCCTCCGCCGTACGGTCGCCCCACGGCTGTCCGGCCTGCTGGGTCGCCCAGGGGGCGGGAGCGCCGCCGGGCAGGGTGGCCGGTGCGGTGCCGCCCCACTGCTCGGCCAGGGTGGACTGGGTGAACTCGCCCGACTCGTCCGGCAGGTCGCCGTCGGCGACCGGGATGGACCACTGGCCGGTCACGTCCTGGCCGGTCACGTCCTGGCCCGTCATGCCCCGCCCGGTCGCGTTGCGGCCGGACGCGTCATCGGGTTCGGCCGGCGCTCCGTGCGCGGCAGCGGCGGCATCCGCCCCGGCCCCGGCCCCGGAGAAGTCCCACTGGCCGGTGGCCCCGGGCCGGTAGGCGAACCGGTCGCCCTGTCCGGCGTTCGCGTCGTAGGACGCGCTCGTGCCGTACGGCGTGTTCGCGTCGTACGGCGTGTTCGCGTCGTACGGCACGCTCCCGCCGTACGTGTCCTGCTGCGGGTACTCGGCGTGCCCCTGGTGGGCGGCGGGCTCCTGCCCCGCGTCCGGGACGTGCCACTGCGTGCCGTCCACGGGCGCGGACGGCATCGCCCAGGTGCCGGTGACCGCCGGGTCGGTGCCGGCGGTGGTCGCGGGCGTGACCGTGATCTGCGGCGGCACATAGCCGTGCCCGGGGGCGGCGAGCGGGCTGTCGGCGGAGGCCAGGAGCGCGTCCACACCGCCCTCGGGGAGTTTCACGAAGGCGGTGGCGCCGTCGTCGTAGTCGCCCTGGGGCAGCGGGTCCCAGCGTCCGCCGCTCGGGGGCGTGCCCTCTCCGTGCTCGTCGCCGTGCTGGTCGTCGGTCACGACAGCGCCCTCCCCAGTGCTCGTCGGGCCAGCGCGGCGACGGTGCGCCGCAGGTGCAGTACGGCCGGCGGGAGCTGCGGTACGGAGCCGTCCTCGGCCGGGGCCGCGTCGGGGATGCAGGCGGCGGCGACGTACTCGCCGAAGGCGCTCAGCGCCTCCGGGACGATCGCGCGGCCGTTGTCCCAGTCGATGAGCGAGGCCACCCACTGCTCGGCCTCCAGCGGGCGCAGCGGCATGGGCGCGATGGCGCCGACGGCGCACCGCACCCCGCGCCGGGCGGGGTCGAGGACCAGCGCGACGGAGGCCATCGCGCGGCCCGGGCCGGTCCGGCCGGTCGCCTTCAGGAAGACCTGCGGCGCGTGCAGCAGCGGCACGCGCACGTAGCCGATGAGTTCGCCCGCGCGGAGCATCTCCATGCCGGCCAGCAGGTGCGAGACCGGCATCTCCCGCCGGGCCCCGTCCGGGCCCGCGATGATCAGCGTCGACTCGAGCGCGGCCAGCACCGGCAGCGCGTCCCCGGTGGGGGCGGCCGAGGCGATGTTGCCGCCCAGGGTGCCCGCGTTGCGGATCTGCGGTGGTCCGGCGGCGCGCGCGGCGGCGGCGAGCGCGGGGATGAGCGCCGCGAAGTCGGGGCGGCCCATGCGGGCGTGGGTGAGTCCCGCGCCGAGCAGAGCGTGACCGTCCTGGTACTGCCAGCCGCGGATCTCGCTGATCCGGCCGAGGCCCACCAGCGCGGCGGGCCTGAGCTGGCCGGAGTTGACGGAGGTCATCAGGTCGGTGCCGCCCGCGACCGGAACGGCGGCGGGCATGGCGGCCAGTGCCGCCACGGCCTCGTCCAGTGTCGTGGGCAGCGTGACGGCCTGCGCCGCCTGCGGTGCGTGCGTGGTCAAACCGACTGCCCCTTCCCGCTGTCCCACCTGGTCCCGCCCATGTGGCCGTACGGTACGACCTGACAGGGCGGACGTGGCAACTCTGGCACATCTTCGCAGGGGCCGGACGCGGGGGCCCGCTAGGAGGCATTCGCCCATCTCCTAGGCGGGATGGTCCGTTTTCCCACACGTTCTCCGGTAATCCGCCGACAATCGGAGGTGCGTGCGATGAGCGAGAGTTGCCACTCTTCGGTGGCGTTTCGGGGCTTTCTCCTTACTTGTTCGGCGGCGGTCCGTCGATCGGGCGGCCGAGGACACCGGGCCGCCGCTGCCAGGGCAGCGGGCCGCCGGGCGGCCGGTAGGCGACACCGAGGGCGTCAAGCCGCCGGTAGTGGGCGGCCATCCGGCGCTCGAAGCCGGTGAAGTCCCGGTCGGCCGGGGCGGGCAGGACACTCCAGGCGACCTCGGCGAACGCGGCGAGCCTCGGGAACGTCTGGTAGTCCACGCGCGCCAGGTTCTCCATCACCTCGGTCCACACGTTCGCCTGCGTGCCGAGCACATGTCCGGATTCGTCGGGCGTCAGCTCCGCCGGAACCGGCTCGAACCGGTAGACGTCCTCCAGGGTGCGCACGAAGCCGATCGGCACCGGTTCGTCCTCGCCCGCGTGCTGCCGGTGGTCCAGGTACACCTGCTGCTCGGGGCACATGACGACGTCGTGGCCCGCGCGCGCGGCGGCGATCCCGCCCGCGTACCCGCGCCAGGAGGACACGGCGGCGCCCTTGGCCAGTCCGCCCTCCAGGATCTCGTCCCAGCCGATGAGCCGGCGCCCGCGTTCGGCGAGCCAGGTGTCGAAGTGCTGGATGAACCAGGCCTGGAGTTCGTCCTCGCCGGCGAGGGCGAGTTCCTCGATGCGCGCCTGCGCGGTGGCCGAGCGCCGCCACTGGTCCTTGGGGCATTCGTCGCCGCCGATGTGGACGAACTCCGAGGGGAACAGCTCCAGGAGTTCCTCGAACACGCCCTCGTAGAAACGCAGGGTGCCGTCGGTGGGGGCGAGGACGTTCGGAGAGATCCCCCAGGTGTCCCAGACGGAGAGCACCGTGGTGTCGATCACATCGGTGTTGCCGAGTTCCGGATACGCGGCGATGGCGGCCTGCGAGTGTCCGGGTACGTCGATTTCGGGGACGACGGTGATGTTCCGTTCGGCCGCGTAGGCGACGATCTCCCGGATGTCGTCCTGGGTGTAGTAACCGCCGTGGGGTTTGTCCTCCCAGAGCGGGGAGGCCCGGTGGCCGTATTTGGTGCGCGCCCGCCAGGACCCGGTCTCCGTGAGCTTCGGGTACCGCTTGATCTCGACGCGCCAGCCCTGGTCGTCCGTCAGGTGGAAGTGCAGGACGTTGAGTTTGTGGGCGGCCATCAGGTCCAGGTAACGCAGGACGCCTTCCTTGGGCATGAAGTGCCGGGCGACGTCCAGCATGAGGCCCCGCCAGGGGAAGCGGGGCGCGTCCTCGATCCGGACCGCGGGCAGCCGCCACCGGCCGCCGGGAAGCGGCGCGCGCCGGAAGGCGTCCGGGCCGAGCAGTTGGCGCAGCGTCTGGGCGCCCCAGAAGAGGCCGGCCGGATCGCCGCCCGCCAGGTGCACGCCCGTCGGTTCGGCGACGAGGCGGTAGCCCTCGGCGCCCAGTGCGCCGTCGAGGGACAGGCGGACGACGTCGGCGTCCCCCGTGCCGGGCACGAGCGGCAGGCCGGTCGCGGCGCCCAGCGTGGCGCGCAGCCAGCGCTCGGTGCGCTCCGTGCCGTCGCCCGCCACCACCTTGGTGTCCGGGCCGAGATCGAAGAATTCGCCCTCGTGGGACGTCACTTGCCGTGGCTGGGGAATCACGTCGGTCACCTCAGTCCTTCACCGCTCCGCCGAGGCCGGAGACGAGTCGTCGTTGCACGAGTACGAAGAAGACCAGCACCGGAATCGTCATCACCGTGGAGGCGGCCATCACGCCGCCCCAGTCGGGATCGTCCGGCTTGTAGAAGACCAGCAGCGCCATCGGCAGCGTCGACTGGGACGTGTCGCTGATGATGAACGACTTGGCGAACAGGAAGTCGTTCCAGGTCGAGATGAAGGAGAAGACGCTGGTGGCCACCAGCCCCGGGAAGACCAGCGGGAAAAGGATCTGCCACAGGAATCGCGCCCGGCTCGCCCCGTCGATGTAGGCGGCCTCCTCCAGGGCCTGAGGCACGGCTTTCACGAATCCCCGCAGCATCCAGATCGCGAACGGCAGCGAGAAGGCGATGTGGGGCAGGATCAGCGACCCCAGCGTGTTCAGCTGGCCGAAGTCCCGCATGAGGAAGAACAGCGGGATGGTGAGCGCCTCCACGGGCACCATCTGGGCCACCAGGAACATGATCAGCAAAGTGGTCCGGAAACGGAACCGGAAACGCGTCACCGCGGTCGCCGCGAGGAACGCGATCAGCGCCGAGGCGATCACGACGGTGCTCGCCACGAGCAGGCTGTTGAGAAAGTAACGACCGAATTCCTGCTGCCCGAACACCCGCCGGAAGGAGTCGAGCGACGGCGCCAGGGTCCACGGCCGCGGTTCGGCCGACTCGATCTCCCCGGCCGGTTTGAAGGCGCTCAGCACCATCCAGTACAGCGGGAAGGCCACCACGACCGAGATCAGCAGCGCCGAGGCCTCGGCCGCCAGCCGCCACGGACGGCGCACACGCACGCGCGGAAGATTCACAGCTCCTCCCCCTGGCGGCGCAGCAGCCGCAGGTAGACCAGCGTCACGGCGAGCAGGATCAGCAGCATCACGACGCCGATGGCCGAGCCGAGGCTGTACTGCGAGGACGCGAACGCCTTCTGGTAGGCGTAGACGTTCAGGACGAGGTTCTGGCCGGCGATGCCGCCGCCGTTCGTCATGACGTAGATCTGGGTGAAGACCTTGAAGTCCCAGATGACCGACTGGATGGTGACGACCACCAGGATCGGCCGGAGCATCGGGGCGAGCACCGAACGCCAGATGCGCCACTGCGAGGCTCCGTCCAGGGCGGCGGCCTCCAGGACCTCCGAGGGGACGGCCCTGATCCCCGCGTAGACGGTGACCATGACGAACGGGAAGGAACACCAGACCACTTCGAGCAGGACGAGGGCGAAGGCGCTGTAACGCCCGTACGTCCAGGAGTGGTCGCCGAGCCCGAGCATCCGGTTGACGGGACCGAAGTCCGGGTCGAACAGCAGCAGCCAGACCGTCGACCCGGTGACCGCGGGGGTCGCCCAGGCTCCGAGGGCGGCCAGCATCAGCGCGAGCCGCGGCACGGCACGCACCCGCGTGAGCAGCACGGCGAGCGCACAGCCGACGGCCAGCGTCGACACCACACAGGCCGCCGCGAACACGACGGTGGCGAGCAGCACCCGCCAGAACTGCGCGTCCCCGAAGAGTTCCGCGTAGTTGCCGAACCCCTGGAAGGTGGCCGGTTCCCCGCCGGAGACCTGCGCCTGGGTGTACTCCAGGAAGGAGATCAGCCCGAGCTGGTAGACCGGGTAGACGAGCAGCCCGCCGAGGACCACGAGGGCGGGCGCGAGATACAACCAAGGCGTACTGGAGCCGCCCCCGAAGGGGCGCGGGGCTGTGTTGGATCCGCGGCTACCGCCGCGTGGGCGCGACGAGCCACTGCGGACCCGCGGCCGCGAACGCACCGCGCCCCCCGAGCTAGTGGGCACCCCCGTCACCCGGCGGAGCCGAACGCGTCGTCCATCTTCCGAGCCGCGTCCCCGGCGGCGGCGCCCACGTCCTTCTTGCCGCTGACCACCTCCTGGAACATCGTCGGCAGCACCTGGGACGAGTCGATCGTCGCCCACGCGGGCGAGGCCGGCACGAACTTGGTGCCCGCGGCGAGGGTGTCGACGAACGGCTTCACGAAGGGCTCCTCGGCCGCGACCCGCTGCCGCACGTCCGTGAAGGTCGGCAGGAAGCCCATCGCGTCGAACAGCTCACCCTGCGCCTTCTTCGACGCGAGCCGCTTCATCAGGTCGACGGCGAGGGTGCGGTGCGAAGTGCTCTTCAGGACGCCGATGTTGTTGCCGCCCGCGAAGGCCGGGGCGATCGAGCCGGGCTTCACTCCCGGCAGCGGCACGACCGCGTACTTGCCCTTCGCCTCCCCCGCCTCCACGGCCTGGTGGCTGAAGTCGCCGCCGATCGCCATGGCCGCCTTGCCGGAGGCGAACGCGGTGACGGTGTCGTTGCCGCCCATGCCGGCGCACTTGGCGGCGGGGCAGTTGTCGTCGCCGAAGAGGGACGTGTACGCCTCGATGCCCTTCCGGGCGGCGGCGCTGTCGATCGCCGAGGCGTACGACCCGCCCTTGCCGGTGGCGAGCTCGCCGCCGGCCGCCCAGATGAAGGGCAGCGCGCCGTAGGTGTAGGCGCCGCCGACCGCGATGCCGTACAGGCCGGGCTTCGCGTCGCGGATCCGCTTCGCGGTGGACGCCAGTTCGTCCATCGACCGGGGGGCCTCGAGGCCGAGTTCGTCGAAGACGTCGGTCCGGTAGTACAGGGCGCGGACGCCGACGAAGTAGGGGGCGCCGTAGACCTTGCCGTCCACGGTGACGGACTGCCGGGCCGTGGGGTCGGCGTCGTCGGCCTCGTCCCAGGCCTCGAACTCCTCGGTGACGTCCAGGAGTCCGCCGTCCTTCACGTAGCCGGCGGTGTCGGTGTTGCCGTACTCGATGACGTCGGGGGCGCTGTCGGGGTCGTTGAAGGCGGCCTTGATGCGCTGGGCGCGGGTCTCGACGGGGATGTACTCGACGTCGACCTTCGCGCCCTCGTGCGCCTTCTCGAAGTCGGCCAGGGCCGCGTCGACGACCTTTTCCTTCGGCTTGGTGTCGACCTCCTGGAAGAGCCAGACCCGTAGCGTGCCGCTCTTCTCATCCTTGCCGGAGGAGGAGTTGTCGGACGTCTGGGGGGCGCAGGCGGTCGCGGTGACGACGGCGGCGGCCAGCAATACGGCCAGGCGGGGGGCGAGCTTCATGGAGTGTTCCTCCGGGCGTGCGTTGCAACATATGCAATGACGGTTTCGCTCTGCACAACACCCAGGAGGTTATGGAGTACATGAACATGTCCACAAGAGGTCTCAACCACTTCGTGACAACAGGAAGGCCCCCGGAGTGTGCGCGGGCACACTCCGGGGGCCTTCGAGAAGTCCGGCCGGGAAGGTCTGGAAGGGTCGGCTACTTCTTGTCGCCGCCCTTGCCGCCCTTGCCTTCGTCTCCGCCGCCGCTCATGGACTCGTAGATCTCCTTGCACATGGGGCAGACGGGATACTTCTTCGGGTCGCGGCCCGGTACCCAGACCTTGCCGCACAGCGCCACGACGGGGGTGCCGTCGAGGGCGCTCGCCATGATCTTGTCCTTCTGGACGTAATGGGCGAAGCGCTCGTGGTCACCGTCACCGTGGGAGGTCTGCGGCGTCGGCTCTACGAGGGTCCCCGTACCAGTCCCGCGCTCGGGCTCGAGAGTGCTCATGCCTGCCAGGGTACTGAAAGCCGGGGTATCGGAGCTCACACGGACCGGGGTGGGAGATCAGTTGAGCGACGGGTCGTCCGGATACGTCGCCACCATGGCCAGGTCGCCCCGCTGACGGCGCAGGACCTCGCGCCAGAGCCGCTCGGGCACCGGGCAGGACACGTCGCCGGGCTCGGACTCGACCACGTACCAGGCACCCTCCGCCAGCTCGTCCTCGAGCTGACCGGGCCCCCAGCCCGCGTACCCGGCGAAGATGCGCAGGGCTCCGACGGCGGGGGCCAGCAACTCAGGCGGCGCCTCGAGGTCGACCAGGCCGATCGCGCCGTGCACCCGGCGCCAGCCCAGCGGTGCCCTCTCGCCGGACGCCCCGCCGGGGACGACGGCCACGCCCAGGGCCGAGTCGAGCGACACCGGGCCGCCCTGGAAGACGACACCGGGTTCGCCGGTCAGATCCGCCCAGTCCGCCAGGATGTCGACCACGTCGACCGGCGTGGGACGGTTGAGGACGACGCCGAGGGAACCCTCCTCGTCGTGGTCGAGAAGGAGCACCACCGCGCGCTCGAAGTTCGGGTCCGCCAGGGCGGGCGTTGCCACGAGCAGCCGCCCCGTGAGCGAGGACACCTCGGTCATGCCTGACATGATCCCGCATGTTCCCCTCCCGTGGGGAGGCAATCGGGGGCACGGGGGTGAACGCGTGCGCCGTGGGCGCGCCGCCGTCGTGACCGCACGTGCCCGCCGGTGAACGGTTCGTGTTGTGACAAAGCCATGACGTTGCCGGACCGTGCACAGGCTTACTGAAGGGGGGTACAAGGCGATTACCCTTTCCCTTCTGGCCCCTGCCCAACCCCCACCACGGAACGCGAGATTCATGACCGTCAACGGCGCTGATGACGTACTGCTTGTCCACGGCGGAACCCCGCTGGAGGGCGAGCTCCGGGTCCGCGGTGCGAAGAACCTCGTGCCGAAGGCCATGGTGGCCGCCCTGCTGGGCAGTGCGCCGAGCCGGCTGCGCAATGTGCCGGACATCCGCGACGTGCGGGTCGTACGCGGACTGCTGCAGCTGCACGGGGTCACCGTCCGTCCGGGTGAGGAGCCCGGCGAGCTGGTGCTCGACCCCTCCCACGTGGAGAGCGCGAACGTCGCCGACATCGATGCCCACGCGGGCTCGTCGCGCATCCCGATCCTGTTCTGCGGCCCGCTGCTGCACCGCCTCGGGCACGCCTTCATCCCGGGTCTGGGCGGCTGCGACATCGGCGGCCGGCCCATCGACTTCCACTTCGAGGTGCTGCGGCAGTTCGGCGCGAAGATCGAGAAGCGGGCGGACGGCCAGTACCTGGAGGCCCCGCAGCGGCTGCGCGGTACGAAGATCAACCTGCCGTATCCGTCCGTCGGCGCGACCGAGCAGGTGCTGCTGACGGCCGTGCTGGCCGAGGGCGTCACGGAGCTGTCCAACGCCGCCGTGGAGCCGGAGATCGAGGACCTGATCTGCGTACTGCAGAAAATGGGCGCGATCATCGCGATGGACACCGACCGCACCATCCGCATCACCGGTGTGGACGAGCTCGGCGGCTACGCCCACCGTGCCCTCTCGGATCGCCTGGAGGCCGCCTCCTGGGCCTCGGCGGCGCTGGCGACCGAAGGGAACGTCTACGTCCGCGGCGCCCAGCAGCGCTCGATGATGACGTTCCTGAACACCTTCCGGAAGGTGGGCGGCGCCTTCGAGATCGACGACGAGGGCATCCGCTTCTGGCACCCGGGCGGCCAGCTCAAGTCCATCGCCCTGGAGACGGACGTGCACCCCGGCTTCCAGACGGACTGGCAGCAGCCCCTGGTGGTCGCCCTGACGCAGGCCACGGGCCTGTCCATCGTCCACGAGACGGTCTACGAGTCCCGTCTCGGCTTCACCTCCGCGCTCAACCAGATGGGTGCGCACATCCAGCTGTACCGCGAGTGCCTCGGCGGCTCCCACTGCCGCTTCGGACAGCGCAACTTCCTGCACTCGGCCGTCGTCTCGGGACCGACCAAGCTGGAGGGCGCCGACCTGGTCATCCCCGACCTGCGCGGCGGCTTCTCCTACCTGATCGCCGCTCTCGCGGCCCAGGGCACGTCCCGGGTCCACGGCATCGACCTGATCAACCGGGGCTACGAGAACTTCATGGAGAAGCTCGTGGAGCTGGGCGCGAAGGTGGAGCTGCCGGGCAAGGCCCTGGGCTGACGTACCACGCAACGCCGATGGGGCGGTCACCCGAGTCCGGGTGACCGCCCCATCGGCGTTGCGTGGTGCGCCCCGAAAGGGGCGCGGGGAACTGCGCGACCAGCCGCACACGGCCCGCAGCCGCGCACGGCCCGCAAGCTGAACGGACGGCCCGCGCAGCCCCCGGCGCTCAAAGCGGAGCGCTTACGCTTACTTGCCCTTGGCGGCTTCCTTGAGCTTCGAGCCCGCGGAGACCTTGACGCTGTAGCCGGCCGGGATCTGGATCGGCTCGCCGGTCTGCGGGTTGCGGGCGGTGCGAGCGGCACGGTGAGTGCGCTCGAAGGTCAGGAAGCCGGGGATGGTGACCTTCTCGTCGCCCTTGGAGACGATGTCGCCGACAACCTCGGCGAACGCGGCCAGCACGGCGTCGGCGTCCTTGCGGGTCACCTCGGCGCGGTCGGCCAGCGCGGCCACCAGCTCACTGCGGTTCATGTTGTTACTCCCGTGTTCTTCTTGCCGTTGAGGCGTGCCACGCGGCGGAGCCGCATGTTGGGCACAGCGATGCCGATGCTGCCAGGGTCTTCGGACACTCCCCGGAGCCGGGTCGGTCGTCAGACCCTCGCGCCCAGGGAGGCATCCTGCCTCCACCTGCGGCGGTAAAGCCAATCCGGCACCCCCAGGAGTCGTGAGAACACCCTTGGGAGTCACACGAAGAGAGGGCCTGAGCCTTGCGCAACCCTAGAGGGCGATCCCAGGCCCGACATCCCGCGACGCGCCGGTGGGGCGGCCGCCGTGATGATCCTCACCACCACGCCACGGACCGCCCACAATCCGTCCGGGTGCTACGCCACCACTCCGGCGGCCTTGGCCGCGTCCCGCACGGCGCCCGCGACGGCACCGGCGACCTTGTCGTTGAAGACGCTGGGGATGATGTAGTTCGGGTTGATCTCGTCCTCGGTCACCACGTCCGCGAGGGCGTGCGCGGCGGCCAGCATCATCTCGGTGTTGACCGTGCGGGACTGGGCGTCCAGCAGACCGCGGAACACGCCCGGGAAGACGAGCACGTTGTTGATCTGGTTGGGGAAGTCGGAGCGGCCGGTGGCGACGACCGCGGCGGTCTGGCGGGCGATCGCCGGGTCCACCTCGGGGTCGGGATTCGCGAGCGCGAACACGATCGCACCTTCCGCCATGGCGGCCACGTCCTCGCCGTCCAGGACGTTGGGGGCCGACACGCCGATGAAGACGTCGGCGCCGTGCACGGCCTCCTTGAGAGTGCCGGTCAGGCCCTCGGGGTTGGTGTTGTCGGCGATCCAGCGCAGCGCCGATCCGGGCGCGGCGTCGACCAGGTCGGCGCGGCCGGCGTGCACGATGCCGTGGATGTCGGCGACGACCGCGTTCTTCACGCCTGCGGCCAGCAGCAGCTTCAGGATGGCCGTACCGGCCGCACCGGCGCCGGACATGACGACCCGTACGTTCTCGATGGGCTTGTCGACGACGCGCAGGGCGTTGGTCAGGGCGGCGAGGACGACGATCGCGGTGCCGTGCTGGTCGTCGTGGAAGACGGGGATGTCGAGGGCCTCGCGCAGCCGGGCCTCGATCTCGAAGCAGCGGGGCGCGGAGATGTCCTCGAGGTTGATGCCCGCGAAGCCCGGGGCGATGGCCTTGACGATCTCCACGATCGCGTCGGTGTCCTGGGTGTCGAGGCAGAGCGGCCAGGCGTCGATACCGGCGAAGCGCTTGAACAGGGCGGCCTTGCCCTCCATGACCGGCAGGGCGGCCTTCGGGCCGATGTTGCCGAGGCCCAGCACCGCGGAGCCGTCCGTCACGACCGCAACGGAGTTGCGCTTGATGGTCAGGCGGCGGGCGTCCTCGGGGTTCTCGGCGATCGCCATGCAGACGCGGGCCACGCCCGGCGTGTAGATCATGGACAGGTCGTCGCGGTTGCGGATGGGGTGCTTCGACGCCATCTCGATCTTGCCGCCGAGGTGCATGAGGAAGGTACGGTCGGAGACCTTGCCCAGGCTGACGCCCTCGATGCCGCGCAGCTGCTCCACGATCTCGTCGGCGTGCGAGGTCGAGCCCGCGGCGATGGTGACGTCGATACGGAGCTTGTCGTGGCCGGAGGCCGTGACGTCGAGGCCGGTGACGGAGCCTCCGGCGGACTCCACCGCGGTGGTGAGCTGCGAGACCGCGGTTCCGCCCGCGGGCACCTCCAGTCGGACCGTCATCGAGTAGGAGACGCTGGGCGCCGTTGCCATGGCCGACTTCCTCTGCTTTCACCGTGTAGCTGCGTTGTGCCGTCCGATCGTCGCACCTACCACCGAGTACGTGGTAGCCACCCCGGATTGCGAACTTTGTGTTCGCGCGCCGTCCCCACCGGACGATGAGGCACTTTCGGAAAACGACTTCCACCATACGAGAAGCTGCGGGTCGACGGAAGAGGCGAGCCTGCCCGGGAAAGAACCCGCGGGACGGGAATTGTCTTGCGGGGATCGTTTGTTACCTTGGACGTGGCACCGGCTCGATCCAAGCCCCCGGGCCCAACCTTCGTCGCTTAGAGCGACCACTTGCCGCGAGGCGAGCATGGCGGGTCGGTGCCACCTAAGCGGAGAAGACGAGAGGCCCGCGCCGTTCCACGGCGCGGGCCTCTCGTACATCCCGCCTCTCGTACATCCCGCCTCTGCGCCTCCCGGCGCCTCAGTCGCGCAGGAGGTCCGGCACCCCTGCCGCGTCCGGCTCGTCCCGCTCGCAGGAGACGACCGTCAGCTGCCGGGTGGCCCGGGTCAGGGCGACGTACAGCACGCGCAGCCCGGCGGGCGACTCGTCGGCGATCTCGGCGGGCGAGACGACGGCCGTGGCGTCGTACTCGAGTCCCTTGGCCTCCAGGCTGCCGAGCGCCACCACGCGGTCGCCGAGCCCGGCCAGCCAGCGCCGGGCCTCCTCGCGGCGGTTCATGGCGACCACGACGCCGACGGTGCCGTCCACGAGGTCCAGCAGCCGGGCCGCCTCCGCCCGGACCGTCTGGGCGAGGGAGTCCCGTACCACCGCGAAGCGCGGCTCCACGCCCGTCGAGCGGACGGCCGCCGGGGACTCGGAGCCCGGCATGGCGAGGGCCAGCACCCTGGCCGCCAGCTCGGCGATCTCGGCCGGGTTGCGGTAGTTGACGGTCAGCTCGAAGCGGCGGCGCGGGCGGGAGCCCAGGGCCTCGTCGCGGGCCGCCGCCGCCTCGTCGGGGTCGGACCACGAGGACTGGGCCGGGTCACCGACGACCGTCCAGGTGGCGTGCCGGCCGCGGCGGCCCACCATCCGCCACTGCATGGGGGTGAGGTCCTGGGCCTCGTCCACGATGACGTGCGCGTACTCGGTGCGCTCCGCCGCCAGCCGCTCGGCGCGCTCCCACTGGGTCTCCTCACGCTGGGGCATCAGCTCGTCCAGGCCCGTGAGCTGGTCCAGCGGGTCCAGCTCACGCCGCCTGCGGGGGCGGGCCGGGGTGCCGACGATCGCCTGCAGTTCGTCGAGCAGGGCGATGTCGTGCACGGAGTGGCCCTCGCGGCGCAGCGAACGGGCCACCTTGCGGACCTCGCCGGGGTTGAGGACGCGCCGGGCCCAGCGGCCCAGCCTCCGCTCGTCCGCCATGGCCGCCAGCACCGCGCCGGGGGTCAGCTCCGGCCACCAGGCGTCGAGGAACGCGATGAAGGAGTCCTCGGAGCTGACGTCCTCGTCGAAGGAGGAACGCAGCTCGGCGGCCAGCTCGGGGTCGGTGTGCCGGGTGCCGGCGCCCGACTTGGCCCACAGCGCGTCCAGGAGCAGCCGCCGGGCGCGGGGGCGCAGCAGGTTGACGGGCGCGGTGCCGCCGAGAACGGTGCGGCGGATGTCCGCCAGCTCCGCCGCCTCCAGTTCGAGGCGGCGGCCGAAGGCGACGACGCGCAGCAGGGTCGGCGAGGCGTCCGGCTCCAGCGCCCCGCGCGCGGCCCTGCGCAGCACCCTGAGCATGCGGGAGGAGCCCTTGGCGCGGGCGGTGGCCGGGGAGTCGTACAGGGTGGCCTCGGCGCCGTCGACCAGCGAGCCGATGGCGCGGATGGCGACCTGGCCCTCCTCGCCGAGGGAGGGGAGCACGCCCTCGGTGTACGCCACCAGCAGCGGAGTCGGCGAGACGATGAGGATGCCGCCCGCGTACCGGCGCCGGTCCTGGTAGAGCAGGTACGCCGCCCGGTGCAGGGCGACGGCGGTCTTGCCGGTGCCGGGGCCGCCCTCCACGTACGTCACGGAGGCGGCGGGGGCGCGGATGACCAGGTCCTGCTCGGCCTGGATGGAGGCCACGATGTCCCGCATGGAGTGCGTGCGGGCCTGGCCCAGGGCGGCCATCAGGGCGCCGTCGCCGACCACGGCCAGCTCCTCGCCCTCCAGGCGGGCCCTGATCTCGGGCCGCATGAGGTCGTCCTCGACACCGAGGACGCGCCGCCCCTTGGAGCGGATCACCCGGCGGCGCACGACCCGGCCCGGATCGACCGGCGTGGACCGGTAGAAGGGCGCCGCGGCGGGCGCCCGCCAGTCGATGACCAGCGGGGCGTAGTCCTCGTCCAGGACGCCGATGCGGCCGATGTGCAGGGTCTCGGCGATGTCGGCGGTGCTGTCGGGCCGCAGGGCGCCCTCGGCGGGCTCGACGGCCGTGTACGCGCCGTCCGGGCCCTTCTTGCCGTCCTTGCCGAGGAGCAGGTCGATACGGCCGAAGAGGAAGTCCTCGAACTCGTTGTTCAGGCGGCTGAGGTGGATGCCGGCCCGGAAGACCTGCGCGTCGCGCTCGGCCAGCGCGCCGGGCGTGCCGACGTGGCCGCGCTGCGCGGCGTCGTGCATGAGGAACTCGGCCTCGTGGATCTTCTCCTCGAGGCGGCGGTACACCCGGTCCAGGTGTGCCTGTTCCACGCTGATCTCTCGGTCTCGTACGGAGTCCTCCCGTACGGAGTCGTGAACCGAGTCGACCGCTGAGTCCTGTTGCGCCTGTGCGGCCACCGGGCCCCCTTCTGACGTGCTGGGCAGCCGTCAAAGGTACGCGAAGGGGGGCCCGGAAGCCACGGCCCGCCCGGTGACGGGCCTACGCGTCCACCTCGACCAGCCGCTCGCCGTCGAAGGTCATGACCTCGAAGCGGTCGATCTGGTTGGGCTCGAAGGCGGCGCCGCCCTGCACGTAGAGCGGCTTCTTGCCCTTGTCGGTGGCGGCGCCCGGGAGGCCGTAGCCCCAGTCGGGGACCGACCAGGAGGTGACCGTCTCGCGTTCGCCGTTCTTGCCGACGGCGATCAGGGAGCACTTCTCGGGGCCCTTGACGTTCTTGAGCTCCAGGACCGCGTCGGTGCCCCAGGCCTTCTTCTGCAGGGCCACGGTCGCGCTGACCTCGGTGGCGGGGTCGGTCGCCGTGACCCGGTCGGGCATGGCGGCGAAGGCGGACTCGGCGGGGCTCGCGGCCTGCCGGGTGGCCTCGGTCTTCTTCCCGCCGCCGTCGTCACCGCCGCCGCCCGTCGTCGCCACGGCGGCGAACGGACCGCCGATGATCAGCGCGGCCGCGGTGCCCACCAGGTAGAAGTTGCGGCGGCGTTTGCTCGCACGGCGCTCGGCGACCTCGTCGACGAGCTTCTCCGACAGCCGCGGGCTCGGCTTCGCCGTCAGCGACTCGGCGATCGCCGGCGTACCGGTGCCCGGCAGGTCGGCGAGCGCGGCCATCATCGGCTCCATCCCGGCCAGCTCGTCGAGCTGCTGGGCGCACCATTCGCAGGTGGCGAGATGCGCCTCGAAGGCGGTCGCCTCCGCGTCGTCGAGGATGCCGAGCGCGTAGGCACCGACGGTCTCGTGCTCGTTCGGCGCCGGTGATCCCTGCATGGGGACAGAATTACCCGTATCCCCCGGGCCGAATCCCCCGCCGAAACCCTGAACTCCCCCGTACCCGCTCATCACGCCGTCACCCCCCGCTCCTCCAGTGCCAGCTTCATCGAACGCAGGGCGTAGAACACCCGGGAGCGAACGGTGCCGCTGGGTATGCCCAGTGTCTGCGCCGCCTCATTGACGGTACGCCCCTTGAAGTACGTCTCGACGAGGACCTCCCGGTGGGCCGGGGTCAGGTCGTCGAGCGCGTCCGACAGCGTCATCAGCCACAGCGCCTTGTCGATCTCGTCCTCCGCGGGAATGACCTCCAGCGGCGACGGATCGACCTCCTGCGGCCGGGCCTGCCGGCTGCGGTGGCCGTCGATGACGATGCGCCGGGCGACCGTCACCAGCCAGGGGCGTACCGATCCGGTCGCACGGTTGAGCTGACCGGCGTTCTTCCAGGCACGGATGAGCGTCTCCTGGACGACGTCCTCGGCGCGCTGCCGGTCACCCGCGACCAGCCGCAGCACGTACGCCAGCAAGGGGCCGGCGTGCTCCCGGTACAGGGCGCGCATCAGCTCCTCGTCGGGTTCCGAGGACGACTGGGACATGCGATGTCGGGCCCTCGCACCTCGATCATTGGCCACGACGGAATCCTTGCGCACGCCCACCTCCGATGTCCGGGGGTTCCCCCAGTCGGTCGCTCGCCCATCCGGTACGGACGCGAAGTGCGGCGTGTTCAAAGTGAGATGAGAGTTTTCTCGGGAGGGGCGCACCGAACGGGACGCAGCCGTACTTATCGGGCCATGGCCGCGCGGCGGCGGTGCCTGGCGACGCGCTCGCGGTTGCCGCAGATCTCACTGGAGCACCAGCGCCTGCGGCGTCCGCGGGAGGTGTCCACGTACACGATCGGGCAGTTGTCGCCCTCGCACTGCCTCAGGCTCGCCCGCGCGACGGGGTCGGTGAGCAGCTCCACGGTGTCCCGGGCGAGGGCGCCGAGCAGCGCCGCGCACTCGGGCGGCCCCGTCAACTCGCGGACCAGCACGCCGTCCTCGCCGCGGACCGCCCGCGGGGCCGGGGGCGCGGCGAAGGCGAGGTCGTTGACGCGGGCGAGCGCGAGGTCGTACGGGTGGGTGCCGGGCGCGGACCTGGCGCGGATCAGGCGGGCGGCGTGGCCGCGCAGTTCGCGGAAGCCGGCCGGCCAGGAGGCGTCGGCGTGGGACAGCGGGGTGCCGGGCGGGACGAGTCCGGAGCCGGTGATCCAGGCGCGCAGCACGTCGACGCGGTCGAGCCGTTCCATGGGATGGGTGGTGGCGATGAGGTCCAGACACATCCGCCCGGTGTCGAACCGCAGCTCGTACGGGTCGGTGGCCGTACCCAGTGCCATGTTCCTGTCACCGCCTAGGGGTTGCCCGGTGGGGCGGGCCGGGAAGGGGAGCAGGTGGACCGCTCCCTCTACAGTGCCTGCCCGATCCCGCGCCCGGAACCCCTCGCACCGGCTCCGCCCGGACATCCGCGTACGCGCCCGCGCGGCCGGGACGTGTCCGTCGCGTCGGGCGCCCGCCGGCCGGACGCGGGGCGGAGAAGGTCGCGATGTGTGCCGTGCCGTGCGCCGAGCCGTGCGCCCCGTGTCAGCCGCCGTCCGTGTACTTGGCGTCCGTGGCCGGGTCCAGGGCCAGGCGGTAGCCGCGTTTCACCACGGTCTGGATCACCTTCGGGGTGCCGAGGGACGTACGCAGGCGGGCCATCGCCGTTTCGACGGCGTGTTCGTCGCGCCCGGTGCCCGGCAGGGCGCGCAGGAGTTCCGCGCGGGGCACGACCCAGCCCGGCCGCCGGGACAGTGCCCGCAGCAGGGACATGCCGGCCGGCGGCACGGTCCTGAGCTCCCCGTCGATCAGCACCGCGTGCCCCCGGATCTCCAGTCGGTACCCGGCGACCGGCAGGGCACGCGCACGGGCCGGCAGCTCCTGGCACAGCAGTTGGACGAGGGGGCCGAGCCGGAAGCGCTCCGGCTGGACCGTGTCGACGCCGTGCGCCTGGAGCGGCACCGCGGTGACCGGTCCGACGCAGGCCGACAGCACGTCGTGACCGAGGACGGCGAGCAGTTGGGGCAGCAGGCCGCGCTCCTCGGCGCGGGAGAGGAGGGACGCGGCGGCCGGCGCGCTGGTGAACGTCACGGCGTCCAGGCCCCGGGAGACGGCGGCGTCCAGCAGCCGGTCGACGGGCCCGAGGTCCTCCGGCGGCAGCCACCGGTACACGGGCACCCCGACGACCTCGGCGCCGCCCGCCCGCAGCGACTCCACGAACCCCGGCAGCGGCTCACCGTGCAGCTGTACGGCGATCCGGCGGCCGTCCACGCCCTCCTCCAGCAGCCGGTCCAGTACCTCGGCCATGGACTCGGAGGCCGGCGACCACTCCTCCGTCAGCCCGGCGGCCCGGACGGCGCCCTTCACCTTGGGGCCGCGCGCGAGCAGTTCCACCGCGCGCAGCCGCTCCAGCAGGGCCTCGCCGAGCCCCCAGCCGTCGGCGGCCTCGACCCAGCCCCGGAAGCCGATGGCGGTGGTGGCCACGACGACGTCCGGCGCCTGGTCGAGGAGCTGTTTGGTCGCGGCCAGCAGCTCGCTGTCGTCGGCGAGCGGCACGATGCGCAGCGCCGGGGCGTGCAGGACGGCGGCACCGCGCCGCTGGAGCAGCGCGCCCAGCTCGTCGGCCCGGCGGGCGGCGGTCACGCCCACGGTGAATCCGGCCAGGGGGCCGTGGTCAGGTCGCTGCTGTTCGTCGTCCATGGCTCGCCGCGCTCCGATCGTTCACACCCACTCTCACACCCACGTGCGTCCTCACGTGCCGACCGAGCCTGTCAATGTCGCGTGACGGGCTCGGTTCGGCTTGATGTCACCAGTGTTACGTCACACCTGGGCGTAGCTGAGCTGGGCCTTCGTCTCCGCCGGGCCCTCGGGGCCGTCCGGCGTCCGCACGGCCGGGCGGCGAAGGTATACCGCCCACGTGACGGCGAAGCAGACGGCGTAGAAGGCGAGGAAGGCCACGAAGGCGCCGGTGCCCGAGCCGACCGAGAGGAAGGACTGCCGGAAGGCGAGGTTGATGGCGACGCCGCCGAGCGCGCCCACCGCGCCGATCAGCCCCATGGAGGCTCCGGAGATCCGCCGCCCGTACGCCACGGCCTCCTCCCCCCTCAGCCCCTCGGCGAGGGCCTTGTTCTGGAAGATGCCGGGGATCATCTTGAACGTCGAGCCGTTGCCGAGCCCGCTGAGCACGAACAGCACCACGAACACGGCGACGAACAGCCCGAGCGACTTCGCCATGCTGGCCGCGACGAGTACGGCGGTGGCGGCGGCCATGGCGACGAAGTTCCAGAGGGTGATCCGCGCGCCGCCGTACCGGTCGGCGAGCCTGCCGCCCACCGGCCGGATCAGGGAGCCGAGCAGCGGGCCGATGAAGGTCAGGTACGCCGCCTGGAGCGGGGTCCGCCCGAACTGGGTCGTCAGCACCTGCCCGAAGGCGAAGCTGTAGCCGATGAACGAGCCGAACGTGCCGACGTAGAGCAGCGACATGATCCAGGTGTGCGGCTGCCGCGCGGCGTCCTTGGCGGCCCCGGTGTCGTTCTTCACGGTGGCGAGGTTGTCCATGAAGCAGGCGGCGAGGACGGCGGCCACCACGATCAGCGGGATGTAGATGCCGAGCAGCACCCGCGGCCCGCCGCTCGCCCCGATGATCGCGAGCGCGGCCAGCTGGATGACCGGCACGCCGATGTTCCCGCCCCCGGCGTTGAGGCCGAGCGCCCAGCCCTTCCTCCGCAGCGGGAAGAAGGCGTTGATGTTGGTCATGGAGGAGGCGAAGTTGCCGCCTCCGATGCCGGCCAGCAGCCCGACGAGGAGGAAGGTGGAGAAGGACGTCCCCGGCTCCATGACCAGGAACGCGGCCACGGTCGGCACGAGCAGCAGCCCGGCGGAGATGATCGTCCAGTTCCGCCCGCCGAAGATCGCGACGGCAAAGGTGTACGGCACCCGCACGACGGCCCCGACCAGCGTCACCACGGACGTCAGCAGGAACTTGTCGGCCGGGGTGAGCCCGTACTCCGGCCCCATGAAGAGCACCAGGACGGACCACAGCGTCCAGACCGAGAACCCGATGTGCTCGGAGAGGACGGAGAAGAACAGGTTCCGCCGGGCGACCCGCTCCCCCGTCTCCTTCCAGAAGGTCTCGTCCTCCGGATCCCAGTGCTGGATCCAGCGGCTGCCAGGGACTGTCATGACGCCTCCACGGTGCTCCACATCTCGGTCGCTCGGTCGCACCGAAGGTAGGGAGGACGCGTTTCGGGCCGGTGGGGCTGTGGATGACCGGAAGGGAACGTTGCTCTCACCCGGCACCGGGGCGGGATGAGAGGTCGCCGCGGGCCGCCGTCAGCCCTGCGGGGACTGTGGCTGCCGGTGAGGCTGCTGCGGCGGGTAGGGCTGCGGCTGGTGAGCCTGCTGTGGCTGCTGGGGGTACTGCGGCGGCTGGGGCTGCTGGGGCTGGCCATAGGCCGCCTGAGCCGGGTACGGCTGCGACTGCGGCTGCGGCTGCGGCTGCGGCTGCGGCTGCGGCTGCGGCTGGGCGTACGGGCCGGGGGCGGGCTGCCCGTAGCCACCGGGCGCGGGCGCGGCATGACCACCGGACGCACCGGGGGCGGCGTAACCACCGGGGACGGCAGGCGCACCGGGGGACGGATAGCCGTACGGCGGCGCACCGGGGGCCGCGGGGCCGCCGCCCCCGAACGGGTTCCCGTGTCCGGGAAGTCGCGCCCCGGGCGTCAGGTACCGCACCCGGCCCGTCTCGTCGGCCACGGGCATGAACCCGGCGGCCCGCAGCCGGTCCGCGAACTTGGCGTTGCGCTTGCGGGTGACGAGGAAGCCGACGCCCAGGAGCGCCAGGACGAGCAGCCAGACGACCGCGGCCACGACGAAGTGCTCGGGCGCGCCGCCCATGCGGTAGGCGAGGACGGCGCAGCCGACGGTGGCGCCGAGCGCGGCGTACCCCATCCGCTTCTCGGCGCTCTTGCCGGTGAGGTCGAAGTTGATCCGGGCCTTGAGGAGTTCGAAGGCGTCCGGCACGAGCGGCGGCACCGAGACCCCGTCGGCGGCGTTCGGGTACTGCGCCCAGTTCTGCGCGGCCCGGCTCCGGGCCTGCGGGCCGGGGTCGGGGACGAGCAGCATCGTGAGCGAGCTGTTGGTCCCACCGCCCTGCCGCACGTCGGCGTACTCGTAGCCGAACTGCTGGGCGACGAAGGCGAGCTTGGCCAGCTTCTTCACGGACGCCATCGGGCTGGTGAGTTCGACCGGCTCCCCGCTCGCCATCAACCGCAGCATCTTCCGGGTCTGACGTCTGCTCATCCCGCCCGCTCCCCCTGACCGGCTCACGCCGCCCTGTTCACTTCCGCAACCGGGGCAGTCTCGCACGGGACGCGTCGGCACGGTACCCGTGCCCGTCCGGCGTCAGCCCCGATGGGCCGCCCGCGTCCTGGACCGGTCCCCGGTGGAACGTTTCGTGCCGTTCGGCCACAGGCGCGGTCTCCGCTTCGCCGCGAGGTCCTCGACCCAGCCGACCGCGAGGACCATCAGCCCGATGAGCGGCCAGACGAGGGCGAACATCCAGATGGTGTAGGCACCGTCGAGGGCCGCGACCGCGCGCTCACTCTGCATGAACGGCAGTTGGTAGGCCAGGTCGATGACCGGGACCGTCGCCATGATCAGCAGGTTGTGCCACAGGTAGATGGTGACCGCGCGGTTGTTGGAAAGGGTCACCAGCCTGTCCCACCTGGCCAGCCGGCCCGGGAGCTCCTGCCACGACGGGGAGTACTGGAGCAGGATCACGACGAACCCGAACGACCAGGTGGCCTGGGCCAGCGGGATGTCGTTGAGGTCCCAGCCGTCGGGGCCCAGATGGTTCGACGCCCACCACAGGCCGAAGGCCATGATCAGGGACGCGCAGGAGACGGAGACGTACCGCGGGATCTGCTTCAGCAGGCCCTCGTGGTGGGCGAAACCCAGGACCCAGCAGCCGCCGTAGACCGCGAAGTCGGTGACCGCGTTGCCCGTCTCGCCGGGGATGGTCACCACTCCCGTGCCGACGATCGCCGTCAGGCCGAGCGGTGCGAGCAGCGTCGGCCAGGGTGCCCGGCGGAACAGCCAGAGCAGCAGCGGGGAGGCGATGACGAACCACAGGTAGGCGCGCAGGTACCACAGCGGCCCGGCGGCCTGTACCGCCCAGGTGTCCTCCAGCAGGCCGGACTGGGAACCGATGTGCCAGGGGTAGGGCGGGGCGCCGATCGGGACGATGTAGTTGAAGAGCTCGATCAGCCCCCAGGCGCCCTCGCGGGCCGGGTCCTTCGTGGGGTTCCAGCCGTTCAGGAACATCATGGTCAGTACGACCGCGGCGAACACCCACATCGGCGGCAGGAGGCGGCGCACGCGACCGCGGATCACGCCCATCGCCGGACGCTTGAGCGAACGCGCCATCAGCGAGCCCGCCAGCGCGAACATCACGCCCATCGACGGGAACAGCACCGACAGCCAGGCCCAGCCGAAGAGGTGGTACACCACGACGCGGACCAGGGCGATGGAGCGCAGCAGGTCCAGGTAGCGGTCCCGGCCCGGCTTCCTGGCGGACGGGGCGGAAGCAGGCTCGGTCACGGGCTCGGTCACGGGCTCGGGCTCCGTCGCGCGCTGCCGCGGGACGGCGTACGGCATCCCCGCGGCCCCGTCCGGACCCCCCGCGTACGGGGTGGTGCCGTACGGGGTGGTGCCGTACGGGGTGGTGCCGTACGGGCCGGCCGGCTCCGGGTTCGTCCCCGTACCGGTCGTGTGTCCGTGGGTCATGCCACGGGCCTCCGATCATCGCCGCTTCGCGAACCCTGGCGCGGCACCGAGCCGCCGGGCGCCCCGACCACGCCGGTGCGCCGGAGCTTCTGCCAGCGCAGGCGGCCGCCGGTGAGCGCGGTGATCCAGGACTGGAGCAGCACTACGTACATGAGCTGGCGGTAGAGGATCTGCTGCAGCGGCAGCGAGATCAGGTGGGTCATGCGTTCGCGGTCGAGGCGGAAGGCGTACGCCGCGCAGACCGCCTGGATGGCCAGGACGCCCAGCCACGCCACGATCGTCTTCTGGGTCGGGCCGAAGACGATGCCGTAGAGCAGGAAGACGTCGATCAGCGGGGCCAGCAGCGGGGCCAGGACCATGAACAGGGAGACGAAGGGCAGGCCCACGCGGCCGAAGCGGCCCGAGGGCCCCTTCTCGATCACCGCGCGGCGGTGCTTCCAGATGGCCTGCATGGTGCCGTACGACCAGCGGTAGCGCTGGGACCACAGCTGCTGGACGGTCTCCGGGGCCTCGGTCCAGGCGCGGGCGTTCTCGGCGTAGACCACGCGCCAGCCGGCCCGGTGCAGCGCCATGGTGACGTCGGTGTCCTCGGCGAGCGTGTCGTCGCTCATGCCGCCGATCGGTGCCAGCGCCGAGCGCCGGAAGGCGCCCACCGCGCCGGGGATGGTCGGCATGCAGCCGAGGATGTCGTACATCCGGCGGTCCAGGTTGAAGCCCATCACGTACTCGATGTGCTGCCAGGCGCCGATGAGGCTGTCCTTGTTGCCGACCTTCGCGTTGCCCGCCACGGCGCCGACCTTCGGGTCGCCGAAGGGCTGGACGAGTTCGCGGACGGTGCACGGTTCGAAGACCGTGTCGCCGTCCATCATCACGACGATGTCGTGACTGGCGTTCGCCAGACCTCGGTTGAGCGCGGCCGGCTTGCCCGCGTTGAGCTGGCGGATCACCCGGACGCCCGGCAGGCCCATCGCCTCGACGATCCGGGCCGTGCCGTCGCTGGAGCCGTCGTCGATGACGATGACCTCTACGGGGTGGTCGCTGGCCATCAGGGAGAGGACGGTGTTCTCGATGCACTTGGCCTCGTTGTACGCCGGCACCAGCACCGTCACCGCTTCGGTCACCGGCGGCCCCCAGCGGAAGCCCTTGCGGCGGACCCGGCGGGCGTGGACGCCGGAGAGGAGCAGCATCAGCACGAAGCGGCCGATGACCAGCGTCCCGATGATCGCCAGGCCCACCACCAGGCCGTCGGTGATCTTCTCCGAGGCCTGGACGAGGAAGACCCAGGCCTTGCCCTTCCACAGTTCGGCGCCGGTCACCGGGCTCATCGCGCTGGGCGCGTCGAGGGCCTCGGTGAGGTTGTCGAACTCGTAGCCCTTCTTCTGCAAGTCGGGCAGGAACCTGTCCAGCGCCGCGACGGTCTGGCTGCGGTCACCGCCCGAGTCGTGCATCAGGACGATGGCGCCCTCGCCGTCCTTGGGCGTGGCGCGGCGGATGATCTCGTCGACACCGGGCCGCTGCCAGTCCTCACTGTCGGTGTTGTTGACGACGGTGATGTAGCCGCGGCCGCCGATGTACTCGGTGACCGGCCAGGACTTGTTGTCCATGGCGTCGGAGAAGGAGGAGTACGGCGGGCGGAAGAGCGAGGTGCGGATGCCCGCCGCGCCGGTGATCGCCAACTGGTTCTGCGACAGCTCCCAGTCGATGCGCTTCTTGGACTGGAAGGAGAGGTCGGGGTGGTTGAAGGTGTGCAGGCCGACCTCGTGGCCCTCGTCGACCATGCGCTCGACGAGGTCGGGGTAGCGGGAGGCCATGGTGCCGGTGACGAAGAAGACCGCGTGCGCGTCGTGCTTCTTCAGCACGTCCAGCACCCTCGGCGTCCAGGTCGGGTCCGGGCCGTCATCGAAGGTGAGGACCAGGCGGTGGTCGGGCACGCTCAGGCTCTCGGTGCGGCCGCCGCGGGCGTCGATGACCGGGCCGCCCTCGAGGATCTTCTCCGGGACCTGGTCGGTGGCGGCGGGCGGCTGGACGCGGTGGTCGGCGAGGATCTCGCTGTGCACGTATCCGCGCAGCATGAGCATCGCCGACAGGGCGACCAGGACGAGCAGCGGAAGCAGCAGACGCAGGGGCAGGCGGCGACGCCGGACGCCCTCACGGGCGCTGCGCGCGGCCCCGTGACGGCGGGTGCGGGATGCCATCAGAGGGTGTTCTCCGGGGACAGGGAAGGGGACGTGAGGGTGTTGTCCGGGCCGGCGACGATGACGGAGCCGTCATCGGGCCCGTCGGCAGGTCCGTCGGCGGGTCCGTCGGCGGGCCCGTCGGCGGAGAGCGGCCCGCTCGCGCCGTCGACGGTCGTGTCGCCGCCCGGGTCGGTGCCCGTGGTGGGGTCGCCGGTGGGCACGGTCGGGTCGACCGTGGGATCACCGCCGCCCGCCGGGGTGGACGGGTCCGTGGTGACGGGGGGCGGTACCTGCGTCGACTGCGTGGGGTCCGGGTCGGGCGCGCCGCCGCCCGGCTGCGTGCCGGCCCCGGTCTCCGAGGGCTCGGGGTCGGCGCCGCTGGTGCCGGGCTGCCCCGCGGTACCGGACGTACCGGGCACGGGGGCATCGGCACCCGGCGCCGTGGTCACGCCGGTGCCGGCCGAGGGGCTGGTCCGCGGGACGGCGCTGCCGGTGCCGGACGGCTGCGCCGACTGGGAGGGCACCGGAGTGGTGTCGACCTGGCCGGCCGGCTTGCCCTCCTGCTGGCCCTCCACGGGCAGCCACGGCGCGTTGGAGTTGCCGGACAGCAGCGTGGAGACGATGACGACGGCGTAGATCGCGCAGGCGACGCCGACGGCGATGCCGAGACGGCGGTACAGGCGGCTGCGGCGCCCCGACGCGTCGACGAAGACCGGCCCGTCCGAGCTCTCCGGGCCGCTCTTGCGGTGCCCGCTGTCGACCCGGCGAAGGACGCCGTCGCCGAGCTGGACGGCGTCAAGCTGGACCGTCACCTCGTGCGGGTCGTGGGTGTGGTCGCCGGTGTCCGCGTCGACGGCGGAGCGGGCGTCCGCTGCCGCGTCGGCGTCCGGGGTGTCCTGCCAGGGGTCGCGAAGCGCGCCGGTGGCGGGGCCGGGCGCGGCCGTGGAGAAGCCGGGCGCGGTCGGGAAGACACGGGTCGAGGCCGAAGGAGCCGAAGGAGCCGAAGGAGCCGAAGGAGCCGAAGGAGCCGAAGGAGCCGAAGGAGCCGAAGGGAGGATGGCCGTCCTGTCGGCGTCCGGGCCGGTGCCGTTCCGGTCGGTTCCGGTCGGCGGGGTGCCCTTGGGACCCGCGCCGGAGGGGCTCGTACCCGCCGGGCCCCTGCCTGCCGGGCTCGTCCTGGCCGGGGCCGGGGTGCGCTCGTTCGGGGCCGCCCCGGCCCGGCCGGTCCCGCCCCAGGTTATCCGCCCGTTTCCGAAGGGATCAGCGACCGCCCCCCGGTCCGTACGGTCTCCGCCCACCGGGCTTCCGCCCACCGGGCTTCCGCCCACGGGGCTTCCGCCCACCTGACCCCCACTTATTCGGTCCCTCCCTATTCGGGAACCGAGGATCTCCGTCTCGTCGGCACCGGCACCGCCCCAGGGGCCGGGGAATCCGGTCCCCGCGGCTTCCGGCGCAGGCTCGGCGGCGTTGCGCGGAGCCTGCGCTCCGGCACCGGCGCCCGCAGGACCGGAGGCACCGAACCATCCCGTGCCGGCCCCGGCGGACCCGGCGGCCCCGGCGGCCCCGGACTCGTCGGACGCGGCGGGCCCCCCGGACCGGGCGGACTCGTCGAACCGCCCGGGCTGGGCGAACGGCGCTCCGGCCGTCGGGAACTCCCCGGTCACCGGGAAGGCCCGGGTCGCCGGGAACAGCTCGGTGGCGTCGGCATCCTGTTTCGCTTCCGGGAGATCACGCGCCACGGACGCGGCCTGGGGCCGCTCCGGATGGGCGTCTTTTTGCCATTTCTTCACGCGCACGCACTTCCCCCCGAGGGACAGTTCCGGGTGCGCGTACGACTCCGAGCACCCGTCGGCCGAACCGGCCCCCACCAGGTTCGAGCGCCCCCTGTACCACACCGTGCTCAGGCCAAGAATGTAGCGCACGCGGAGGATGTGTGGTTGCCACGTGTCAGTTGTGGGCGGACATCACAGCGGCGTCGGCGGCGGGAATCCATCCTCCGGCGGGCCTGCGGAGCCAGCCCTCCTCGGCCGCGACCTGGGCGGCCGCCCGGCGCAGCGCTTCATACGCGGGGTGCGCCAGCCCCTTCCGCCAGACCAGTGACACCGGCGACAGCGGCACGCGGTCGACGAGCGGGCGCACCACGGTCGACGCCATGGCCGGAAAGCTCACCACGGCGAGGATCGGAATGCGCGTCTTGTCCATGATCCGCTGGAACTCCTCCTCACCGACGGCCAGCGGGACGGGTGCGGCCACCGCGATGCCGCGCCCCTCGAACAGTCGGTGCGCGAGATCCGTCCACTCCGACGTCCTCGGGTTTCCGGCCCCGGCGTACACGGTCTCGCCGGCGAGCTCGGCGAGCGGCACCTCTGGCAGCCGGGCCAACCGGTGGTCCTCGGGCAGCACGACCGCCATGGGCTCGTAGCGGACGGGCTGGTGGCCGAGACCCGCCCGCAGCGCCGGGGCGAGGCCCGCGAACCGGCCGAAGGAGAGGTCGAGGCGGCCCGCGAGCAGTTCGCCGGCGGCGTAGGTCAGCCCGCTCTCGTAACGCGCCATCAGCTCCTCCCCCGGCGCGAGTTCGCGGGCGCGCTCCAGCACCAGGCGGCCGGTGACCAGTCCGGGGGAGTTGAGGTCGACCAGCAGCGGACGGGCCTGCCCGAAGGCGGCCAGGAGGTCCTCCTGTGCCTGGAGGACGCGGCGCGCGTACGGCAACAACCGCTCGCCGTCGGCCGTCAGGGTCACCTGCCGGGTGGTCCGGACGAACAACTCGGCACCGAGTTCCCGCTCCAGGCGCCGTACGTCCCTGCTGAGCGCCTGCTGGGCGACGTAGAGGCGGGCGGCGGCGCGGGTGAAGTGGAGGTCCTCGGCGACGGTGACGAAGGCGCGCAGGAGGCGGGGGTCGACATGGGCGGGTGCGGGCATCCGGCGAATTTACAACGGGAGTGCGTGAATCGGCACGGAGAAGGTGTTGGACCCTTCGATCACCCCCGGGCGACGGTATGCCCATGCCGCAACCGCCCCACGCACACCCGGCCCACGAACGACCGCCCCACGCACACCCGGCCCACGCACACCCGACCCACGAACGACCGGCCCACGCACACCCGGCCCACGAACGACCGACCCACGAACGACCGCCCCACGCACACCCGGCCCACGCACAGCCCTCCCCGAAGACCACCTTCCTCACCGTCACCGCCGACACCCTGGTCGCCGCCGACTTCCGCCCGCGCACCCGGCGCAGGCCGCCCGGCCCGTATCGGCGCCTCCTCGCCCTGCCCGGCGCCCGAGCCTTCACGATCGGGAATCTCATGGCGCGGCTGCCCATGGGCATGTTCACCGTGAGCGCGGTCGTGATGATCGCCGGCACCCGTGGTTCGTACGCCCTCGCCGGCGCCGTCACCGCGACGGGGCTGGCGGCGACGGCGCTGGTCGCCCCGTGGACGGCGCGGCTGGTGGACCGGCACGGCCAGGCGAGGGTGGCCGTGCCCGCGACCCTCGTCGCCGCCCTCGGCTCGCTCGCCCTGCTGCTGTGCGTCCGGTACGACGCGCCCGCCTGGACCCTGTTCGCCGCGTACGCCGCCACCGCGACGACGCCCAACACCGGCGGCATGGCCCGCGCCCGCTGGGCCCACCTGCTGAAGAACAGGAAGGGCGCCGCCGACGCCCTGCACACCGCGAACTCCTTCGAGCAGGCCGCGGACGAGCTGTGCTTCATGCTCGGGCCGGTCCTCGCCGCGTTCCTGTGCACGGCGCTGTTCCCGGAGGCGGGGACGCTCGTCGGTGTGGTGCTGCTGGTGTGCGGCATGCTGCTCTTCACCGCCCAGCGCTCGACCGAGCCGCCGGCCCGGCCGCGCCCGACGGCGAAGGCGCCCTTCCGCGTCCCGGGAATCCCGCCGCTGCTGGTCGTGTGCCTGGCGATGGGCGGGGTGTTCGGGGCCATGGAGGTCGTCACGATCGCGTTCGCGGACGCACAGGGTCATCGTGCGGCGGCCGGGGTGGTCCTCGCGCTGCAGGCGGCCGGTTCCTGCGCGGCGGGTCTGCTGTACGGCGCGATGAAGCCGGCCGGGCCCGCCGAGCACCGCCTGCCGTGGTGTGTCGCGGCGATGACCGCCCTGCTGACGCTGCCGCTGCTCGCCGCGTCCCTCACCGGCTCCCTGCCGCTGCTGGCGCTCACGCTGCTGGTCGCCGGGATGGCGACCGCCCCGACGATGGTCACCACCATGACGCTGGTCCAGCACCGCACCCCGGAGGGCCGCCTGAACGAGGGTATGACCCTCGCGGTGACCGGTCTGCTCGGCGGCATCGCCTGCGGCAGCGCGGCGGGCGGCTGGGCGGTGGAGCACGTCTCCCCCACGGCCGCCTACGGCGTACCGGTCACGGCGGCCGCGGTGGCCCTGCTCCTCGCCCTGGCACCGGCGCGGCGCCCGGCGCCTCGGGCTCGGGCATGACGAAGGCCCCGCCGCGCTGGAGCGGCGGGGCCTTCGCCCACATGGGAACTGTGGAGATGGCGGGAATCGAACCCGCGTCCAACGGTGCGGAACCAGGGCTTCTCCGTGTGCAGTCCGCTTCGCTTTTCTCAGCCCCGGAGATCACGCGGACAAGTCTCCGACGGGCTCAGTCACTGTTTGGTTTCCCTCTTCACCCCGTGACCGGGATCAAGGTTTAGTCCCCTAGCTGATGCCAGGATCCGGGTCGGGAACAGCCCCGGGCTGACACTCCCTTAGTAGGAGGCTCGCTTCGCTACCTGAGATCAGGCAGCGAGGGCGAAGGCCTGCTGGGAGGAATCGCGCTTGGTGTTGGCGATTATTTTTTTCGGCCTGTGGTTTACGAGATCATGGCCGCTTCCTCGACACGCTTCCCCTGCTTCGACATCCGCTGTCGAAACCGATCATCCCCATGTTGATTTTTCAATCGACGCACCCGCCTGGGGTGCTCTCACCATCGTACGTGACCAACGCACGCGGGTGCCAGCCTATTCCCCGGGGGGTCAGGCCCGCTGCTTGCGCCGGATCGCCGAGATCGTCCGCTCCGCCTCGCGGCGGTCCTGCTTCTCCCGCAGGGTCTGACGCTTGTCGTACTCCTTCTTGCCGCGCGCCAGCGCGATCTCCACCTTGGCCCGGCCGTCCTTGAAGTACAGCGCCAGGGGCACGATCGTGTGACCGGTCTCCTGGGACTTCGACTCCAGCTTGTCGATCTCCACTCGGTGCAGCAGCAGCTTCCGCTTGCGCCGGGCGCTGTGGTTGGTCCAGGTGCCCTGGCTGTACTCGGGCACGTGCACGTTGTGCAGCCACGCCTCGTGTCCGTCCAGTTGCACGAAGCCGTCGGCCAGCGAGGCCCGTCCCTGGCGCAGCGACTTCACCTCGGTCCCGGACAGGACAAGGCCGGCCTCGTAGGTGTCGAGGATCTGGTAGTCGTGCCGCGCCTTCTTGTTCTGCGCGATCAGCTTGCGCCCTTTTTCCTTAGCCATAGTGCCGACCATTTTCGCACTACGGAGGGGGTCCGCGGGAAGCCGATTTACGCAGGGGCCCCTACCGGCCCAGCCCGCTCAGCACCGTCCGGGCCCGTTCCAGGCCCGCCGGGTCCGCCGGGTCGATCTCCAGGTCGGGCGTGATGCCGGTGCCGTCGACGCCGCGGCCCGAAGGGGTGCGGTAGTGCCCCACGGTCAGCTCGGCCACCGAGCCGTCGGGCAGCCGGCTCGGCATCTGCACCGAGCCCTTGCCGAAGGTGGGCGAGCCCAGGACGACCGACCGTCCGCGGTCCTGCAGGGCTCCGGTGAGGAGTTCGGCCGCGCTCATCGTGCCGCCGTCGACGAGTGCGACCAGGGGTCTGGTGGTGTCGCCGCCGGGCTCGGCGTGCAGGGCCCGCTGGTCACCGTCGACGTCGTACGTGGCGACCAGGCCGCCGTCCAGGAAGGCGGAGGCGGCGGTGACCGCCTCGGCGACCAGGCCGCCGGAGTTGCCGCGCAGGTCGAGGACGACACCGGCGCCGGACGGCAGCCGCTCCACTGCATCACGCACCTGCTCGCCGACGCCCTTGGAGAAGGAGAGGACCCTGACGACCGTGACACCGTCGGCGAGCGTGCGCACGGTCACGGGGTCCGTGGAGAGGCGGGCCCGGCGTACGGTCTGCGTCCACGCGCGCGTGCCGCGTTCCAGGCCGAGCCGGACGGCGGTGCCCGCGGGCTCCCGCTCGGCGTCGCCGCGCAGTATGGAGACGACCTCGGTGACGGGGCGCCCGTCGACCCGCTCGCCGTCGACGCTGCGCAGCCGGTCGCCCTCGCGGATCCCCGCGTCCTCGGCGGGCGAGCCGGAGCGCACCTTGGTGACCTCGATGCGGCCGTCGCGCTCGCGGCGGGCGGAGATCCCGACGCCGGTGTACCGGCCGTCGAGGGCGTCCTCCAACTCCTCGTACTCGCCCCGGGAGTAGACGGCGCCCCAGCGGTCCCCGCTGCGGCTGACGGCGCGCTCGGCGGCCTCCACGGGGGACTTGCCGTCGGCCATCGCCTCGGCGGCCGCCCGTGCGACGTCGGCGTGTTGACCGTGCTGACCGGCCGGGGCGGCCGGACGCACCGTGTCGGGCACGGCCTTCCGGTCGGCCTCGGGGAACGAGCCGGTGGCCGCGCCCGCGACGAGCACGCTCGCGAACACCAAGGTCAGGGCGGCCCCGTGGCGTACGCGACGGGGCTGACAGAACAGGTCACGACCTGACATGCCGGTGAGTCTAGGACAACGCGAGAGGGCCGCACGATCGCTTGACCGTGCGACCCCCTTGGGATGTGTCACACCTTCAGGTACTTGCGCAGCGCGAAGAACGCGGCCAACGCGGGCATCAGCAGGCTGGTGGCAAGGATGAGCGGCAGCTTCGTCAGCAGGGCGTCCCAGCCGATGAAGTCGATCAGCGCCAGTTTGTCGGCCAGGGCGAGCCCGTGGTCGATGATGAAGTACCGCGCGGCCACCAGGAAGCCGCAGGCGACCGCGCCGCCGATCAGCCCGGCGACCGCCGCCTCCATGATGAACGGCGCCTGGATGTAGAAGCCCGAGGCGCCGACCAGCCGCATGATGCCGGTCTCGCGCCGCCGGCTGAACGCCGAGACGCGCACCGTGTTGACGATCAGCATGAGCGCGACGACCAGCATGAGCGCCATCACTGCGCGCGCCGCCCAGTTCATGCCGTTGAGCAGCTCGAAGAGGTTGTCCAGGGTCGCGCGCTGGTCCGCCACGGACTGCACGCCGTCCCGGCCGTCGAAGGCGGTCGCGATGACCTGGTACTTCTCCGGGTCCTTCAGCTTGATCCGGTACGACTCCTGCATCTGGTCCGGCGTGAGCGAGCTGGCCAGCGGCGAGTCGCCGAACTGGTCCTGGTAGTGCTTGTACGCCTCGTCCTGCGACTCGTACGTCACCTTGTCCACGACCGACAGCTCTTCGAGGTCGGCGAGGATCTGCTTCTTCTGGTCCTCGGTCACCGCGCCCTTGGCGCACGCGGGGTCGGACTTCGCGTCACTCTTGTTGCACAGGTAGACGGTGACGTTGACCTTGTCGTACCAGTAGCCCTTCATGGTGTTGACCTGGTCGCTCATCAGCAGCGAACCGCCGAACAGGGCCAGGGACAGGGCGACGGAGACGATGACGGCGAAGGTCATCGTCAGATTGCGGCGAAGACCGACACCGATCTCCGAGAGCACGAACTGGGCGCGCATGGCGTCTCGTTAAGCCTTTCCGTTCCTCGTCAGTGCTGGTAGCCGTAGACGCCGCGCGCCTGGTCGCGGACGAGACGGCCCTTCTCCAGCTCGATGACGCGCTTGCGCATCTGGTCCACGATGTTCTGGTCGTGGGTGGCCATGATCACGGTGGTGCCCGTCCGGTTGATGCGGTCGAGCAGCTTCATGATGCCGACGGAGGTCTGCGGGTCGAGGTTGCCGGTGGGCTCGTCGGCGATCAGCAGCTTCGGCCGGTTGACGAAGGCGCGCGCGATGGCGACGCGCTGCTGCTCACCTCCGGACAGCTCACCGGGCCTGCGGTCCTCCTTGCCGCCGAGCCCGACGAGGTCGAGCACCTGCGGCACGGACTTACGGATCTCACCGCGGGACTTGCCGATGACCTCCTGGGCGAAGGCCACGTTCTCGCCGACCGTCTTGTTCGGCAGCAGGCGGAAGTCCTGGAACACCGTCCCGAGCTGGCGCCGCATCTGCGGCACCTTCCAGTTGGACAGGCGGGCGAGGTCCTTGCCCAGAACGTGCACCTGTCCGTGGCTGCACCGCTCCTCGCGGAGGACCAGCCGCAGGAAGGTGGACTTTCCGGAGCCGGAGGACCCCACGAGGAAGACGAATTCGCCCTTCTCGACCTCCAGGGAGACATCCCTGAGGGCTGGGTGGTTCTGTTTGGGGTAGACCTTGGAGACGTTGTCGAATCGGATCACGGATGCACCACGGGTCGCCGGGGGTAGATGTGCGTGACCATACGCGAACCGGGGAGCGGACCGCAGTCACCGGTCGGGGTTGCGTATCAGTTGCGCGTTTTGTCCGTGGAGGGAGGGCGCGCGGGGTCTCCCGGAACCTGGCACAGTGGAAGGGGGAACGTTCGCGTCGGTGCGGGCGTTGTTCTGACGGAGCCGGTGGCAAGGAGGGCGAGCGCATGACGTACGACCGGTTGGTGTGCGCGAACTGCGCGGCGCCCGTGAACGAGGGCAGGTGCCCGGTGTGCCGGGCGAACCGCGAGCGGCTGCAGCAGGGGAACTTCTTCGCGGGGCTGAATCCGATGACGCTGGTCGCACTGCTGGCGGTGCTGATCGCGGCGGTGGCCCTGCTGGCCCACCAGACCGTCTGAGGCCCACGGAGGGCCCTGGAGGCCCCCGGGACGCGGACACAGAAGGGGCCCGGAGCGCGATGTGCGCTCCGGGCCCCTTCGCATGCGTACGGGTGTGTACGCGGTGCGTGCGCGTACGGCTACCGTCAGGCAGCCGCGCCGCGGCCGTCCATCAGTCGCGGCAGGAGGCGGAAGCCGATGCCGCCGGCGATCATCGTGGCGGCGCCGACCAGCAGGAACGTGGTCTCCGCGGCGCCGGTCTCGGCGAGCTCCTCACCGTTGCCCTGGGCGGCGGTGTCGGAAGCCTGGGCCTCTTCGCCGGTGTCGGTCAGGGCGGAGGAACCCTCCTCCTGGGCGACGTTGTCGTTGCCGCCGCCGTCGGGGGTGGTGTTGTCGCCGCCACCGGTTCCGCCGGTGGTGTCCGAGCCGCCGCTGCCGCCGGTGGAGCCCCCGTCACCGCCGGTGGAGCCACCGCTGTCGCCGCCGGTGGAGCCCCCGTCACCGCCGGTGCTGCCGCCGGAGTTGCCGCCAGTGGTGGTGTCACCCGTCGTGCCACCGGTAGTGGTGTCACCCGTCGTGCCGCCGGTGGTCGTGTCACCGCCGGTGCCACCGGTAGTGGTGTCGCCCGTCGTCCCGCCGGTGGTCGTGTCACCGCCGGTGCCACCGGTCGTGGTGTCGCCCGTCGTCCCACCGGTCGTGGTGTCACCGGTCGTCCCGCCGGTGGTGGTGTCACCCGTCGTCCCACCGGTCGTGGTGTCGCCCGTCGTCCCGCCGGTGGTCGTGTCACCGCCGGTGCCACCGGTCGTGGTGTCACCCGTCGTCCCACCAGCAGTGGTGTCGTCGTCGCAGCTCGGGTCGACGACAATGTCGCAGGGGTCGCCGTCTTCGTCGCCCAGCCCGACCTTCAGGCCGACGTTGGTGTCGCCGACACCCGCGCTCACGCCGATGTCGAGCGCCGAGGCGGCACCCGCGGCGGTCAGCGAGGCGCCGGCCGCGATCACTGCGCCGGCCGCTATGCGCGCGACACGGATGCGCGTCTTCTTCGTCATGTAGTTGCTACCCCCAGTAGCCGATTCAGTCAGTGAGGCCGCACTCGGGGGCCGTGATCGACGGAGGTGGCTGCGCTCTTCCCCCCGGTTCACATGCGCCCCAGAAATACGCATGCCGCGCCTCACCCTTGCGAATGTTCAAAGCAACGTCAAGGCCGTTGCGTACGCGATGTCCAGGTACGGGACGTATGCCGGACACAAAGGGTGTGAGTGTGATGTAAAACCCAGACATCACCGGCGAACAAGAGGCCAGACAAAAGGCAACCGCCGCCGGAAGGGCGGCAGTTGCCTTGTCGACAAAGCGGCGTCTCCGCTTCGCGCTACTTCTCCTGCTGCTTGCGCCAGCGAATGCCGGCCTCCAGGAAACCGTCGATCTCACCGTTGAACACGGCCTCGGGGTTGCCCACTTCGTGCTCGGTGCGCAGGTCCTTGACCATCTGGTACGGGTGCAGCACGTACGAACGCATCTGGTTGCCCCAGGAGTTGCCCCCGTCGCCCTTGAGGGCGTCCATCTTGGCCTGCTCCTCCTGGCGGCGCCGCTCCAGGAGCTTGGCCTGGAGGACGTTCATGGCGGTGGCCTTGTTCTGGATCTGGGAGCGCTCGTTCTGGCAGGAGACCACGATGCCGGTGGGGAGGTGGGTGAGCCGCACCGCGGAGTCGGTGGTGTTCACGCCCTGGCCGCCGGGACCGGACGAGCGGTACACGTCCACCCGCAGCTCGGACTCGTCGATCTCGATGTGGTCGGTCTGCTCGACCACGGGAAGGATCTCGACACCGGCGAAGGAGGTCTGGCGGCGTCCCTGGTTGTCGAAGGGCGAGATGCGCACCAGGCGGTGCGTGCCCTGCTCGACCGAAAGGGTCCCGTAGGCGTACGGCACCTGCACGGCGAAGGTCGTCGACTTGATGCCGGCCTCCTCCGCGTACGACGTCTCGTAGACCTCGGTCTTGTAGCCGCGCTGCTCGGCCCAGCGCAGGTACATGCGCTGGAGCTTCTCGGCGAAGTCGGCGGCGTCCACGCCACCGGCCTCGGCACGGATGTTGACGAGCGCCTCACGGGAGTCGTACTCGCCCGAGAGCAGCGTGCGGACCTCCATCTCGTCCAGCGCCTTCCGCACGGCCGTGAGCTCGGACTCGGCCTCGGCACGGGTGTCCGGGTCGTCCTCCTCCTCGGCCATCTCGAAGAGCACGCCGAGATCGTCGATCCGGCCGCGCAGGGCCTCGGCCTTGCGCACCTCGGCCTGGAGGTGCGAGAGCTTGCTGGTGATCTTCTGCGCCGCTTCCGGGTCGTCCCAGAGGGACGGCGCGGCCGCCTGCTCCTCGAGCACGGCGATGTCTGCCCTCATCCTGTCGAGGTCCAGGACGGCCTCGATCGACTCCATGGTCGAGGAGAGGGACTTCAGCTCTTCGGATACATCGACGACTGCCACGCATCCAGCGTAACGGCTCCGTCCACCGGTCTTCGCCGGGTCGTCACCGGCGGCGGTGGCGAGGCGCCTGCCGCCTCACGGAGCGGCCGGTGCGGAGTTCCGCGTGTCCTGGGGCCCCGCACCGCCCTCGTCACCGGCCGTGGCCAGCCACGTACCGACGCCGATCGCCGCGACCAGGGCGACGGCGCCCGCCCCCACCGCCAGCCGGCGGCGCCGCGCGGCGGCGCGGTTGCGGGCCGAGCCGGGGCGCGGGGCACCGGACGCGCGCGGGGCGCGGGCGGTGCCGCGGGCCCCGCCGGCCAGCTCGTCGGGGGCCGGCACCCGCATGGAGGTGTGCGTGTCGCGGTTGGAGTCGGCCGGCTTGGCCCCCGGCACCAGCGGCACCGCTCCCCGCCGGCGTACCGGCTCCCCGGCGGGCGCGGCCGACGCCGGGGGCTCCTCGGGGGCGTCCTCCTCCTGCTCCGCGTCGGGCTCGTCCACGTCCAGCGGGCCCATCCCCGCCAGCATGGGCAGCAGCTCGCGCAGCCGGGCGCCCAGCTCGGAGGCGCGCAGCCGGGACGCCGGCGCCTTGGCCAGGCACTGGACGAGCAGCTGCCACAGCTCGTCCGGGATGCCGGGCAGCGGGACGACCCGCTCGGTCACATGGCGGCGCAGCACCGCGCCGGGGTGGCCGCCGCCGAACGGCGTGAAGCCCGCCAGCAGCTCGTACAGGACCGTGGCCAGCGCGTAGATGTCCACCGCCGCGCGCGGGGGCAGGCCCTCGACGATCTCCGGCGCCAGGTAGTCCGGCGTACCGATGATCTTCGTGGCGCGGGTGCGCCGCGGGGTGTCGATGAGCTTGGCCACCCCGAAGTCCGTCAGGAGGGCCGGGTGCGAGCCGCCGGGGCCGAGCGGACCCCGCATGTCGAGCAGCACGTTCTCCGGCTTGACGTCGCGGTGCACGACCCCGGCGGCGTGCGCGGCGGCCAGGCCGTCGGCGACGTCGGCGACGACGGCCACCGCGGCCTCGGGCGCCAGGCGCCGCTCCCGGTCGAGGCGGGTGCGCAGATCCGTACCGCGGACCAGGTCCATGACCAGCGCGAGGTCGTTGCCGTCGACCACCAGGTCGCGCACGGAGACGACGTGGGGGTGCTCCAGGCCGAGCAGGGCGGTGCGCTCCCGCACGAAGCGTGAGACGAGCTCCTGGTCGGACGCCAGGTCCTCGCGCAGCAGCTTGATCGCGACGGGTCCCTCGGGACCCTCGCCCAGCCACACCGTGCCGGCACTGCCCCGACCGAGGATCTGGTGGGCGGTGTACCGGCTGCCGATCTTCCGTGCCAAGGCTGCTCCTACCGACGCGTGTTGCGCTTAAAAGTACGCGTCCGGGGAGCCAACCTTCACAGCGGAGACGGAAATCACCCGCTGGATGTCGACAAATCTCCAGGCTCGTCGTCGGATTCGGCGAGAGCGCGCCCGCCGACGGCTCAGCCGCCGGTCGGACCGGTCGCCGGTCGTCGGGCGTCGGGGGTCGGGCGTCGGGCGTCGGGCGTCGACTCAGGCGAGGCCGAGGTCGAGGTCCCGCGTCAGCCGCCGGTCGGCGTACCGCCGCCCGAGCCGCTGTCGCCGCCCAGGTCGCCGATCCAGTCGGACGCGGTGGTGAACCAGTCGCCGAGCTGCTCCCAGTAGCCCTTGCCCGTGCCGATCCAGCCCTGCAGCGGACTCAGCTCCCAGATCAGCCAGCCGGCCACGAACAGGATGACGAGTGTGAACAGGCATCCCTTGAGGCAGCCGAGCCCGGGGATCCGCATGGGATTGGCACCGCGCTGCCGCGGCGGCCTGGGCTCGCGCCGGGGCGGCTGGGGCTCCGGCGCGGGCGGCGGGGCGTACCGCTGGGGCTGAGGCCGGGGCGGCTGCTGGGGCTGCTGGGGCTGCGGGGTGGCGTACCGCTGCGGCTGTTGCCGCTGCGGATAGCCGTAGCCGGGCTGCTGGGGCGGCGGGCCCTGCGGGGCCTGGCGGGGCGGCTGCTGCGGGCGGGAGACCTGCCGCTGGGGGCGGCGGCGCAGCGGGTCCTCGTTCGGGTCGAGGTACTGGACCTGCGTCTGCTCGTTGCGGTCGCGGGCGGCGCGCAGCTGGTTCTGCCACGGGTGCGGGTCGTCGGGCCCGCCGGGCTGCCCGCCCTGGCCCTGCCCCGGTGCGCCCGGCTGTCCCGGCGGCACCGGCGGCATGACGGCGGTCGGGTCGGCCGCGCCGCGGTTCGGGAGTACGGCGGTGGGGTCGGCGGCGCCCGGGGCGCTGCCGGTGTGCGGCAGGACGCTGGTCGCGCCGTTCGGGTCGTAGGCGCCGTCCGGGTTCTGGGGCAGGACCTGCGTCGGGTCCGCGGCGCCGGGGGCGCCCGGTACCTGTGCGGGCGCCGGGTCGGGGGCGAGGAGCACGCCGACGTTCTCGGCGGCGCCGATCTGCGCGCTGCTCGAGTGCACGCCGATGCCCTCGGCGACGACGCGCAGGCTGCGGGCGAGGTTCTCGGCGCTGGGGCGTTCGCCGGGGTTCTTGCGCAGGCAGCGCTCGATGACCGTCCACAGCGGGTCGGGGACGGTGGAGGGGCGGCGCGGCTCCGCGCTCAGGTGCTGGTGCAGGACCTCCAGGGCGGAGCCCCCGCCGAACGGGGGCCGGCCGGTGACCAGCTCGTACAGCAGGATGCCGGCGCCGTACACGTCGACGGCGGAGGTCTGCGGGCGGCCCTCGGCGGACTCCGGCGCCACGTACGCGGGCGTGCCGACGAACTCGTGGGTGCGGGTGAGCCCGGGGGAGTCGGCGAGGCGGGCGATGCCGAAGTCCGTGAGCATCGGGTGCATCTCGCCGTCGGTCTGCTTCAGCAGGACGTTGGCCGGCTTCAGGTCGCGGTGCACGACGCCGTCCGCGTGGCTGGCGGCGAGGGCGTCCGCGACCTGGGCGGTGAGCAGGGCCGCGGCGACCGGGGTGAAGGGCCCGTTCTCGCGCAGGTAGCGATGCAGGTCGGGACCGTCGACGAGGTCCATGACGAGCGCCAGCAGCTCGCCCTCGACCACCAGGTCGCGGACGCGGACGATGTTGGGGTGGGTCAGCCGGAGCAGGACGGAGCGCTCCCGCAGGAAGCGCATCACGATGTCGGGATCGCTCGCGAGCTCTTCCTTGAGGACCTTGATCGCGACGGTCTCGCCGGGCTGTCCGGCCACGGCCGCCTCGGCACCCGCGGTCTCCCGCTGGCGGGCCCGCCAGACGGTGCCCGTCGCGCCGCGGCCGAGGGGCTCCTCGAGGAGGTACTTGCTGCCTACCGGCCGCACGTCATGCGCTCCCTGTTGCTTGCTGGCTGTTCCGACCCACTGTAGTGCCGCGGTCCCGGCACCGGGCTGTCGTCGTCCTGTGGTTCCCATTGGTCCGCCGGTGCGTCTTACGTGCCGCTCCCGGCGCATGTTCGAAGGAAAGACGCTCGACCCGGTCCCTTGGTTGCCGGACCCAAACGTGACCGATCTCAAGCAGACGTCATTCGATCATCGGCACGCCACTTGTCAGGCACTTTTGCGGGCAGAGCCGACCAATCAAGATCATTTGGCGGCGAGCGGCGGGCGCGTTGTCAGTGGCAGGTGCGAGGATGCGTGCAGTACTGGCCGACGTGCTCGTGTGGCGGTGGGGGAAGTCCGCGGTGGGGGACCGTGGTAGACGGCTTCTGTTCCCCGGCGCGCGGGCGCCCGTGCGAAGGGACCGCTGACGGCGATGCAGATCCGGCTGACCGTCGTAGACCCGCTGGGCCCGCGTGCTTCGGTGGGGGGCCGCGCCGCGAGCTGCGACGTGCTGGTCACCGCACCGGCCGGCACGGCCCTGGCCGCGGTCGCCTCCGCGCTGGCCGCGGCGCTCCCCGGCGGCGAGGGCCCGGGCTCCGGCCAGGTGGTGCTCTACGCCGGCGCGCAGCGGCTCGACGCCCAGCGCAGCACCCTGGGCGAGCCTCCCCTGATCGACGGCGCCGTGCTCTGCCTGGGCGCCCCGGGCGAGCCCGATCCGCACGCCGAGCCGGCCGAGGTCCCGGTCCAGCTCCACGTGATCGCCGGCCCCGACGCGGGCGGCGTCCACCTGTTGCACGGCGGCCAGATCCAGCTCGGCCGCTCCGCCGACGCCGACGTCGCGCTCGACGACCCGGACGTCTCCCGGATGCACTGCGCCGTCACCGTCGCCCCCGACGGCCACGTCTCGGTCGCCGACCTCGGCTCCACCAACGGCACCACGCTGGACGGCACCCGCGTGGGCCCCCGCCCGGTCCGCTTCACGCCCGGGGCGCTGCTGCGGATCGGCGAGTCGGCCCTGCGACTCGTGCCGGTCCCGCGGGATACGCGGACCCGGGTGGCGACGACCCCGGACGGCGAGGGGCACGTACGGCTGTCCGGCGCACCGACGCTCGCGCCGGCCGCCGGCACCGGCGACGGGGACGAGGTGTCCCACGCGCGCGTGGCCGACGGGGCGCAGGGACACGTGCCCGCGGGGGGCGGCGGCACGGCGGACGGCCCGGCGCGTACGGCTCGCTTGCCGGACGGTCCCCCGTACCCGGCCGGTGCGACGGACCGCCCCGCACGCACGACCGGGGCCGCCGACGGCCCGGCACGCACGACCGGCACGCCGGACGGCCCCCCGCACACGCCGGGCAGGGCGAGCACGCACCCACGCGGTGCGGATCCGCGCGCGGCGGACGGACCCCCGCACGGCGCGGGCACGCCGGACGGCTCCGCGAGCGGGACGGGGCCCGACGGGTGGGACGGCCCCGCCGGACGGACCCACCACGCCTTGGGCTCGGCGGAGTACGGCACCCGTGCGGCGCCGGACGACTCTCCCCAGGTGCCCGGTCAGGGCGGCGCACCGCGCATCGAGAGCCACGGCACCGGCCCCGTCGCGGGCACGCCCCGCCCGGTCCCCGCCGGAGGCGACACGCACGGTGGTGCGTACGGGACGGGAGCCTTTGGAGAGAGCGCCCGTGCGACAGGCGCGTACGGAGCAGCCGCACCCCGCGCCGACGCCCCCGGCGCCGGCGCTTCCGGAACCGCCCCCTTCGGCGGGGCTCCCGGTATCGACGGCCCCGCCCCCGACGGCGGCACCCGTCGCAAGGGAACACCCCTGCGGGGCACCGACGTACCCCAAGGCGTACGCAGGCGCGGCGGGCTCGGCGCGTGGGCGCGGCGGCTGGCCGGCGGACGCGGCGGCACCCGGGACGCCGCCGAGACCGGCACGTACGCGTACGACGAGGTACCGGCCGGACCGGCTCCCACGGCTCCCGCCGGCACCTCCCGCGCGCCGGAGACCTGGCCGGACCCCGCCTCGCTGCTGCTGGCGGCGCTCGGACCGGGGCCGCGCCTGTGGGAGCGCGGTCCGGGGCACCCGGAGGCGCTCACCGTGCGGCTCGGCACGGCCGCCCGGGTCGCGCCCGGCGGCGACGCGCCGCTGCCCGCGGTTCCGGTGACCGCCGGGCTGCGCGAGGTCGGGGCGCTCGGACTGGCCGGCCCGCGCGCGCGGCTCGCCGGGCTGGCCCGCGCGGTGCTGGCCCAGCTCGCCGCGCTGCACTCCGCCGACGTCCTGGAGATCGTCCTGATCAGCGCGGACCGCTCCCGTCCGCTCGCGGACCGGGCCGCCGAGTGGTCCTGGCTGGGCTGGCTGCCGCAGCTGCGCCCGGGGCACGGCCAGGACTGCCGCCTGCTGCTCGCCTACGACCGCGAACAGGCCACGGCCCGCGCCCACGAACTCCTCCGCCGTCTGGAGGACCACCTGACGGACACCCGGACCGGAGCACGGCCGCCCGCTTCCGCCGGCACGGTCCCGGCCCCGCCCGCGGCCCCCTCGCAGGACCCACGGCAGCCCGCGGCCGCGGTTTCCGCCCGGCAGCCCTCCTGGGCGCGGCCCGACGACGGCACCGACGACGGCACCGGCCCGGCCGGCGGCTTCGCCGGGCCGTACACGGTGGTCGTCGTGGACGGGGACCCCGGCGGTGCCGACGTGCGCGAGGCGGTGGCGCGGCTGGCCCTGGACGGCCCGCGGGCCGGCATCCACGTCGTGTGCCTCGCCGAGACGGCCGCCGCCTCTCCGACCTCTCCGGTGACGGAGACCTACGAGGCGGCCTGCGCGGTGTCGCCGGTGTTCCGCCAGTGCGGTGCCGTGGCGCTGCTCAGCGGCGACGTGGCGACGGCCCTGCGGCTGCTGCGCATCGCGCGCACGGGCGCTTCCCAGGGGACATCAGGCACATCGGGCACATCAGGCACGTCGGCCGCTCCGGGCACTGCGGGCACTCCGGGCGCCCCCGCCGGTCCCGTCGGTCCCGTCGGGCACGGCACCCTCGGCACGGTCGACGCCGTCTCCCTCGCGTGGGCCGAGCGGTTCGCGCGCGCCCTGGCACCGCTGCGCACCGACGGCGCGTCCGGCGAACGCCACACGCGCGTGTCCGCACCGCTGCCCCAGGCGGCCCGACTCCTCGACGAGCTGGGCCTCGCCCGGGCCACCCCGGCCTCCCTGATGGCGCGGTGGGCTGCCGCGGCCGACGACACCGAGTCCCTCGGCGGACGCGCGCAGGCCGTCCTGGGGGCCGGGCCGCGCGGCCCGGTCACGGTCGACCTCGCGGCCGAGGGCCCGCACCTGCTGATCGAGGGCCCGCCCGGCAGCGGCCGCACCGAGCTGCTGCGGGCACTGGTCGCCTCGCTCGCCTCCGCCGAACGCCCCGACCGCCTCGGCATCGTCCTCATCGACGGCCGGGACAGCGTGGGTTCGGGCGGCGGGCACGGGGAAGGGCTGCGCGTCTGTACGGACGTACCGCACGTCACCACCCACCTCACCGCCAACGATCCCGTCCGCATGCGGGAGTTCGCCCAGTCCCTGAGCGCGGAGCTGAAGCGGCGCGCCGAGCTGCTCGGGCGGTCGGACTTCGCCGAGTGGCACACCGGGCGCGAGGTGTCGGGCCGGATGGTCACCCAGCGCACGGCGGCGGGCGCGGCCGGCCCCGGGGCGATATCGGATGCCGGGGACGTCGAGTCCCCGCCCAGCTCCACCCTGCGGCTGCGTCCCGGTGCCGCCCGGCGCCGGGCCGGGGCCGTGCCACCACTGCCCCGGCTGGTCGTGGTCGTGGACGACCTCGACGCGCTCGTCACTCCCCCGCTCGGCTCCCCCGGGCGGCCCGCGGCGGGGTCGGTGATGCGGGCGCTGGAGGCCGTCGCGCGGGAGGGCGAGCGGCTCGGAGTGCACCTGGTGTCCGCCGCCGGGCCCGGCGGCCGTACCGAACAGACGGAGCCGGCCCGCCGGGCCACGCTGCGGGTCACCCTGGACGCACCGGGGCCGGGGCCGGACGAACCGGCGCCGGGGCGCGGGCGGTTGGCGTCCGCGGAGGGGCGGTCCCTGGTGTTCCAGGGCGGCCGGGTCACGGGGCGCATCCCGCGGACGGCGACCCTGCGGCCCACCGTGGTCCCCCTGGAATGGCACCGCATGGGCGACCCGCCCACCCGGCGCCCCGTACGCGAGCTGGGCAACGGCCCGACGGACCTGGCGTTGCTGGCCAGCGCGTTGGAGCGGACCGCCCGGCAGGTGTCGGCGGCGGAGGTGCCGTCGCTGCTGTGACGCCGGGCGGAACACCGCCCCTTCGGCGCGCCCCGCCCGGCATAGCCCGCCTGGTCACGACGCGGTCACGATCCCCGGCTTGACAGCGGACGCGCTCTTGCCGCCCTCACCCCCCTGGCGTACACCAGAGCGCACGGGACAGCGCCGAACGTTCGACGAGGAACGAAGAACGGGGCAGTGATGCGCACGAGCAGCACCATGCGGACACGCAGGACCGTCAAGAAGGCCACGAGCAGGGCCGGGAGCAAGGCCGCGAAGCGGACCACCCGGGCCGCCGCCACCCTCGCCGCGGGAGCGCTGGCGCTCTCGCTCACCGCGTGCGGCGGCGACGACGACAACGGCAGCGGTGACAAGGACAGCCAGGGAAGCGGCGACAAGGAGACGGCCGCCACCGTCACCCTCCCCGAGCTGGACGGCGAGAGCCTGGAGGTCGCCGCCGTCTGGACCGGCGCCGAGCAGCAGAACTTCAAGAAGGTCCTCGCCGAGTTCGAGAAGCGCACCGGCGCCAAGGTGACCTTCGTGCCCGCCCAGGACCCGATCATCAACTTCCTCGGCTCGAAGATCGCGGGCGGCGCCCCGCCGGACGTGGCGATGCTCCCGCAGCCCGGCGCCATCAAGCAGGCCGTCGACAAGGGCTGGGCCAAGCCGCTGGGCGCGGAGGCCACCAAGGAGCTGACGGAGAACTACTCGCCGGGCTGGCAGGAGATCGGCAAGGTGGGCGGCAAGCAGTACGGCGTCTACTACAAGGCCGCCAACAAGTCCCTGATCTGGTACAACGCCCAGGTGTTCGAGAACGCGGGCGCCTCCGAGCCCAAGACCTGGGACGAGTTGCTCACCACGGCCCAGACGGTCTACGACTCGGGCGTCACGCCGTTCTCCGTCGGCGGCGCGGACGGCTGGACCCTGACCGACTGGTTCGAGAACGTCTACCTCTCGCAGGCGGGCCCGGAGAAGTACGACCAGCTGGCCAAGCACGAGATCAAGTGGACGGACCCGTCCGTCAAGGAGGCGCTGACCACCCTCGCCGAAATCTGGGGCGAGAAGGACTATGTCGCGGGCGGCGCGTCCGGCGCCCTGCAGACCGAGTTCCCGGCCTCGGTGACGCAGACCTTCACCGGCGGCGACCAGCCGAAGGCGGGCATGGTCTACGAGGGCGACTTCGTACAGGTCAACATCGCCGAGACGGACGCCGAGATCGGCACGGACGCGAAGGTCTTCCCGTTCCCGGCCGTCGGCGGCACCGCGCCGGTGGTCTCCGGCGGCGACGCGGCCGTGATCCTGGAGGACTCGAAGGCGGCGCAGGCGCTGGCCACCTGGCTGGCCTCGCCGGACGCGGCGGCGGTCCACGCGAAGCTCGGCGGCTACCTCTCGCCGAACAAGAACGTCGACATGTCGGCGTACCCGAACGAGGTGCAGAGGAAGATCGCCGAGGCGCTCGTCGCGGCCGGCGACGACTTCCGCTTCGACATGTCGGACCAGGCCCCGCAGGCCTTCGGCGGCACGCCCGGCAAGGGCGAGTGGAAGGCGCTCCAGGACTTCCTGAAGAACCCGAAGGACATCGCGGGCACGCAGCAGCGGCTGGAGGCGGACGCGGCCGCCGCCTACGGAGGCTGACGCGATGACGTCGGCCACGGCGGCAGGAGCCTCACGGGGCCCTGCCGCCCCCAAGTCGCGCAAGAGCGTGACCGGTACCCGCAGGACCGTGGCGGCCCTGTTCCTGCTGCCCGCCCTGGTGCTGCTCGGCGCGCTCGTGGTCTACCCGATCGGGTACTCGCTGATCCGCAGCTTCTACGACCAGTCCGGCGACTCCTTCGCCGGGTTCGACAACTACCAGGCGCTGTTCACCGACGACGGCATCCGCACGGCCCTCAAGAACAACATCATCTGGGTGGTGTTCGCGCCGACGGTCGCCACCGCGCTCGGTCTGATCTTCGCGGTGCTGACCGAACGGGTGCGCTGGGGCACGGCGTTCAAGCTGGTCGTCTTCATGCCGATGGCGATCTCGATGCTGGCGGCCGGCATCATCTTCCGCCTGGTGTACGACCAGGACCCGGACAAGGGCGTCGCGAACGCGGTGTGGGTCGGAGTGCACGACACGTTCGCCGAGTCGTCCGCGTTCCCGAAGGCGCACCCGGGCCGTGAGTCGCCGCTGGAGCCGGCCGGCGGCGGTGCGTTCATCACGAAGCAGCCGGTGAGCGCGGGCCAGACCGTCGTCCTCCCCCTCGTCGGCGTCGCCCCCGACCTGATGCCCGAGGGAGCGGAGAAGGCCGTACCCGCCCGGCCCGAGGACGGGAAGATCACCGGCACCACCTGGCAGGACTTCACCCGGGGCAAGGGCGTCGGAACACTCAACGGCGTCGACGCCGCCGAGCTGGGCTATGCCGGGATGAAGATCGAGGCGGTCAAGGACGGCGAGGTCGTCGCGTCGGCCACGGCGGCCGGCGACGGCACCTTCACGCTGCCCGCGGCGGCCGACGGGGCGCAGCTCAGACTCCCCGCCGACAACTTCAAGGAGCCCTACAACGGCCTGAACTGGCTCGGCCCCTCGCTCGTCACCCCGGCCATCATCGGGTCGTACGTGTGGATGTGGGCGGGGTTCGCGATGGTGCTGATCGCGGCGGGGCTGGCCGGTGTCCCGCGTGAGCTGCTCGAAGCGGCCCGGGTCGACGGCGCCAACGAGTGGCAGGTCTTCAGACGGGTCACCGTCCCGCTCCTGGCACCGGTCCTCGCGGTCGTCGCCGTCACCCTGATGATCAACGTCCTGAAAGTCTTCGACCTGGTCTTCATCATCGCCCCCGGCTCCTCCCAGGACGACGCGAACGTGCTCGCCCTGGAGCTGTACCGCAAGGGCTTCGCCTCGGACCAGCCGGGCATCGCCAGCGCCATCGCGGTGTTCCTGCTGCTCCTGGTGATTCCGGTGATGTGGTTCAACGTACGGCGGCTCAGGCGGGAGGTGCGGCGATGACCACGGACGCGGGCTCCCTCACGAAGACGGCGCCGACGCCACCCGGGGCGGCGGTCAAGGCCAGGCGGTCGCTGGGGGCGCGCCTCGCCGAGGGCGTCAGCGGCGGGCTGGTCCAGGTGTTCCTGATCGTCGTGGGCCTGTTCTGGCTGGTTCCGACGATCGGCCTGCTGCTCTCCTCACTGCGCACCTCCCGGGACATGGCGGCGAGCGGCTGGTGGGAGGTCTTCACCAAGCCGTCCCAGCTCACCTTCCAGAGCTACGAGGAGCTGCTGAAGAACGGCGACATCACCTCCTCCCTCCTCAACACCGTGATGATCACGGTCCCGGCGACGGTCCTGGTCGTGGTCATCGGGTCGCTGGCGGGCTACGCCTTCGCGTGGATGGACTTCCCGGGCCGCGACTGGTGGTTCCTGGCCGTGGTCGGGCTGCTGGTGGTCCCCGTGCAGGTGGCGCTGATCCCGATCGCCGAACTCTTCGGCAAGGTCGGCCTGTTCGGGTCGGTCGTCGGCGTGATCCTGTTCCACGTCGGCTTCGGCCTGCCCTTCGCCGTCTTCCTGTTGCGGAACTTCTTCGCGGAGATCCCCAGGGAACTGCTGGAGGCGGCCCGGCTCGACGGCGCGGGGGAACTGCGGCTGTTCCTCCGGGTCGTGATGCCGCTCGGCGGGCCCGCGATCGCGAGCCTCGGCATCTTCCAGTTCCTGTGGGTGTGGAACGACATGCTGGTCGCGCTGATCTTCTCGGACTCCGGGAACCAGCCGATCACGGTCGCCCTGCAGACGCAGGTACGGCAGTTCGGCAACAACATCGACGTACTGGCGCCGGGAGCGTTCATCTCCATGGTGATCCCGCTGGCCGTGTTCTTCGCGTTCCAGCGGCAGTTCGTGTCCGGCGTCATGGCGGGCGCCGTCAAGTAGGCGTCGCCACATCACCCTTGAGGGGGGCGGGCCGGACACCGGCCCGCCCCCTCCTTCGTACGAGGGCACGTGCGCGCACGGGGTCCCCCGAATGCCGCAGGAACCGTAACCAAGTCACTCCATTGGCCGTTCCCGGGCCGAACGCCCGCGCCGACCCCGCCGACCGATGGATGTCCCCGTGCCCAGGTTCAGTGTCATCGTCCCCGCGTACCAGGTTCAGGCGTATCTGCACGCGTGTCTGGAGTCGGTGCTGTCCCAGTCGTATCCGGACCTCGAACTGATCGTGGTCGACGACGGCTCGCCGGACGCCTGCGGCGCGATCGCCGACGAGTTCGCGGCCCGCGACCCGCGCGTGCGCGCCGTGCACCTGCCCGGGAACCAGGGCCTCGGCCCCGCCCGCAACGCCGGGATGGAGCGGGCGAGCGGCGACTACCTGGTCTTCCTGGACGGCGACGACACCCTCGCCCCGGACGCGCTGCGGGCCATCGCCGACCGGGTGAAGGAGACCGGGGAGCCGGACGTCCTGGTCTACGACTACGCGCGCACGCACTGGTCGGGGGAGGCGGTCCGCAACCAGGCCGCCCGGCACCTCACCGAGCGGGGCCCGGCGCCGTTCCGGCTCACCGACCGGCCGGGGCTGCTGAAGCTGCTGATGGTGGCGTGGAACAAGACGGTGCGGCGGGAGTTCGCCGAGCACCAGGGCTTCACCTTCCCGCCCGGGTACTACGAGGACACGCCGTGGACGTACCCGGTCCTGATGTCGGCCCAGTCCATCGCCACCCTGGACCGGGTCTGCGTCCACTACCGGCAGCGCCGGCGGGGCAGCATCCTGGGCACCCCGAGCGAGCGCCACCTCGACGTCTTCGCCCAGTACGACCGCGTCTTCGCGTTCCTGGAGTCGCACCCGGAGCCGGCCCGCTGGCGGCCGGTGCTCTACCGCCGCATGGCCGACCACCTGACGACGGTGTTCACCCGCCCCGACCGCCTCCCGCGCGCCCTGCGCGCCGAGTTCCTGCGCCGTGCCCGCGTCCACTGCCGCCGCTACCGGGTCCCCGGCGCCCCCGCCCCGCTGCCGGTGCGCCTGCGCCACGCCCTGCTCCGGCTCGGCCTGCGCCGCACCTACGAGGCCCTGCGGCTGGCGTCGGCCCTGCGCCGCCGGACGGTGAAGGGCGCCACCAAGCTGCTGCGCACCGCGCGCACCGTCGCCCTGCGCCTGCACTACCGCGTCCAGCGCCGCCTCCCCCTGCGTGCCGACCGCGCCGTCTTCGCCGCCGACGGGGACCGGGGGCACGGCTGCAACCCGGGCGCGCTGGAGGAGGCGTTCCGCGACCTCGCGCCACACGTGCGCACGGCGTGGGCCGCCGACCCCGCGCACCACCACACCATCCCGACCGGCACGCGCCGCCTGACGCCCGGCACGGCCGCCTACTGGACGGCGCTGGCCCGCTCCCGCTACCTGGTGCACAACACCGCCTTCGACGCCGGCCTGGTCAAGCGGAAAGGGCAGATCCTGATCCAGACGCAGGCCGGGACCCCCCTCAAGCACATGGGCCTGGACCTCCAGGAGCGCCCGGCCGCCGCCGGCGGCACCGACTTCGCCCGGCTGCTGCGCGACGTCGACTCCTGGGACTACGTCGTCTCCGCCAACCGCCACTCCACCCTGACCTGGGAACGCGTCCACCCCGGCGGCTACACCACCCTGGAGTACGGCCAGCCCCGCACCGACGTCCTCCAGCGGGCGACACCCGCGGACGTGACCCGGCTGCGCGAGACGCTCGGCATCCCCGAGGGCACGGTCGCGATCCTGTACGCGCCCACCCACCGCGACTACCGCCGCACCCAGCGCGCCGCCCTCGACCTGGAGCGCGTCCTCACCCGCCTCGGCCCCCGCTTCATGGTGCTGGCCCGCGCCCACCCCCGGCACGGCGGCCCGCTCGCCGAGTCCGGGGGCCGGATCCTCGACGTCAGCGACCACCCGAGCGTGGAGACGCTGTGCCTGGCCTCGGACGCCCTCGTCACCGACTACTCGGCACTGATGTTCGACTACGCGGGCCTGGACCGGCCGATCGTGATCCACGCCGACGAGCCGGAGGCGTACGAGGCGGCCCGCGGCACCTACTTCGACCTGCCTGCCCTGCCGCCGGGCGCGATCGCCCGGGACGAGGACGAGCTGATCGACATCTTCGCCGGCGGCCACTGGCGCGGCTCCCGGTCCGCCCAGCTCAGGGCCGCTTTCCGCGAGCGTTTCTGCCCGCACGACGACGGCCGTGCCGCCGAACGCGTGGTACGCCGCGTGGTGCTGGGCGAGAGGGACCTCCCGCCGGTCGTGCCGCTCGCCGAACGGCACCCCGCGCCCTCGGCCGCCTCGGCCCTCGCCCGCCCCCCGCTGGCCACGGTGCCGCAACCCGCCGGCCCCCGCACCGTCACCGACAGCCTCTGATCGCCGTTTGCCCACCGGGAGTTCGCATGCCCCGCAGCTCGTCGCGGCCCACTCCGACCCGGCCGCCCACCTGGCGGCCGACGGGACGGCCGACGGGACGGCCGGGCCACCGGGCGGCACGAGCGGCGGGAGGTGGCTCCCGCCGGACCAGGAGAACGAGAGAAAGAGCAGCATGCCCCGCTTCAGCATCATCGTCCCGTCCCATGGGGTCGCGGGGCGGCTGTCCCAGTCGCTGGACTCGGTCCTCACCCAGTCCTTCGGCGACTTCGAGCTGATCCCGGTCCACGACGCCCCGGACCGCGTCGCGGCGGACGTCGTCGAGGAGCGCGCCGAGCGGGACTCCCGGGTGGCGCCCGTGCACTCACCGCCGTCGGCCGGGCTGGCGGGTGCGCGCAACGCCGGCATGCGGGCGGCGACCGGCGCGTACCTGCTGTTCCTCGACGGCGACGACGTGCTCGCGCCGGGCGCGCTGGCGGCGCTGGACGGGCGGCTGGCGGACACCGGCGGCGTCGACGTGCTGTACTTCGAGCACGAGCGGGTGCCCTGGTGGGAGGGCGAGCCGACCAACCCGGCCGCTCCACTGCTGGCGAAGGCCCCGGACGGCGCCTTCGCCCCCGACCGCGCCCCGCACCTCACCGGCGTACGGCTGCCCGCCTGGAGCGCGGTCTACCGCCGTACCTTCCTCACCGAGCGGCGACTGGTCTTCCCCGACGGGCACTTCACCGACGTCGGCTTCGGCGCGCTGGTCGCGGCGCGCGCCGAGCGCGTGTCGGTACTGCGCTCGGTCGTCGTCCGGCATGCGGTGCGGCGGCAGGGCAACCGGCTGAACCTGCCCGGCGAGCACCATGCGGAACTGCTGGACCAGGCGGAGCTGGCGCTCACGCACGCGGCCGAGCGGGGGCTGCCGGCCGAGCGGTGCGGGCCGCTCTTCGAGCAGCTCTTCGCCGCGATCCTGAAGACGGCCACGCATCCGCGGCGTCTGACGCGCCGGGAGCGCCGCACCTTCTTCCGCCGGGCGAGCCGCCTCTACCGGCGCCACCGTCCCGCCGGTTTCCGGCCCCCGGGCGGCCGGCTCGGCGTGCAGCACCGGCTGCTGGCGTCCGGGTCGTACGCGGGCTTCCGCGCCCTGCGCGCCGCCAACCGGCTCGCGACCGGCGTCCTTGGGCGCCTGCCCCGCCCGCAGGGACTGGTCACCCGTCTGCGCTACCGGCGGGCGCTGCGCCGCCCGCTGGACCCGGGCCTGGTCGTGTACTGCGCGTACTGGGGCCGCGGCTACGCCTGCAACCCGGCCGCGATCCACGCCAAGGCCCGCGAACTCGCCCCGCACCTGCGCTCGGTGTTCCTGGTCGAGCCCGGCCAGGAACACACGGTCCCGGAGGACGTGGACCACGCCGTCATCGGCAGCCGGCGCTACTGGGACGTGCTGGCCCGTGCCAAGTACCTGGTCAACAACGCCAACTTCGCCGAGGGCGTGGTCAAGCGCCCCGGCAGCGTGCACCTCCAGACCCAGCACGGCACCCCCCTGAAGACCATGGGCGTCGACCAGTCGACGTACCCGGTGGTGGCCGCGGCGAGCGGCAGCTTCACCAAGCTGCTGGGCCGCGTGGACCGCTGGGACCACAACATCTCGTCCAACCGGCACTCCACCCAGATGTGGGAGCGCGCCTTCCCCGGCTCCTACGAGCACCTGGAGTACGGCTATCCGCGCAACGACGTCTACTGCACGGCGACCGCCGACGACGTCGCGCGCGTCCGGCGCGAACTGGGCGTCCCGGAGGGGAAGACGGCCGTCCTGTACGCGCCCACGCACCGGGATCACGAGACCGGCTTCGACGCGGGCGGCCTGGATCTCGAGGCGTTCTGCGAGGCCGCCGGCGAGGACGTGGTCGTGCTGCTGCGCGCCCACTACTTCTACGACCGGGGCGGCAGGCGGGGCAGCGGCCGGGTCATCGACGTGACCTCGCACCGCTCCTCCGAGGACGTGTGCCTGGCCGCCGACGCGCTGGTCACCGACTACTCGTCGATCATGTTCGACTACGCCAACCTGGACCGGCCGATCGTGGTGTACGCCGACGACTGGGACGTCTACCGGGAGACCCGCGGCGTCTACTTCGACCTGATGGCCGCCCCGCCGGGCCCGGTGGCGCGGACCCCGGAGGAGCTGGCCCGGGTCTTCCGCGACGGCTCGTACGCGGGTCCGGAGTCGGCGGCGCTGCGGGCGGCCTTCCGGGAGCGGTTCTGCGAGTTCGACGACGGCCGGGCCGCCGAGCGCGTCGTGCGCCGGGTGCTGCTCGGCGAGCCGCCCGAGGCGCTGCCGCCCGTGATCCCGCTCGCCGAGCGCGTCCCGGCCCCCGCCGCCGCCACCCTCGTAAGGAGCTGACCCCGCCGTGCCCCGCTTCAGCGTCATCATCCCCTGCTTCAAGGTGCAGGGCTTCCTGCGCGAGTGCCTCGACTCGGTCCTGGACCAGTCCTACCGGGACATCGAGGTGATCGGAGTGAACGACTGCTCGCCGGACGGCTGCGGCGCGATCCTCGACGAGTACGCCGCCCGCGACGAGCGGGTGCGGGTGCTGCACCTGGAGGAGAACGTGGGCCTCGGCCGGGCCCGCAACGCCGGGCTGCCGCACGCCACCGGCGACTACCTCTTCTTCCTCGACAGCGACGACACCCTCACCCCGGGCGCCCTGCGCGCGATGGCCGACCGGCTCGCGGAGACGTCCGACCCGGACGGCCCGGACGTCTTGGTATTCGACTACGCGCGCACCTACTGGTGGGGCGGCACCCGGCGCAACGTCCTGGCCGGTGTGCTGGCGGAGGCCGGGGCGGGCACCGGCGACGGGACCTTCACGGCCGCCGAGCACCCCGAGATCCTCGACCTGCTGATGGTGGTCTGGAACAAGGTCTACCGGCGCGACTTCGTCGAGCGCGAGGGCTTCACCTTCCCGCCGGGCTACTACGAGGACACGCCCTGGACCTTCCCGGTGATGTTCAGCGCCGGGCGGATCGCCACGCTGGACCGCATCTGCCTGAACTACCGGCAGCGCCGCCAGGGCAACATCCTGTCCACCACCAGCCGCAAGCACTTCGACGTGCACGCGCAGTACGAGCGGGTCTTCGCCTTCCTCGACGACCGCCCGGAGCTGGCCCGCTGGCGGCCGTTCCTGCACGCCAAGATGGGCGAGCACTGCCTGGACATCCTGTCCAAGCCGGACCGGCTGCCGCCGTCCGACAAGGCCGAGTTCTTCCGCCGCACCGCCGAGATGTTCCGCGCGTACCGGCCACAGGGCACCGAGGTCCCGGCCGGGCTGCGGGTGCTGGAGGGCGGCTACGCCGCCTACCGGCTGCGGCGGCAGTCCGGACGGGCCGGCCGGGAGCTGGAGCGGCGGGCACGGCAGACGCGCGACGTGGTCGCCGGACGTGTGGGGCGGGTCAGGACGGCGGTGAACAAGCGCCGCCCGCTGGACACGGACCTCGTCGTGTACTCGGCGTTCTCCCACCGCGGCGTGCTGGGCGACCCGGCGGCGGTCTACCGCAAGGCCCGCGAGATCGCCCCGCACCTGCGCGGGGTGTGGGTGGTGCGCGACGAGGAGTGCGCGGCGGACCCGGCCGCGCTGCCGCCGGGCACGGAGTACGTGCTCCTCGGCAGCGCGGCCTACCGCCGGGTGACCGAGCGGGCCGCGTTCCTCGTCAACAACGTCAACTGGCCCGGTGCGGTGGCCAAGCGCCCCGGCAGCGTCCACATCCACACCCACCAGGGCACCCCGCTCAAGTACATGGGCGCCGACCTGCTGGGCCGGCCCGGCGCCCGGCACGGCGTCGACGTGCCGCAGATGCTGCGCCGGGCCGACCGCTGGGACTACAGCCTGGTCGCGGGCCGGTACGCGGAGCGGGTGTGGGAGCGGGCGTACCCGTGCCACTTCACGTCCGTGCGCACCGGCAGTCCGCGCAACGACGTGCTGGCGGGCGCCGGTCCGGAGGACGGCCGGCGGGTCCGCGAGCGGCTCGGTGTCCCCGACGGGCACACCGTCGTGCTGTACGCGCCGACCCGCCGCGAGTACCGGCGGGGCGGGCACGTGGAGCGGATCGACCCGGCCCGGCTCGCCGCCGACCTCGGCGACGGCCACACCCTGGTGGTCCGCCTGCACCCGTCCCTGGCCACCGGACCGGCGCGCGGCATGGGCCTCGCCGAGCTGCACCGGCGGGGCGTCCTGATCGACGCGACGGACGAGCCGCACGTGGAGGACCTGATGCTCGCCTCCGACCTCCTGATCACCGACTACTCCGCCCTGATGTTCGACTACGCCGTCCTGGACCGGCCGATCGTGATCCACGCCGACGACTGGGGCGCCTACACGGCCAGCCGCGGCGCCTACTTCGACATCACCGCCGAGGCGCCGGGCCATGTGTCGCGCTCCTACCGGGAGCTGGCGTGGCTGCTGGCGTCGGGGGCGTGGCGGGACGAGGAGGCGGCGCGGCTGCGGTCCGCGTTCCGGGCCCGGTACTGCGAGTACGACGACGGTCTGGCCGCCGAGCGTGTCGTGCGGACGCTGCTGCTGGGCGAGCCGATGCCCGAGCCGGAGCCGCCGGTCGTCCCGGGTGCCCGGGCCGTCCCGTCCGGCCACGATCTGCTGACCTCGCCGTGAGGGCGCGCACCTGGGTGCTGCTCCTGGCCGCGGTGTTCGCCCTGCTCCAGCTCGCGAACGTCACCGGCCGGGACACCCCCGACACCAAGAACTACCTGTCGTACGCCCTGAGCCTCGCCGGCGGGAGCAAGCGCGGGGTGGCGGCGGCCACCATCGACTACGTGTGCGCGAGCCAGGCCTCGACGGCCCGGCGGAACCAGAGCGTGCACGTGGTCCGCTTCCACCGCCCCGACCCCACCGACCGGGTCACGGCCGAGTGCCGGGAGCGGGAGTGGGGGCACGTGGAGCCGCGGCTGGCGGCCGGGCAGACCGGCGGGCACACCGTGCCGTACATGGAGGAACGCTTCATGCGGATCTTCGAGGCGCGGCCCGGCTATCCGGTGTTCCTGGTGCCGTTCGTCACGGCCTTCGGGACGACGTGGGGGCTGTGGGCGGCGAGTGTCGTCATCGCGTGCGCGGGCGGCGTCCTCGCCTTCCTGATCCTGCGCACGCTGTCCGTGCCGGTGCCGCTCGCACTGGCCGGGCAGGCGCTGTACTACGTGCTGCCGTGCGGGACGACCGCCATGCGTCCGATGACCGAGGGGCTGCTGATGGCGCTGACCCTGGCGGCGGTGTGGGGCTGTGCGCTGGTGCTGCGGGCGGGGCGGGAGCGGGCAGGGCTCGCCCTGGTCGCCGGGTCGCTGCTCGCCCTGTTCACGGTCAAGCACTCCCAGGCGCTGTTCCTCGGGGTGTGCCTGGCGGCGGCGGGCGCGCTGATCGCCCTGCGGCGGCACCGGCGGGGCCGGCCGCCCGGCCGGGACGTGCTCGCGCTCGCGGCGGTGGGGCTGGCCGGCGCCGTCCTCACCGTGGCGCTGGCACGGCTGCTGGACTACCCGTCCGTGTCCGACAGCCTCCAGGACCTGCTCACCGGACACTTCGCCCGGCCCGACCGAGCGGATCCGTGGCCGGAGTTCTGGCAGTTGCAGGGCAACTTCTGGACGGAGTGGCTGCGCCGGCAGGCGTGGGAGCCACTGTTCGTCGCGGCTCTGGCGGCCGGGGCGTGGGGCGCGCTGCGGCGCGGCGGCGCGGTCGGCGTCTTCGTGGTCGCGGCGGCGTTCACCGGGATCCTCACCCAGGCCGGACATCCGGACATCGACATCTGGGGCGGGCGGCTGATCGTCCTGGCGTGGCTGCTGCCGGTGGTGGGGGTGCCGCTGCTGCTGGAGCCGGTGGTGCGGGGGCGGGTGGCGCTGCCGGCCCAGGGCCACACGGACCGGGCGCGCGCGACCAGGTGAGCGTCACGCGCCGGCGCGGCCGGCCGACCGTCACTCGATGAGGTGACGTGAGGTCGTGTCGCTGACCTCGGCCGGATCATCGGGAACATACGCCAAATGTCCCGGATGTCCCATCCTTCGCCTGTCCCGTGAGCGCCGGCGTCCTCGTCCGGCGGTCCGTGCGCGGCGCGACGGCACTGCGCGGCGGCCGCACCTGGCGCCCCACCCCGTACCAGACCGTCGGCTTCCTCTTCTTCCTCCTGATGACGCTGGCGTACTGGGCGGTGCCGCTGTGCTGTGACGCCGGCCAGCACGCGGCCGTCGTCGAGCGCCTGAAGGCCGACCTCCTCCACCCCCGCCACCCGATGGCCGACCTGCCGGGTGCGGGGAGCGCGTACTACTCGCCGTACGCGGTGGCCCAGGGCCTGTTCGCCCGGCTGACCGGGCTGGGCGGCTGGGAGGTGGTGCGGCTCGCCGGGCCGCTGAACCTGCTGGTCCTGCTGACCGGCATCGGCCGTTTCGTACGCGTCCTGACCCCGCGGCCGTGGGCGCCGGTGCTGGCACTGGGCGCGATGACGCTGCTGTGGGGCACCGAGCGGGCCTGGTGGAGCGGTTACCTCGGGCTGATGTCGATGACGGGCAACCTCGGCTACCCGTCGGCGTTCGCGATCGGGCTCGCCTTCTGGGCCTGGGCGCTGACGGGCGCGCGGGCGCGGGACGGGTGCCGGGTCCGGTACGTCGGCCCGAGCGGCCTGCGCGGCCTGCCCGGATACGCCGGACTCGGCTTCCTCTACGGCCTGATCCTCCTCGTCCACCCGATCACGGCGGTGGCGGCGGCACTGGGCGCGGTGGCGCTGGTGGCCGGATGGCAGCGCGGGTGGCGCGGGGCGGTCACCGGACGGTGGGCGCTGGCGGGCGGCGTCGCGGCGGCGTCGGCGGCGGTGTGGCCGTACTTCGACGTGTTCGGGCTGGCCGGGGACGACAGCGTGGACGGCATGCACCGGGTCCTGTACCTGGACCTGCCCGGGGAGTTCTGGCTGGCCCTGCTCGGACTGCCCGCGCTCTGGCTGCGCGGGCGCCGGTCGGCGCGGGACCCGCTGGTGCTGATGTTCGCGCTGGACTGCGCGGTGGTGGCCTACGGCTGGTTCAGCGGTCACTACACCTACGGCCGGATCCTCGGGCTCACGCTGGTGCCGCCGCAGTTCGCCCTGGCGGTGGAGCTGGCGGCGCCCCGGCCCTGGGGGAGGTGGCGCAGAACACTGGGCCGGACCGCGACCGCGGGGGCCCTGCTGGGATTCCTCACCGTCCACGCCGGTGCGGTGGTACCGCGCCCGCTGGACCCGGTCGGCTTCGAGCAGCCGCCGAACTGGCCGGCGTACGAGTGGGCGGCCCGGCACATCGGCCCCGGCGAGGTCGTGATCACCGACGGCTACTACGCCGGGCACGCCATCGCCGGGTACGGACCGAACCTCGCGGCACCCGCCTGGCCGGACCCGTCGCTGGACGAGCGGGAGCGCGGGCGGCGGGCGGCCGACGTCGAGGCCTACCTGGCGCCCGGATCGACCCGCGCGGAGCGCGCCGCCGTCGTCCGCCGCTACCACGTCCGCTGGCTGCTGCTGACCCGCTGGCAGCCGGTGCCCGAGGAGGCGGTGGTGGTGGCGTGGAGCGAGCGGACGGGCGAGGTGCTGGCGCGGGTCGGCTGAGCGGCTCCCGGGCGGCCGCCACCGGGAGGCTCCCCGGCGGCGACTACTCGATGACGAGGTCGACCGGGATGTTGCCGCGGGTGGCGTTGGAGTAGGGGCAGACCTGGTGGGCCTGCTCGACCAGCTTGCGGCCGGTCTCCTCGTCCACGCCCTCGGGCAGCTCGACCCGGAGGGTGACGGCGAGCGCGAAGCCCTCGCCCTGCTTGCCGATGCCGACCTCGGCGGTCACCGCGGCGTCGCTGACGTCGACCTTCGCCTGCCGTCCGACGAGGCCGAGGGCGCTGCCGAAACAGGCGGCGTACCCGGCGGCGAACAGCTGCTCGGGGTTGGTGCCCTGTCCGTTCCCGCCCATCTCGACGGGGATGCCGAGCGCGAGGTCGAGCGTGCCGTCGGAGCTGACGGTGCGGCCGTCGCGGCCGTGGGTGGCGGTGGCGGCGGCGGTGTAGAGCGCGTCCATGGGAAACCGTCCCTCTCTGAGGATCTGCGGGAGTGTCGCGGTGATGTCGTGGCGAGGTCGTGGTGACTTCCGACGACGACCAGTAGAGCACGCAATTCAATTGCGCACAACTAAATTGCACGCAAAGCCAGTCGGCTACCCTGGGACCATGACCACGCCCGCAACGGACTGGCTCCGCCTGGACCAGCAGATCTGCTTCTCCCTGAACGCCGCCTCGCGCGCCTTCAACGGCGTCTACCGCGTGGTCCTCAAGGACCTCGGCCTCACCTACCCGCAGTACCTGGTGATGCTGGTGCTGTGGGAGCACGGGGAGTTGCCGGTCAAGAAGCTCGGCGAGCACCTGCGCCTCGACTCCGGCACGCTCTCACCGCTGCTCAAGCGGCTGGAGGCGGCCGGTCTGGTCCGGCGGGAACGCAGCGCGCGCGACGAGCGGTCCGTGGAGGTACGGCTGACCGGGGAGGGCGTGGCGCTGCGCGAGCGGGCCGTCGAGGTGCCGCGCCGGATCGCCGCGGCGACCGGCCTGGACCTGGCGGAGGTCCAGGACCTGCGCGCCCGCCTCGACCGGCTCACGGCCGCCATCGACGCGTACGGCACCGAGCCGGCCTCCGCGCCGTCCTGAGGGGTGCGGTGCCCGCCGGGCGCCGGGATGACGGATCATGACCACCGAGGACCACTGACGAGGGGACGGCCGCACATGACCTGGCTGATCACCGGCGGCGCCGGATACATCGGGGCGCACGTCGTACGGGCGATGACCGAGGCGGGCGAGAAGGCGGTCGTATACGACGACCTGTCCACCGGCATCGCCGAGCGCGTGCCCGACGGCGTCCCCCTGGTGATCGGCTCGGTCCTGGACGGCGAACGGATCGCACGCGCCCTGACCGACCACGCCGTCACCGGTGTGGTGCACCTGGCCGCCAAGAAGCAGGTCGGCGAGTCGGTGGACCTGCCGCTGCACTACTACCGGGAGAACGTCGAGGGCCTGCGCGTCCTGCTGGAGGCGGTCACCGCGGCGGGCGTCGGGTCCTTCGTCTTCTCCTCCTCCGCGGCCGTCTACGGCATGCCCGACGTCGACCTGGTGACGGAGGAGACGCCGTGCGCGCCCATGTCGCCGTACGGCGAGACCAAGCTGGCCGGCGAGTGGCTGGTCCGGGCGGCCGGCCGCGCCTCGGGCCTGTCCACGGCCTCCCTCCGCTACTTCAACGTGGCGGGCGCGGCGAGCCCGGAGCTGGCGGACACCGGCGTCCACAACCTCGTCCCGATGGTCTTCGAGAAGCTGACGGAGGGCGCCGCCCCGCGCGTCTTCGGCGACGACTACGCGACGCCTGACGGCACCTGCGTCCGCGACTACATCCACGTCGTCGACCTGGCCGAGGCCCACGTCGCCGCGGCCCGCGCCCTGACCGCCTCCCCCGGGCGCACCCTCACCCTCAACATCGGCCGGGGCGAGGGCGTCTCCGTCCGCGAGATGATCGACCGCATCAACGCCCTCACCGGCTACGACCACCCCCCGACGGTCACTCCCCGCCGCCCCGGCGACCCGGCCCGCGTGGTCGCCTCGGCCGACCGCGCCGCCGTGGAACTGGACTGGAAGGCCAAGTACGACGTCGAGGACATGATCACGTCGGCGTGGGCCGGCTGGGTACGGCTGCGTCCGGGGGCGGCGCGGGACTAGGGCCCGTCCGGCGCAAGCGGCGGAGCACGTCCGGGCACGGCCCGCCGACGGGCCCCGGCCCGCGTCAGAGCGCCTTGAGCCCCTCCGCCGTGGCCCGCGCCAGCGCCCCCAGGTAGCCCTTCGGGGGCCTGGGGCCGCGGATGACCACCGAGCGCCAGTACAGCGGGCCCGAGATCAGGTCGAGGGCCAGGTCGGTGTCGAGGCCGGCGGCGAGTTCGCCGCGTTCCGCCGCCGCCGCGAGGATCTTGCTGGCGACGCCGTCCTGGCCCTCCCGCAGGGTCTTCTGCATGGCCTCGGCGATGTCGGGGTTGCGGGCCGCCTCCGCCTGGAGGTCGGGGATGATCTGCGAGGCCACCGGGTGGCGCAGGGCGCGGGACGTCACCTCGTACAGCAGCCGCAGGTCACCCTCCAGGGACCCGGTGTCGGGCGCGGGCAGGCCCTGCACGGCGAGCGCGGAGACGACGTCGAGCACCAGGTGCAGCTTGGAGCGCCAGCGCCGGTAGACGGCCGTCTTGCCGACCCCCGCGCGGCGCGCGATCCCCTCGATGGACATCCGCGCGTAGCCGACCGCCGCGAGCTCCTCGAAGACCGCCGCCCGGATGGCCTCCGTCACGTCCTCGCGGAGCACGGCCGCCCCGGCGGGGGCCCGGCGGCGCGGGCGCGGCTGCGGCTCGTCGGCGTTGGTCGTCATGCGAGCCAAGCATAGGGGCGTTACGACGAAACGGTTGCGTTCCGACGCGGCCAAGCCCTACGCTCACGTCACGACGATACGGTCCCGTCCCGACGTAAGTGAACGCGCAAGGTCACTCAGGTGAACGACGGGCGCCCCCCCTCCCCCGAGCGAAAGCAGCGGATGTGAGTCAGGTCCTCCACACACCGCCCCCGACCCCGGCCCCGGCCGCTCCCACCCCCGCCGACCACGACCTCGCGGCCCTCGCCGCCCGCCACGGCCTGTCCGTCAGCGGCGCCCGCCCCTCCCTGCCCGAGTACGTCCGCCAGCTGTGGGCGCGCCGGCACTTCATCACCGCCTTCTCCACCGCCAAGCTCACCGCCCAGTACAGCCAGGCCAAGCTGGGCCAGGTCTGGCAGGTGATGACGCCGCTGCTCAACGCGGCCGTGTACTACTTCATCTTCGGCATGCTGATGAACACCAGCCGCGGCGTGGAGGACTTCGTCCCGTTCCTGGTCACCGGCGTGTTCGTGTGGACCTTCACGCAGAGCTCGATCATGGCGGGCACCAAGGCCGTCTCCGGCAACCTCGGCCTCGTACGCGCCCTGCACTTCCCGCGGGCCGCGCTGCCGGTCTCCTTCTGCCTCCAGCAGTTGCAGCAGCTGATGTTCTCGATGGCCGCCCTGGTCGTGATCCTGCTCGCCTTCGGCGTTCCGCCCGGCGCCTCCTGGGTGCTGGCGGTCCCGGCGCTGGTGCTGCAGTTCGTGTTCAACGCGGGCGTGGCACTGGTCATGGCCCGGGTGGGCTCCAAGATCCCCGACATGGCGCAGCTGATGCCGTTCCTGCTGCGGACCTGGATGTACGGCTCGGGCGTCATGTTCAGCATCCATCACATGACCGGCCCGGACAGCGGCCTGCCCTCGTGGGTCGGCCCCCTCCTCCAGGTCAACCCGGCCGTCATCTACATCGACCTGATGCGCTTCGCCCTGATCGACAGCTTCGGCGGCGGCATGCTGCCGGACCACGTGTGGGCGATGGCCGTGGGCTGGGCCCTGGTCGCCGGGATCGGCGGCTTCATCTACTTCTGGAAGGCCGAGGAGACGTACGGACGTGGCTGACCACAACGGCATGAACAAGCAGGCGGACGAGCGGGTCCCCACCGTCGTCGCCGACGGCGTCGACATCGTCTACCGGGTCAACGGCACCGGCGGCGGCCGCGGCTCCGCGACCGCCGCCCTGAACCGCATCCTGCGCGGCAAGAAGGCCGAGAAGGCGGCGGGCGTGCGCCGGGTGCACGCCGTGAAGAACGTGTCCTTCGTGGCGTACCGGGGCGAGGCGATCGGCCTGATCGGCACCAACGGTTCCGGCAAGTCGACGCTGCTCAAGGCGGTCGCCGGCCTGCTCCCGGTGGAGAACGGACGCATCTACACGGACGGCCAGCCGTCCCTCCTCGGCGTCAACGCGGCCCTGATGAGCGACCTCACCGGTGAGCGCAACGTCCACCTCGGCGGCCTGGCGATGGGCATGTCCCGCGCGCAGATCAAGGAGCGCTACCAGGAGATCGTCGACTTCTCCGGCATCAACGACAAGGGCGACTTCATCACGCTGCCGATGCGCACGTACTCCTCCGGCATGGCGGCCCGGCTGCGCTTCTCCATCGCCGCCGCCAAGGACCACGACGTCCTCCTCGTCGACGAGGCCCTGGCCACCGGGGACCGCTCGTTCCAGAAGCGCTCCGAGGAACGCATCCGGGAGCTGCGGAGGCACGCCGGCACGGTGTTCCTGGTCAGCCACAGCAACAAGTCCATCCGCGACACCTGCGACCGGGTGCTGTGGCTCGAACGCGGCGAGCTGCGCATGGACGGGCCGACGGAGGAGGTACTGAAGGAGTACGAGAAGTTCACCGGCGGCCCGGACAAGGCGGCGAAGCCCAAGCCCGCATCCAAGCCCGCACCCGGGGCCGCATCCAAGCCCGCACCCGGGGCCGCGTCCGAGGCCGCGCCCAAGGCGGCACCCAAGGCCGGAACGGCCGCCTGAGGAGCCGCCCCTGCCGAGCGCCTTCCCCCGGGAGGCGTACGCACGGTTAACCCTTTTGCCCGATTAATGCCACTATGGCCGAACGAACGAACAGGAGTGATCCGGGAGCGACCGAGGCGAAGGAGTCCCCGCGATGGCCGAGACCCTGTCCGAGACGCCCGAACTCAGCGTCGTCGTCCACGGCCCCAACGTCCAGGACCACCTGCCCGCTCTCCTCGACTCCCTGGCCGCCCACCCCCTCACCGGCATCGAGGTCATCGTGGCCGCCGTCGGGGACTGGGCGCGGGAGACCGCCGAGCCGCACACCCCCGCGTTCACCGTGCTGTCCCTGCCGGACGGGGCCGGCGACGCCGCGGCCCGCGCGGCGGGGGCGGCGCGGGCGTCGGGCCGGTGGCTGCACTTCGTCCACGCCAAGGACGGGCTGCCCCCGGGCGCACCGCGCACGGTCGCCGAGCACACCGCGAGCCTCCCCGACTCGGTGGACGTCCTGCTCTTCGACCACGTCCACAGCACCTGGCGAGCCTCCGGCCTGCCCTCCCCGGACGGCCCCCGCCTCGCCCGCGCCGGCCGCGCCGGCCGCGCCGGCCTCGCCCTCGACGACCGCCCGGCACTGCTCGGACTGACCCCGCTGCTCGGCAACCGCGCCGTGCGGGCCGGCTTCTGGCAGGCCCACGAGCGCCTCCTCACCACCGAGGACGAGCCCTTCGCCGCGTACACCGCCCTGCTGCTCGCCGACCGCGTCGCCTGCCTGCCCCACCCGGCGTACGAGGAGCGCCGACTGCGCCCCCAGAGCCTGCCGCCGGTCACGCCGAAGCAGCGCCACGCCCTGGTCGAGCGCTACGAGACACTCCTCGACCTGGCCGCCGGCCGCGCGGCCGTCCATCGCGTCCTGTACGACCTGATGGTCCGCGACTGCCTGCGCACCTTCGCCCGCGCCGGGATGCCGGACGACGTCGCGCGGGCGTTCTTCCACCGGGCGTCCCTGGCCGCCCGGCGCCACCGCCCCGACGGCCACCGGCACCCGGCCGGCCTCGAAGGCGTACGCCGGTCGCTGCTGGAGAAGGACGATTGCGCCGAGTACCGCGCCCTCCAAGCCGCCAACCGCGCGCGCCGCAGGATGCGGTCGGCGGTGCGCACCGGCAGGCACCGGGCCGGGACGCGGCTGCGCACCCTCCAGTACCGTCGGGCACTCGCCGAACCGGTCGACCCGCACCTGGCCGTCTTCTCGGCGTACTGGGCCCGCGGCGTCGCCTGCAACCCGGCCGCCATCGCCGCCAAGCTCGCCGAACTCGCGCCGAGCGTCCACCCGGTGTGGGTGGTCACCGCTCCGGGCGCGGCCCTGCTGCCGCCCGGCACCGACCACGTCGTCCCCGGCACCCGCCGCTACTGGGAGGTGCTGGCGCGCGCCAAGTACCTCGTCAACAACGTCAACTTCCCGGACGCGATCGTCAAACGCCCCGGCACCGTCCACCTCCAGACCCACCACGGCACCCCGCTCAAGCGCATGGGCCTGGACCAGATGCCGTACCCCGCCGCCGCCCGGGGCCTGGACTTCCAGGCCCTGCTGGAGCGCGTCGACAAGTGGGACTACAGCGTCTCGGCCAACAGCCACTCCACCCGCATGTGGCAGCGGGCGTACCCGTCCCGCCACGTCTCCCTCGACCACGGCTATCCGCGCAACGACGTCTACTACACCGCGGGCGCCGCCGAGGTCCGCGCGGTCCGCGATCGCCTCGGCATCGCGCCCGGCCGCCGGGCGATCCTGTACGCCCCCACGCACCGCGACTACGAGGCCGGCTGGACCCCGCGCCTCGACCTCGCCGCCCTCGCCGACCAACTCGGCGAGGAAACGGTCCTGCTGGTGCGCGCCCACTACTTCTACGAGACCGCCGCCTCCCCGTCCTCCCCGCTGACCGGCCTGCGCCGCACCGGCCGGATCATCGACGTCTCCTCCTACGACCCCGTCGAGGAGCTGTGCCTGGCCGCCGACGCGCTGGTCACGGACTACTCGTCGATCATGTTCGACTACGCCAACCTCGACCGCCCGATCGTGATCCACGCCGACGACTGGGAGACGTACCGCACCACCCGGGGCGTCTACTTCGACCTGCCGGCCGAGGCTCCCGGCCCGGTCGCCCGCGACCAGCGGGAGCTGACGGAGATCCTCGGCACGGACGCCTGGCGCGACGAACGCGCGGCGAAGGCGCGGGCCGCCTTCCGGCGCCGGTTCTGCGGGTACGACGACGGCCGCGCCGCCGAACGCGTCGTGCGCCGGGTCTTCCTCGGCGAGGACGAACGAACGCTGCCGCCCGTACTGCCGGTCGAGGAGCGCACCCCGGCCCCGACCCCCGAGGAGGCGACCGCGCCATGGGCCTCATGACCGCGACGAGCACCCCCGACGTCACCGTCACCGTCATCGTCTACAACGACGCCGAACGCCTCCCCCGCGCGGTCGCGTCCGTCCTGCGCCAGACCCACGCGAACATCGAGATCGTCATCAGCGACGACCACTCGACGGACGCGACCGAGGACGTGGCCCGCGGACTCGCGGCCCACGACCCCCGTGTCGTGTACCTCCGCCTGCCCGAGAACAGCGGCGGCTGCAGCGCCCCGCGCAACCGCGCCCTGGAGATCGCCCGGGCGCCGTACCTGATGTTCCTGGACAGCGACGACGAACTCCCCGAACGCGCCGTCGAGGTCCTGCTCGCCGCCCACCGCGAACGCGACATCGACTTCGCGATGGGCGCGGTGCACCGGATACGCGTGGACGGCGGACGCCGTACGACGTGGATGCCGCACCTGGTCGCCGAGCGCCGCACCCTCGACGGCATCGAGGCCGACCCGCGGCTGCTCTTCGAGCACCTGTCGACCAGCAAGATGTACGCCCGCGCCTTCCTCGACCGGCACGACCTGCGTTTCCCCGAGGGCATCCACTACGAGGACCAGCTCTTCTCGGCGCAGGCGTACTGCCTGGCCAAGACGTTCACCGTCGTCCCGGAGCCGGTCTACCGCTGGTACGTCGCCCCGTACGCCGCCTCCGAGGCGGCCTCCATATCCAACCAGCGGCACAAGCTGACCAACGTCCGCGACCGCGTCCACGTGCAGCGTCTCATCGACGCGTTCCTGGCCGAGAGCGGGCACGTGTCGCTGCGGGAGGACAAGGACTTCAAGTTCCTCAAGCACGACTTCCGCATGTACGCCGGTGACCTCCCGTACCGGGACGACGCGTGGCTCGCGTCCTTCGCGGACATCGTGACCCCGTACCTCGACACGCTGACCCCCGGCGCCTACGCCCGCCTCCCCCGCGCCGAACGGGTCGTCCTCCAACTGGTCCGCGACCGCCGCCTGTCCGACATACGCCTCGCGGCCCGCGGCCTCGGCCACGACGTGGCCCCGCGCCGGACCACGCCGGACCCGGCGGACGGCCGCACCTACTGGGGCGAGGGGGTCCCGCACTCCGGACAGGCCCGCCGCGAACTGGACCTGACGGACCTGGACCTGGACACCCGCCCCTTCTTCACCGCCCAGCTCCGCCACGAGATCACGGAGATCGAACGAGGCCCCGGCGCGTCGATCGGCCTCACCGTCCGCACCTACGACCCCGCCCTGCGCCTGCCGGTCGGCCCTCAGCGCGCCACCCTCCACCTCTCCCCCGGCCGCCGCCGCCTCACGGTCCCCTTCCGCCTCTGCCCCGTCCGCCCCGGCGTCTTCGAGGGCCACGTACGCCTGGACCTGGCGTCGGCCCGCCTCCCCCTCCAGGGCTTCGAAGGCATCCGTCACCCCGTACTCCGCATCCGCCACCAGGGCCAGGCCCACACGGGCCTCCTCCTGGCCCCTCTGTCCTTCCCACCCCTGACCGCCCGCGTCCCCTACTACGCCGGCGCCCTCCCCCACCGGGTCACGGCGGAACCGGAGGGCCACAACCCCGGCCGCCTCCAGATCCGCTGGCAGCCGGTGGGCAGCACGGCGACACTGATCCGCCCGGCGGCGCGCCGCCTGGCCACACCCCGGGTGAAACGCACGGCCCGCCTGGCAGCGAGCCTCCTACGCTGACGTGCTCGGGGTACCACCCCCCTCCGGGGAGGCCGAGGCCTCCCGCCACGCCGGGCCGCGCACCCACCGCCGCCGCGCCCCGACGCCGGGCGACCACGAAACCCACCCTCGGCACACTCCCGCTCACGACACCACCGCATACAACACCTCACCGCCCGGCCCCCGAGCCACCACCCTCAATCCCTCAACCCCCCGAAGCCGATCCCCCCGGTCCACCACCCACCGCACCCCGTACTCCCGCACGGTCCCCCACCGCACACTCCGCGCCGCCCCCTGCGCGAAGAACGCCCGCACCGCCGCCACCCGATCCTCCTCGTCCGGCAGAAAGAAGTCGGGATACCCGGGAGCCACGGTGTACGCCCCGTACGCCGGAATCTGCCGCGCCGGAAACTTCCTCGCCATGACCACGTCCCCGTACCGCACCCACGGGGTGATCCAGTGGTACCCGTCCCACGGCTCCCGGTACGTCTCCTCGACCACCCCCGGCAACACCCCCCGTTCGACCACGTACCCGAGCGTCCCCGCCTGCCCCCACGCCCCCACCACCAGCGCCGCGCCCAGTACGCACCCCCATCCGGCCCGGACCGTCCGCCGCCCGGCCTCCACCGCCTCCAGCGCCACCGCGAGCTGCGCCGGAATCAGCGCGGCGGGCAGCACCCGCCCCCACGACCAGTGCCCGCTCACCCCACCCGCCAGGAAAACCGCCGCACCGAGCAGGAAGAACAACACCAGTACGTCCCGCCGGTCGCGCCACCACCGCACGCCCAGCGCCGCCACACCCACCAGCACCAGCCAGTACCGCCCGAACAGGTCCCGGTACAGCGACCGGTGCACCGCGTCCATCCCGTCCCCCGCTCCGAGCAGCGCGAAGAAGTCGTAGTACGGCCAGGCCCACAGCACCACCGCCCCGAGCGCCAGCCCCGCCCCCAGCCGCGCCCACACCCCCCACCCGGCCCGCGCCGCGCACACGACGGCGAGCGCGCCCAACGACGCGACGACGCCCGAGAACTGATGGACGAGCAGGATCACCGCCCACAGCAGCCCGCACCCGAGCCAGACCCCCCACCCGGTCGGCCGCGACAGCCACGCCCACAGATGGAACGCGAGCCCGAGCGCGCACACGCTCGGATACGCCACCGTCAGCGCGAGCGAGTGGAGCCCGAGAAAGCCGCTCCAGCCGAACTGCTCCGTGCCCCACAGCAGCGTCAGGCACAGCAGCGCGAGCGGAGGCGCCGCCGGGCGCGCGCTCAGCACCCGCACGTACCGCCACACCCCCGTCGCCAGCACCCCGAGCGCCGCCAGCGCGCCGAGCCGCAGCACGACGAAGGTGGAGAACCCGGTCGCCTTGGCCACGCAGCCGAGCAGCACCGTCCACGGCGAGTAGTACGGGCTCGGCGTGTCCGCATCGACCAGCGGGTTGCCGGGGTCGAGGAGGCTGTGCCGCAGGCGTTCGACGGTGGCCGCGTGTATGCCCAGGTCACCGGCCCAGGGCAGCCGGACGACGACCAGGAGCAGCAGCAGGAGGAGGACGAGCGCGGCGACGCGTGTCGTCCAGAGACGCCCAGTCACGCGGTCACCCTATACGGGACATTCGGGCAACCCGGACATAAAGGCGCCCCGGGCTTTCGCAGCCCGGGGCACCTCACACGGCCACACCGTCAGGGCGACACGGCGACACGGCGTCACGCCGTCAGGGCGACACGGCGTCACGGCGTCACGGCGTCACTCGGTCGCTCCGGCACTCGGTCACGCCGTCACGAATGCAAGCGCAGCAGCGTCCGCATCGTCCGCATCGCCACCGACAGGTTGGACAGGTCGAAGGCCTCCGAGTTGTGGATCTCCTCCAGCGTGGTGCGGGCCCGGCCGAGGATCGCCGCGTTCTTCTGCTCCCACGCCTTGAAGCGCTGCTCGGGCGTCGACGTGCCGTTGCCCGCCGCCAGGACGTCGGCGGTGAGCGAGGCGTGCGCCGCGTACAGGTCCTCGCGGATCGCCGCGCGGGCCATGGACTGCCAGCGGTCGGTGCGGGGCAGGTCGCTGATCCGGTCCATGAGCTGGGTGACGCTCAACCGGTCGGCGAGGTCGTAGTACACCTCGGCGACGTCCAGCGGCTCCTTGCCCATGCGGTCGGCCACCAGCACGATGTCCAGCGTCGGGAAGGCCGAGGAGAACCCGGCCACCCGCGTGGCCGGCTCGTCCGGGACACCGGCGGCGGTCAGCTCGTCGTAGATGTGCTGGTACCACTCCGCGTCCGCGCCGCGCAGCAGCTTCGGCAGCTGCGACCAGACCTGCTCGACGCGCTCGGCGAAGAACTCCACCGTCTCGGCGAGCTCCAGCGGCTGCGGCCGGTTGTTGAGCAGCCAGCGCGTGCCGCGCTCGACCAGGCGGCGCGAGTGCAGCCGGATGCGGGTCTGCACGGCGGCCTCGACCCTGGTGTCCAGAGCCTCCACCGCGTCCCACACCCGGGAGGAGCCGAAGATCGCCCGGGCCGCGGTCTGCGCCCGCACGATCTCCTCCAGCGACGCACCGGTCTCCTCGCGCATCCGGTGCAGATACGTCGTACCGCCCGTGTTGACCGTGTCGTTGACCAGGACGGTCGTCGTGATCTCGCGGCGCAGCGGGTGGCCGTCGATCCGGTCGGGGAACTGCTCGCGCAGCGCCGTCGGGAAGTACGCGTGCAGCAGGCCCCTGAGGTACGGGTCGTCGGGCAGCGAGGTGTGCAGCAGCTCCTCGGCGACCGTGATCTTCGTGTACGCCATGAGCACGGCCGTCTCCGGACCGGTCAGGCCCTGTCCGGTGCCGAGACGCTCGCGGATCTGGCGGTCGGTGGGCAGGAACTCCAGGGCTCGGTTGAGGTGTCCCTCCCTGACCAGGTGGCGCATGAAGCGCTGCTGGGCGTGGAGCATGTCCTTGGACTGGGCCAGTGCGTTGGCGATCGCCGTGTTCTGCGCGTAGTTGTTGCGCAGGACCAGCGCGCCGACCTCGTCCGTCATCTCGGCGAGCAGCTTGTTGCGCTGCTTGACGGTCATGTCGCCGTCCTTGACGAGACCGTTGAGCAGGATCTTGATGTTCACCTCGTGGTCGGAGGTGTCCACGCCCGCGCTGTTGTCGATGGCGTCGGTGTTGATCCGGCCGCCGTGCAGCGCGAACTCGATCCGGCCGAGCTGGGTCAGGCCCAGGTTGCCGCCCTCGCCGACGACCTGCACCCGCAGGTCCTTGCCGTCGACGCGGATGGCGTCGTTGGCCTTGTCGCCGACGTCGCCGTTGGACTCGGTGGACGCCTTGACGTACGTACCGATGCCGCCGTTCCACAGCAGGTCCACCGGCGCCGCGAGGATCGCCTTCATCAGCTCGGCCGGCGTCATCTTGGTGATGCCGGACTCGATGCCGAGTGCCTCGCGGATGTGCGCGTTGACCGGGATGGACTTGGCCGTGCGCGGGAAGACGCCGCCGCCGGCCGAGATCAGCTCGGTGTCGTACTCCTCCCACGACGAGCGCGGCAGCTCGAACAGGCGCCGGCGCTCGGCGTACGAGGTGGCCGCGTCCGGGGCCGGGTCGAGGAAGATGTGCCGGTGGTCGAAGGCGGCGACCAGGCGGATGTGCTCGCTGAGCAGCATGCCGTTGCCGAACACGTCGCCGGACATGTCGCCGACGCCGACGACGGTGAAGTCCTGGGTCTGGGTGTCCACGCCCAGCTCCCGGAAGTGCCGCTTGACGGATTCCCAGGCGCCGCGGGCGGTGATTCCCATGCCCTTGTGGTCGTAGCCCGCCGAGCCGCCGGAGGCGAAGGCGTCGCCGAGCCAGAAGTTGTAGGACTCGGCGACCTCGTTGGCGATGTCCGAGAACTTCGCGGTGCCCTTGTCGGCGGCGACGACGAGGTAGGTGTCGTCCTCGTCGTGCCGGACGACGTCCGCCGGGTGCACGACCTCGCCGGCCACCATGTTGTCGGTGATGTCGAGCAGCGCCGAGATGAAGGTCCGGTAGCTGGCGATGCCCTCGGCCATCCAGGCGTCGCGGTCGACGCCCGGGTCGGGCAGCTGCTTGGCGACGAAGCCGCCCTTGGCGCCGACCGGCACGATGACGGTGTTCTTCACCATCTGCGCCTTGACCAGGCCGAGGATCTCGGTGCGGAAGTCCTCCCGGCGGTCCGACCAGCGCAGACCACCGCGCGCGACCTTGCCGAAGCGCAGGTGCACACCCTCGACGCGCGGCGAGTACACCCAGATCTCGAAAGCCGGGCGCGGGGCGGGCAGGTCGGGGATGGCCTGCGGGTCGAACTTCATGGAGACGTAGTCGTGCGGCTTGCCGTCGCTCGTCTTCTGGAAGAAGTTCGTCCGCAGCGTCGCCTTGATCACGGTGAGGAAGGACCGCAGGATGCGGTCCTCGTCGAGGCTCGCGACCTGGTCGAGGGCCGCGTCGACTTCCTCGAGCAGGGCGTCGACGATCTCCCGCCCGGCGCGCTGGCGCTCGGGGGCCATCCGCGCCTCGAACAGCGAGACGAGCAGCCGCGTGGTGTGGACGTTGTTGCGGAGGGTGTCCTCCATGTAGTCCTGGCTGAACGTCGAGCCGGCCTGCCGCAGGTACTTCGCGTACGCGCGCAGCACCATCGCCTGCCGCCAGGTCAGCCCGGCGCTGAGCACGAGGGCGTTGAAGCCGTCGTTCTCCGCCTGGCCGGTCCAGGTGGCGGCGAAGGCGTCCTGGACGCGCTCGCGCGCGTCGTCGCCGAGGTAGTCGGCGCCGCCCGCCACCGACTTGGGCATGCGCAGCCCGAAGTCGTAGATCCAGGCGGCCGTGCGGTCGGAGCAGCGCAGTTCGTACGGGCGCTCGTCGGTGACCTCGACGCCGAGGCGGCTGAGCACCGGCAGGACGGCCGACAGGGAGACCTGGCCGCCCTTCTGGTAGATCTTGAAGCGCCGCTCCTCGGGCGCGGCGCCGACCGGCTCGTACAGGCTCAGCGCGAACGTCCGGTCCTCGTCGAGCCGTTCCAGGTGACCGAGGTCGGCGACCGCGGAGCGCGGTCCGTGGTCGGCCTTGTAGCCCTCGGGGAAGGCACTGCCGTAGCGGCGCATCAGCTCCGCGGACCGCTCCTCGCCGACCTCGGCGGTCAGCGCCTCGGCGAACCCGTCGGCCCAGGAACGGGCGGCCTCGACGAGGCGGGCCTCGATGCGATCCTTGTCGGCGTCGGACAGCTGCGGCAGTTCGGTGCCCTGCGGGACGCGGACCACGAAGTGCAGCCGGGACAGGATCGACTCGGTGTTCCAGGCCGTGAAGTCGACGCTGGTGCCGCCGAGCTCCTCCTTGAGGATGTCGATGATCCGCAGCCGGACACCGGTGGTGTAGCGGTCCCGGGGGAGGTAGACGAGGGCCGAGTAGTAGCGCCCGTACTCGTCCTGCCGCAGGTAGAGCCGGAGACGGCGCCGCTCCTGGAGGTAGAGCACGGAGGTGACGATGGCCTGCAGCTCGTCCGGCGGGGTCTGGAACAGCTCGTCGCGCGGGTACGTCTCCAGGATCTGCAGCAGGTCCCGCCCGTCGTGGCTGTGGGGCGAGAAACCGGCCCGCTCCAGCACCTCCTCCACCTTGCGCCGGATGACCGGGACCCGGCGGACGGACTCGGTGTAGGCGGCGGAGGAGAACAGGCCGAGGAAGCGGCGCTCGCCGACCACGTTGCCGTTCTCGTCGAACTTCTTGACGCCGATGTAGTCCAGGTACGACGGCCGGTGCACGGTGGCCCGGCTGTTGGCCTTGGTCAGCACCAGCAGCCGGTGCTCGCGGGCCTTGGCCCGGGCGTCGGCGGGCAGCCGCTCGAAGGACGGGCTGACGGGGTGGCTCTCGTCGGCCGCGTGGTGCGGGTCGGAGCGCAGGATGCCGAGGCCGGTGCCGGCGACGGCGGCGAGGGAGTCGTCACCGCGCAGCTCGTACTCGCGGTAGCCGAGGAAGGTGAAGTGGTCGTCGGCCAGCCAGCGCAGCAGCTCGCGGGCCTCCTCCAGCTCCCGCGGGGGAAGGTCGTCGGGGGCGGGCTCCGCGGGCAGCCGCTCGGCGATGCGGACGGCGGCGTCCCGCATCTTGCCCCAGTCCTCGACGGTCTCACGGACGTCGTTCAGGACCCGCAGCAGGTCGGCGGTGATCTGCTTCAGGTCGCCGCGGTCGGTCTCGCGGTCGATCTCGACGTGGATCCAGGACTCGATGTGCGCGTCGTGCGGCAGGTCGTCGGAGGGGCCGCCGGTGAGCACCTCGACGAGCTTCCCGGTGACGTCGCGCCGCACCACGATCAGCGGGTGGACGACGACGTGGATGCCGCGGCCCTGCCGGGTCAGTTCGTTGGTGACGGAGTCGACGAGGAAGGGCATGTCGTCCGTGACCACCTCGACGACGGAGTGGCTGCACGTCCAGCCGTTCTCCTCGACCGTCGGGGTGTGCACCCGCACGTTCGCCGTGCCCTGCGGGCGGTTCTCGGCCAGCCGGTAGTGCGAGACGGCGGCTCCGAAGACGTCGACCGGGTCGCGGTCGGCCAGGTCCTCCGGGGCGGTGTGCCGGTAGTAGCGCCGGAGAAACGCGAACACGGACGCGTGGTCCGGGGTGCCCGGCGCGCCCTCGTCCGTCGTCCCAGTCGGTAGGTGCCCCCCGACCGGGCTGTTCTCAGCTACCCGCGCAGCCCTTTCGAGCAGCTCGGCCTTGGCTTCGTCCAGCTTGGTCTGCATTGTCCTCTGACTCCTGTCGCGCGCCGTTGCGTGACGTAGAAGGAAGTACGGTCTCCTGCCTTCCGGCATGACGTCGAGACGCGGGGTGTCCGGTCTGTTCCGACGCTATGCCGCAAGGTGAGAGGAGCGGGGGCATATCAGCCAATGTCGCCGCGCTCGCCGGGTGTGACGTCGCTCTCGCTGTCACCGTCCGGGGAGTGTGCGGCGTCGTACCGGGGGCCTTCGATGCCCCGTCCCGCCCGCGAAGACCAGCGACCGCCGCCCGGACACGGATGTCGTCCGTGCGTACCGGGCGCAGAGCGGGGGCGCCGGTGCCCCCGCGAGCTATCGCGCTGATCACGCCACAAGGCTATCGCTCCTTGCGGGGCCCCCGTCACGAGCCGCATGTGTACAAAACCAAGGCCCGAACTTGGACGTTCTGCACAGCTGCGGCTCAGTGTGCGAGCAGCGGTCGTCCGCCGCCCGGCGCCGGGCACCACGCAGCGTCCACCGCGGCCACCGGCTCGACCGGCGGCACCCGCACCGCTCACGCGGCCAACCGCTCCGCCTCCGCCACGGCCTCCCCCAACGTGTCCACCACCGGCACTCCGGCCCCCTCCAGACTGGCCCGGCTGTGCGATCCCCCGGTGTACAGCACCGCTCCGGCCCCCACGTGCCGTGCGGCCACCGCGTCATCCGCCGCGTCCCCGATGACCACCGTACGAGCGGGCTCCACCCCGGCCAGCACCAGCTCCGCGAGATGCCGCACCATGTGCTCGGCCTTACTGCCCCCGGAGGGACCGGTCCGCCCGTCGACGCGTATGAAGTGCGTCTCGATCCCGAACCCCTTGACCAGCGGAACCAGCTCGTCATGGCCGTACATGCTCAGAATCGACTGACTGCGCCCCGCCGACCGCCAGCCGGTGAGCAGCTCCGCCACGCCCTCGGTGAGCCCGCACCGCACCCGGTGCTCGGTGTAGTGGCGGTGGAAGGTCGCGTCCATGACCTCCCACTCGGTGTCGGTGGGCAGCCGGCCCATCAGCCGCTCGTAGAACTTCGGCACCGGCACGCAGTACAGCGCCCGGTACTGCTCCAGCGTGATCGAGGCCAGTCCCAGCTCGGCGAACGCGGCGTTCGTCGCCCCGATGATCGCGTCGTTGTCGTGGAACAGCGTCCCGTTCCAGTCCCAGACGATGTGCGCCCCTGTCTGCATCCCCATGCCCAAAAACGTACCCGCCGCCACTGACAATCAAGACGGGGCCACGACGGCCGGCCGGCGGAGCGTCAGCGGCCGGGCTCCACCAGGCTCGGGATCTCCTGGGTCGCGTACCACAGCAGTTCGTGGTCCTCGGCCCCGTCCACGACGAACCGGGCGTCGTCGTCCCCGCCGTCCGCCGCCGCGAGGGCCTCGGCCGCGGCGGCCACGTCCGCCTCCGCGTCGGCGGAGTCGACGTGCACCGCGGCGGCCTTGGCGAGCCGCAGGGGCCCGGCGAGCCGGACCTCGCCCGGCGCAGCAGGAACGAGCCCCCGGTCCGGGTCGGCCGAGGCCGCTCCGTCGGCCACGTCGGCGGCGACCACGACCCGGCGCCGCGTCGCACCGGCGTCGGCCGCCAGCAGCCGCAGCGAGGCCAGCGCGGCCCGGTTCAGGGCCGCGTACTCGAGCTCCTCGATGTCGTCCGAGACGTACCACTCGCGCAGCGCCGGTGTGACGGCGTAGGCGACGAGCGGTCCGGTCCCCAGTTCTCCCGTGCTGTGCGCCTCGGCGAGGCCCGAGAGGGTCAGGGGGACGTAGACGCGCATGAGACTGCCGCTTTCGTGGTCGGGAGCGCCACCGAAGGCCCGAGACGGCCGGGGATGGTCCGGAGAGCCTTCAGGATACGTGCGGGGGTCCCCTTTCGGGTCCCCGCCCATGACGCCCGTCGCGTCCACCCCCGGCCCGGAATTCACCCGGTGCAGCCGCTCCGGCCCGGGCCTTCCGACCACCCTGGTCACTCTGATGGGTGGACCTTCCGACCCCCTCGGCCCGGCCGCCGTCCTCCTTGCCGTGCCGCCTCGCCACCCCGTACCAAGATCCTCGACCGCGAAGTTACTGCCCGGTATCACCCGGGCCGCCGAACGGGGAGCCCCCAATGCGCAAGGTCATGACCCGGACCCAGGTCCGCCCGAGCGACACGCCCCTCCGCACGCCGGAAGGCTCGCTCACCCCCGCTCCGTCCCGTGGGCCCGGTGGCGATCCCTCGCCCCGGCCGCCCGGCGCAGCGCCTCTGCACACCCCCGCCGACGCCCCGGCCCACGCGGCCGGCGGCGTGCCGCCCCGCAGGCCCGGTGGAAGCGCCGTGCGGGCCGCGGCGTCCGGTGGCCGCCCGCCGGGCTCTCCGGGCAGCAGGTCCCCGCGAGCCCGCACCAGGCCGGCGGACACCCGCCCGCCCACCGCAGGACCGGGCAGGGCCACCAGGACGCCCCCGCGCCCGACAGCGGGCGTTCCCCTCACCGGTCCCGTCGCCCCGGCCGTACCCGAGGCCGTCGCCCCCGCCGTACCCGGTCCCGTCGCCCCCGCAGCGCCCGGGGCCGTCCCGGCCCCGGCAGCGCCTCCCGTCCCCGCCCAGACCCCTCGCCGCCCCGTCCCGCAGCTCCGCCCGACCGACCGCTTCGCCGAGCTCCTCCTCAACGTGCTCAGCGGTCGGCGCCCCGTCCACTCGATGCTCCGCCACACCGTCGGCCGCGCCTACGACGAACTGACCCACCTCGCCGAACGCGGCCCCCTGCGCACGCGCGGCACCTCCCCCGTCATCCGCGACATCGGCTACTTCGAGCCCCGGCCGGGTGCCCTGGAGGTCTTCGCCCGGATCGGCGCAGGTGACCAGCTGCGGGCCATGGCCTTCCGGCTGGAGCAGGGCCGCGACCTGCGCTGGCGCTGCACGGCGGTGGAGCTGGGCGGCCGCCGCCGGCCGCACACGGACGACGACTGAAACCGCCGCCGCCGACGGAGACTGGCACCGGCGACGACCGGCGACGACCACCGGGGGTGCGGGGACAGCGAGGACAGCGGGGACAGCGAGGACAGCGGGGACAGCGGGGACAGCCGAAGGGCCGGGCACCCGGAGGTGGCCGGCCCTTCCCGCCGATACGGCGCCCGCAGGCACCGCACCGTCACGCCCGCGCTGTCACTTCTTACGGCGCCGTCCGCCCTTGGCCTGCTTGCGGCGCTCCGCGCGCGTGAGCCCGTCGGACTGGGGCTGCGCGGGCTCGTCGTCGGTGGTGAAGTCGCCCTCGACGACGCCGCCCTCGCCGTCCACGGTCGGCGCGGAGAAGTGCAGACCCCGGCGCTGCGGGGCGTCGAGCCCCTTGGCGCGGATCTCCGGACGGGCGCCGGCCTGGGCCGGGACCGCGTCCTGCGCGCCCTTCTCCAGCGACGGCGCCGTGTCCTCGACCGGAACCTCCTCGACCTGCTGCTCGACCTGGACCTCCAGGTTGAACAGGTAGCCGACGGACTCCTCCTTGATGCCCTCCATCATGGCCTGGAACATGTCGAAGCCCTCGCGCTGGTACTCGACCAGCGGGTCCTTCTGCGCCATCGCGCGCAGGCCGATGCCCTCCTGGAGGTAGTCCATCTCGTAGAGGTGCTCGCGCCACTTGCGGTCCAGGACCGAGAGCACGACCCGGCGCTCCAGCTCACGCATGATCTCGGAGCCGAGCTGCGTCTCACGCGCCTCGTACTGCTCCTGGATGTCGTCCTTGATGGACTCGCCGATGTAGTCGGCGGTGAGACCGGCCCGGTCACCGGCCGCCTCTTCCAGCTCCTCGACGGTGACCTTCACCGGGTAGAGCTGCTTGAAGGCACCCCAGAGGCGGTCGAGGTCCCAGTCCTCCGGGAAGCCCTCGGCGGTCTCGGCCTGCACGTACGCGTCGATCGTGTCGTTCATGAAGTGCTGGATCTGCTCCTGCAGGTCCTCGCCCTCCAGAACGCGGCGCCGCTCGCCGTAGATGACCTCGCGCTGCCGGTTGAGGACCTCGTCGTACTTCAGGACGTTCTTACGGGTCTCGAAGTTCTGCGTCTCGACCTGCGACTGGGCGGACGCGATCGCGCGCGTGACCATCTTGTTCTCGATCGGCACGTCGTCCGGGACGTTCGCCATCGACATCACGCGCTCGACCATCTGGGCCTTGAACAGCCGCATCAGGTCGTCGCCCAGGGAGAGGTAGAAACGGGACTCGCCGGGGTCGCCCTGACGGCCGGAACGACCACGCAGCTGGTTGTCGATACGCCGCGACTCGTGCCGCTCGGTGCCCAGCACGTAGAGGCCGCCGAGTTCCTTGACCTCCTCGAACTCCGCCTTGACCGCCTGCTCGGCACGCTCGAGGGCGGCGGGCAGGGCCGCGGCCCACTCCTCGATGTGCTCCTCGGGGTCGAGACCGCGCTGACGCAGCTCCGCCTCGGCGAGGTCCTCGGGGTTGCCGCCGAGCTTAATGTCCGTACCACGGCCGGCCATGTTCGTGGCGACCGTCACGGAGCCCTTGCGGCCCGCCTGGGCGACGATCGTCGCCTCACGGTCGTGCTGCTTGGCGTTCAGCACCTCGTGCTGGACGCCGCGCTTGCTGAGCTGCTGCGAGAGGTACTCGGACTTCTCGACCGAGGTGGTGCCGACGAGGATCGGCTGGCCCTTGCCGTGCTTCTCCTCGATGTCGTCGACGACCGCCTCGAACTTCGCTACCTCGGTGCGGTAGATCAGGTCCGACTGGTCCTTGCGGATCATCGGCCGGTTGGTCGGGATGGGCACCACGCCGAGCTTGTAGATCTGGTGGAACTCGGCGGCCTCGGTCATCGCCGTACCGGTCATTCCGGACAGGCCGGGCTGTTCCTTGCCGTTGTGGTCGTGGCGCTTGTAGAGGCGGAAGAAGTTCTGGAGGGTGATCGTGGCGAGGGTCTGGTTCTCATCCTTGATGTCCACCCCTTCCTTCGCCTCGATCGCCTGGTGCATGCCCTCGTTGTAACGGCGCCCGGCGAGGATACGGCCGGTGTGCTCGTCGACGATCATGACTTCGCCGTCGATGACGACGTAGTCCTTGTCCTTCTTGAAGAGTTCCTTGGCCTTGATGGCGTTGTTCAGGTAGCCGACCAGCGGGGTGTTCACCGACTCGTAGAGGTTGTCGATGCCCAGCCAGTCCTCGACCTTGGCGACACCCGACTCGTGGATGGCGACGGTGCGCTTCTTCTCGTCGACCTCGTAGTCGCCGGTCTCCTCGATGCCCTTGAGGGTGTTGCCGGCCTCGCCCTTCTTCAGGCGCGTGACCAGCTTGGCGAAATCGCCGTACCACTTGGTGGCCTGGTCGGCGGGGCCGGAGATGATCAGTGGCGTGCGGGCCTCGTCGACGAGGATGGAGTCGACCTCGTCGACGATGGCGAAGTTGTGTCCGCGCTGGACGAGTTCGTCCTTGGACCACGCCATGTTGTCGCGCAGGTAGTCGAAGCCGAACTCGTTGTTCGTGCCGTAGGTGATGTCGCAGCCGTACATCTCGCGGCGCTGGGCCGGCGTCTGGTTGGCGAGGATGCAGCCGACGCTCAGACCGAGGAACTTGTGGACGCGGCCCATCATCTCGGAGTCGCGCTCGGCCAGGTAGTCGTTGACCGTGACGATGTGCACGCCCTCGCCGGACAGGGCGTTGAGGTAGGCGGGCAGCGTGCCGACGAGGGTCTTGCCCTCGCCGGTCTTCATCTCCGCCACGTAGCCCATGTGCAGGGCCGCGCCGCCCATCATCTGCACGTCGTAGTGCCGCTGTCCCAGGACGCGCTTGGCGGCCTCCCGGACGGTGGCAAAGGCTTCGGGAAGCAGGTCGTCCAGGCTCTCACCATCGGCGTAGCGCTGCTTGTACTCATCGGTGAGGGCCCGCAGCTCGGCGTCGGAGAGGTCGACGAAGTCCTCTTCGATGGAGTTGACCTGGTCCGCGATGCGGTGCAGCTTGCGCAGGATCTTGCCTTCGCCTGCACGCATGATCTTCGAGAGGACGGACACGGGGGTTGGTCTCCTTGCCGGTCGGGCCTGGGACGGTCGTTTTCCTGTGACGTACTGAGCAACGGCCATCGTATGCGAGGACCCCGCCGCCCCGGGAGCCCGCTGTAACGGGGACCGTGTGCTCCTTCATCCAGCTTCCGGTCACCCGGTTTCCGATCCGCTGTCATCGGGTTCAACGTCCGGGCACCGCGGATGGTGCCGTACCCGTCGGCGAATTGCGCGAAAAGTGACCGTCTGTTCACGCACGGCAAAAAGATGGCGTCCGCCGCGGCCCGCCGCGCAGAATCGGGCGATGGAACCCGTCACGCTCACCACCGACCGTCTCGTCCTGCGCGCGGTCGGACCCCAGGACACCGAGGCCGTGTACGCCGCCGCACGGGATCCCGACATCCAGCGCTGGACCACGATCCCCTCGCCCTACCTCCACGAGCACGCGCGGAGCTTCACGGAGCAGACGGTCCCCGACGGGTGGGCGAACGCCTCGATGTTCACCTTCGGCCTCTTCCTCCCCACCGGGGACCTGGTGGGGATGCTCGGCATCACGATGATCTCCCTGGGCGTCGGCGAGATCGGCTTCTGGGGCGCCAAGGAACACCGCGGCCACGGCTACGTCACCGAGGCCGCCCTCGCCGCGTCCCGCTGGGCCTTCACCGACCGGGCGATCGACCGCCTGGAATGGCGCGCCGAGGTCGGCAACACGGCCTCCCGCGCGGTGGCCCAGCGCGCGGGTTTCACCATGGAGGGCACGTTGCGCTCCGCGATCAACAACAAGGGCGTACGCCGCGACTCCTGGATCGGCTCCCTCCTCCCCTCGGACCTCTCCCTCCCGTCGACGTCCCCGTACTTGCCGACGCCGTAGCCACGCCCACACGGCTGCAAGCAGTCACCCGGCACAGCTACAGGCCGCCGTGCCGCACCCCCGCACACCGCACACCGCGACAACCCCACCCCCGCTGTCAGACCCACCCCCTATCGTGCGGATGTATGACGACCCTCCCGCCCCCCACCACGGAACTGTCCGCGCACGAGGCCCGTCGCCTCGCCCTCCGCGCACAGGGATTCCTCGGCGCCCCCGACCGCCGCGCAGGCGTCCGCGGTGTCCTCCGTCACCTGGGCGCGGTACAGCTCGACACCATCTCGGTCCTCGCCCGCTCCCACGAACTCATCCCGTACGCACGCCTGGGCCCGGTGGGCCGCAAGACGGTCGAGACCGCGTACTGGCAGGACACGCACGCCTTCGAGTACTGGTCCCACGCCGCCTGCATCCTCCCCATCGAGGAGTGGCCGCACTTCGCCTTCCGCCGCCGCGCCTACCGCGACCGCCCGCACTGGCACCACCACCTCCCCGACGGCGCCTACGACCAGGTCGTCAAGCAGCTCCGTACCGAGGGTCCGCTCACCGCGACGGACCTGGGGGGCGCGAAGAGGACCAGCGAGTGGTGGGACTGGTCGGGCACGAAGGTCGCGGTGGAGCGTGCGCTGATGTACGGCGAGGTGGTGTGCGTCGAGCGCCGCGGCTGGAAGCGGGTGTACGACCTGGCCGAGCGCGCGGTCCCGGCCGCGCTGCTGCACGACGAGCTGGACGACGCCGAGTGCCTGCGCCGCCTGGTCCGCCTGGCCGGTCAGTCCCTGGGTGTCGGCACGCGGGCGGACATCGCGGACTACCACCGTCTCAAGGGTGAGCAGGTCGACGCCGTGATCGCCGACTCGGGCCTGGTCCCGGTCACCGTGGAGGGCTGGGGCAGGCAGGCCTGGGCGGACCCCGCGGCCCTGGAGAGGCCTCCGCGCGGCCGCCACCGCACGACGCTGCTCTCGCCCTTCGACTCCTTGATCTGGGACCGCGCGCGCACGGAACGGATCTTCGGCTTCACCCACCGCCTGGAGGCGTACGTGCCCAAGCAGAAGAGGGTGCACGGCTACTTCGCGATGCCCGTCCTGGCCGGCGGCCGGCTCGTCGGCCGCGTGGACCCCGCGCGCGAGGGACGCACTCTGGTCGCCCGACAGGTCACGCTGGACGGTCCCAAGGCCGCCCCGGCAGTCGCCCAGGCCCTGGTCGAGGCGGCGGGCTGGGTGGACTGCACGGATGTACGCGTGGAGCGGGTCGAGTCGCCGGACCTGCGCGAGCACCTCACGAGAGAGCTGGCCCGCCTGCTCGCCTGACCCGCGTCAGCCGTCCGCCGTCGGACATCGGCCGTCAGACATCGGCCGTCGGACATCGGCCGTCAGCGGATCTCGAGAATCTTCTCCCGCATCGCGTACACCACGGCCTCCATCCTGGAGTGCAGCTGCAGTTTCTCCAGGATGTTGCGCACGTGGTTCTTCACGGTGTTCTCGGAAATGAACAGTTCCTTGGCGATGTCCCGGTTGTTCATTCCCGTGGCGACCAGCTTGAGGACCTCGAGTTCTCGGTCCGTGAGCCGCGGCGCGGGAACGAGACGGCGCTCGTCGGTCCGCTGGATCATCGACTTGAACTCGGTGAGCAGTTTCGACGCCATGGACGGACTGATCTGCGACTGCCCGTCCGCGACCGCGCGAATGGCGGTGGCCACCTCGTCCGTCGAGATCTCCTTGAGGAGGTAACCGGTCGCGCCCGCCTTGATCGCGTCGTAGAGGTCGGCTTCCTCGTCGCTGATCGTCAGCATGATGATCTTGGCGCTGGGGGCCACCTCCTTGATGGAGGTGCAGGCCTCGATCCCGCCCCGCTTGGGCATCCGCACGTCCATGAGGACGATGTCGGGCAGCAGGTCGGCGGCCTTCTCCACGGCCTCGGCACCGTCACCGGCCTCCCCGACGACCTGGATGTCCTCCTCGGCCGCGAGCACGATCTCCAGACCGCGGCGGAACAGGGCGTGGTCGTCCACGACCAGGACCCTGATCGGCTCCGCGCGCGCAGAGCCCGCGTCCGGGCCCATGCCGGCGACTCCGTCGTCGATCCCGTCGTCGACGGCCTCGCCCCGCATCGGTCCGAAAGTGTCCGCCATCGTTCCTCCCCCTGAAGGCTGTGGCCCGTCGTCCTGAGCCATCGCCAACCCAGAGCAACGACCCACCGGTTGGGCCGTTGCCGCCATGATTCCATGCCCGGCCGACACCGGGGTGGCCGAGCGGGCCACGAAGGGGTCGCACACCCTCGCGCACCGTCGCACACCGGTGCCCCTGGGGGCGCACACGCGCTCCAGGGGCACCATTTCCGCTGTCACCGGGCGTTGTCAGCCGCCGAGCGCGTCCCCCGCCTCGGTGGGGTGCGCCTGGGTGACCATCGTGTCCGTCGTGAGGTGGATCACGCCGTAGTCGTAGGCGTGCCGCCGGTAGACGACGCTGGGCTCCTTGGTCTCCGAGTCGACGAACAGGTAGAAGTCGTGCCCGACCAGCTCCATCTCGTAGAGCGCCTGGTCGAGGGACATGGGTGCGGCCACGTGGGTCTTCTCGCGGACGACGAGCGGACCGTCGCCCTGGACCTCCAGCGAGCCGATCTTCTTGGTGGGTACGCCGTCCTGCTTCTCCTGCGGGACGACCTCGCCGTTCCCGTTGAGTGTGGCCGCGCCGGGGACGTGGTCGGCGACCTCGGCCGCCGAGATCCGGCGCGCACCGCGGCGCGAGAAGCGCTTGTCGTGCTGCTTGCGCAGCCGGGCACCGAGCTTCTCCGCCGCCAGGTCGAGCGCCGCGTACGGGTCGCTCGCCGCTGCCTCCGCCCGGATCACCGGACCGCGGGAGCGGAGCGTGATCTCCACTCGGTCACAGCGGTCGGCCTGCCGGGGGTTCGGCTCCTTGGACACCTCGACGTCTAGGCTGATCACCTTGCCATCGAGCTTCTGGATCTTCTCCAGCTTCAGCTTCTCGGCCACGTGCTTCCGGAACCGCTCGGGCACCTCGGTCTTGCGGCCCTTGACGACGATGTCCACGCAGAACTCCGTTCCCGGATCGCCCCGCTTCGATGGCGGAGCATCTCCCTTTTGCACCAGGTTCCGGTCTACCCCGGAACCTCGGACTCGGTGACTTCCACCTCCTCCCCCGCGGGCGGGATCTCCACTCCACCGGTGCGGGCGATGACGGTGAAACCCGCAGCACGGCATTCGGATTTGAGAGGTGTGGCCTGCGGCTTTGCCTCACAACCGAACATATCTCGCCCGGACGGATGTCGTCACCCTCTACCGCGGCGTACCTCCGTTCCAGTGAATTGACCCTCTCATTACCTGCAACGAGGCAAGTTTCCGGTCAGTTCCGGTTTATTTCGAAAGAATCTGGTGAGGCCGCGACCACTGCCGCGTAGATCGCTTCACGGACCACGCCACCGCCTTCGTTCGGACCCGCCATTCGGGGCCCGGCCTTCCGTTCCTCTCTGCCTTCCCCTGCCGCCGACGGATACACAGCCGATTTCCCTTCGGCCGGCACGGCGCGCAGGGCACGCGCCGCCTCCGTCAGGGACGCTCCCGTCGTCATGAGGTCGTCGACGAGGACGACCGTCCCGCCGCCGCACAGCAGCCGGCCACCGCCAGGAGCCACCGCCAGCGCGCCGGCGAGATTGCGCAGCCGCTGCCGGGCGCCGAGCCCCGACTGGTCGGCCACCGCTTGCCGTTGCCGCAACACGGCCAGCACCCGGGCGGACGTGCCGGTCCGCCGCAGCTCCCCCGCGGCCGCGAGGGCGATCCGCCGCGCCGGGTCGTGCCCGCGCGTGCGCACCGCCCGGGGCGCGGACGGCACGGGCACGAGCAGCACCGGCCCCCGCTCGCACCAGGCGTCCCTCGCACCGGCGCCCCACCGTGCCTCCCGGAGCCCGGCCCGCACCGCCCCCGCCAGCGCCGCGCCGAGCGGTGCCGCAAGCGCCAGCACGCCCCGCTCCTTGTGGGCCAGCAGGGCGGCACGTACCTCGTCCGCGTACCGGGCGGCCGCGTGCACCACCGGCAGTCCCGGCGGCTCCGGCACCGGCCGCACCCGGCGCGGTGCGGCGCCGCTCAGGGCGGCACGGCACCGAGGGCACAGCACCGTGCGAGCCCGGCCGCAGCCTCCGCACTCGGCCGGCAGCACCAAGTCGGTGAGGTCCCGCCACCATTCCCGCAATCCCCGCATGGCCACACTGTGCCAACGCACGCGGGGATCGACCAGGCCTGTGGAAATCGCTGGAGAGCTCCTTGTGGAGAACTCCGGACACCGGCGGCCACGCATGCCCCACACGAGTGAACGCCCGCGTCGCAACAGCCGGAGCCCTCACCCAGGACAGTCGGAGGCTTCCCTCAGGACACAGTCGGAGGCTTCCCCCAGGAGAGCCGGATACCTCACCCCGGGTAGACCGGCGCCGTCCCCTCCGTCACCTTCTGCCACTGCAGCCCGGACGGCAGCCGCACGATCACGTCCTCCGAGTACGCCACCAGCGGCAGCCGCTCGTCCTCCGTCGCGGCGATCTCCTTCACGCCGGTCAGCGCGGCGGGCACCGACGCCTCCGGCGTGGAGCCGTCGACCTGTACGTAACCGATCTGCTGGACGCCTCCGCGCTCACGCCCGACCACCACGAGCCGGCTGTCACCGGCCCAGGACATCGCCGTGACCTCCTCCAGCTCGGGGGTCGCGGAGCGCAGTTCGAGGACGGTGACCGCGGGCGGCTGGCCGGCCTTCCCGTCCCGTTCGATCCGTCCGATGAGCAGCGACCGCTTGCCGTCCTTCTCCACGACGAGCGCGATCCGCACACCGTCGGCCGCCACCCGCACGGCCTGGACCCGCCCGTCCAGCCCCGGCGTCCGCACCTCCACCGGCTCGCCCTTGCCCTCCTTGAGCAGCAGCAGTCGGGGATCGGCCGGATCGCGGTCGGCGATCCACAGGTCGCCCTGCGCGTCCCAGCTGGGCGGCGTCAGCCGGTTCCCCTCCGTCTTCCCCTTGCTGACCAGCACGGGGTCGCCGAGCGAACCGCCCGACACCAGCGAGCCGACGTACAGCGACTTGTTGTCGAGTCCGATGCCGGCCGCGCTGTGCTCGTCCCGCGACACCGCCACCGACCGCAGTGCCGCCACGCCCTCGCCCAGCGCCCCGGGGACCGGTTCCGGCCGGGTTCCGCTGCTTCCCGCCGCGATGCGCACCAGGCGGTCCTCGTCGTCGATGAAGTACAGGTAGTCCGGCCGCTGGGCCGAGCCGCGCGTCGCGACCGCCTCGGCCCGGTCCTCGGTGAGCGAGCACAGTCGCTCACCACCCGAGCGCAGCTCGACCTCGTCCACCACCGGGGTGAGGTTCCGCACCGTGAAGAGGAGCTGGGCCGCCATCTCGTCGCACTTGTCGGCGCCCACCCCGGCCGCCCGGTCGTTCAGCCGGACCGTCAGCCTGTTGTGGTCGTCGGGCGTCAGCGAGTCGACGTTCTCGGCCAGCGCCGTACCGGTCGGGAAGCTCGACCTGACCACGGGCCCGAGCAGCCTCGTCGGCCCGCTGATCAGGGAACGCACCACCTGGGTCATGGGGTCCACGAGCCGGCGCACGTAGACGGGATCGGCGACGGCAGCCGGCTGCGCGCTCGTACCGGCCTGGGTGACGGGAGCGGTGTTCGAGGCGAAGTAGTACTTGTTGACGGACATGTAGGTGCGCTGGAAGTCCGACTTGCCCATGATGACGCCCTGCGGCAGCACGTCGATGCGCCACTGCCCGCTCTTGTGGTCCCGGGTGAGGTGCACCGGTTCGCGGTACTCGCCGTCCGCCGGCGCGTACGACTGCTGCGCGTCCACCGTGGCGACCCTGGTGCCGGTCAGCGTGACCGAGTAGTCGTTGGCGTCGTCGCGGCTTCCCGAGTGGTCGGACTCGGTACCCGGCCCGCCCGTGAGCACCGTCGTGGACCGCTCCGGCCGCCAGGTCCGCGCGGCCTCGCCCGTCAGGTACTTGCGTGCCGTCTCGTACTCCGGCTCGTTGCTGGTCAGCGCCTCCAGGAAGCCCTGCACGATCTCCGTGGGCGAGTCGTCCTCCCGTGGCGGCATCGCGAACACCCGCACCTGCGGGTCCTGGCGCGGCGTGGACTCCACGCCCCGCAGATCCCCGCTGTCGGGCATGGACGCGCACCCTCCCAGCAGTACGACGCCGCAGACGGCGTACGCCACCACGCGTGCCGGCCCCCGCCGACCGCTCCTCTCACGGTCAGCGCCCACGAGATGCCTCCCCTTGCCTGCTCGAGTCCTCCGGCTCTTGCGACCTCGCGTCCGGGCGGTTCGCCGCCTCCGTCGCGGGCCCGCCGTCCTGTCTCCGGGCGCCCGACACGGGTCGCGGCACCACACGCGCGCCGTTGCCGGGCAGTGCCGTCGGATCGGCCGTGGGTGTCACCGTGGCCGACCGCGGCGGGATCGGGCCCCGGGCGGGCGCCGAGGACGCCTGTCCGAGCGATGCCTGCGCCGGAACGGTGGCCGTCTTCCCCGTGCCGTGCGACGCGCCGGAGTCACTGAGGCCGGCGTCGTCCAGCCCGCGATTGCGCCGCGAGTCCGCGGGCTCCAGCGGTATCGGTGAGCCCCGCAGCGGCTCGTCCGCGGTCCTGGGCAACGTGAGCCGGAACTGCGATCCACCCCCGGGCTCGCCCCACGCCTGCAGCCAGCCTCCGTGCAGCCGCGCGTCCTCCAAGGCGATGGAGAGCCCCAGCCCCGTGCCGCCGGTGGTACGCGCGCGTGCCGGGTCGGCCCGCCAGAAGCGGCTGAAGACCCGGGTCGCCTCGCCCGGCTTGAGACCCACACCGTAGTCGCGCACCGCGACGGCCACCGCGCCGCCGGCCGCGGCGAGCTTCACGACGACGTCGTTGCCCTCGCCGTGCTCGACCGCGTTGACGACGAGGTTGCGCAGTACGCGCTCCACGCGCCGGGCGTCGGCCTCGGCGACGACGGGCTGCTGGTCGCCCGCCACGCGTATCCGTGTGCCCTTGCGCTCGGCGAGCGGCTCGGCACCGCCGACGACCCGCCGTACGACCTCCCTGAGGTCTATCGGCTCCGCCTCCAGCGCCGCCGCGCCCGCGTCGAAGCGGCTGATCTCCAGGAGGTCCGCGAGCAGCGTCTCGAACCGGTCCAGCTGGTCGGCGAGCAGCTCGGCGGAGCGCGCGGTCACCGGATCGAAGTCCACGCGCGCGTCGTGGATGACGTCGGCGGCCATGCGCACGGTCGTCAGCGGCGTCCGCAGCTCGTGCGACACGTCGGAGACAAACCGCCGCTGCATCCGCGACAGGTCCTCCAGCTGGCTGATCTTCAACTGAAGGTTCTGCGCCATCTTGTTGAAGGCCTCGCCGAGCCGCGCGATGTCGTCCTCGCCGGTGACCTTCATCCGTTCCTGCAGCCGCCCCGCGGACAGCCGCTCGGCGATGCTCGCCGCCATCCGCACCGGCGTGACGACCTGGCGCACCACGAGCCAGGCGATGGCGCCGAGGAGGACCACGACGAAGAGCCCGGCCGTCGCCAGCGTTCCTCTGACCAGGTTGAGCGACTCCTCCTCCTGCGTGAGCGGGAAGAGGTAGTACAGCTGGTACGGCTCGCCGTTCGGGTCGTTGACCTGCTTGCCGATGACCAGCCCCGGCTGCGCGGCCTCGTCGGAGTCGTAGACGATGCGGGTGTAGCTCTGCGCCGCCGCGGTGCTGCCGTCGATCCGCTCCCGCAGATCCTCGGGCACGCTGGCCGACCAGTTGACGAAGCCGGAGGCGCGCGGGCCGCGCCCGCTGCCGCTGTCCCCGCCCATGGGGAGCGTGACCACGTCGAAGGCGCCCTGGCCGCCGCTGGAGAGCGACTTCACCAGTTCGCTCATCCACTGGATGACGTTCTGCGGGGCACGGCCGTCGACCGGCGTGCCGCCCCCGGGCACGCCGTCGTCCCCGGTCACGCTGGCCGACTCCTCGGCCTTCTGCTTGGCGACCGCGAACCCGCCGGTGGCCTGGCTCTGCGACGCCTTCACCTTGGCGTCCAGCAGCCCGTTGCGGACCTGGCCGATCACCACGAAGCCGAGCAGCAGCACCACGCCCAGCGACATCAACAGCGTGGTGACGACGACCTTGAGCTGGATGTTGCGCCGCCACAGCCGCATGACGGGCAGCAGCGGACGGCGCACCCAGCGCATGAACAGACGGAGCACCGGGCTGCCCTGCACCCCGCCGTGCAGCAGCCCGCCCTCCAGCAGACGGCTCCAGCGGGAGCCGGCGGGCGGGTGGCCGACAGGCCGTCCGGCGCGGGCCCCGGACCGGCCGGGCGCCGAAGCGGCACTGTCCCTGCTCATGTCAGCTCGGTCCCGCCTTGTAACCGACGCCACGGACGGTCACCACGATCTCCGGCTTCTCCGGGTCCTTCTCGACCTTGGAGCGCAGCCGCTGCACATGCACGTTGACCAGCCGGGTGTCGGCCGCGTGCCGGTAGCCCCAGACCTGTTCGAGGAGCACCTCGCGCGTGAACACCTGCCACGGCTTGCGGGCCAGCGCCACCAGCAGGTCGAACTCCAGCGGCGTCAGCGCGATCGACTGGCCCTCCCGCTTCACGGAGTGACCGGCCACGTCGATGACCAGGTCGCCTATGGCGAGCTGCTCCGGCGTCGGTTCCTCGGACCTCCTCAGTCGCGCCCTGATACGGGCCACCAGCTCCTTCGGCTTGAACGGCTTCACGATGTAGTCGTCGGCACCCGACTCCAGACCCACCACGACGTCGACGGTGTCACTCTTCGCCGTCAGCATCACGATCGGCACACCCGACTCCGCCCTGATCAGGCGGCACACCTCGATGCCGTCCCGACCGGGCAGCATCAGGTCGAGCAGTACCAGGTCAGGCTTGGTCTCCCGGAAGGCGGCCAGCGCCTTGTCGCCGTCGGCTACGAAAGATGGCTCAAAACCCTCACCACGCAGCACAATGCCGAGCATCTCGGCCAGTGCGGTGTCGTCGTCGACGACAAGGACTCGTCCCTTCATAAACGACATCATCCCATTAGCTAATCGTTACCTGGCGTGACCTGGCACACAGCTCCGCGAGCGCCTCGGCCGTCACGGGCGAAACCGCGCCCTCCTCGGTGACGATCGCCGTCACCAGTTCGGGCGGAGTCACGTCGAACGCCGGGTTGTACGCCTGGGTTCCCAGGGGTGCCACCGGAATCCCGCCTCCCGCTCCGGTCACCGGCACCTGAGGTGCTGTGACCTCGGTCACTTCGTATCCGGGACGCTGTTCCACCTCGATGGACGCCCCGTCCGGCGTGTCCGGGTCCACCGTCGTGACCGGTGCCACCACGATGAACGGCACATGGTGGTACCTCGCGAGCACGGCGAGCGGATAGCTCCCCACCTTGTTCGCCACCGAACCGTCGGCCGCGATGCGGTCCGCGCCGATGAGCACCGCGTCCACCTCACCCGCCGCGAACAGCGAACCGGCCGCGTTGTCGGTGAGCAAGGTGTACGCCATGTCGTTGCGGGCCGCCTCGTATGCCGTCAGGCGAGCACCTTGCAGCAACGGACGCGTTTCGTCCACCCACAGCCGCCGCAACCGCCCCGACCGGTGCGCCGCGAGCGCCACCGCGAAGGCCGTTCCTTCACCGCCCGACACCAGCGAGCCGCTGTTGCAGTGCGTGAGAACCCGGTGCCCGCCGGCGGGCAGCAGCTCGTCCAGCAGCGCCAGCCCGTGCGCGGCCATCCGGGCGCTGGCCTCGGCGTCCTCCCGGTGCAGCGCCCGCGCCGCGGCCAGCGCGGCCGAGGCGGCCTGCCGGGTGTCGCCGGTCCTGGCGAGCGCCTTCTGGTGGGCGGTCTGAGCGCGCCGCACGCCGACGGCGAGGTTCACCGCGGTGGGGCGGGCACCCGCCAGCGCGGCCGCGGCCTCCTCCACCTCGAAGCCGCGGACGGCGGCGAGCGCGACGCCGTAGGCACCGGCGATGCCGAGCAGTGGCGCCCCGCGCACGGCGAGCGAGCGGATCGCCTCCACGAGCGCGGACGCGTCCGTGCAGACCAGCTCGACCTCCTCGGCCGGGAGCCTGGTCTGGTCCAGCAGGACCAGCACGGGCCCCTCGGGTGGTTCCTCCCAGCGCAGTGCCGGGATCTCGGTCGGCCGCTTGTCCTCGCCGCTTCGCGTGTCCTGATCAGCCATGCGGTCAGTCTGCCCCCTACCCGGCGGACAATTGAAGGTGCGCAGGCCATACCGTGCCCGGTCCGCACCCGACCACCCCGTGGCACGATGGCTGCCAACCTGCCGCCGCGACCGCGGACGGGCACCGTGAAGGAGCGACGATGAACGACACTCCGGGCTGGGCCTCGCCCGGATCCGCCCCGTCCGACGGGCGGGAGCCCGGCGCGTCCGGCCCCGCCGAGCCCGCCGGCCGTCCGGACGGCCCCGACCGGCCCGCGCAGCCCGCGGACCAGCCGGGCGCGGACCAGCCGGGCGCGGAACCGACGGGCCCCGGCACGAAGTGGTCCAAGGAGCAGCCGCCTCCCGGCCAGTGGTCCGCGCCCACCGGCCCGGGCCAGGCCCCGCCTCCCCCACCGCCCGGCCAGGGCTGGGGCGCCCCGCCTCCCGGCCCCCCCGGCGGCCAGGGCGGCTACGGAGGTCCCGGCGGCTACGGCGGCGGCTACGGCCCCCCTGGCGGGCACGGTGGCTGGGGAGGCGGCTGGGGAGGCCCCCCGCCCGCGGCCAAGCCAGGCGTGATCCCGCTCCGCCCGCTCGGCGTCGGCGAGATCCTCGACGGCGCGGTCTCCACCATGCGCACCTACTGGCGCACGGTCCTCGGCATCTCGCTGACCGTCGCGGTCTTCACGGAGATCATCGTGGTGCTGCTCCAGGGCCTCGTCCTGGACAACACCAGCACGGAGGCCCTCAACGACCCCGACGCCACCCTGAGCGAACTCGGCGACGCGCTGACCGACACCACGATCAACTCGGGCGTCATCTTCCTGATCTCCCTGATCGGCACCGTCCTGGCCACCGCCCTGCTGACGACCGTCACCAGCCGTGCCGTACTCGGCAGGCCCGTGACCATCGGCGAGGCCTGGCGGGACGCCCGCCCTCAGGTGGCGAAACTGTTCGGCCTGATCGTCCTGCTGCTGCTCATCGTCGCCGGCATCGTCACGGCCGGCATGGCGCCGGGTCTCCTCATCACCGCCACGACGGGCGGAGACGCCGGTGTCGCCCTGACGGTGCTCGGCTTCCTGGCGGCCGGCGTCGTCGCGGTGTGGCTCATGGTGCGCTTCTCGCTGGCGTCCCCCGCGCTGATGCTGGAGAAGCAGGGCATCAAGAAGGCGATGGGCCGCTCCATGAAGCTGGTGCGCGGCTCCTGGTGGCGGGTCTTCGGCATCCAGCTCCTGGCCACGATCATCGCGAACGTCGTCGCGTCGATCATCGTCATCCCCTTCGCCTTCCTCGCCGCGGCCCTCGGTGGCGACGGCGTAGGCGGCTTCCTGGAGGGCACCGGGGACCTCGGCTGGACTTTCCTCGTCGTCAGCGGCATCGGCTCGGTGATCGGCTCCATGATCACCTTCCCGATCACGGCAGGCGTCGCCGTTCTGCTCTACATCGACCAGCGCATCCGCCGCGAGGCCCTCGACCTCGAACTGGCCCGTGCCGTCGGCCTGCCGGGCACCGGCGCTCCCGGCACCACCCCGGGGAGCTGATGCGGTGAGCCCGGCGGGGGGAGTTCTCACAGAGGTGCTGTCACGCACCGCCGTACGGACGCTGCCGCGCTCCGGCGACGCCTCCGTGCTGTCGCTGTCGCGCTCCGGCGACGAACCGCCGGTGACGATCCCACGCGACCCCGCGCGGGAGGCCGCGCGCCGCGAGCTGTCCAAGCGGATGTACCACGAGGACGACCCCGGTTGGTTCCAGCGGGCCCTCAACGCCTTCTGGGACTGGATCGGCGAGCTGTTCAGCAGCGCGTCCACCGCGACCCCCGGCGGGACACTCGGCCTGATCGTCGTCATCGTGGCCGTGGTGGCCGCACTGGGCCTCCTCTGGTGGCGCCTGGGCACCCCCCGCCGCGGACCGGCCTCCGCCCCCGCCCTCTTCGACGACCGCCCCCGCAGCGCCGCCGACCACCGTGCCGCCGCCGAGGCACACGCCGCCCAGGGCCACTGGAACCAGGCCGTCCAGGAACGCATGCGGGCCGTCGTCCGCGCCCTGGAGGAACGCGCCCTCCTCGACATCCGCCCCGGCCGCACCGCCGACGAGGCGGCCACCGAAGCCGGCCGCGCCCTGCCCGCCCACGGCGGCCGGCTGCGCGCCGCGGCCCGTGACTTCGACGACGTCACGTACGGCGGCCGTCCTGGCACCGAGCAGTCGTACCGGCGCCTGACCGAACTCGACGGCGACCTGGAACGCAGCAAGCCACGGCCGGTGAGCAGCACGACCGCCGGTACGGCCGACGGCGCGGACCCGAACACCCGCCAGGGAGCCGCCGGATGACCACCGAGGCCACGCTCTCCACCACCTCGGCCTCGCCCACCGCCCGCCAGGTGTGGACACGTTCGCGGGGCATCGCGCTCGCGCTCGTCGTCCTGCTCGCCGGTGCGGTCGCGATCGCCGTCGTCCGCTCCGACGCCCGGCACGGCGAACTCGACCCGCGCTCCGCCGACCCCTATGGCAGCCGGGCCGTCGCCGAACTCCTCGCCGACCGGGGGGTGTCCACGCGCGTGGTCGACACCCTGGAGGACGCGCGCGCCGCGGCCGGCCCGGACACCACACTGCTGGTCGCCACCCCCGATCTGCTGACCGAACGCCAGCAGACACGGCTGCGCTCCGCGACCGAGGGCTCCGGCGGCCGTACCGTCCTCGTGGCCCCGGGCGGCCCCGCCGTCGAACGGCTCGCCCCCGGCGTCACCGCCGACCCCGCGCTCAGCTTCGACTCGACACTCGCCCCCGCCTGCGACCTGCCCGCCGCCCGGCGCGCGGGCACCGCGGACACGGGCGGCATCCGCTACAGCAGCGCCCACATCGATACCGACGCCTGCTACCCCAGTCGGCGCCTGGCCACCCTGCTCCGCATCCCCGAGACCTCCACAGAGGCGCATCAGGAAGGCACCCGGGGCGACACCGTCGTCCTCGGCGCCCCCGACATCTTCTACAACGACCACCTCGACGAGCACGGCAACGCCTCGCTCGCCCTGCAACTCCTCGGCTCCCGCGAACACCTGGTCTGGTACCTCCCCTCGCCCTCCGACGCCACCGCCCCGGAGGACGAGCGCAGTTTCTTCGACCTGCTCCCCTCCGGCTGGCTCTGGGGCACCCTGCAGCTCTTCGTCGCCGCAGCCCTCGCGGCCCTGTGGCGGGCACGCCGGCTCGGCCCCCTGGTACCCGAGAGACTCCCCGTCGCGATCCGCGCCTCCGAAACCGCCGAGGGCCGCGCCCGCCTCTACCGCAAGGCGAACGCCCGCGACCGCGCGGCCACCGCTCTCCGCTCCGCCACCCGCACCCGCCTCGCCCCCCTCGTAGGCGTCCCCGTCACCCAGGCGCACACGCCCGAGGCCCTGCTCCCCGCCCTGTCCGCCCACCTCCACGGCGAACACGGCGACGGACGGTCCGCGCACACCCTCCTCTTCGGCCCGCCGCCCGGCGACGACGCGGCCCTCATCGCCCTCGCCGACCAACTCGACGCCCTCGAAAGAGAGGTACGCCGTCCATGATGGACCCGACCACTGACAACGCCGGGCAGACCGGGGACCCGGGCAACGCCCGCGCCGCCCTCGAGGCCCTGCGCGCCGAGATCGCCAAGGCCGTGGTCGGCCAGGACGCCGCCGTCACCGGTCTCGTCGTGGCTCTGCTGTGCCGCGGCCACGTCCTCCTCGAAGGTGTCCCCGGAGTCGCCAAGACCCTCCTCGTCCGCGCCCTCGCCGCGGCCACCGAGCTCGAGACCAAGCGCGTCCAGTTCACCCCCGACCTGATGCCCAGTGACGTCACCGGCTCCCTGGTCTACGACGCCCGAACCGCCGAGTTCTCCTTCCAGCCCGGCCCCGCCTTCACCAACCTGCTCCTCGCCGACGAGATCAACCGCACGCCCCCGAAGACCCAGTCCTCCCTCCTCGAAGCCATGGAGGAACGCCAGGTCACGGTCGACGGCACGCCCCGCCCGCTCCCGGAGCCCTTCCTGGTCGCCGCGACCCAGAACCCGGTCGAGTACGAGGGCACCTACCCCCTCCCGGAAGCCCAGCTGGACCGCTTCCTCCTGAAGCTCACCGTCCCGCTGCCCTCCCGCCAGGACGAGATCGGCGTCCTCACCCGCCACGCCGCGGGCTTCAACCCGCGCGACCTGCACGCCGCCGGCGTACGCCCCGTGGCGAACGCCGCCGACCTGGAGGCGGCCCGCGCGGAGGTGGCCAAAACGACGATCTCCCCCGAGATCACGGCCTACGTCGTCGACGTCTGCCGGGCCACCCGCGAGTCGCCATCCCTCACCCTCGGCGTCTCCCCGCGCGGAGCCACGGCACTGCTCTCGACGGCCCGCGCGTGGGCCTGGCTGACGGGCCGTGACTACGTCACCCCGGACGACGTGAAGGCCCTGGCCCTCCCCACCCTCCGGCACCGCGTCCAGCTCCGTCCGGAGGCCGAGATGGAGGGCGTGACCACGGACTCCGTCATCAACGCGATCCTCGCCCACGTCCCCGTACCCCGCTGATGGCACTCACCGGACGCACCGCGCTCCTCGCGGCCCTCGGCTCCGTCCCCGTCGGCATCTGGGACCCCGGCTGGGCAGGCATCCTCGCGGTCAACGCACCGCTGGCCGTGGCCTGCGCCTGCGACTTCGCCCTGGCCGCCCCCGTACGACGCCTGCGGCTGACCCGCTCCGGCGACACCTCCACCCGCCTGGGTGACACCGCCGACGTCACTTTGACGGTCACCAACCCGTCCGACCGCCCACTCCGCGCCCATCTCCGCGACGCCTGGCCACCCAGCAGCTGGCAACCCGGCACGGAGACCGCGGCGTCCCGCCACCGCGTGACGGTGCCCGCCGGCGAACGCCGCCGCGTGACCACACGCCTACGGCCCATCCGCCGCGGCGACCGCCACACGGACCGCGTCACGATCCGCTCGTACGGCCCCCTGGGCCTCCTCGCCCGCCAGGGCACCCACCGGGTTCCCTGGACGGTACGCGTCCTGCCTCCGTTCAAGAGCCGCAAGCACCTGCCGTCGAAGCTGTCCCGCCTGCGCGAGCTCGACGGGCGCACCAGCGTGCTCACCCGTGGTGAGGGTACGGAGTTCGACAGCCTCCGCGAATACGTCCCCGGCGACGACACCCGTTCCATCGACTGGCGCGCGACAGCTCGCCAGTCCGCCGTCGCCGTGCGCACCTGGCGCCCCGAGCGTGACCGGCGCATCCTGCTCGTCCTCGACACCGGCCGCACCTCGGCCGGCCGAGTGGGCGACGCGCCCCGCCTCGACGCGTCCATGGACGCCGCCCTGCTTCTGGCCGCCCTGGCCTCCCGTGCCGGCGACCGCGTCGACCTCCTGGCGTACGACCGTCGAGTACGCGCCCTCGTACAGGGCCGCACGGCGGGCGCCGTGCTCCCTTCCCTGGTCAACACGATGGCGACGCTGGAACCGGAACTCGTCGAGACCGACGCCCGCGGACTCACCGCGACCGCCCTCCGGTCGGCCCCCCGCCGCTCCCTGATCGTGCTGCTCACGACACTCGACGCGACTCCGATCGAAGAGGGGCTGCTTCCCGTCCTGCCGCGACTGACTCAGCGCCACACGGTCGTCCTGGCATCAGTGGCGGACCCGCACATTTCCCGGATGGCCAAGGCCCGCGGAAACACGGATGCCGTTTACGAGGCCGCGGCGGCGGCACAGGCCCAGGCGGCACGCGACCGCACCGCCGCCCAGCTCCGTCGGCACGGCGTCACGGTCGTCGACGCGACGCCTGACGATCTGGCACCGGCGCTGGCCGACGCGTACCTGGAACTGAAGGCGGCGGGCCGCCTGTAACTGTGAGGGGGCGGGGCCGGCCGAAAGGGCTCCGCCGTCATCTCAACGCCCCCGAAACGCAGAAAACCCCGCACCGTTCCCGGTGCGGGGTTTCCTCGCAATGATTGTTCGGCGGCGTCCTACTCTCCCACAGGGTCCCCCCTGCAGTACCATCGGCGCTGTAAGGCTTAGCTTCCGGGTTCGAAATGTAACCGGGCGTTTCCCCTACGCTATGACCACCGAAACACTATGAAACAGACAACCAACCGGTGACCAACACGGTCTGATCGTTCGTGGTTTCAGAACCAACACAGTGGACGCGAGCAACTGAGGACAAGCCCTCGGCCTATTAGTACCGGTCACCTCCACACCTTGCGGTGCTTCCAGATCCGGCCTATCAAC